>JBBPZQ010000120.1:0-13619 GCA_038198935.1 Anaerolineae bacterium
CGCCGGCAAAACTTAACCCGAAATGGCTCCAGAAACTCGTCCAGTTCGGCAATCGGCTCCGTTGGTACTTGCGGGATGCGCACGGCTTTTTCCATGCGCCCCAGTCTAGCCGATTTTCCCTCAATCTAACAGAGTAGTACGAATGGATGCGCAAGACGAACGCGGACATGGCTGCGAAATATGGCGTGCCGTTCATCGAAGATGTTGGCACAGCGCTCGCGCGCAACGATGTACAAATGGTGAGCGTCTGCAGCGAGCCAACGCGCCACGCGAAGCTGGCGACGCAAGCCGCGCTGGCAGGCAAGCACGTGCTGGTGGACAAACCGATGGCGACCACGCTGGCCGATGCCGACGCCTTCATCGCTGCGGTGGAGCAGGTGGGAGTGAAGGCCACCTACATCCACCGATTGTTCAGCCCATCTACCCAGCGCGCACGCCAGATGATAATGAGCGGCGCGCTCGGTTTGCCGTGGGCGCTGCACATTGATTTTCTGTCGGGCGGCGGCTTGGGTTCGGGCGCGGTCGAAGATTTTCGGCTGGTGGTGGACCGCGCGCTGAGCGGTGGCGGCGAGATGATGAACTTCCTCGTCTATCCCGTTGGCTATTTGCGCTACCTGACGGGACTCGAAATCGTCAGTGTGTACGCGGCGGCGGGCAGCTATTTCTTCGAGCCGCACCATCAGGCGGGCGTCGAAGATTTGGCGAGCGTCGCGTTCACATTAGAGCGTGGCGTGATCGCCACAGTAACGGTGGGACGCGTACCCTCCGAGATGCCGACGGTCGGCGAGTTCACCATTCGCATTCACGGCTCGCACGGCACGCTGTTTGTGGATGAGTACCGTCCGCGCCTCGAAGTACACCGCGAGCGAGGAAATTCGCTGCGCGATCGTGTCGCGCTCGACCCTGGCGCGGCGCGCACACAGGGCATCCTCGACGACTTCGTTGCCGCAATTGACGAGAACCGTGCGCCGCTGGTCGGCCCGCGCGACGGTAAGGCAGTGACGGCGGCGATCCTGGCGGCGTATGAGTCGGCGATGATGAATCAAGTGGTGAACATTTAAGAACACGTGTCGAGCGTTCGCTCGTGTCAAGTGCCAAGTGTCACCTGACACATGACACGAGCGAACGCTCGACACATCACTCACGGAGACACCATGCGCCCCAACAAACTGCGCGAACTTTTGAAAGCCAACAAGCCGACACTCGGCACTCACCTGCACAGCACGTGGTTGTCCATGATTGAAGCGGTCGGACACAGCGGTATGTTCGATTATATCGAATTCTCGGCGGAGTACGCGCCATCCGATTTGTACACGCTCGACAATTTCTGCCGCACCTGCGAACTGTATGAACTCTCCTCGATGATTAAGGTTGACCAAGAGCCCCGCATCTCCATCGCTCAGCGCGGCATCGGCGCGGGATTCCACAGCGTGCTGTTCGCCGATGTGCGCTCGGTGGACGACGCGCGCCACTGCGTGCGCATCGCGCGCCCCGAAACGCCCGAAGACAGCGGCCTGTACGGTGTGGCAATGCGGCGCAGCGCGTACATGGGCTACGGCGGCACGCCCGAATATATGCAGTACCTGCGCGACATCGTGGTGGTGCTGATGATCGAGAAGAAGGGCGCGATCGAGCGACTCGAAGATATTTTGGCAGTGCCGGGCGTTGACATGGTTCAATGGGGCCCTGCGGATTTCAGCGTGAGCGTCGGGCGGGCGGGCGAATGGGGAAGCCCCGAAATCAAAGCTGTCGAGAAGCGCGTCTTTGATACCGCACTGAGACTCGGCATTCCGCCGCGCTGCGAGATCAATTCGCCCGATCAGGCAAAATATTATCTCGATATGGGCGTGCGCCATTTCTGCATTGGCACGGATATTGTGGTCTGGTATGAGTGGTGCAAGAAAAATGGCGAGGCGATGAGGAAGGCGCTCGAATAAAAAAGTGTCAGGTGTCAAGTAGATACATGGCACCTGACACTTGGCACTTGACACCTACAACTATGACACTCCTTCGCGCTGCCATCATTGGTTTATCCGACGTCATCACCGCTGCAACGGCCGAGCCTGCGCCCCATGCGGTACTGGGTACGCGTATGCCGGCCACGCACGCGGCGGCATATGCCATCTCGCCGACGACGGAGCTCGTCGCGGTATGCGATGTCGTGCCCGCGCTGCTCGAGCGCTTCAAGGAACGCTGGGGCGCGCGCTGGCCCGCGCTGAAGTATTACCACGATTATCGCGCGATGCTCGCGGAAATGCAGTTGGACATTTTGTCCATTTGCACGCCCGATCATTTGCACGCTGATATGGTCGTCGCGGCGTGCGAAGCCGTCGTGAAGGGCATCATCTGCGAAAAACCGATCGCGACGACCCTGCGCGACGCACAGCGCATGATTGATGTGGTCGAGCGGCACGGCGTCAAGATGTCCATTGAACACACACGCCGCTATATTTACGAATACCACGAAGCGCGGGCGCTGGTGCGCGCGGGGCGCATCGGCACATTGCAGCGCATTGTCGGCACGCTGAACGGCGAGCGTGCGATGCTGTTTCGTAACGGCACACACGCGCTGGACTTGATCTGCTTCTTCGCGGAGAGCGAGCCTGCGTGGGTGATTGGCGTGCTCGACGCGGATTTTGAAAATTATGGGCCGCGTTACGCGGGCGATGGCGGGCGCGATCCCAAGACCGACCCCGGCGCGCTGGGCATCATTCATTTTACGAATGGCGTGCGCGCGTTGTACCAAGGCTCGCAGGGCACAGTGGGCAATCTGACGATTGAATTGATCGGCGACAAAGGACGCCTGCACGTCGGTGCGTCCGATCATCAATTCACACTGGCGTCGGCAGGCGAAGGCGCGTATGATTTGGTGGGGCGCAACTTGCCGCGCCATCATACCACACGTAGCGCACTGCAGGCGACAATCGAAGAGATGGCGGAAATGATCGCGCGTGGCGGCGAGAGTGTATCGCCGCCGCGCGAAGCCCTGCGCTCGTTGTCCATCATGCTCGGCATCTTGCAGTCGCATGAGCGTGGCAGCGTTAAAGTGATGATGCCGGTGGAGGATGTGTGAGCGCGAGCTTGGCGAAGGAGGTGATGCATCACATAGTGGACCTGGCGAAACACAAACGGAATTGCAAAACGAATTGAGATAACAGAACGCCCCGTGCGTTCTTTCAGGAGGAGAAACGATGTCTAAAAGAATTCTGTACGCACTGATGCTGCTCATCGCTATTGTAATCGTCGCGTGCGGCGCGCCCGCGACGCCTGCGCCGGCCAACACAGCTGCACCTGCGCCCGCCAACACCACCGCACCCGCGCCGGCCGCGACCACATCCACCGGCGCGGTCACGCCCGGCTTGCCCGCCGATGCGGCCACGCTGGACAAGCAAGTGTTGAAGATCGCGTGGGCCGGCTTCGGCTCACAGGAATCGCTCGCCCCGTGGAGCGTGCGTTGGGGCGGACAAGCCGTCTCTGCCAACGAGTTCATGACACCGCTGTACCCGGACGTGGACTTCAATTTCAAGCCGCTGCTGGCGACGGCGATCACGGCAAACGCCGACAAGACCGTGTGGACGCTAAAGGTTGACCCACGCGCCGTTTGGTCGGATGGCAAGAAACTCACCGCCGCCGACATCAAGGCATCGTGGGAATGGTCAGCAGCCGACCCAAAGTTGGTTACGAACCTTGCCACCCAAATTGGCGGCTTGAAGGGCTATACCGACGTTAGTAGCGGCAAGGCGAAGGAAATCACCGGACTGGTGGCCAAGGACGATGCAACTCTGGAAATGACTATCGATCCTGGAGACCCGTTCTTTGACACTAAGTTAGCGCATTATGCCGTGGGTGTGCTGCCTGCGGACAAGCTGAGGGCCGACGCGCAGTACCTGACCAAGCCGAATCCCGTCGTCAATGGCCCGTTCCAGGTGGTCTCGATTGACGCGACCGGTCGCCAAGTCGTCATGAAACAGAACCCGAAGTGGTGGGGTGCCAAGCCCCTGCTCCAGGAAATTGACTTGATCGTGGCCGAGGAGCAAACGGCGTTTGAGACGCTGATGGAAAAGGGTCAGGTCGACTTTACCTACTCGTTCGCAGGCGCGGCGGCCACCCGCGCACTGGAAGCACGCGCGAAAGGCACGACGGAGTTGGCGACCAAGCTTCCGAGTGGCGTCTACTCGGCGTTTCACGCGAATGTGCCGCCCAACGACGACTTGAACGTGCGCAAGGCGCTCGTCCACGCCATTGACTTCAAGGCGTTAGCGACGGCGGCGACCGAGGGCCTGCAGAAGCCGTGGCTGGCCTTCCTGCATCCCGAGTTGAAACTGGGTTGCTACGACAAGGACGTGGAGGCGACTTACTTCAAGTTCGACGTGGCGCAAGCCAAGCAGGAAATCGCCGCCTCGAAGTATGGCAGCGTAGACAAGTTCCCGAAGATGCGCGTCTCGTCGAACTCGACGGGCGCGTCGCAACAGAAAGCGGTCCAGATCATCATGGAAATGTGGCGCACGAACCTGGGCATCACCAACATCGAATTCCAGACCCAGCCGTCCGGCTTCGGCCCGGACGAGAAGAACCTGAACGTCGACCGCCAGAGCCTCGCTGCGCGCCCACCGGATGATGGCTTGTGGATCACACAGTTAATGTCGACCCAAATTCACGCCACCCGCTTCATGGGTGGCTATAAGAACGAGGCGCTTGACAAGCAGTTGACGGCCATCCTTCCGATGGACCGCAAGGATCCAAACCTCTGCAAAGCGATTCAGGCGGCGGAGAAGACGTTCCTGGACGATTACATGTGGCTCCCACTGTGGCGAACGAGCGGTGACTTCGGTCTCGTGCAGCCGTGGGTCAAGAACGTGTTCTTCGGCCCGTACCTCGTGCCGTACGGCTGGTTTGACAGCCCGCAGGCATACATCACGAACGCGAAGAAGTAAGCAGGTACACCGGTAAGAATGGTAAACAGGTATACAGGTATACAGGGGTTTACCTGTGTATCTGTGTACTTGTTTCCCTGCTTACCATTGGAGCCTCATGATTCGATACATCATCAACCGCCTGCTGGTCGCGGTGCCGGTGCTCATCCTCGTGATGGTCATTACCTTTACGCTCGGCTATTACGCGCCGGGCGATCCGGTCGTGCTCATCTATAACGAGCAGATCGCCTTTATGACCCCGGAACAACTGGTCCAAATCCGGCATAGCCTCGGTCTCGACCGTTCGTACCCCGAGCAGGCGCTCGACTACGTGACCAAGATTGCGCACGGCGACCTGGGCACTTCCATTCAAACTAAACTGCCCGTCCTGACGATGATCGAAAACGGATTACCGGTCACGCTCCAAATTGCGCTCGCCGCGACGGTGCTGCTCGTCGTCGTCGGAATCCCGCTCGGCATACTCGCCGCGCTGCGTCACAATTCGTGGGCAGACTATTTGATCGTCGGCTCGATCTTGTCCTTGCGTACCGTTCCGATCTTCGTGCTCGGTCCCATCCTCATTCTTATTTTCGTCTTGTATCTCGGCTGGCTCGATCTGCCGTTGGGCTGGGACGGCCTCTTCAATACCAAAGTGATTCTGCCGGTGCTCCTGTTGGCAGCAGCCCCGATGGCCGACGTGGTGCGACAGACGCGCGTCTCCGTGCTGGAGGTGCTCGGTCAGGACTACATCCGCACGGCGCACGCCAAAGGGCTGAATATGCGCATGATCGTCACGCGGCATATTCTGCGTAATGCAATGATCCCGGTGGTCACCTCACTGGGACTCATCGTCAACAGCCTGATTCATGGGTCGGTTTTTCTCGAACGGCTCTTTACGCTGCCGGGTTTTGGCAACCTGGTGGTGACCTCGATTCAAGTGCTCGACCTTCCCGTCATCCTGGGCACGACTATTTTCAGCGCTCTGATTGTAATCGCGGCCAATCTGGTCACCGATTTTCTCTATCCCTTCATTGATCCGCGCGTGAGGCTGGAGTGAGCGATATTCCCATTTCCACAGCGGTTGAACCAGAGAGCGTTACGGCTGAATCGCTGCAAAACGCGCTGTCTAAAGCGCCGATTCGCCAGCGCAGCCTGTGGCGCGACGCCGTGCGGCGCTTGCTGCGCAACCGGCTATCGTTGATCGGCCTAATCATGTCGACGTTCTTCGTGCTCCTTGCCATCTTCGGGCCGGCGATCGCGCCGTATCCGTATCAGGCGCAAAGCCTGTTGCATACGTTTGAACTACCGAGCAGTGTCCACCTGCTGGGCACGGATGCGCTCGGCCGCGATTTGTTGAGCCGCGTGCTGTGGGGCGCGCGCACGGCTATCCTCGTCGGCATTTTTGTGACGAGTATTTCGGTAACATTAGGTATCCTGCTCGGCGGGCTGGCGGCATATCTGGCCGGCGCGACCGATTGGATGGTCGGTCGCTTGATCGACGTGACGTTGTCTATCCCGTCCATCATGCTGGCGATTCTGGTCAACGCCGCGTTCAAGAAGCCTTTCGAACTTGCCTTCGACGGGTTTTATCAAGCGACCCACAACACATTTTTCCAAGGCTCCAACTCGGTCAGTTACTTCGTTACGCTCGCAGCCATAGCGGCAGTTTCGTGGCCGGGCTATGCGCGCCTGATTCGCGGACAGATACTTGCACTGCGCACCCAGGAGTATGTTACGGCGGCGCATGCAGTCGGCGTGCCAACCTTCCGCACACTGATGCGCCACATCGTGCCGAACGCGCTCGGCCCGATTATCGTCGCGGCCACGTTTGGTTTTTCGTCGGCGATGATTCTCGAAGCGTCGCTTAGTTATCTGGGCATTGGCATCCAGCCGCCCAACGCGTCGTGGGGCGCGATGATCAACGACAACCTGTCCGAACTGCGCCTGCGACCCTGGCTCGTGATCGTGCCAGCCGTCATGCTGGGTGCCGCGGCGCTTGCGGTCAACTACCTGGGCGACGGCATGGCCGATGCCCTCAATCCAAAAGCCAAAGAAAAATAGGGGAAACCAGACCCGATGAATATTGAAGCGATCAAAAAGCTGACAGAGTTCGACACGCCGACCGTCGCCAACGGCTTGGAGCTGCTCGGCGTGCGCGACCCGTCGGCGGGCTACACCGGCCCCGACGTGCGCGCGCTGATGCCGGAGATGGGGCGGCGCGTCGGCATCGCCGTCACCGCGCGCATGGACACGACGACGCCGGGCGTTGACCAGTCGCCGAGCCTGTTCAAAGAGTGGGTGACCCTGATGCGCGACTCGGCGGCGAGCGGCCTGCCCGTCTTCGCCGTGATGGAGTCGGTCGGGCTGCGCCCGCGCTATACGGTCACGATTGGCGACGGCATGGGCACGATGATGCGGCTTGCAGGGGCGGTGGCGTTCCTCACGAACGGCAGCATCCGCGACCTCGACGGCGTGCGCGAGATTGGCTTGCCATGTTGGGCGGCGGGTCTCTCGCCGATGCACGGCGCGATGCGTTGGCTCGACGTGAACAGCCCCGTCGTGATTGACGGTATGACCGTGCGCCCGGGCGACATCATCCACGCCGATGTGAACGGCGCGCTGGTCATCCTACCTGCGGTTGCCGATCAGGTTTATGATCAGGCGATGGTCGTGCGTCAGCGCGAAGCCGTGTTGTTCGCCCGATGGCGCGCGCCCGATTACACGATTGAAAAGTATCTGGCGGAATAAAAATCTTCGGCAGGTGTATGATTTCCGGAGTGGAGGCTTTAGCCGATTCGCGGCAGTTGGCTAAAGCCTCCACTCCAGCACCTATCTTCACGAAGGTGACCAATGATTATTGACCAACTATCCAACGCCTCGTTCTACTTCAACCTCTCCGCCCGCATCGCCGCCGCGCTGCGTCACTTGCAGCAGACTGATTGGTCGTCCGCCGCGCTGGGCCGCTACGCGCTCGACGGCGACAACCTGTTCGTGCTCGTGCAGCAGTACGACACGAAGCCGCGCGAGAAAGGTTTCTGGGAGGCACATCGCAAATATATGGACGTGCAGTACGTTCATGCGGGCGTCGAGTGGATGGGCTACGCGAACCTCGCACACTTACAAGCGGGCGAGTACGACGAGAGCAAAGACTTCCTGCCGCTGCATGGCGAGGGCGAGTTCTTCCAGATGCGTGCGGGCACGTTCATGCTGCTCGCGCCGCAAGACGCGCACATGCCGGGCATCGCGTTCGGCGCGCCCGCATCCGTCAAAAAAGTTGTGGTGAAAGTGGCGGTGTGACATGCAAGCTCAACGCCTCATCTTCTCCCCCGGCCCCCACATCGAAATCGAATCGTTCGAGGTGCCAACGCCGAGCGGCGATCAAATCCTCGTGCGCGTCACGCGCAGTCACGTCAGCGCCGGCTCGGAGCTGAACTTTGTGCGGCACGGCGCGGCTGCTTATGGACTCACGCCGCACGTCGACGGCCGCGAGCAGTTCGCGATTGGCTACATGACGGCCGGCCGCGTCGCGGCAATCGGCGAGTCCGTCGCCGACTTCGCCATCGGTGAGCGCGTGCTGACGGGCGGCACGCACGGCAGCCATTGGCTCGTTGACCCATCCACCCCGAGCGGACACATCATCGGGATTCCCGACAACGTCTCGGATGATATTGCAGGCTTCGCCATTTTCGGCGATGTGGCGCTACATGGCGTGCGCCGCGCCGCGTTGCAGATTGACGAGTCGGTCGCCGTGTTCGGCATGGGCATGGTCGGGCAACTGACGCTGCAGCTCGCGCGCTTGTCGGGCGCGTATCCGCTCATCGCCGTTGACCTGTTCGACTCGCGGCTGGTAAAGGCGACGCAGAGCGGTGCGACACACACCATTAACGCATCGCGCGAGGACGCGCCGCAAGTCATCCGCGACATCACGCACGGCGCCGGTGCGGACACCATTTTCCACTGCACGCAAGCCGCGCACATCCTGCAGAGCCTGCTCGAAGCGTGCGCCGCGCGCGGCACGATTGTGCTGACGGGCAGCGCGCCCGGTGTGGCCCAGATTCGCTTGCAAGAGGAGCTGCTGCGCCGCGAGTTAAGCATCATCGGCATCTACGAGTCGCAGATGAACGAGCCGCACCCGTACTGGCAATGGACGCGCGAGCGCAATCGCCGCGCTTGCCTGCGGCTGCTGAGCGCCGGCGAGTTGCGGCTCGATCATCTCATCACGCACATCGTTCCACACACCGATGCACAAGCCACCTTCGAGATGATGGCGCGTGGCGGCGACGATTGGCTGGGAGTGGTGTTTAAGTGGGATTAGTCTGGCGGTCGGCTAGTCGGTCAGTCGGTTAGCCCGTACCGTTCAATTAGCGAATTGGGTTGACGATTTTGTAATTGCCCTTCACCACTCGTAGGAACGGTTTGCAGTTGGTGGCAGTGTCCACGAAGCGAAAGGAGCGCATCACATGAAATTAGTTACCTACCTTGCGCCCGCATCGCCGCCACGACTGGGCGCGGTGGCGGGCGAGCGCGTGTACGATTTGGCCGGCATCGCGCAGGCGAACGGCGAATGGCTGCCGTCCACGATGTTAGAGTTTCTCGCGCTGGGGGAGACGGGCATGGAGCGCGCGCGCAAGTTGCTGGCTCGCGCAGCGGCGATGGGTTGGCAAAGCAGCGCTCTGAACGATGTGCAACTGCTTGCGCCGATTCCGCGCCCGCCGAAGGTGCTCGCGCTCGCGGGCAACTTTCAGGAGCACATTCAAGAAGCAGGACAGGCGGCGGTGAACAAGGCGCGCGTCACGCCGCGCCCGTTCATCATGCCGTCCACCGTCATCGTGGGTCCGCATCAGCCCGTCGTACTGCCGCGCGCGTCGCAGACGATTGATTGGGAGTTGGAGCTGTTGATCGTGATCGGACGCGCGGGACGTTACATCGCCGTCAACGATGCGATGGCGCATGTGACGGGCTACTCGATCTTCAACGACATCTCGGCGCGTACGCTGAACATCGCGCAGGGACGTGACGAGCGCAACGGCGATTGGTTCTTCGATTGGCTGCTCGGCAAATGGCTCGACACGTTTGGTCCGATGGGCCCGTACCTCGTCACCACCGACGAGATAACTGATCCGCACAACCTCGCCATGCGCCTCTACGTCAACGACGACCTCAAGCAGAACGGCAATACGTCACAGATGATTTTCAACGTGCCCGAAATCGTCTCGTTTCTCTCCGAGTTCATCACGCTGGAACCCGGCGACGTGATCGCGACGGGCACGCCGTCGGGTGTCGGCCACGCGACAAACACATTCCTCAAAGCCGGCGACGTGATACGCGGGGAGATTGACAAGTTAGGCGTGCTGCTGACGCCTGTGGTCAATGAAATCTGAAACGTGATGCGTGGTACGTGGTGCGTCGAAGTGAGATCCAAACGGAACACGCACAACGCATGACGCTGTGGAAGGACGCTGGATGTTTGATGTCATCATCCGCCGCGCGCGCGTCGTGGACGGCACGGGCAACCCGTGGCAGCGCGGCGACGTGGCGATTACCGACGGGCGCATTGCGGCAGTTGGTCAGCTGAATGCGGCGCAGGCGCGACAGGTGATCGATGCGCACGAGATGGTAGTCTGTCCGGGCTTCATTGACGCGCACGTGAACGCCGACCTCGCACTGCTAGCCGACCCTAAATTCCCCGGCGGACTGTATCAGGGCGTGACCACGCACATCATCGGGCAGGATGGCGTCTCGTATGCGCCCGCCTCGCCGCAGACGCAGGCGTTCTACCGCCTATACTTTGCCGCAGTCAACCAGAATCCGCCCAACCTCGGCGAGTGGCGCACCGTCGCGCAGTATCTCGCGCAGTTCGACGGCAGGGTTACGGCAAACGCCGCCTACCTCGTGCCGCACGGCACCGTGCGCATCGAGGTGATGGGCTTGGAAGAGCGCGCGCCGACGGCGGACGAAATCAAACGGATGCAGGCGCTCATCGCACAGGGCATGGCTGACGGCGCGGTGGGCTTTTCGACGGGACTCGATTACATTCCATGCACCTACGCGCAGACGCATGAGTTGATTGAGTTGTGCAAGCCTGCGGCGGAGGCGGGCGGTGTGTACGTGACGCACATGCGCTCGTATCGTCCCGACACGGTGGCGAGCGCCGTCGCGGAGACGCTGACGATTGGGCGCAAGGCGGGACTGCCCGTGCACATCTCACATTTCAACGGACTCGCCGACCAAGTGCTTCCACTGATTGACGAGGGATGTGCGAGCGGCGTGGACGTGACGTTCGACACCTATCCCTATCTCGCGGGCAGCACGATCCTCGCGATGGTCGCGCTGCCGCGCTGGGTGCAGGGCGATGGGATCGAGGCAACAGTCGAGCGGCTGTGGCAGCGCAAGACGCGCGAGCGATTGCACGAATGGTTCGACGCGCCCGAACGTGCGTGGGATCAGATTCGCCTGAGCGCAGTCAGCCTGCCCGAGCACAAACACTTCGAGGGCATGAGCGTGCCGGATGCGGCGCGACTTGCGGAGCAACCCATCGGCGACTTTGTGTGCGATTTGCTCGCGAACGAAAACATGGTCGTCGGCTGCATCGCGTTCTCCAACTGGCGCACGGACGACGACGTGCGCCGCATCATGCAGCATCCCGCGCACATGGCGGGCAGCGACGGCATCTACGTCGGCGGCAAGCCACACCCGCGCGGCTACGGCACCTTCGCGCGCTACCTCGGCGTGTACGTGCGCGAGCAGAAAGCGTTGAGTCTCGAAGAGATGATTCGCCACATGACCTCCGCGCCCGCACAGCGCTTCGCTCTGAAGGATCGCGGCCTTTTGCGTGAGGGTTACGCGGCGGACGTGGTCGTCTTCGATCCACAAACCATCGCCGCGCGCGCGACCTACGCAGACGGCAGACAAACGGCGGTGGGTGTGGCACACGTGTTTGTCAACGGCGAGGCAGTCTTGCAAGATGGCAAGCCGACGGGCGCGCGACCGGGGCGTGGGTTGAAACGCAGTTAGACGCAAAGCACGCAAGAAATTTCTTCGCGCTCTTCGTGTCCGCGTGGTCAATGCTGAGATTCATGAACATCCAAGATTTTTCGATTCACACTCTCGCACGCAACACGAAGCACAGGCTCACACTCGACGTGACGACCATGCCCGACGGTAACATGCTCTCGCTGCACGCACTGGTCGCCGCGGGGCGCGAGGCGGGACCGAAAGTCGTCGTGCTGGCAGGTGTGCACGGCGACGAGTACGAGGGCATCGTCGCGATCCCCGAAATCTTTCAGCGCCTCGACCCATCCGCGATGCGCGGCACGTTCGTCGCAGTGCCTGTGTGTAACGTGCCCGCGTTCGTCACGGCGACGCGTAGCAGCCCCATTGATGGCCTCAACATGGCGCGCGTATTCCCCGGCGATCTACATGGCACCCTCACGCAGCGCATCGCGTATTGGCTGGGCGAGCGCATCATGCGCCACGCCGATTTGATCATTGACCTGCACAGCGGCGGCATCGCCTACAACTTGCCGACGCTCGTCGGCTACTATCGCCCCGAAAACGATCTGGGGCGGCGCACGCGCAAGATTGCGATGGAGTTTGGCGCGGATGTAGTGTGGGCGCATCCCGCTATCGCGCCGGGGCGCACGATGAGTTTCGCCGCCGAGCACAACATTCCCGGCCTGTACACCGAAGCACCCGGCGGCGGGCGTGTGCGCCAAGCAGACTTCGAGACGTTCGTCAGCGGCGTCATGAACAGTCTGAAGGCGATGCAGCTGCTCGATGGTCAGCCCGACGTGAAGCCGCCGACGCATCGGCTGGTCGGCAACGGCGATCTCGATCACATCATCGCCGCCAATGCGGGCGGTCTGTTCATCGCGCACACGCGGTTGCTGGCCGACGTGCGCACCGGCGACCGTCTCGGCGAAGTGCGCGACCCAAACGGGCGCACGCTGGAGGACGTGCGCGCGAGCGCCGACGGCGTGGTGATCACGATGCGCGGACTGGTGCGTGTGAATGCGGGCGATGGTTTGTTTGCGCTGGCGGTGCGGGAGTGAGCGCGTTGCTTAAGCACCCGCTGGTTAACTACACGAAGGGGATTGACGCGATTCAGGATTGCGTGCATTAGCATTGCTACTGCTGTTGTGCTTGCCGTCCCACGCGAACGTCAGTTCGCGCAACTGCGGTTCGGCTTTCGCCGCCGCGCTTGCACGTCACCCATTCACGCAAGAGGGTGGGAGGGTTTGAAACAGAGACCTACGAGAGCGCAAAAAGGCACAGCCCATCACAATTGATCAGAGGTAAATTCTCGCGAGGGGTTTGAACTTTGAATGTGTGGACTGAATTTAGGGCAAACGCATCTAAATTGTTTTCGCGCACATGCAGGAGCGAGTGGGGTAGATTGATTCAGGGTCAGTGTTTTTTCGACACGGTCGCGGCCGCTGCGAACGAGGCTGAGGTCGCGGCGGTCATGCCTATTGACCAGATGACGCTTTTTCCCTAGTGTCAGGCAGCTAGATGCAGACTTCTCTCCTTGTCGGTGAGCGCACGCTCGGTGCGAGTGAAAGCAAGCAGCACATCCCCTTCACGTTCGCAGTGCCCACTGGCACAACACAACTGCGCATCGAATTGAACTTCTCGCCGCCGCTCGTGAATCACATCCGCAACATGCTGACGCTGAGCGTGTTCGATCCAAACGGCTGGCGCGGCGCA
>JBBPZQ010000121.1:0-7472 GCA_038198935.1 Anaerolineae bacterium
CAGCCAGAAGTGGACGATGCCCATTCGTGACTGGCACCGCGCCTTGCAGCAATTCGCCATTGTGTTCGAAGGCAGAGTCTCGTTACCCTAACCAGCACGCACTGACTCAAGACCATTTACACAAATTACTTGACACCGTCGTTGTGCGCGCCAACTCCGCCTCCGATTTCTCCAGCTGTCACAACTTCATCCTACGACCTGTGCGCTGCGTTCTGTAGTTCGTCACGAATCACGCGTCGTAGAACATCTTCAAGTCCTTCATGCCGAATATAGGCCTTCAATGTCTCGTTGATTAGTGCTTGGTAGTCGTTCTCATTTGCTTGTGCCTTGTAATAGGCAATCACTTCAGCGTCCAGATACAGGCTCACGCGCACCTTGCCTGTGGGCATCGGCTTGCCGCCCACGCGCAATGTCGCGCGCGCCATCTGCTCTGCTGTGATTTCTGGAATGTCGGAGAGGTCAATGTCTTCGTCGCGCATCGCGTCTAGACGCGCCCAATCAGTCCGTGAAATTTTGGAAGTAGAGTCGTTGCTCATGTTTGGTTGCCCTTCGCATGGAAATAACACGTGTCGTGTCATCACTTTCGGCGTGACTGATAACTACGATCATTGTTTGCAATATGCTGATGGTCGTATATCGCTGCTCGCCGTACTCGAAGCGATCATCCTCGAACGTATAGACTGCACCTTGGAAAACGACTTCAGCATCTGCAAAATCCAATCCGTGCTTTTGCAGATTTGACTCACGCTTCGTTTCATCCCACTCAAATTTCATGTGCGCATTATACACGCAATGTGGCCTGCTATATTCGCGCCATCTCCGCCTCCAACTGCTCCAAGCGCGACTGCTTCATGCTGTAATACTTCGCGTCGGGATGATGCACGACGATTGCGGCGGTGGATTGTTCGGGCACGAGTTGATACGCCGACGTGAGCGTGATGCCGAGATCCGCCGTCTGCGGCAACAACTGGAAGACGAGTTCGTGCTGCGACAGGTCGGGGCAGGCGGGGTAGCCCCACGAGTAGCGCCGTCCCTGATCTGGCGCGATACCCAACTCGCGGCGGATGTGCTGATGCACGTACTCCGCTGTTGCCTCCGCCGCCTCGACGCTCAAGCCGTGCAGGAAGAACGCCTCGCTATACTCGCCGCGCGCCTGCATCTCCTCGAATTGCTCGTCGGCGGCGTGTCCGACGGTCACGACCTGAAACGCGACCACGTCCACGATGCCCGACCCGACGGGCGCGAAGTAGTCCGCGATGTTAAGTTGCTCGTATGCGTGTTGGCGCGGGAACGGGAAGCGGGCGATCTCACGCAGGGCGTGTTGCCCGTTGGTTGGGTGGTTGGGTGGTGGGTTGGTGGGTTGGTAAACGATGAGTGTATCGCCCTCGCTGTAGCACGGGAAGTAGCCATACACCGCTTGCGGCTTGAGCAAGCCCGTGCGAATCATCTCGCGCGACATGCGATCCAAGCGCGCCTCAAACTCCGCCTTCAATTTTTCCCACTCCGCGCCGTGCGCGTTCTTCGCGCCCCACTGCAAGCGATATAACTCATTGAGGTCGAGGTTCTTCAACACCATTTCGAGCGGCATCGCCTGAATCACGCGCGCGCCCCAGAACGGCGGCTGCGGAATTTGCGCGGACGAAAGACGAGTGACGGATGACCGAACTGGGTTCACCTCCGTCCTCCGTCCTTCGTCCTTCGTCTCTCTGCCATCCCGCTGCGCCTGCGCCTCCGCGATGATGCGCCCCACGAAGTCGCCGCGCTCGGTGGGGTCGGCCAACTTGCCCACCGTGTCGAGTCCCTCGAACGCATCCTTGCAATAGAACACGCCCGGCTCGTAGGGCGCGCCCGACTCGGTGAAGAGAATGCGCCGCCCAAACTTGCGGTTGATCGCCGCGCCGCCGATCATCACGGGAAATTGCAAGTTGCGCCGCGCCAGTTCGTTGACGATCAGCGGCATCTGCTTCGACGTGGAGACGAGCAGTGCGCTCAAGCCGATGGCAGTCGCGTTGACCTCAACTGCTTTGTCAATGATGACGTTCGACGGCACTTGTTTGCCGAGATCGAAGACGGTGTAGCCGTTGTTGCTGAGAATCGTGTTGACCAGACTCTTGCCGATGTCATGCACGTCACCATAGACCGTCGCCAGTACAACCTTGCCCTTCGTCTGCCCTTCTTTGCGGTCCAAAAACTTTTCGAGGTGCGCGACGGCTTTCTTCATCACCTCTGCCGACTGCAACACGAACGGCAGAATCAACTCGCCCGCGCCGAACTTGTCGCCGACTTCCTTCATTGCGGGCAGCAAGACGTGGTTGAGCGTCCAGATCGCGCCATCGTTCGCGGTATCACCGTGTGCTTTGATAGACTCGTCAACCAGCGGCTCGATGCCGTCTTTCTTACGATGCAGAATCATCCAGTGAATCTTCTGCTCCGCGCTCATGTCCTTCGTCGGGTCGGCGACTTCCTTCTCGGTCGTCTTCACGTTTTCAAAATGCTGAATGAACTTCGTCAGCGCGTCGGGCGCGCGATTGTAGATCAGGTCGTCGCACAGTTGGCGCACGTCGGGCTCGATCTCGGCGTAGGGCGTGATGTCCTGCGGATGCACCAGCGCCATGTCCAGCCCTACCGCGACGCAGTGATGCAGAAACACGCTGTTGAGCGAGGCGCGCGCGGCGGGCGTGAGCCCGAAGGAGACGTTGCTCACGCCGAGCGACGCGAGCACGCCGGGCAATTCTTTTTTGATCAGGCGAATGCCGTCCATCGTCTCGACCGCGCTGCTCGCCATCTCCGCATCACCCGTCGCTAGCGTGAACGTCAGCGTGTCGTAGATGAGTGAGTCGGCGCTGAGCCCATACTCGTTCACCGCGATGTCGTAGATGCGCTGCGCGACTTCGAGTTTGCGCTGCGCCGTCTTTGCCATGCCCTGCTCGTCAATGGTGAGCGCGATCACCGCCGAGCCGTGCGCGACCGCGAGCGGCAGCACCGCATCACAGCGTTCGCGTCCGCGCTCCAGATTGATCGAGTTGATGACTGCGCGCCCAGGATTCATTTCGAGCGCGGTCTCGATCACGTCGGCTTCGGTCGAGTCAATGAACAGCGGCGTCTCGACGCTCATCTGCAATTTCTTCACCACGCGCCGCATCTGCTCGCCTTCGTCGGCGCGCTCGGTCAGCGCCACGCACACATCGAGCGCGTGCGCGCCGCCATCAACCTGATTGCGCGCGATGGTAAGGATGTCGTCGTATTTATCTTCGAGCAAAAGTTTTTTCACGCGGCGGCTGCCCTGCGAGTTGACGCGCTCGCCGACGATCATCGGCGGCGGGTCTTGCACCAGCGGGATCGCGCGCATTGCGGAGGAAATCATCGGCGCATATTCGATGAACCCCCACCCCGACCCTCCCCCGTCCGCAAACTGCGCGGACAGAGGAGGGGGAAAACTCCCTTCCCCTGTCGGTGCTTTTTCCGACGGGGGAAGGGCTGGGGATGGGGGTTGGGTGGGGGTTCTCCGCTGCGGCTTCTTGCCGCCGACACGCTTCACGACTTCGTAAATGTGTTCGGGCGTGGTGCCGCAGCAGCCGCCGACGATGCTGACGCCCAGCTCCAGCGCGAACTCCGCGAGGATTTCCGCGATGGGCGTCGGCTGCATCGGATAGACCTCGCGCCCTTCGACGTTGAGCGGCAAGCCCGCGTTGGGGATGCACGAGATCGGTTTGCGCGCGTGCGTGGTGAGATAGCGGATCGGCTCGCGCATGTAGTCGGGCCCCGTCGAGCAGTTCAGCCCGATCACGTCCACGACGGGAATCGCTTCGAGCGTCGTCAGCGCGGCGGCGATGTCGGTGCCGAGCAACATGCGCCCCGAGGTATCGAGCGTGACTTGCGCTTGAATCGGAATGCGGATGCCCAGCTCTTCAAACGCTTGCCACGCACCGTGAATGGCTGCTTTGGTTTCGAGGATGTCCTGCTGCGTCTCGATGATGATCAAGTCAGCGCCCCCGAGCATCAAGCCCGTCGCTTGCTCGCGGAACACCTCGCGCAATTCCGCGAACGTGATGTCGCCGAGCGTCTTGTCGTCCGACGAGGGCAGCAAGCCTGAGGGACCAATCGAGCCCGCGACGAAGCGCGGCACGCCCGTCTCGCGCGCGAAACGGGCGCACACGCGGCGCGCAATCTGCGCGGCGGCTTGATTGATCTCGATCACGCGCTCGTGCAAGCCGTACTCTTTCATCGTGATGCGGTTGGCGCGGAATGTGTTGGTCTCCAACACTTCTGCGCCGACGGCGAGGAATGCTTCATGCACCGACTCGATCACGTCGGGGCGGCTGATGGACAGGTAATCTACACAGCCATGATAGGGCTGACCACCGTAATCCTCAACCGTAAGATTCTTGGCGAGCAGCGTCACGCCCATCGAGCCATCGAACACGACGATGTGATCGGCGACGGCGTCGAGGTAGCGGCGGTTGGTGTGCGGAAACAGTTTCACGGTTCGTCCTTAGTCGTAAGTTGAGACTGAATATAACGCGCCGCTTCGGCGAGCGCAACTTGCGCATCACCTTCGACGTTGCACTCGAGTGTGAGATAGCCGTCGAAGCCCATCGCGTTCAACGCCGCGAGCGCGGGCGCGAAGTCAATGTGGCCCTGGCCGGGCGGCAAGCGATTGCTGTCGGCAATGTGCATGTGACGGATGTAATCACCGCCACGGCGAATCGCCGCCGCGAAGTTGCGCTCTTCGATGTTCATGTGATACAAGTCACCGACCACTCGCACCGACGTCATACCAACGGCTTTGCACAATTTGGCAGCTTGCTCGATGCGATTGAGCATGTGATCGCCGTAGCGGTTCAATGGTTCGAGCAAGACACATACGCGTTCGCGCTCGGCGTGCTCGCCCAATTCGCTCAAGCCCTCAACGAGAATCTTGCGATCCTCTGCGGGACTGCGCGGCGCTTCGCGGTAGCGTGGCGGCAGCGAATTGGAGTGCATCCCGTAGGACGCGGGTGTGATCGCGCCGTAACCGCCGAGTTCGGCAATCGCCGACAGCAATGTTTTCATGTTCTCAAGCGCATCGCGCCGCTTTGTCGCGTCAAAGTCGCCGATGAAGTGATCGCTAATCAGGCACACCGTTGGCATCACCACACCCGCGCGCCGCGCCGCGCGTAGTTCGGGCAGACGCGCGCGGAACGTGTCGTCACCCGCGCCGCGCAGCTCGATGCCGTCGTAGCCGAGCGACGAAACGAGCCGCCATTTGGCGATGAGGCTGTCGGCGGGGATCAGGTTTTCCTGCACAGCGAGTTTCATCAAGACATCTGAACCGCGAAGGCGCGAAGTACGCGAAGCCAATTCAAATTTTCTCTTTGCGTTCTTCGCGTCTTCGCGGTTTACTTTTTAGAATTTCAACACGACCTGCACCGCGTCGCTTGGGTTTTCGTCCAGCAGTTGATAGGCTTGCGCGGCGTCGCGCGCGGCGTAGGTGTGCGTCACGAGTCGCTGGAGGTCAATGCGTCCCTGCGCCTGCAACTGCATCACGGTGCGATTCAGACGCAGCCGATTCCAGCGGTGTGCGAGGTGTGGGGCCTGGCCCGAAATTTGCGAACTGATCACTTGAATACGGTTGTGATGGAACTCTTCGCCGAGCATCAGCCCGCGCCCCTCGCCCGTATGAAAACCCGCGGAGACGACCCGCGCGTTGTACGCCGTCGCGCGAATCGCAGAATGCAGCGCCGCATATGACCCGCTGATCTCAATCGAAACATCCGCACCGCGCTGGTCGGTCATGTCTTTGATCACTTCGGCCGGGTCTTGCTCGGTGAAGTTGATCGCCGCCTCCGCGCCGAGCACGCGCGCGAGTTCGAGCCGTTTGGTGATGCCGTCCACCGCCATCACCATGCCGCCGTTCAGCTGCGCGATCTGCATCACCGTCAGCCCCATCACGCCCATCCCGAACACGGCGACATATTCGCCGACGTGAATGTCCGCGTCGAGCACCGCGTTCAAGGCAATCGCGCCTACGTGCGAATAGATGCCGCAGATCGGATCGAGTGCTGACGGCAGGATACGCGCGGCTGCCCAGTCTTCGTCGGCAACGTGGGAACTTTTGTGTCCCCACGTGCCCCACACGACATCGCCGCAATTCACTTTTGTAACCGCCGCGCCAAGTTCGACGACTTCACCAACTTCTTCGTAGCCCCAGTCCGTGAGCGGATATGATTTTGATACGCCGCCGCTGACGAACATACGACGCTCGTCATCCCAGCGCTTGTTGAGGTGTGGACTCACGCCGCGATACTGGCCCAGTTCGGTGCCAGCGGAGATGCCGGAGTAGAGCGTGCGGATGCGGACTTGATTCGCGGTGAGGGCAAGCTCAGCGAATTCGACGATGCTCACCGCGCGCGGACAAGCGAGCGCGACAATGAAGCCCGTGCGAGTAGGGTCAGGCATTGTCGGCAATCGGCGTGCCACTCTGCGCGTCGAACCAGCGAATCTTATCGGACTCCATGTGCAGATAGATGGTCTGATCGGGAGTGACGGGAAAATCGGCGCGGGTGTTGACCTTGAGTGTCTCGCCGCCAATATCCACCGTGAGCAATAAATGTGAGCCGAGCGGCTCGACGACGAGCACGCGCGCGGGGATGGTATCGGGAGTTTGCTGCGCGCTGGCTTGAATATTTTCGGCGCGGATGCCGAGCAGCAGATCGAGTCCCGTTGCTGCGGCCACTGGCACACGCGCGCGCAGCGTCTGGCCGCCAATCGAAATCGCGCTCGCGCCGCCGTTCGTCCCGTCGTTGCCGACTCGATTAGAGCGCGAGACGGGATTCGCGCCCTGCACCTTGCCCTTCACAAAATTCATCGGCGGCGTGCCGATGAAGCCGCCGATGAATGTATTGCTGGGCGTGTCATACACCTTGCTCGGCACATCGGACTGCACGATCTCACCTTGCTGCATGACGGCGATGCGGTCGCCCATGCTCATCGCCTCGACCTGATCGTGCGTGACGTACACGGTCGTCGTCTTGACTTCTTGCAATAAGCGTTTCAATTCGGCGCGCGCTTTCAATCGCAAGAGCGCGTCGAGGTTCGAGAGCGGCTCGTCCATCAACAACACTTCGGGCTCCATGACGAGTCCGCGCGCGACGGCGACGCGCTGGCGCTGGCCGCCGCTCAGTTGTGCGGGAAAGCGTTCGAGGTACGGCTCGATCTGCATCAATGTTGCTGCGCGCTCGACGCGAGTCTTCACTTCGTCGTTGGGCCGTTTCTGCATGCGCAAGCCGAAGGCGATGTTCTCGAAGACGTTGAGGTGTGGGAACACGGCGTAACTCTGGAAGACCATCGCAATGTGGCGGCTGCGCGGCGGCTCGTCGGTCACGTCGCGCCCGCCGATGAAGATGCGCCCGCGGTCGGGATACTCCAGGCCCGCGATGCAGCGCAGCAGCGTCGTCTTGCCGCAGCCGCTGGGCCCCAGCAGCACCATGAAC
>JBBPZQ010000122.1:0-14111 GCA_038198935.1 Anaerolineae bacterium
ACGGGTATGACGGACGGAACTCGTTTTCTTTGGTTGTTCAGGTGCAGCATCTAATGGGGCCATGCTTCTCTGATACATCAGCATGGCGCGAATCACAAACTTGACAGTTTGACCGTTACCTTAACTTGTGACCAATGCTCTAAGCCCTTCCACAACAAATCGAATGTTTTGGATTTGCGTGGGTGGTCCGCGTAGCGCATCGAGTAGAACGCGCGCAGCGACGACGGATAATCGGTGACGAACACGAACTCGTGGTCATACTGCTGGCGCGTGTGCTCGTTCACCGCGCGCTCGCCCTGCGGGTCGAGGTCGCCTTCGGGCGGCGGCGTGATGCCCTGCGCGCGCAAGATGGCGTGCGCTTCCTCCATCGTCACTTTCGGGAACGGCACGCTCGGCACGCGTACCTCTGCACCAAACGTGTCCGCGATCTCCTTTGCGTGTTTGTCGGCGACGGCTTGCAAGGTGAATTGCAGCCAGCGCTCCTCGAATGCCATCACGTCGTAGTGGGATTCGACCCACGACATCTCCATGTCCACGCTCGTGAACTCGGTATCGTGGCGCGAGGTAAACGACGGGTTGGCGCGGAAGACCGGCGCGATCTCAAACACGCGATCAAAGCCAGCCGCCATTGCCATCTGTTTGTAAAATTGCGGCGACTGCGCAAGATATGCTTTCTGTCCGAAGTATTCGACCTCGAACAGTTCCGCGCCCGACTCGCTCGGGCTGCCCATCAACTTCGGCGAGTGAATTTCGACGAAGTGGTTGCGTGTCCAGAACTCGCGCATCGCCGCTTCAGCAGTGGTCTGCACGCGGAAGATGAGTTGATTCTCTGGACGACGCAAGTCGAGGTAGCGCCAGTCGAGCCGCTTCTCCGGCGACGTTTCGGTTTTGCCCGTCAAGTCAATCGGCAGCTTCGGTTCGGCGAGCGAGACGATGCGCAATTCGCCGATCTGAATCTCGACGCCGCCCAATCCGACTTTCACATTCTCGACCGCTACGCCGAACACTTCCACTGCTGACTCGTCGCTGATGGTCGAGATCAAATCATTCAGCGGTGCATTCACCTCGTTGCGCGCGAGCGTACACTGTACCGCGCCCGTGTGGTCATAGACGATCACGAACTGTATCGTCTTCTGATCGCGTACGGTGCGCACGAAGCCTTGCACTTTGATCCCGGCGCCGATGTGTGATCGAATCTCTCGCACGAGTGTGCGTTGCATGATATGACTCACTAAAAAGTTGACCGCACAGACGCCGAGGACACAGAGATTTAATTCTGCTTTCTCTGCGCGCTCTGCGCCTGTGCGGTGAAATTAATTGTCAGCGCGAATCTTGCTGAACTGCAACGTGTCGCGCAGGTCTCCATCCACACCGCGCGAGTCGCTGCGCATGATGCCTTCGAGCGTGTAGCCGCAGCGGCGCGCGACGGCGGCGCTGCGCTCGTTCCGCGCATCACAGCGAATGATGATGCGCTCCGCCTTCAGTACGTCGAAGCCGAATCGCGTGATCGCGTTCACGGCTTCCGTGATATAGCCTTTGCCTTCGAACTGTTTGCGGCACCAGTAGCCGATCTCGAACAGCGGCACGTTCCAATCGCGCACATGCAAGCCACTGCTGCCGACCAACGTCTCGGTGCCTTTCAGCCACAAGCGCAATCCGAACTCTTCGCGCAACAGCCACTTCGCACGCGATTGAATTGAGAACTCTTCCGAGTCTTGGACTGTGGGTGGTTGCGGATGAACCCACGTCATCCACGGACGCAGACTGTCGAGCGATTCCATGATGGCATCATTAATCGCTTTACCTTCAGCGACTTGCGGCGCGCGGATGGTCAGCCGCTCGGTGTCGAACGAGTCGGGGAGGTCGAGGAGGCTGGGTTTAACTGCCATGTGTCTTATACAATGACACGGTGACAAGGTGACGGGGTGACAAGCTGAACTCACGTCACCTTGTCACCCTATCACCGTGTCATCTGGTCATGCTTTTTCTTCCACGCCAGCAGCGCGATCATCTCCCACGCAACATTGGCGGCCAACAGCGCGGTGATCTGGCCCGCGTTGTCGTAGGCGGGCAACACCTCGACCACGTCGAACGCGACGACGTTGACGCCCGTCAGCCCGCGCAACAACTGCTGCGCTTCGGCGCTCGTGAAGCCGCCGACTTCAGGCGTGCCGGTGCCGGGCGCGGACGCGGGATCAATGAAGTCAATGTCGAACGACAGAAACGTCGGGCGCGTGCCGACCACATTACGAATCTGTTTGATGACGTGCGCGCTGCCAAGCGAGCGCACGTCGTCCGCGAGCAGCACCTCGAATCCGAAGTCTCGCGCCTGCTGGATGTCGTGCGGTTCGTACAGCGGTCCGCGCATCCCTACCTGAATGACGCGTTTCGGGTCGAGCAAGCCGTCTTCGAGCGCGCGGCGAATGGGTGTGCCGTGCGTGTACTTGTGACCGAAGTATTCGTCCCACACGTCGCCGTGCGCGTCGAATTGCACCAGTCCGAGCGGTCCGTGCTTACGCGCCGCCGCATGCAACTCCGCGAGCACAATCGAGTGGTCGCCGCCGAGCGCGATAGGTGTGACACCTGCGTCGTGCAGTGGTTGCAAAAACTCGTCAATCTTTCTCAGCGAGGCTTCGATGAAGCCGGGCACGACCGAAGCATCGCCATAGTCCACGCCTGACAGGTGATCGAAGATATTCACATCATGCGCGAGGTGATACGGCCGCAGCATCGCGGACAATGAGCGTATCGCTTCGGGCCCGAAGCGCGCGCCGACGCGAAATGTCGCGCCGGTGTCGAACGGCAGACCGACCACGGCGAAGTCCACATCGTCCGTCGTCTGCACGAACGGCAGACGCATGAACGTGCGCACGCCGGTGAAGCGCGGGGATTCGAGTGAGTTGGCGGGTGCGTAGCGAGGCATTGGAGTCTCCAGTAGCCAGATAAGTTCGTCTGACTACTGACGACTGGCTACTGACTACTTCACTTCCACAATCATCTCAATCTCAACGGGTATGCCCACCGGCAGTTCTGCCATGCCGACGGCCGAGCGCGCGTGCTTGCCGCGTTGCTCGCCGAAGATTTGCACCAGCAAGTCCGACGCGCCGTTGATGACCGCAGGCTGTTGATCGAAGCCTTCGGCGCTGTTGACCATGCCAAGTAATTTGACGATGCGCTGCACGCGGTCGAGGTCGCCCAGTTCGCGCTTGAGCGAAGCGAGCATCAGCAGCATCGTCATGCGCGCAGCCGCGTAGCCCTCCTGCACACTGTACTCGCGGCCCAGTTTGCCCTTGTACACGGCGCCGTTGTTGTTGAGCGGCCCGTGGCCGGACACGTATGCCATATTGCCGCTGACCACGACGGGGCGAAAGTTGAATTGCGCCGGCACATTCCACGGCTCAGGCAATTCGATACCGAGTTCTGTCATGCGCTGTTCGATTTGCATGGGATGCTCCTGCACGAAGTTTCTGTCACTATAGCAAAGAACAAAAGAGACCGTCAACGCGCTTGCCGTTCTTGTTAGGGCAATCGCATTGCAACTTGAAAGGGCTTTGAGCAAGTAATCGTGATCGCCAAGCTGTCGAGCAACTCGTGTTGCAGCGCGTTGCCGTGGCGCGCGTCCTTGAGGCTCCCGAAATGTTTCTGGATGGTCTGATGGGCTTGGGGGGACCTGGCGTTCCTCCGCTGGAAGATTCGCCATTATCGCATATGGCTGCCTCCTTCATTCCATATGCGATTGCCTTAGATTCATTACTGAGCGCCTTGACAAGCTGAATGTATGGCATATCGCTTTTGGGATGATATTGGAAAACCATACGCACCTTTCGTCGCGAACGGGGTTCTTCAGTACCAATTCGATCCATTCGGTTTTGAGATAAAGTCGGCGGGCTAGCACACTATTCGTGAAGTAGTGGCTGGTCTTCACAGTGCTTGCACTCTTGCCTTCAGTCCGCCGACGCGCCGCTGTAATTCTTCGAGTTGCGTCAGCGCTTGCTCGACGCGCTCGCGCTCGGCGCGCACAAAGCGCGTGTACGGCGCGACGCCATCCTTCATGCGCGTGACTGCGTTCTCGGCTTCGGCGTTGAACTGCGTCGTGAGCGCACCCATCAAGCGCGTGCGCAGCATCTCCATCTTCTCACGATAGTTTTGCTTCGCCTGATTGCGCTTGTACGGGATGACGAACAAGCCGACGATGGCGATCACGCCCGCGAACAGCAAGCCCGTGATGTCAATCGCCGACGATGCGATCAGCGTCGTGATCAGCGCGCCGAGCCCCACCGCGCCCGCTTCGAGCAGCGCGGTCTGTGCCACCGCCGACTCGACGTGACCCGCCAACTCGCTCGCTTCCTTCTGACGGTCATACGTCTCGACAATCGTGCTGGCCGTTTTGCCAACCGAGTCAATCAACGTGCGGCGGCGCGTGTCCAGCGGCGCGACACCCTCGCCGACAATATGCTCGGTGTAGCGCGCCTGCCGCCGCTGCAAGTATGTCATCACCTGCTGCCACTCGTGCAAGTCTTTTTCGACCAGCCAATCAATCAGCCGCTGCACGCGCTGCTCGATTTGCACCGGCACGTCAGCCAGCACTTGCCGCTCGAACTCGGCGCGCACCTTGTCGCCGCGCGAGAGGCTGGCAATCTTCGTCAGCCGAATCGTGTTGTCGAAGAAGTCCAGTCCACGGTCGCGCAGCCGACTGAGGATCATCTCGACTTCAGACAGGCGCGGCGGCATTTCGCTTTTCAACTCGCGTTCGTACTGCGTGATGACCGACTCGACGGCGTTGACCGTGTCCTTGTCTTCATTCAACGCGTCGGCTTCGCTTTGCGCGATCGCGTGTGCCTGCTCGATGATGTGTTCGGCAACGCCGAGCGGGTTCATGAATTTGAGTTGTAGTCGCGCGCGGTCGTCGAGCGTATCGTAAATAAACTTTTCGAGCGCGGCGAGACCACTCGCGTCTTGTAGGGGCGCACGGCCACGCGCCTCTACACCTTTGCTGTCCTCATTCTTCGCGCGCTGCGCTAACTTGGCTGACACGGGGAAGAATTCGGGCGTCGTGCCGAGCACCTCGCTGGCGTGCTGCAGGACGAACTCGCGCACTTCCTTCAACGCCTTTTCATCTTCCAGCAGGTCTGCCTTGTTCAAGGCGATGATGACCTTCTTGCCCCAGTCGCGGATGCGTTCGAGGAACTGCCGTTCGCTCTCGGTGAGCGGACGATCCGCAGACGTGACGAACAGCACGAGATCGCTGCGCGGCACGAACTCATTCGTCAATCGCTCGTGCTGGCGGATGACGGCGTTCGTGCCCGGCGTGTCCACGATGTTCAGCTCACGCAGAAGCGGCAGCGGGTGCGTGAATGTCGCGAAGTTTTCGTCCACGATAGTTTCGCGCACTTGCTCGCCCCATTTCACGAGCGTCACGCGCGAGGTCGTCGGCGTCACGCCTTCGGCGAGCACGCGCGCGCCCAGCAGTGCGTTCACCAGCGCCGACTTGCCCGCGTTGAACTCGCCGACCACGACGAGCAGGAACAACTCGTCGAGTTGCAGAATTGCATCCTGCAATGTGTTCAGTGTCTCGCGCGGCACGTCGAGGCTTGCGAGTGCGACGCGCACATCGGCGAGCGCTTCTTTCTCCTCTCGCAGCAGTTTGGCTTGTTGTTCGGTGAGGATTGAGGTTAACATGAGCAATAGGAGTGCAAACCGCTAAGACGCGAAGAGCGCTGAGACAATCCTTTTCTGAATCTGTCATGCTCGCTGGGCACAGCATGGCACGAAAAAAACTTCGCGTGCTTTGCGTCTTCGCGGTTCAATTTATCTGAGTTACGTACTCGGCACGGTGACCCACGCGCGTTCCTTGGCACTTTTCAGTATAGCATCAACGACGAGCGCGGCGCGGTGGCCATCTTCGAATGTGGGGAAGTCGGCGGGGTCTTTCTGCGGGTCACGCCCGTCGCGGATGAACGCATAGAAGCGCGCGACGAGATTCTTGAAACCATCAGGGTAGCCCTCGATGTGGCCGCCGGGGTAATGCGCGAACGAGCGCGCACGTTCGGTCAAGAGGTTCGGCTGCTTGAGCAATGTTGCATTCGCCGCATCACGCTGGCCCACCCACAATTGCTCTGGCTCCTCCTGCCGCCAGCGCAAACTGGCCAGCGTGCCATTCACTTCGAGCGCCAGGTCGTTCTTGTGCCCGCCGCTCAGCTGCGAGATGAGGCACGCGCCGCGTGCGCCGTTCTCGAACTGGAACATCACCGTCGCGTAGTCTTCGCCCGTCACGCGCATGAACTCGGTCTCGCCTTGACCGCCACCGTCGAACGTGGCGACCTCACCTTTGGGCCGTTTGCGCGAGGTGATGAACGCATTCGTGTCGGCGCACAGCGCGCTGATGCGCAATCCCGTCACGAACTGCGCGAGATCGCACCAATGCGAGCCGATGTCGCCGATGGCTTGCGATGCGCCGCCGCGCGCTGCGTCCACGCGCCAGTTGTAGTCGCCGTCGAACATCAGCCAGTCTTGCAAGTATTGGCCGTGAATGATGCGCGGGTTGCCAATCGCGCCGCCCGTGATGCGCGCGCGCATCTCCTGCGTCATCGGATACGTGCGATAGTTGAAGCACACGCCGTGCACGATCTTGGCCGCGCGTGCGCCGCGCAGCATCGCGCGCGTCTCGTCGGGCGTGATGCCGAGCGGCTTTTCGGACAGCAAGTGCTTGCGCGCGGCGATGACGGCGCGATTGATTTCGGCGTGCAGATAGTTGGGCGCCGTATTGTGCACGACTTCCACATCCTTGTCGGCGACGAGCGCGCGCCAGTCGCCGTACGCGCGCGGCACGTGGAGCACCTTCGCCTTCGCGTCCGCGTGCGCCTGCGACGACGCGGCGATGGCAATCACGTCCACATCGCCCAGCCGCCGCACCGCCTCGACGTGCACGGGCCCAATGAAGCCCGCCCCGATGATGCCGACTTTGATGGTCATGCTTTTTACTCCTGTCATTCTGAGGAGCGAAGCGACGAAGAATCTCTAACTCGCAAGTCGCAGATGATTGTGGTCATGGACTCACGGCGAAACGAGTTCAATACATGACAGCATGGTTCTTCAAGAAGCATGTCAGAGATTCTTCGCTTCGCTCAGAATGACAATCACAAGCATCATTCCGCATCGCGCTACTGCTTTGCTCCCAACCGAATAATTCCCCCGTCCACCACAATCTCCTCGCCCGTGAGCGCGCTGCCGTCGGTGCAGAAGAACAACACCGCAGCGGCGATATCTGCCGGCTGTACGATGCGCCCGATGTGCACGCGCTTCTTGGCGTTCGCCGCGCCCTCGCCTCCGGACGGCACGACGAAGCCTGTGTCCACAAAACCCGGCGCGACCGAGTTGAAGCGAATGGTCGGCGCGAACGCGCGCGCGAGCGATTTGGTCATCGCCGCCAGCGCTGCCTTCGAGCCGACATACGCAATCGAACTGCCTTGGCCGATGATGCCCGCCACTGACGTGATGTTCACCACACAGCCCGCGCCCGCTTGCTGCATGTGCGGCACGGCGGCGCGGATGCAGTAGAGCGGACCCTTCACGTTCGTCGCGAGCGTGCGGTCGAGCAGTTCTTCTGTCAGCATGTCGAGTTGGTTGTGCGGCGTGCGGCGCGTCCAGCCCGCGTTGTTCACGAGAATGTCTAAGCGCCCGAACTGCTGCACTGTCTCGTCAATCAACCGTCGCGCGTCAGCATCATTACTCACATCCGCGCGCACGGCTATGGCGCGACCACCCGCGCTCTCGATTTCGCGCACCACCGCTTCGGCTTCGGCGTGCGACTTCGAGTAGTTCACGCTCACGCACGCGCCCTCATGCGCAAGCGCAATGCTCGTCGCGCGACCGATGCCCTTGCCGCCACCGGTGACGATGGCGACTTTGTTTGCGAGTTTCATCCTATCACCTGACTCAAAAAGCAAACCACGAAGCCACAAAGACCACGAAGAAAATCTTTGTGTGCTTCGTGTCTTTGTGGTTTGCTTTTGATTTTTCTACTGGTAGATAATCGTATCAATCTCCCAGAAGCCTTGCAGCGGGTCGCCTTGTCCTTGCGTGTTGTAGCGATGCAGTTGAAACGTTATTGTGCCCTTCTTGAGCGGCGTGTCGGCCGCCCAATCTTTCGTGTCCACGATCAGCAGCACAAAATGATCCACGTATTGCGTCTTGACGAGCGTGCGCTTCGTGCCCCAGTGCTGGCTCAACCAGCGCGCGGCATCGGCGCGGAACAACACGGCGCCGCCTTCGCCGTTAGCGTTGCTCGTCATCAGCACCTCATCGGCGAGCAGCAAATCGAGATTGACTGCATCTTTTTCTTTCAACGCTTTCGTGAGCGCATCAATCGCGGCGCTCGTCGTCGTGAGCGCGAGACGCGGCATGGTCGTCGTTGCGGCGAGCGGCGTACGCACGCGCGTTGGCACAGGCGTCACGATCAAGGCGGAGGGCGGCGTCGTGAATGGAATCGGCGCTGCTGTGGGTGGCTGTTCGCCAGCGCCACACGCGGCGAGCGCGAACATCGCACACAAGTTTAAGAGGATGAGCAAAACCTTGAACATGAGCGTTGATTATCCCGTCGCGCGCAACTCGTCTGGAATCCAATCGCCGTGTGCGGCGATCAATTCGTCAACCAGCGAAACGATTTCGTCCAGTGACAACTCTGCCGCCGTGTGCGGGTCGAGCATCGCCGCGTGATAGACGTGCTCGCGCCGGCCGGTAAGCGCCGCCTCTACGGCGAGCGACTGCACATTGATGTTCGTCTGCATGAGCGCCGCCAATTGTGGCGGCAATGCGCCGATGTGCTGCGGTTGGATGCCATGTTCGTCCACGACGCACGGCACTTCGACACAGCAATCGGCAGGAAGGTTTGTGATCAGGCGAACCTCACCCCGACCCTCCCCCGCTTCGCAGGGGAGGGAGTTGTTGTTGCTCACGTTACCGTTAATCGTGCGCGGTGCGCCCGTCTCGAGACTGTGAATGATCCGTGAGCCGTATTCGTGACTGCGCCGCACTTTGAGCGGCGCGTCGGTTTCGAGTGCCGCGCGCATCAGCCGCCAGCCGCGAACCTGCCGCTCGCAGCGGCGCAAATATTCGTCGAGCGGAATGTTTAATGTTTCGATCAGGTCCGGCCGCGCGCGCTTGATGAACCACGGCACGTATTCTGAAAAATGCTCCGAGGACTCGGTGACGAAATAGCCGAGATGCTTGAGCACCTCGTAGCGCACGCGGTTCATGTGCGGCACGCGCCCGTCGGCGATGACCTGTCGAATGAGCGGATATAAATCGTCACCGCTCTGCGTGTGCGCGAAGCGCAAGTAGAACGCCATGTGATTGATGCCCGCGCAGCAGTAATCCAAGTCGTGGTACTCGAGACCGATGTCTTCGGCGAGCCGCGCCGCCGTGCCTTGCACCGAATGGCACAAGCCAATCGTCTTGATGCGCGTCGCGCGGTTGATCGCCCAGCAGTTCATCGCCATCGGGTTAACATATTGCAGAAACCATGCATCGGGGCAGAGTTCTTCCATATCACGGCAAATGTCGAGCAGCACCGGGATGGTGCGCAGCGCGCGCATGATGCCGCCGATGCCGAGCGTGTCGCCAATCGTCTGCCGCAAGCCATACTTTTTTGGAATCTCGAAATCAATCACGCTGCCCGGCTTGTAGCCCGCCACTTGAATCATGTTGACGACGTACTGTGTCGCGTCGAGCGCGACGCGCCGATCCGGCGTGGCGATGATGGTCGGCTCAGCGTTCAGCGAGGCAGCTACTTTGCGCGCGACAATTTCTGATGTGCGCAAGCGTTCGGGATCAATGTCCATCAGCGCAATGGTGGAGTTGGACAGTTCGGGGTAACTGAGAATATCGGTGAGAAGCGTGCGCGCGAACACCGTCGAGCCTGCGCCGATGAAGGCAATCTTGGGCAAAGTCCCTCCAACAAAAGTCGTGAGTGCTGAGGGCTGAGTCCTGAGAAATGTTATACTCAGCACTCAGGGCTTTGCACTCAGCATTTCTCTTGCGCGATTATAGTTGACGTGACGGAAAGGTTGCAAACGACGGATGGAGATTCGACAACTCAGTTTACTGAACGGCGCGAAGCAGGCGCGAGGACTCGCCGTCATCATTGACGTGTTCCGCGCGTTCAGCGTTGCCGCCTATGCGTTCGACAAAGGCGCGCGCGACATCGCGCTCGTCGGCGAAGCATGGCAGGCGTTCATGCTGCGCCATCAATATCCCGACGCGATCTTGATGGGCGAAGTCGGCGGCAAGCACATCGAAGGTTTTGATTTCGATAACTCGCCGACGCACATCATCGAGAGCGCACGGAACTTCCGCGACTGCCGCTGTATCCAGCGCACGAGCGCGGGCACGCAGGGCGTGGTCAACGCCAACGACGCCGACGAAATCGTGCTCGGCAATATCGTGTGCGCGCAGGCAATTGTGGATTACATTCAGGCGAGGAATCCCGACGTTGTGACGATTGTCGAGATGGGCGAGAGCGGCATGGCGCGCAACGACGAGGACACGGCGTGCTCGGACTTGCTCGCCGCGCGTCTGCGTGGTGAGTCTGTGGACGAGGTGGAGCTGCTCGCGCGCGCGCGCAACGGACGCGCGGCGCAGCGCTTCCTAGAGAATCATCCTGATGCGCCGAGTACGGACGTGGACTACTGCTTGCAGTTGGACAAATTCTATTTCGTGATGTGCGTCGCACGCGAGGATGGGATGCTCGTGGCGCGGCGACAACGGACAACGGCGACAACGGATACGGCATTGATACAACGCCGACGGATAAACGGCTGAGCATCACGCGCTGACGTTTATCCGCTTATCCGTTGTTCATCCGTTGTTGCCGCATTCAACTCCCAAATACCTGTGCGATCAACTCGCGGCGCGTCTGCTCCATTTGTTCTGTCGCGTGCGTGGAGGGCTGCCACGGTTTGAACACACTCTGCAAATCACTCATGATCTGCTCTGCGCCCTTCCGTGCTGCCGCCGCGCCTTGTGGCACAACGGTGCCGCCGCTCTCCATCACGTCGTCAGACACGAAGATGGGGCTGTCTGTGCGCAGCGCGAGCGCGAGCGCATCGCTGGGACGCGCATCCACGTCGCTCGTGTGGTCGCCGCTGCACAACTTCACCGTTGCGTAAAACGTTTCCTCTTTCAGCGACGCGATGTGTACCGACTCGACATGCACGTCGGCGGCGTCGAGCAGACTCGCCATGAAGTTGTACGTCATCGGTCGTGGCGTGCTGAACTCGCGCAAGCCCATTGCAATCGCCTGGCCTTCATACGGTCCCACCCAAATCGGCAGCGCGCGATTGCTTGCAGCGTCGTGCAGCAGCACGATATAAAACGGGTTGGACTGTCCTTCGGCGCTCGTGCGCTTCTGCTTCACCACATCGGCAATCGAAACTTTTCGCATCGTAGGGCTCCTCTCTGCTCTGATCTCGTGCAGTTCCAGCAATTTGTCGCGCAAGTGCTGCCGCGACTTGTACAGCCGCGCCTTGACCGCGTTGAGCGAAATGCCGAGCGCGTTGGCAATTTCTCGCAGCGTGAGTTGGTCGTAGTAGAACAGCAGCGTCGCTTCGCGCTCGGACGGCGGCAGCGACGCAATCGCGTTCACGACGTGCTGGTGCAGTTCGCGCGCTTCAATCATCTCTTGCGGCGATGGCGCGGGGTCGAAGACAATCGGCTCGTCGTGATACACGCCGCCGCGCATCGCTTCAAGTGAAAAGAAAATTGTGCGTTGAGCGCGCACGTAACTGCGGCACACGTTCAGCACAATGCCGTACAGCCACTGCTTGAAGCGCGCGTCGTCGCGCAGCTGCTTGAGCGACAGATACGCTTCGAGCATCGCCTCCTGCGTCAACTCGCGCGCAATCTCCTCGTGCGCGATCATGCGCAGCGCGATGCGATGCGTCAGCGCTTGATAGCGCTCGAGGAGTTCGCCGAACGCGCGCTTGTCGCCCGCACGCGCCAGCGCGACCAACTCGGCATCCGATATGTCGTACACGGTTCTATATGGTAGTGGAGAGAAAGGCAGAAAAGGTTACTTGCTCGTAAACGTCGAGGGCGCAGCATGCTGCGCCCCTACATCTCAGGTGCGATCCGGTAAGGGCGAGCCGTCGGCTCGTCCCTACTCGTCAGCCAAGGTATTTGCCAATGAGCAGCTCGAGGTCTGCCTTCAGCGGCGGCGGGATTAACTCGGGTGCTGTTACTATCGCTTCGTGCAGCGCGGTGGGGCAAGGGCAGCCTTTGCGCTGAGCGGGGATGCGCGCGAAGGCAAGCCTTAATGCCTGCTGCGCGAGCGACACGTTTGCGTTTAAGTTGGAGATGACCATTTGCAGCGTGACGGGCTCGGCGCTCTCGTGCCACACGTCATAGTCGGTGATGTGCGCCATCGTCGCGTAGCACATCTCCGCCTCGCGCGCGAGCTTCGCTTCGGGCAGGTTCGTCATGCCGATGATGTCCACGCCCAGTTTGCGGTGAATATCCGATTCGCCTTTGCTGGAAAATTGCGGACCCTCGATCGTCAGGTACACGCCGCCGCGATGCACGGTGCCGCCTGCCGCTTTGACCGCCTTGTACAAAATGCTGCTCAACACGGGGCAGAAGGGTTCCGAGAAACTCATGTGCACGACCATGCCGCGCCCGAAGAAGGTATTGATGCGTCCCTGCGTGCGATCATACGTCTGGTTGGGGATGACCACGTCGCGCGGCGCGAAGTCTTCGCGCATCGAGCCGCACGCCGAGACGGATACAACCCAGCCCACGCCCAACGTTTTGAGCGCGTAGATGTTGGCGCGATTGGGCAGCTCGCTCGGCATGATGCGATGCCCGCGCCCATGACGCGGCAGGAACGCGACGCGCTGCTCGCCAATGGTGCCGATGGTGATCACGTCGCTCGGATCGCCAAAAGGCGTGCTGACGTTGACTTCCTTGATGTCGCTCAATCCCTCCATCGCGTACAGCCCACTGCCGCCGATCACGCCGATGGTCGCCTGTTCCATGAACACTCCATTTTAGATTTTAGATTCTAAATTTGAAATCTAAAATTTACAATTTTAAAATTCTACTTGAGCGCCTGCTCATTCAAATCAGAATACACCCGCTCGCCCTGAAACTTTTTCTGCGCCGCATCCCACGGAAAGAAAATCACGACGTTCCATTCGAGTCGTTTGCCCGTTGCCGGCGTGTTGAGCCACTGCGCTTGGTGCGTGCCGCTGACGTGCGCTTCCTCGAACACGCCCTGCGGACCGATCACGATGTTCTGCAAGTCGAAGTGGATGTCGGGGAACGCCGTGAGCAGTTCGGTGTAGAAGCGCGTCGCGCCTTGCTTGCCATGCCACTCCTCGCCTGTCGTCACGAGTTTGTACACGCAGTCGTCGGTCAGCGTGGACATCAGCCCGGCGATGTCGCGCGCGTCCTCGGCTTTCGAGTGGACGATCCACTCGTGGCGAATCTGCGTGTACTCTTCCGAATCCAGTTTGCGGCGCAGTTGCTCGACCACCGCTTCGCGGATGGTGGCTTGGGTCATGGGGACTCCTATGATTCAGGTAAGAATCTATCCAAATCGAAATTGCCGCTACTGAACTCGACTAATCGTACCCAATCAATGGCACCTGTATCATCGCAGAAGTTCTCAATAAATTCCTTTGTAAAGCGATTGATCACTTTGGCTCTTTCCAGAACATAGTGCTCGTTGTGTTCTTTCGCCCGATATCCAATTGGTTCAACAATATCTGGGTATAGGTTTTTGTTTTCACTGATCAGATACCAAAAGTTTTGACCTACGACTTTGATATAACCACGAAGGTAACTGGTCTTTGTCTTCCCGTAGCAAATACCGAGCACAGGTTGAACATTGGCGCCGCGCTGTACCTGTTTCAGTCGTGTCACCGCGTCTCTGAGGTGTTGCTCTTGTTGATTTTGTTGAGAACTATTGCCCCAATTTGTAGGGCTTTTCCAAAGTCGGTTGACAGGAGATGAAAAAGTGACCTCTTTCGGGTACACTGGCGTTGCCTAAACCCCAGTAGACCGAAGGAGGTCGAGATGCATCATAACACAGTCGCGGCATGGGCGATAGAAACGCC
>JBBPZQ010000123.1:0-4837 GCA_038198935.1 Anaerolineae bacterium
GCACACGCGCCATCGCAGCCCATTCAACTTCCTGGTCAATGTGCTCTGTGGGCTGATTGCCTACTGTCATCAGCCCAAGAAGCCGTCCTTGCACTTGGCTGCTCGACCCGTGCTGCCGGCTTAAACCGAACTGACGTTAACAAAGAGAGCGGCTTGCAGGAAACGTTGTATTGGCAAGACGGCTACGGTGTCGTCACGATTCGGCAAGCGGAAATTCCAAAGGTCGTCGCGTATATCCAAAAGCAGAAAGAGCATCATCGGCTCAACACATTGAGCGCGACGTTGGAGCGCAGCGTGTAACCCGCACTGCGGGTTTAGCCAGCCAGCCGTCGGTTTCTAACCGATGGCGCTTCACATCGGCAGAATGCCATCGGATGGGGAGCGGCATCGAATAAAATTCGACGCCTATCAAACGAAACCCGCGTCGCGGGTTTGTCGTCTCGGGCGTCGGTTTGCAACCGATGCCCTCCCGCTCGCAGCCATACCGCGCGCGGCGGAGGAGAGCAACTTGAGCATAGACGACCCAACACTATTTCGATGGGCAGCCATAGCAGCAATCCTTGCACTCATCGTTGCCATCCTACAATGGCTAGACCCTGACCATAGAATTTTTCACTGGGCGTTGAATACAATAGAAGCAATAGCCCAAGCCATCCTTGCTGTTTTGAGAGTTGTCTCTGCTCTCCTCAGAGTTACCTTTGTCTTTCTTGGCAGAGCTATCCTTTTCATCCTGTCCAAGCCAATACTTGCTATCGGTTTAGTGATAGTCGTCTTGGCTATCTTCTTCTTGCCATCTCTGATTGCGATGATACAAACCTTGCCAGCCAACCCACAACCAACTTCGCCAACAACAACTGCTTTGGTTGGAATGTCATCAACTCCAAAGCCCAATCCAACTGTAACGCCCTTGCTACTAACGTCAAGACCAAACCCAACAGTACCGCCCACAGCGACAGCAACCCGCGTACCGCCGACTGCTACACCCAGACCGCCGACGGCAACACCAGCTCCATCTCCTGGTAAAGTTGATTACGATCAAACAGGTGATGGAATTTGGAAAACCTATAACAATCTAAGTCTGAACAAAGGAGAAACTCTTGTCGGTCATGCTTATAGCTTCGAAAATGTTTCTGGTAGCTGCATTGCTTATATGATTGTAGGGCCAGGAACCTTTACGTTTTCTATTGAGAGCGGCATCTGGTACAAATGGATAGACACAACGCCACAAGTAAATGAAGATTTACTGCAACAACGAATTGATTCGTTAATCAAAAACTATGATTGCACCGGAGCAAGCATAAAAATTGTACGTTTACCATAGGGGAAAGATGCATTTTTAAGATTCAGAAAGTTCCACTTATGACTAATGAACTTCTAAACGAAACCCTCACCACCGGCAACGGCTCGCCCGTTGACCCCGCCATTGGCATCGTCACGCAGCGCGACATCGAATCGCTGAAACATTGAACAGGCTGATGGCACTGAAAAAGCATTTTCAGTGTAATCAGCGCCGTCAGCGTCTCAGCGATTCTCAGACCACGTATCACCCTAGAAAGTTTCATCTATGAATGACAATCTCGTAAACGAAAACCTCACAGCCCTCCCGCCGAACATCGGCATCGTGCAGTCGCGCGATATCGAGACGGAGATGCAGACGGCGTATCTTGACTACGCGATGAGCGTGATCGTCGCGCGCGCGCTGCCCGACGTGCGCGACGGACTGAAGCCGGTGCATCGGCGCGTGCTGTATGCGATGTACGACATGGGTATCCGCCCCAACACGCCGTATAAAAAGTGTGCGCGTATCGTCGGCGAGGTACTCGGCAAGTATCACCCGCACGGCGATATGGCCGTCTATGACACGCTGGTGCGCATGGCGCAAGATTTTTCGCTGCGCTATCCGCTCGTGGATAGCCAAGGCAACTTCGGCTCGATGGACGGCGACAGCGCGGCGGCGATGCGTTACACCGAAGCGCGGCTGTCGCAAATCGCGATGGAGATGCTGGCCGATATTGACAAAGAGACGGTGGACTTCAGCGACAACTTCGACGGCACGCTGCAAGAGCCGACCGTGCTGCCCGCGCTGCTGCCCAACTTGCTCGTCAATGGCACGTCGGGTATCGCGGTTGGCATGGCGACGAATATTCCGCCGCACAACCTGAACGAGATTGCCGATGGCATCGCGTACCTGATTGACCACTACGACCACATCGAAGATGTTTCGCTCGACGACCTGATGCAGTTCGTGAAAGGACCCGACTTCCCGACGGGCGGCGTCATCATGGGCGCGGAGGGCATCAAGAATGCGTTCGCGACGGGACGCGGGCGCGTGATCGTGCGCGGCAAGACGCATTTCGAAGAAGCCGACAACGGCCGCATGAGAATCATCGTGACCGAGATTCCGTTTCAGGTGAACAAAGCGGGATTGGTCGAGCGCATTGCCGAACTGGTGCACAACGACCGTATTGACTCGATCGCCGACCTGCGCGACGAGTCCGACCGCAACGGCGTGCGCGTGCTGATCGAGCTAAAGCGCGGCGCGCAGCCGCATAAGACGCTCAATCAATTGCTGAAATTCACGCCGCTGCAATCGTCCTTCGGCGTGAACATGCTCGCGCTGGTGGATGGCGAGCCGCGCACGCTGCCGCTCAAGCGCATGATGCAGGAATACGTCGAGCATCGGCGCGAGATCATCACGCGGCGCAGCATCTACGAGTTGAAGATCGCGCGCGCGCGCGCGCACATCCTCGAAGGCTTACGCATTGCACTCAACAACCTCGACGCGGTGATTCGCACCATTCGCGAATCGCAAGACGCCGAGGAAGCGCTGAACAATTTGATGACGCGCTTCACATTGAGCGAGTTGCAGGCGCGCGCCATCCTCGACATGCAACTCCGCAGACTGGCCGCGCTGGAACGCGAGAGGATCGAGCAAGAGTATCGGCAGATCATGGAAAAGATTGCGCACCTTGAAGACCTGCTTGCGCATCCCGCGAAGATTCTCGCGCTGGTGAAAGTAGACTTGCTCGCGCTGCAAGAGAAGTATGGCGACGAGCGGCGCACGGTGATCGTGAGCGCGGAGACGCAAGAATTGCGCGACGAGGATTTGGTCGCTCAGGAGCAAGTGCTGATCACGATCACGCAGCGCGGATACATCAAGCGCGTGCCCGCGACGACGTTCCGCAAGCAGACGCGCGGCGGGCGCGGCGTGACTGGGCTGACCAAAGCCAGCGAAGATGACGTGCTGCACTTGATCGCCGCGAAGACGTTGGATAGCATCCTATTCTTCACCAACAAAGGACGCGTCTTCTCGGAAAAAGTCTTCCGCATCGCGGACACGTCGCGCACGGCAAAAGGTACGCCGCTGGTTAACCTGATCGCGCTCGGCGACGGCGAGAAGATGACCGCTGCGATTGACATTTCGAACTTTAGCACCGACGCCGACCTGCTGATGTGCACGAAGCGCGGTCGCATCAAGCGCATCGCGCTCGATGAATTCGAGTCGGTGCGGCCCAGCGGCATCGTCGCGCTCAATCTAGAAGACGGCGACGAACTCGGCTGGGTGAAGTTGGCGCGCGGGAATGACGACGCAATCATCGTGTCGGCACACGGCAAGGCGCTGCGCTTCGCGCTCAACACCGTGCGCTTGATGGGACGCGCGGCGGCGGGCGTGAACTCTATTAAGTTGGAGGGCGACGATCAGATTGCGGGCATGGACATCGTGGATGCAGAAAGTGATCTGCTCATTCTCACCGCGAACGGGTTCGGCAAGCGCACGCCGCTAGCAGAATATGCGACGAAGGGACGGCGCGGCAAGGGCATGTGGGCAATCGCCCATCGCAAGATCGAGGAGATCGGGCCCATTGTGACGGCGCAGGTGGTGTCACCCGACGACGAAGTAACGCTCATCACGGCGAACGGCATGGTGCTGCGCACGACCGCGAAGTCCATCTCGCAGCAGGGACGTGCGACCAAAGGCATCCGCATCATGCGTCTCGAAGACGGCGATCAACTGCGCAGCATTGCAAAAATCAAAGTGGACGAAACGACGACGGGTGTTCCGACGGATGGGCAGGTGAGTGCGGCGAAGGCGGGAGCGAAACTAGAGGAGATCAGTGAAGACGCGGGAGACGCGGAAGCAGACGACACTAGAGAGTTGGACGAAGACGAACAAGCAGTGGATAATCAAAAATAGGTGCAGATGATGTTGCGCGAGGAGCCATATGGAAACCATTCACGTCAATCAAACGATTGAAAAAGATGGCGAGGTGACCGTCACAGGTCTACCCGTCCGCAAAGGGCAGCACGTCGAGATGACGTTGCTCATTCAACCGGTCTCGGCACCATTAAAAAGTGATGCACGTATGACCGCTAGTGAACTGCTTACTTCAGGGTTGATTGGCATATGGAAGGAGCGAACTGATATTCACGAGAGCAGCACATTCGCGCGTCAACTCCGCGAACAAGCTCAACGGCGATACTAAACGATGATTCTGTTAGATAGCGACGTCATGATTGATTTGCTACGGCAATACGCGCATGCAGTCGCTTGGCTCACGTCACTGGGTGATGAAGAAATCGTATTGCCGGGCTTTGTGGTTATGGAACCGATCGAGGGGTGCAGCAACAAGGCGGAACAGGAGAAAGTGCAAAAGGCTCTTAATCGTTATGCGATCGCATGGCCTTCAGCTGAAGTCTGGACGGTGTCAAGTAATTTGTGTAAATGGTCTTGAGTCAGTGCGTGCTGGTTAGGGTAACGAGACTCTGCCTTCGAACACAATGGCGAATTGCTGCAAGGCGCGGTGCCAGTCACGAATGGGCATCGTCCACTTCTGGC
>JBBPZQ010000124.1:0-12030 GCA_038198935.1 Anaerolineae bacterium
ATTTTCGGGGCCAACACAAATGGAGCGAGCAGGTGCCATTCGGCTTCGCTCAGATCAGTCTCGTAGGGTAATCTTGGGGTTGTCATAACCTCATTCTACCCACGTCACGCCATTTTACCGATTTTCCAAACACGCTCTAACACTCGCCCCATGCCCAAAGGTTCGGAGGACCCATGAGCACATCCACAAGCATAGCACAGTCGGTCAAGCCCATCATCATCGTGCACTGGCAGATGCAGAGCCTGACGGTGCTGCGCAACGGCCGCATTCAGAAACTCGCTCCACTCACCCCGAAGATTCGCAAGGCCCTCATCGGCAATGACCGTTTCAGCTCACACAACATCTACGACGGCGGCGGCACCTGCGGCGTCGAGCTCACGCCGAAGACGGCGAAGCAGCTGGCAGCCGACAAGCGCAAGGCGGCGCGCCGCGGGCGTGAGCGTCAGCGTCGCGCGCTCGGGCTGGTCGAGTCGCATGGTTGGAGCGGCTACGGACAGCGGCGGTGATGCGATGAGCAATAAACCCTGCCGCAAACATCTGACGATGGACTGCCCGTGCAAGCGCGGCGGGCAGTCCAGGGCGAAGCAATTCACGCGCGAGTTTCAACAATCCGCCCGCGCGCACGTCTCGCGCGACAACCTCGTGCGCAACGGCAAGAAGTCGTTTGCCATCATGGTCGAGCGCAAAGGCTTTATGTGGGCCGCCGAAGTTGCCGCGAACTATCGCCGCGCGCACCCGTCCAGCATCCAACTGCGCGTGCGCGAGTGGCTGAGCGAGCTGGGCGAATACTTCATCGAAGACGTGCATCTGAAGCACGGCGTATTCCCTGACTTCAACCTACCGACGCGCAGCCTGATCGTCGAAGTGGACGGCGACGGCTTTCACGGCGACACGGCGCACACCGATTGGCTCGGCGACAATCGCGCCGAACGTGAGCCGCTGCGCGAGCGCGTGATGCGCGACGAAGGCTACAGGGTGCTGCACCTGTGCGAGCGGTGCGTGAGAGACGGCAGTGCACGACTTATGCTGGCCGCATTCATTCAGGCATATCCGCAACCACGAAATGAGGAACATGAGCGAGAACAATGATCGGAAGCATTTGTCACTGTCCAAGCTGATGCGAGTGATTGCCGAACATCTGCCTGAGATTTTCGACAAGCAAGCGCGGCAGAAGTTCGGCATGTTTTTAATCGCGCTCGGCGCCGAACTCGCGGATCTCGAGGTGCACGAATGGCAGTCGCCTGCCGGCAGCGATGGCCATTGGCTTGACGATCAGATTGTGCGCGAGTTGTTCGCGCCGAAATCGAAGCGCTTATAGGACTTCCCGATAGGCTGACCGAGCAGCCTGCGCTCATGCCCGAGTGGATCGTCGCAACCGTTTCGCTCGGGCAGCGCGTTTCGAGTATGTCCGCAGACATGAGCCTGTGGCACGCCGTCGCGTGCCACAGGGTGAAAGGAGTCGTGTGATGCCCGCAACTCTCAAACCGTTGGACGATCTGATGCGTAGGCGCCGTCAGCAGCTCGCGCGCGCCGCGGCGCGTATCTATGCCGAAACGAAGTCGCTGCGCAAGACAGCGGCGCAGCTGAACGTCTCGCACGAGACGGTGCGCGCCCTGGTGAAGGAAGTCGAGCGGGAGGCGGCATGAGTCTCAAGCGACAGCGGCGCTACTGCGCCAAGTGCAAGCAGCAGACGCAGCACGCGCTCGACCATAAGGGGCGCACGTGCGAAGTGTGCAAGACGTTCACCTCGAAGGCTGAGGACGCCGTGAACCTGTACGACGTGAGCGGCAAATTGAAGCGGTGATCAGCACGATGAACAGAAAATTTGTTCTAACAGCCGAGCAAAGCGCCAACCTGCGACGCGCGGTCCGTGCCATCACATATAGCGCACTGCTCGGCGCCGCGCTACTGCTCGCGGCGTGCGGCGCCGAGTCCGCTCCCTCGGCGGATGATCTGTACGCGCATGCGACCGCGCAGGCGATCCTCAAGGGACTCAACGATAAGGCGACGCTCGAAGCGCAAGTGAGCGCACGCATGACAGCGCTCGCGCCGACGGCCACACGGCCGCCGACGAACACGCCGACGATCACTCCAACGCGCACGCCGACGAACACAGCGACAGCGACCAGCACGGCAACGCCGACGCCATCGGCGACGTTCACACCCACACCGGATCTGCTCGCGACCGTGAGCGCGAACGCAACGCTCACGGCGATCACGCTCGAGACGGACGAAGCGCAGCGCGAAGCCGAACGGCAAAAGACGATCAAAGCGATCTGGTCATACGGTCCAACACTCTTCATTGCGCTGTGCGCGCTGGTGCTGCTCGTCGTCGGAGCGGTTGGCCTGTGGCAGTGGGTGCACGCACGCGCTGCTCGCGCCGGCGTCGTCGAGACGAAGATTGGGCCCGTGTTCGTGGTCAACTCCTCGTCACTGCCGCGCATGATCTCACCACAGATCGCGGGCCTGCTCACGGGCGCGCCGACCCCGCGCCCGTATGACAATTCCAAGCGCGACGGCAACTCGCCGAACGAGCAGCGCGCGCTCGCACAGGTCGAGCAGCAGCTGCCCATCGTCGTGCGCGTGAAAAACGGCGCACACCTCTTGGAGCGTCAGCGCGTGACGACGGTGAGCGCGCGCTCGCGGCGCAACTTGATCAACCTGTTGCTGCTGGCCATCAAGATCGAGGGCGAGCGTGGCACGTGCGTGCCGGGCTATCGCACCATCAATGCGTATCTCGCACGGCACACGCCCCGCGGCGGCCGGGCTGAATCGTGGAGCGGCGGTAGATGGTCGAGCACGGTCGCGCTCGTGAAGCCGCACATCGAGACGAGCTCAGGCAACGGCGGCGGCGCGCCGCTCGACCTTGAAGGGGAGTACCAGACACTGCTCGCGCTGTACCTCGCCGTCGTCAATGGTGAGGTTAAGTTGAGCGCTCCCCTTCCCTCTGCGCGAGCGCTGGCCAGCGAGACGAACGCGCGTGATCTGCCTGCAATCGAACGAACAGAACGAACAGAACCGAACAATGCGAACCATGGGGGCATGCTATGAATCTATCGAAAGAGATCAAACTGATCAGTCGCATCGTCGAGTTGATCGAGCAACTCTCTCCCGAAGCGCGCCAGTGGCTGCGCAAGCGGCTGCTGGCCGACGTCGTTGATTGAGTTGTTTCGGCGATCTACTCATCGAGCAAAGCGGTGGAGGCACATGAACCACATTCCGACACTCGACCAGGTGCTCAAGAGTTACATCACGAGCGTGCTGGCCACACTCGAAAGCGCGGCGCCGATCATGGCGGCGCACGTGGTGGTGGACGACGGTCAAGCCTACGTCGCCGGCTTCGGCGATGCGCTGCGCGCGGTCGCGCTCGCGCTCGGCGTCAGCGATTGGCCGGCCGCCGTGCCAGCGCACGCGCACGCGCCAAAGCGAATTGCTTCGGGCAATGCAATCAAACCCAACGCGGCGCATCCGCTCTCCGAGCGCGAGCGCGAAGTCGCGCGCCTGATCGCCGAGGGCAAGAGCGACTACGAGATCGCGCACGACCTACACGTCGCGTACACGACCGTGCGCTCGCATCGGCGCAGCATCTATAAGAAGCTCGACGTGCACGGCAAAGCTGAGCTCAGTGCGTTGGTCCTGCACGGCCGAACGGCCGAAGACCTGGCGCAGACTTATCAGAATGCAGTGGGGCAGCGGTGAGCGACCGCGCGCGCATGAAACGACGTAAGGCTGCCACTCAAAAACGCCGCTGCGCTGAGTGTGAGCGCTACGCGCTGCTCTCCCGCGGTCGCGTGTGGCTGTGTCTGACGCACACGCTCGAGCAGTTGAAGGCTCGTCGTCGAGGACAAAATGCGCTTCCGACGTGAGCTTTCAAAGTGTTCGGAGGCTGTTCGCCTAACACTTTCACGCCCCGTGCGCGCGCTCGGAATGGTACACGACCTTAGAACACTGCGGCGGCGCGTCGCGCGCATCAGGCCGCCGCTCTCGCAGACGGAGCTCGGCGAGTTGCTCGCGCCCTATCGGGTCAACGGCCATGCCGACGTCGCGTACACGCGCAGTTACATCTGCGAACTGGAGAACGGTGCGAAGCCGTTCACGGCGGACGTGCTGAGCACGATTGAACGATTCGTCGCCGACCAGGTTCGGCTCGCGACGAATGGACGGGTGATGGTGCGCGCGTGTTTGGGTGTGCGCGTGTGGCGCTTCGAAGCGATCGCGATCTGCGCGAGGTGTGGCAAGCCGTTCGTGATGCGGCGCTCAAGTGATGTGCGCTGCTCACGCTGCCGAGCGCAGTAGGCTCGACGATTAACAACAGCATAGCCGTGTGTGATCGGCGGTGAGACTCCGACCAGAAGACTTTGAGGTTGCACGCGGCAGAACAAAATTGCTATAATGCGGCAAAGAAAAAGCCGTGCGATGCTAGACACATCCACGGCGGCGGCCAATGCGTGTGCGGCGCACTGACGATTGGAAGCATATCAAATCGCTCATGTTGCGTCAAGACGCACGTGAGCTTTTTCATTTGTGAGGATACAGGCGTGGAACTCGAATTTAAGACAACCGCTAAGCCTACTATTGTCGGCAATACTGCGATGCAACTCGTCTTCGAGGACATGTGGGAATGCACGGCTGAATTGCGGACCGCGCCCCACCCGCTGGGCGAAAGAGACGAATCTACTCAAACCATTGTGTTATACACGAATGGACTGCCTGCTTATGGTCATATCCAGGCCATTCCAGCAGCCTATGGCTCGCAAATGTTGATTGACCTGTCAAGTGGCTACTTCGAGAAATTTGAAGATTATCTATCTGTGCTATTCAATAGGCTTGACAAGCTGGGCTACACGGTTCAATTTGTGGGTTGGCCAGAAGACTTTAGCACCACGTTTGCCGACGAGCAGGCGGCGCAGGCGTGGCTGGGGACAATTGCGGTTGCCGGACAAGAGGCACAACCGCACGGCGACAAAGGAAACCGCGATTTGCCCGCAAACCTAACCGCGGCCGCTCCGTTTAAAAAGCTGCCCCCGCGAACGCACAATAGATATATTGAAATTGCAAAAATGTATCAAGCAAATAAATTCGACGTGGTTAAAACCAAGCAATGGTACGAAAAAAGAGGCCACAAACGAAGGGGTTCACGTTCGACATTTGAACGTGCACTAACCTATTCTTCTGCTTACGACCGCTTCATCAATGAACGCCCAAAAGGCAGTGAGACTGGATGAGACTGCGTGAGACTGCGTGAACACAATTGAGCAGGAACAGGGCTGATAATGAAGGCGAGGAAAAAGAAAATCCTCGCCTTCTGCCATTCTCGGAGGTTCTCATGATGAACGTCTACATTATGCTGTCGGACCACAAAAACCAACTCACGATTGACGGCAGCCTCGATCTACTCGGGCGATTCATTTCAACTGTACATGGCGGCGAAAGCGTGAAGCTCGATCTAAAGCACAACAAAAGCAACGCAGAAACAGAACCGCGCGAGCTCGCGCCAGCAGGAGCGCCTACATAAAAACCGAACGCCAGAGCGAGCAACTCTGGCGGACGGCGGGCGACGGTCGGCTTTGTGCCGACGTTGCCAATATAGCACACTGAGTTTTGAAAATCAATGGGTGACGCAAAATGAATGCTTCTGCAATTGCACATAAGTCTCCACGCAGCAACGGTCACGGCGCGGTCGCAGCGCTCGCGCAACTTCCACCCCACAGCGAATCTGCTGAGCGCGCGCTGATCGGATCGGTGTTGCTCGATCCGTCCGTGTTTCCCGCGATCTCGCACGTCCAACCCGTTTACTTTTTCGTCGAGCGCAACGGCACGATCTGGCAAGCGATTCAATACTGCGCGCACGAGCAGATTGATATTGATTACCTCACCGTCGTCGAGCGCCTCGAATCGCAAGGTCAACTCGCCGACGTGGGCGGGTCCATTTACGTTGGACAATTGATCACTGATACCCCTACCGCGATTCACGCCGAAAGCTACGCCGTGACGGTTGTTGAAAAGTGGTATCGCCGCGCGCTCGATCTGCTCGGCGGCGAGATCGCACAGAAGGCACGCGACGAAGCGAGCAACCTCGATGCCTTCCGCGAGCAATGGCTGCGCTACCTGTCCAATCCGCCACAGTCCATCGTCCGCAAGACTGAGCGCGTCGTGCATTGGGCCGGTGAAGCGCTGCAAACGCAGCCGCCGATCACATGGATCGTTTATCAGCTCTTCAGCGCGGGGAGCGTGAGTCTCCTCGTCGGCGAAGGCGGCTCGGGCAAAACCTGGGCGATGCTCGACTTGGCCGTGAGCGTCGCGAATCGTGAGCCGTGGCTAAACCTGCCGACGCAGCCGTGCACCGTGCTGTTGATTGACGAAGAATCGGGCGAGCGGCGCTTGGCGCGTCGGCTCGGCGACGTGATGCGCGCGCACGATGCGCCGGCGAGCACGCTGATTGCGTACACGTGCCTCGGCCGCTTCAATCTGACGACGGCTGCTGACTCGCTCGCGCTAAAGCAAATGATCGAGAGCACCGGCGCGCAGCTCGTGGTCCTCGACGCACTCGCCGACGTGATGCTCGGCGGCGACGAGAACAGCGTCGGCGACGTGATGCCGGTGTTTCAGAACTTGCACAAGATCGCCGACGAGACGCAGAGCGCGATCATCGTCCTCCATCACGCCAACAAAATTGGCGGCTACCGCGGCTCGAGCGCAATCTTGGGTGCTGTTGATTTGATGCTCAGTGTCGAGCAAGACAAAGACTCGGGCGTGATCACGTTCACCACCACCAAGACGCGCGACGTCGCGCCGTTCGCGTTCAGCGCAGCCACAAACTTCGGTGTGGATTCGTTCAATCTCTCGCCGACTGCGAAGCCCGAGAGCAAGCCGCACTTCAGCAAAAGCGAAAGTTACGTGCTGCGATATCTTGAGTCGCACGGCGATTCAAGCATCGAGGACATCAAGAGCAACGCCGATGCGTGCGCTCCCGAAACCGCGCGGCGCGCCTTATATGCTCTCGTTGATCGCAAAGTAGTCGCTCGGATTGATTCTGGCGGACCGGGCATGGCGGCCCGCTATAGTCTGATAAATGGTTCACCCAAACCTGTGCAACCTGTGCGCCCCTAAAGGGGGCGCGCACAGGTTGCACAGGTTGGTTGTTGTGAACTTGTGAAATTTCACAGGTTCGCACAGGTTCACACAGGTTACACACCTATGAGCACTTCACTCAAAATCGGCATGCTCGTCTTCGACGACGGCGACTGCCTTCTCCAGCAGAAAGTGCAGCGGGCGGCGCGCCGCTACGTGCTGAAGTATGGCGAAGCGCCCAATCTGGTTTTCGTCAATCCGCTCATGCGCGGCGACGAAGACGGCGACCAGCTCACGGTCCGTCTCGACGGCAAGCCGCACGTGCTCACGCTCAAGCAGGCGCGCTCCATTTTGCCTCATCATCTTTGGCTGGGCGTTGCGCAGTCCGCGCACATGTCCGCAGACATACCAGCCGCGAGCGTCCGTTAATGTCCGAAAACAGCCGACTCAAGCCCAAACAACATCGCGTGATCGTGCTGCTGCTATCGGGTCACACATTCGAGAGTGCCGCACAGTTGGCGAAGGTGAACAGCCGCAGTATCCGGCGATGGTTGCTCGACGACCAAGCATTCGTTGATGCACTGCGCAACGCGGAGTCGGCTGCCGTTGACGATGCTGTGCGACGACTCGTCGGCATGCAGAACGCGGCGCTGGATATCCAGCTCGAGCTGATGGAGCGGGCGAAGTCCGAACACGTCAAGCAGCGCGCATCGCAATTCGTGATGGAGCACGCGCTGAAGTTGCGCGAGCTGCTGCAATTAGGAGAGCGTGTTGCCGCGCTCGAAGAAAAAGGAAGGATGAAGCTATGAGCAATCTCGACAAGCGGCTTGCACGCTTGGAAGAGGACGCGGCGAAAGCCGACATTGACGAACGGCAGCACATCGTCATTATCGATCGCGCCGGCATGGACACGTTCGACCCTGACGGCTGGGAAGTCGCCGAGGTCAAGCCCGATGGTGGGCGCGTGTACAAAATCAATCGGGAGGTGAAGCTATGAGCAACGGACGAAGTTCAGCCGCATATCAAGCGAGCACACGGCTGGACTCACTGGAGCAGAAGCGGGAAGCCACGCGGAACCGCGCGACCGCCATCCAGCTAAACAGTCGGCTGACCACTGACGCACAAGCCGCCGACAGCCAGCAACTATGGGAGACCTTTCACGCAGAAGCCGAGCGCGAGAGCGCCGAACTTGAAGCGCTCTTGTCATCCGAGCGTGAGCGCATCGGCGATGCTGAGACGCACGTGCGCGAGCAGATCATCTGCACGCCGCGTGAACTCGCCGAATGGCAGCAAGCCGATGCGCGCGCGGCACTCGTCAAAGAGGACCTGCAGCAGCTGGCCGCTCAATCGCCGGCTGAGATCGCATCCGAGTTCAAGAGCGCGCTGCGCCGCGACGACACGGTGCGCGCCTATCTGATCGCGCGCTATGCGCCAGCTGCACTTGACCAAAACAATCAGACCCATGCACGCGCGCGGCAAGCACTCGACGAGGCGATTGCAGAACGCGCCACAGCGTTCGGGCCGAAGACGATCAAGCTTGCCGAGCGGCGCGCCGAGTTGGAGGAGCTGCAAGGGCGCTTGGACGACTTGCGCTATGGCGGCGCGCTCGAGGACCTGGTCGCGCGCAAGAAAGCGTCTGGCGTTTTCCTGTGAGCCGTTTGCAGAGCCGCATCGCCGCACTCGAAGCTGCTGCTGCGCAGCAGACTCGTTTCGACGCCAAGTCATTCTGTGCGCGCTCAGAGTTCATCAACATGACGCTTGAGGACTGGCAGCTGATCGCCGACGGGCGCTGGGTCGAACTGAGCAGCGACGTGCGCGAGGCTTTCGATGCGCTCGACGCTGATGCGGGTGAAGCCTTGCGCGCGGTCCATCGTGAGCGTTGGCAGCGTGCGGCACCAAGCTTGATCTGCGCATTTCTTCAGGAGAAAACGATGAGCCATGACTGAGCAACGCACACGCATCGAAGTCGCTTTCTCGCACATGACCGTTGGTGATCTCGCGCGGCTGGGCCGCATAGCGAAACGCGCCGGTCGCGGGCCGGTCCCGCTCGACGAAATGGAAGATTACATTTCGCTGCTTGAGCGAGTGGTCGTCGGCGGTGTTGAGCATCTGCCGATCGAGAGGTTGCCGCCTTTGTCAACGAAGCGATGAAGATCGGCGTGGCGATTATTAACGGCATCGTGCAAGGCGTCTATGACCGACTGGAGAAAGCCATTGATGCCATCGTCAAAGCGGCGCTGGCGATGTTAGACGCGGCGCTGCGGGCGATTGGCGCGCGCTCGCCATCCACTGAATTTATGAAGGTCGGGCAGTACATGATGGAGGGCATGGCGCTTGGCATTGAGCGCAACGCCGCGCTGCCCGCAATGGCGATGCGCGACGCGATGGGCGACCTGATTCCGTCTGCGGCGTCGGCTGGCGGCGTGAACGGGTCAGGCGGCGCGGGTGGCGCGGGCTCGGTGGTAAACAATTTCTCGTTTGTTGTCAACGACCGTGAGAGCATGGCGATGGCGTTGGCCTATGTGGACACGCAGCGGCGCGCACGGCTGAACGCGACGATGGGCGGCTAGTTACAAGACATAATGAAAAGTATGTTGCGAACGTGACGCCCACACTATTTTCACCCACTCAGAATCGAAGCAATTCACGTGTCAATCATGACGGCGCGCACGTGTGTCGTTGATTCATCACTCAGAGCGCGCCGCTCAACTTCGCTTTTTGTAGCAAACGGTAAAGTTCCATGCAACTGATGCAAGTGCTCGATGCTGCACAAGATGACCAACGCGAAGCGCGCGAGCGCGGCGAGCGCAACCTGGGCGTGCAGCAAGATTTGACCGATGCGCCCGGTGATCATTTGGGACTGAGATTGTGAGGGAACTGCATGGAGAGATACGCGCACGTCATGAGCACGGAGCAGGACGATCTGCTCGAAGTGCTGGCAGAGATCGTCACGCAGTTGATGATGGGTGGAGATCGTCTTGAAGCCGAGCACGCGACCCGTCGCAACGAGCGCGCGCCACGTGGCGCTGATCTATTCGCGCAAAAGCATCGTCCGCAATAAGCGCGACGAAATATCGCCAGAGCGTCAGGTTGCGATGTGTAGCGAGGTGGCTGCACAGCATGGTTGGACGGTCGAGACGTTCGTGGATGCTGAAGGTCATCGCTCCGGTGGATCCGAGAAGCATCGGCCCGAATGGCGACGCTTAAAAAAGCAACTGGCGCGACCCGAAGTCGCGGCGGTGATCGTCGGCGACATCACCCGCGCATCACGTTCTCCGAAAGATTTCTTCCTCTTCCTCGACGAGTGCCAGCAGCGCGGCGTGCAATTCATTTCCCTGAAGGACAACATCGATACGCAGACCGCGAGCGGCCGCATGACGCTCGGCATTTTGATCGCGCTCGCCGCATGGGAACGAGAGATCGCGAGCGAGCGGGTGCTGACCGCTATCGAATACAAACGTGACAGCGGCAAGCACTGGGGACTCGCGCCGTTCGGCACGAAGCGCGACGATAACGGCATCCTCGTGGAGAGTGACGATTGGCCGGCGTGCCGTGAGCTGCTCGAAGCGTACGCGACGGGCAATTACTCTTACATTACGTTAGCGACGCATTTGAACTCTCGCGGTCTGCGCTTCCGCAATCGCGAGCGCGCGCTCGTGCCCTTCGACCGAGACGCGGTGCGCAGCGTCGTCAACAATCTGTTGGTCTATCTAGGCTTCGTCTTGCGCCGCAAAGGGCGCCACGTGGACGTGCGCATTGACTACGGCGAAGGCGACGTGATCGAACTGCTCGCCGAACACAACGAAGCGATTCGCGGCCAGCACGCGCCACTGATCAGCCGAGAACTCGCAGCGCGCATCGTCCAAGCGCGACGCTCCTCGATGCGGCCGCATTCTCGGCCACGGCACACCTATCTGCTATCGGCAATCCTGTACTGCGCGCACTGTCATCGGCCACTGCGCGGAAATTTCCTCTATGGCAAGTTTCGCTACTACCATCGCGCCGACACCTGCGCGTACAGACCGAAGCGCTTGATCGCAGACGCCATCGAGCAGAAGGTACTCGATTTGCTGAAACAGTTGCGGTTCACGGCCAGCGAGCGCGAGGATTTGAAGCGGCGCATCGAAACGCGGCTGCACTCTGCACCGCAGCACAGCGACGCGCTCGATGCGATCCGCCATCTTGAAGCGAAGCTTGAGCGACTGAGGACGTTGTTCGTCGAGGGCGACATTGATAAGGCGCAGTACGATGCGCAGAAGCGCTCGACGTGGCAGGCGCTCGACGAATGGCGCGCGCAGTTAGGACCGCGCACCGTGCAGCTCGACGTCGTGCTCGATCAGGTGAATACTCTGGCCGACATTCTCGCGCATGGCACGCGCGATCAGCAGCGGCGTGCGTTGATGGATGTGTTCGAGAAAATCGAGATTGACTTGAGCGGGCACATCACTATAATTGAGCCTAAGCAGTGGGTGCGTGCGGTCTTCCAAGAGTTCTGTGACGGACTGCTGCACCCGATGAGTTATGCGGAATCTCAGCGCATAACCACGTAAGGCCCATGCTTCCCCACGGGCCATTTCGAGTATCACGCTTATTGTTGCCCTTTGGCGATAGGAGTAGCGTGATGCAAACATCAGGCCGCGGTCGAGTTGCTTCAGCCCGACAGCGGTGTTTTGCTATTGATGACTGGATAACTGCGCCCGAGTGGATTACTTTACGTGAAGCGGCCGAGTTGTCGGGCTACATCCCTGAATACTTGCGGCGCGTCATTCGCCATAACAAGATCAGGGCTGAAAAACGCGGTGGTCGCGACTTGTGGATTCTGTACTGCACCCCAAAAACTGGAGACACCGGAAACTGAAGTATCATCATCCAGAAAGGGGTTCAGATGGGCAAACATCGGTCGTTTACACCTGACTTCAAGGCGCAGGTGGTCTTGGAAGTCCTCAGCGGCAGCCGCAG
>JBBPZQ010000125.1:0-59768 GCA_038198935.1 Anaerolineae bacterium
CCTGTGGCAGACCCAGTAATTCGGTTAGCAGTTGATCATCTGGCATGGAGGCTCCACCTGAAAGAAGATGCAGCCATCTTACCAGACTATGGCACCCTGTCTATTACCTGATTTTCCCGTCAAAGTCGGGAGAGCCAGAAATTCGATAACTTTCTGAGAGAACGCGCGAAACTTCTAAGCGCTAAGGCGAATGATTACTTTAAGCGATTGAGAGGCAAACGTAAGTGAACCTCGCCGTTGACAACCCCATCCTCAACAATCCGTATGCAGAGCCGCTGCGCTACTGGCTCTACCAGCAAGGGCAGCCCGTCGTGATGGACGGGCGACGGCCCGCGGGCTACTACTTCAAAGCGCGCCGCACGCCCAAAGAACAATTCTCGTTTCTCACCGACGAGCAATTTGTCGAACTCGAAGAGGTTAATCAGATTCGCAAGCGCGTCGGCGATTGGCGCAAGGCGGGCTATGCGGGCGTAACGACGGTCACGCGCCGCTTGCTCGAACAGTGGAACAATCCCGAACGCGAGCGCAAACTGTTCTTCTGCCAGCGCGAAGCCGCCGAGACGATTATCTGGCTGACGGAAATCTATCCGCGTGAGCCACGCGGCTTGGTGATTCCCGCCGACGAGCCGCACGACGCAGCGAGCATGGCGAAGGGTTACAAGCCACTCAAACGCTATGGCTGCAAGATGGCGACGGGCAGCGGCAAGACAGTAGTCATGGGGATGATTGCCGCATGGTCCATCTTGAACAAAGCCGCCGCGCCGAGCGACAAACGCTTTTCGGATGCGGTGCTCGTGGTCTGCCCGAACCTGACGGTCAAAGAGCGGTTGCAAGTGCTATTGCCGTCGCACAAGCAAAACTACTATGAGACGTTCAACCTCGTGCCGCAAGACTTGCGCGAGGACTTGGGCAAGAGCAAATTCCTCATCACGAATTGGCACGCCTTCGCGCCCGAAGACGATAGCCGCAAGCGCAGCGTCGTGCAGCGCGGCGACGAAAGCGACGGCGCATTCGCCAATCGTATCCTCACGCAAAGCTTGAGCAGCAAGCAAAATATCCTGGTACTGAACGACGAAGCGCACCACGCCTACCGCCCCGCGCCAATTCAAGACTCCGAACCTGAAATGAACATGGTGCGTGAGGAACGCGAAGCATACAAGGCCGAGAAAGAGGAAGCGACGATTTGGGTGAGCGGACTCGACCGTATCCACGCCGCGCGGCGCATCAATCTGTGCGTGGACATGAGCGCGACGCCATTCTACATTCAGGGCAGCGGCTATGAGCCGGGTCTGCCGTTGCCGTGGCTCGTGTCCGATTTCGGATTGGTGGATGCCATCGAAAGCGGCATCGTCAAAATTCCGCGTATGCCGGTGGACGATAACACAGGGCAGCCCATCCCGAAATACTTCAACCTGTGGCACGCTATCAATCAATCGCTCCCGCCTGCCGAGCGCGGCGGCGCGAAGAAGAAACCGAAGCCCGAAGCGGTGCTGCGCGAAGCCGAAGGCGCACTGCAACAACTCGCGGGTGAGCGGAAACAGACGTTTGAAGATTTCCAGCAGAGCAATTTCCCCGTGCCGCCCGCCATGATCGTCGTCTGCGATAACACCAACCTTGCCCAAGTCTTTTACGAGTTCATCAGTGGCGAGAAGACAGTGGAAGACAAGCAGACGAAGAAAAAGAAAACGGTCTTTGGCACCGGCAGAGTCTTTCCCGAACTGTTGCAAAACTCGGAGCAATTGGCGCCGACCTTTCGGATTGATTCGCGCCTGCTGGCTGAAGCCGAGAGCGCGACAGGCGAATCGAAAGAAGATGCAGCGCAAGCACTGCGCCACAAAGTCAACACGGTCGGCAAGACCGAATGGGATGGCGACGGTGACCCGCCCGGCCAAGACGTGCGCTGTGTCGTGTCGGTTGCCATGTTGACCGAAGGCTGGGACGCGCAGAACGTCACGCAGATTTTGGGCTTGCGCGCATTTGAATCGCAACTCTTGTGTGAGCAAGTCGTCGGGCGCGGGTTGCGACGCATCAATTACGATGACCTGAGCGAACCCGAATACGTGGACGTGTACGGCATTCCGTTTGAAGTGATACCCGTCAAGAAGCGGCCTGTCAACGCCCCGTCACAGATGAAAGAATCTACGCTCGTCAAAGCGTTGCCCGAACGCGAGGACGAATTCCGCATCGAGTTTCCGCGCGTCGAGGGCTTCGTCTTCGACGTGCGCGAGCGCATCAAAGCCGACGTGCGCCGCATTCCGCAGATGACCGTCGAGCCAAGCGTTGACCCAACCGAAACGATTGTGCGCCCGCAAGTCGGTTATCAGACCGGCGCGCCGACGATGCTGGGCCCCGGCAACGTTGTGCGCCAAACGCGCCAAGAGTTTTACGAAAGCGTGCGCTTGCAGGAAACCGAGTACGCCATCGCACAGCGCATCACGAGCGCGCTCGCAAACAAACCCGAATTTGAATTTCGAGCGCGTCAACTGTTATTCCCGCAAGTGCTGTTGATTGTGCGCGAGGTTCTCAACACGCGCGTCAAGTATGGCGATTGCGACCATCGGGAAATCGGCCTTGAGAAATACGTGCAACTCATCACCGAGCGCATCTTGGGCGCGGTCGAACCCGACGACGCGCAAGGTGAAGTGCCGATACTGCCGCGCATCGAACGCTTTCGCGCGAAAGGCTCGACCTCACAAGTGTTGTTCCGCACTGTGCGCCCATGCAAGGGCACGACCAAGAGCCACGTCAGCCAGGTTGTGCTGGATTCCAAATGGGAAGGCTCGACCGCGTTTCAATTGGAGAAGTCGCTATTGGTGCAAGCCTACGTGCGAAACGACTATCTCGATTTTGTCATCCCTTACGAGTTCATGGGATTGCGGCATACCTATGTGCCTGGCTACATCGTGCGTCTCGCCAATGGGCTGATGCTTATTCTGGAAGTGAAGGGACTCGAAACCGAACAAGACCGCGCGAAGTACGCGGCTGCCAAGCGTTGGGCAAAGGCTGTTACCTATTGGGGTGAGATGGGGCGATGGGAGTTTCGCGTCGTGCGTGACCCTGCTGATACCGCAGCCCTCTTGAAAGAACTGCACAGCAGCGACCGTCATGCGTAACGAGCGGAGCATACATTAGCCGCCCGTTGTGCGACAAGCGCACGCGCGCCGAGATTGCGGCGGGACTGGCGGAGTTGGAAAATGGAAACACGATGCCACTGCTGTCATCGGTCACATTGCCGATAGCGGAGACAAGCGAAGCATGAGGCGCAACTTGTTTGACAACCATTCCCAAACGCGATATGATTCCTGCTAGAACAAATGTGCCGTGCAATTGATTACTCGTCATACCCTCTAACTTGGTACGATGCTCAGTCTTGAACCAAGAATAAAAGCCCGCCGCAAGCGGGCTTTTGTCTTTATCGGTTCCGAAGTAGGAAAACATACCGAGTCAGTGGAGACTCAGGCTGAATAGCAGTAGTAACTAACTGAAAAAAACTGCCGCGCAGTGTTGGAAGCACTCGCGGCGGCGGCAACTGCGTGAGCGGAACGCAGCGGCGAGATTAAGGTATCACATCGCCCGTCGTGCGTCAAGCGCACGCGGGCGATTTTTGTTTGCGAGCGCATGAGTCCATGAAGATTGAAATTGAAATCAACCGCAAGCCGACCGAGTTCGGGCAAGCTTTCGAGCAGTTTATCGGCGATTCAACCGCCGAGTGCGCTTGTGAATGCTCATGGCTAAATCCAACCGACAAGCGCACCGATCAATACCATCAGGTCATCAGACTGCGGACACGCGGCGGCTATCCGCATCGCTTCGCCCATTTCATCGCACAGGGCACGCCAACCGGCGCGCTCGTCGAAGTGACGATGCTCGATGAAGACAAGCCCATCCTTGAACCTGTCTGGTCTGACTTTCATCATGTGCTCATGCAGATGGGCTTTGCTGATGATTCGTTAGCAGACACGAGCAAACAAATCGAGATCGTCAGCCAGTCCGACGATGATTTATTACTCAAGCAGGTTACAGTCGGCGAAGTCGAGTTGGAAGGGGAGCGGTTGAAAGCAGGGGGTGAGGACGAGACGCCTCTGGTGCGCGCTTATCATCGTTCATGGCAAGAGCAATCGGAGAAGATGCGCGCCGATATGAGAAGGGCGAGCGACGCGCACCTTGCCGCAATCAAGAATATTAGCGATTTGACAATTAAATCTACAGATTTGCTGGCCTCCGCAATAGGTCAGATCAAGTCAGACGATTTACTAGCGTCGGCGTTGGGCAGGATTAAACAAGAAGACTTGCAGATGGCTGCCAATGCAGGCTTACGTGAGGCTGCTGAAACGCGGCGAGCGGATTTGGAATCCGTGTTAAGAGAAACGTCCGCAGTTCGCCAAATAAGCATCGAGTTTCCTGAACTCGTCAGACGAAGCCTAGATTTATCTGCTTTGCAGCGACCTTTGTTGGACTTGGCCGCCTTCAACCAACAGCGATTCCAAATGACCGAGATACTGCAAAGGGAATCCGCGAAAATATCGCTTGTCTCTGAAACAGCACAAATAACTCTGTCAGTCTTGACAGGTGTGCGCACCGATGCCATAGATGCGGTGACGCCGGCCATCCGCGCCGTCGCCCGTGTGAACGACGATCTACTGCGCGTACAGAGGTCAGTTGTTGACGCGCTTAAACCGTCAATAAATATAGGCGAGATGATTGAAAGGTCGCTCAAACTTGAGTTTGAGCCGTTGACCAAATTCATGGCGCAAGAGGCGCAGCGCACAGACACCGCATCGAATTTGATTGCGCAAGTTTTCCAATCAGAGGCGAAGCAAGCCAGCCTTGCGCAGCATTGGATGGCAGAACAGAACAAAATGTACGCAGACATGGCGAGGCGAGGAGACGACACACTGACACGTCTCGCGCGACAGATTACCGATGCGATGGGGCCACCCGTGCTCGTGCGCGATTTGCAGTTTCCGCTTACTACACGAGCGACAGCTGGATATTCATATCCAGCAACACCTACCAGACGAGTTCAGCCACGAATTCCCGACCTAGATGCGATAAGTGAAGAATTTATAGACCTGCTTCAATCAGCCCCTCATACGACAAAAGTGCTGCTGTTGAAAATCGCACAGGTCTTGACCGATGAATCTGGTGGACAAGAGCAGGCTCGACAATTTCTAATAGAGGCAAAGAAGGAATCGAGTAGCCGAGTGATAAGGCTACAATTGAATAAGGCGGGCCGGCGACGGGATGCGGCTTACGACGAAGCCGCAGATGCAATTAGACATGGTTCGGATTGGCTGGACGCATTCAAGGCGTTCTGTGCCGAGTGCGGGATTTCTAAGCCCGACCGATCAGCGCGCAATTCGTTCAAACAGGCAATGAAGCGACGAAACGTGATGTGACACTATCTGAGCAACAAAATTGGTGAACAAAATCGCATTGACCTTTTTCGTTGCGGGCAATGTTGATAGACTGTGGCTATGTTTGGTCACAGTCTATTTTTGTTGCGAGGTGGATATATACGCTCACAGCGTAAATTGGTCATTTCGCTTGATGGAGACGAACGCAGCGCGCTAACCATGCTTGCCGAGCGCGAACGCAGAGACCCACGCGCGCAAGCCGCCTTACTGATACGAAACGAATTGATAGAACGCGGCTTGCTGGCTGCCGATGCTAACCCGAACGCCGAGCACGACGGCGTGCGAGTGGTGAATGAAAGCGAGGTGCAGCATGAGCGCATTACCGCATGAATTGAACGATGTTGACCACGCGCTGATGCAATGTCTCAGCGTTGCGGCGCAACGCGGCGCGCAGATTCGCGCCGAACTACGCGCGCAATATGGCGAGCAGCGCGGCGATGAAATCATGTCGGAACTCGCGCGCAAGGCAGAGCGTGCAATCTTCGATAAGCCAGCGTCGGCAGTGATAGCGGCGCAGCATACAGAATTTGAGCGTGAGGCAGGTCACGTATGAACGCTGTATCTCATTTATCCGACCATCATCTGGCAATGCTGCGCGCGTCGGCCATCAGCGACGACGTGATCGCGGCGCGCGGCTATCGCAGCATCACCAATGCTGACGAACTTCAGCCGCTAGGCTTTGCCCCATCACAACGGCGCGCGCCTGGCCTGCTGTTGCCCCATCACGGGCCCGACGGCAGCAACAGCGTCTATGTCTATCGGCCTGACAGCCCGCGCGTCAACGTGAACAAGCGCAAGCGCGATCCCGACGGTCAGTATCACAACGACGCGATCAAGTATGAGTATCCGAAAGACACGGCGATGCGCGTTGACTGTCCGCCGACGTGCCGCGCACTGCTGGGCAACCCGCAAATACCGTTGTGGATAACAGAGGGGCAGAAAAAGGCTGACGCGCTGGCAAGTATCAAGCAGTGCGCTATCGCGCTGCTAGGCGTGTGGAACTTCAAGACCACAAACAAGGATGGCGGCAAGGTTTTTAACGATGCTAATTTTGACCACATTGCGTTGAACGGGCGCGACGTGCGTATCGTGTTTGATTCTGATGTGATGCGCAAGTCCGAAGTGAAGCAAGCCCTTGACCGCTTGACCGCACACTTGCAGCGCAAAGGCGCGCACGTCACGTCGATCTATCTCCCGCCGAGCGACAAAGGCAAGCAGGGCGTTGACGATTATCTCGCGGCTGGGCACACGCTCGCCGACTTGGAGCGATTGATTGAGTCACCACGTACCGCACCCAAAGCAGCAGAACCTATGGTTGAACTGCTGGACGTTGAACCGCCGACCATGCGCCGACCACTCGCGTTGATTGATGGCCGCGCATACGCGGCGACGTGGCTGACTGTGAAGGTCACTCAAACCGAGAGCGTGAACAAGCAGGGGCAAATTATCAAGCACGACCCGCCTATCACCACCCACGACAAGCGACTATTCATCGTGCGCGACGATGGCGCGCTGTTTGGCGAGGGACAGGGACTAAAGCCGTTGCGCGAGTTAGGGTTAGAGGCGCGCTTGCCCGAAGTGCCTCAGCCTGAAAAGTTGTGGAGTAAGCGCGGCGTCATGGACTATCGCGCCGGTCAACGGCCGGCTGCGCCTGTGGTGTTCGCGCACATCGTTAGTGTGGTTGACCGCTTCATTGACTTCGAGCGCAGCCTGACCGACCAGCGCACCATGAGTGAGATGATCGCCTGCTACGTTTTGGCGACGTGGTATCTGAATGCGTTTGATGTTATCGGCTACTTGTGGCCGAACGCTGACCGGGGCAGTGGCAAGACGAAACTGCTGACGGTCATCTGTGAGTTGGCCTATCTGGGCCAGGTGATTCTCGCGGGCGGCAGTTATGCCACGCTACGCGACTTAGCCGACTATGGCGCAACGCTTGCCTTTGACGATGCGGAGAACATGAGCGACCCGAAGCGCACCGACCCCGACAAGCGCAATCTGCTACTCGCGGGCAATCGTCGCGGGAGCACGGTCACGGTCAAAGAGTCATCCCCTAACGGCCAATGGTCAACGCGCTACGTCAACACATTCTGCCCCCGCCTCTTCTCCGCGACGATGCTCCCTGACGCGATCCTAGCCAGCCGCACGATTGTTGTACCACTCATCCGCACACCTGACCGCGAAAAAGCGAACGCCGAGCCGTTAGAGTTTGGACTGTGGCCGCACGACCGCTGCGAATTGCTTGACGATCTGTGGGCGCTGGCGCTGGCGCACCTCACGGAACTGCGAGCGTATGAGCGACAAGTCAATGACCGGGCGCGACTGGTCGGGCGCAGTCTCGAACGATGGCGCGCGCTGCTGGCCGTCGCCCTGTGGCTGGATGAGCAAGGCGTCACAGGACTATGGGAGCGCATGGAGTCTCTGTCAGTCGCCTACCGCGAGGAGCAGCCAAACCTTGAAACGGGCGACCTGATGGCGCTGGTGATCCGTGCGCTGTGTGAGTGTGCCGTTAATGCCGTTAGTGGAGACAGTGCCGTTAAGTCCTTCACAGTCGAGACGAAAGCCGTCACAGAAAAGACGGTAGCCGTTGTCGAGGACACCGAGGCCGATATAAATGTAGAGCGCATCACGTCGCGCCGCGTCGGGCGCGTGTTGAACAAGATGCGTTTGGAGAAAGGCGGATTGAAACAAAGCAGAACAAGCAAGTTAAGGGATGGGATGTGCCCTTAGCCACGCTCGCGCGCTGGTGCGTATCCTACGCCGTGCCCATTCCTGATGAGTTACAAGTCCTACCTCAGTTTGATAACGGCACAAATGGCACTAACGGCATAACGGCACGTGTGAACACTGACGAGAATGCCATTAGTGCCGTTAATGCCGTTAGTGCCGTTAATGCCGAAACTCCCAGCACACCCATCGCGCGCACTGAACCGAAACGGGTAGAACCTTCGCAAGCGGACATACAGGCATATTTGGACAATCACCCCAATAGCATAAAGGCTGACGCTGTTCGTACCATTTTGCAGGGACAGGAATATGCCACAGAGCCAGTGCGTGAGGTATTCGAGATATGACGCCGACTGAACTGATAGCCGACCTACGAGCGCGCGGCATTATTTTGAGCGTAGTGGATAGCCGGTTGCGAGTGGATGCGCCGCGCGGCGTCATCACTGCCGATATACGCGAATGGATTGCCACTCACAAGGCGAAGTTGATGGAGTTGCTGCTGCGGCCCCCATCGCCGCCGTACTCGTATTTGTGCCAGCGACATACACGCTGTTGGCGATGTGCGGTTCACACTGACAACTATTGGGTGTGCGGAATTTGTCATCCGCCGTATGATGGTCAAATTGTCGAATGGTGGTAGCGCGAGCGCAAACCGCCATTGTGCTACACGTTTTGCATATCCCCGCTTCGAGGCAGAGATGGCAATGGAATCACGCGGCGGTCATCAGTATTACTACCGCAAGCGCAGAGTGAATGGGCGCGTGGTCAGTGAGTACGTGGGCAAAGGCGAGTTGGCTGCACTATTGGCGAAACTCGATAACCAAGAACGACGCGCACGCGAACGCAAACGCAAAGCGGATGCGCGCCAACGTGCTGAGGATGCAGCGATAGACAAACGACTCGCCGAGTTGGAGCACAGCATCCGCACCATCACGGGCGCGGTGCTGATTGCCGAAGGTTATCACATGCACAAAGGACAATGGAGGCGCAAGCGTGTCAAACAGTCAGCCCAATAATGACAAAGAACGTGTCTTGGCGCTTCTCAAACGGGTCAATTGCGAGAATCCGAAAAAGTCCGACGTTGAAGCGTTCAAGCGCGAGTTGCAAGCCAATCCCAACCTGCTCAACGCCATGAGTGATATGGCAGTGCAAGCGCAGCAGCATCTCGCGGATAACGTGCGCGGTAATCTCATCGTCAAAGAATCGGTGCGGCATGGCATCGTGCGCACAGTCAAAGAGTTGGGCTACGCCAACGCCAGCGCACTGGAACGATTGCTGATTGATAACATCGCCCTTTGTTGGGCGCGGGTGTATTTACTAGAGCAACAATACACCAACGTCATGGCTGGCAGTATGTCTATCGAAGCGGCCAACTATTGGGAGCGCAAACTGACGATGGTGCAAGGTCGCTACTTGCGTGCGATTGAAACACTGGCCCGCGTGCGACGATTGCTCAGACCGAACACTCAGCGATGCAAGTCAACATCGCGCAACCGGGCGCGCAGCAACTCAACGCGCAAGTGGCGAAAGCGAGCAACCCATGAGCGACAAGAAGACCATGCAAGACCTGATTGCACTGGTGCCGAAGACCAATCGCCCAACGGCAAGCCAAGCCGATATTACTGCATTACAACAAGTGCTGCGCGATGTGCCGACCGCGTGGCGGATCGCGGGTGACCTCTCGCGTCGAGCGCGCGATATTCTGATCGGCGACAAGAATGTGCTGATGACAGAATCGGTCAAGCGCGGAATGAACGAGATGGAGCAACAGTTAGGCCATGAGAATGCAACCGCACTCGAACGTCTGTTGATCGAGCAGATCGTGACACAATGGCTTGTCCTGCAAATTGCAGAAATTCGCAATGCGGCGGCGATAGAGAACAGGATAGGACTTGCGCAGGCTGACCATCTTGTGCGCCGACTCGAAAGCGCGCAACGTGGCTACTTACGCGCGATTGAAACTCTCACGCGTGTGCGGCGACTGTTGCGAGCGAGCGCACCCATGATGCAAGTCAATATCGCACCGAAACAACTCAATGTAGCAAAAATGCACAAGACACAAATGCCCACGAAAATAGGGTGAAAAATCGCAACACCTGATAAACGCGCGTACTTGAATCGAATTGAATTGATGCAGGGCGCAGACCTTACCGCCGGCCAGTTTCTCATACTTGAAGACGCAGGCCTGTTGCGACCTGACCACGTTGACCAATACCGTTTCAAGTTGCTGGCGTGGGCGCGGAAGTTAGCCTACCTGCTTAATGAAGGTTGGACGATTGCCGAGATTCGAGCGTGGGCAAATGGACGATGGCATACAGCGAACCCGCGCGCGTGGCCGCCGCAGCGCAGTCAATGGCAACCCCAAGAAGTGGCGGATACCCCAAGAGCATAGATCGGTTGCAGCACCTTACCAACTTGATAGCAGCGTGGCAGTGTTGCACCCGCGCGGCAGTTCGCAGTAGAATCGCAGCAGAGGTGAGCACATGGCGACTAATTGGATTACCGTCAAGGATGCCGTCGAGGTGTCTGGCTATAATGCTGACCACTTACGCGAATTGATACGTGACGGCAAGATCAAGGCGCAGAAGTTCGGCATTGTCTGGCAAGTAAGCAAGCAGTCGCTACTAGCCTATCTGAAAGCAGCCAAACAATCGAGAGACAGGCGGCATGGGCCCAAACCAGTCTGACAGATTTGACACCGTATGATATAATTATCCCATAAGTTAAGGGCTATTCAATCTATAAACGAGCCGCGCAAGTGTTAGTAGCACTCGCGCGACTCTGACCCAACCCACTGGTCTGAGCAGCGGGCGGGCTGTCTGTTATTCTAGCATAACGGCGACCTGCCACACGGCGGGCCGCCGTTTTCTGTTTTGGTATGGCAAAGTAGCAGCGACCAAACAATGCGCCCCATTCTGTTTGCATTTGCGTTACTCAACACACTGACCGCGTGCGTCGTTGACTTCGCGCCGACTGACCCCATTTCGGACATTCAAGCGCGGGCGACGGTTGCGGCAGTCGTGTTGCAGATGACCGCTAATGCGCCGACGGCGACGCGCACGGCAACGGCAACCGCCACCCGCACGCCGACGCGCACCAGTACCCCGACGAACACGGCGACTAATACACCAACGCCAACGCTCACCGCAACCGCCACGCCAACACCAACGTCAACGCCCGATGCGCTGGCAACCCTCAGCGCACAGGCGACGATGACACAAATTCGATTGGACATTGCCGAAGCCGCACGCGAAGCCGAGCGACAGAAGACCGTCAAAGCCTTGTGGAGTTACGTTCCAACGGTGTTCGGGCTTTTGTTCTTATTCATTCTGCTGGTGCTGTTCTTTATCGGCGGCTACAAAGCGGCACAGCATTACTTTGGCAGCCACGATTACCACGTGAAGCATCTCGCCGATGGACGCGCCATCATCCTGCTCGACCCCAAGATGATTGCCCAAGTAATAGACCGTCCGCAACTACCCGCACCCGCACAAGTCGTCACCAATGCGGAACGCGAGCAACTGCAACAACCTCTGCACGTCGTCACGGCACAGCAAGAGTATATCCTGTTGCGCGGCAAAGCGATTGAGTCCCGCATAGATGAGCGGCGACGAGCAGCCTTAGAGTTTTTGGATAAAGCCATTCAGGCCGTCGGCGGCGAGTCTGAGCGGTTGCCGACCGATACCGTGTTGAAAATGGGCGGCGGTGAGTGGCAGCGTCACAAGGATATGCTCCGCCGATGGTTGGGCAAGCGCGAGGGCAAAAAGGGAACATGGTGTATACATCCGGACTACGCGACATTGGGCGCACTGCGGCAAGCCGTCTCTGAGCGGCGCATCACTCCCCTATCGGCGCAGAGTGCCAGCGCAGAATTGAAAGCCTGAGTATCTCCGAGTGAGAATGAATCAAGCGGAACGAATCAGAACGGAACAGAACGGAACAGAATGGGAGAACAAACCATGAGCAAGCAAGCGATTTTATACACGCGCGTTTCAACCGACCCGCAAGACAAGGGTTACAGTCCTGAGACGCAGTTACAAGCCTGTCGAAACTATGCCGAGCGGCTAGGCTATGCCATCGTCGCCGAACTGCAAGACACCCACAGCGGCGCAACGCCGATAGCCGAGCGGCCAACTGGCAAAGAATTAGTCGCCATGTTGAAGCGGCGCGATGCGAACGCCGTCATCGTCTATTGCGTTGACCGTCTCTCACGCGACATTGTTGATTTGCTGGCAACGGTGCGCGACTGGATACGCTCAGGCGTCGAGGTACACACGTGCGACATTGGGCGCATCAAGAGTGAGTTGGACATTGTGCTGGTCATCAAAGGCTGGCAAGGCAGCGACGAGCGGGAAAAGATACGCGAGCGCACATCACGCGGGCGCAACGGCAAAGCGCAAAGCGGGAAGGTTGTTGGCAGTGGCAAGCCGCGCTACGGCTATCGGTATGTCTATCAAGAAATGGGGAGCGGCAAGCGAACCGTCATCGGTCTCGCCATCGTTGACGCTGAGGCACACATCGTCAAATTGATTTTTCGGTGGTACGCCTACGGCAACGCGGTAAATGGCTACAAGCCGATGCCCGCATTAGGTATTGCGCGGCGGTTGAGCGAAATGCAAACACTGTCGCCCGACAAGCGTAACATTGCGCGCGAGCGCGGCCCGCACATCTGGAGTCAGACCGCCGTGCTTCGCATCTTACAAGATGAAGTTTATGCTGGTGTCTATCGCTATGGCAAGCTCATCGGTAAGAATGGCAGAGGCGGCAATCGCCCCACAGGAGAACAGATAACCGTCAGTGTGCCCGCTATCATTGACCGCGACTTGTGGCGCGCAGCGCAGGAACGCCGCGCATACAACAAACTCATGTCCCAGCGCAATTGCAAGCATGAGTACCTCTTGCGCGGCATGGGCACATGCGGAGCCTGCCAATATTCGTTCTTGGGAGATACACGTATCGTCAGAGGTAAACGCTACTTTTATTATCATTGCAGCCAAAACTCGCACCGTTTTCCAACATTGGAAACTATCTGTCGGCAAAAGGCGGTCCGGGCTGAGGTGTTAGAGTGCGCCGTTTGGGATTACATCTTAAAACAGTGGCGCGACGCCAAAGACTTTGAATGCAAACTCCGCATCTTGCAGCAAGACGAACTCGATTCGCTACAGCCGAAGCGCGAACGGTTAGAGGCGGTGCTAAGTCTGATTGCCGACTGCGAGCGCGAAGCATTAGACACAGCACACGCCATGAAGCGCGCACGCGGGGTTGTCAGTCAGAAGTTGGAGCGTGAGCAAGAGGAAATCAACGAACGCCATGAGGCATTGACCATGGAGCGGGACGAGTTGCTATTAGCACTAGACAGCCGACGCTACACGGAGAAACGCATCGCGGCGGCACTCAGAACACGCGAGGACGTGGTAACAGGCTTGGACGCGACGACGTTTGAGGACAAGCGGCGGATATTGGAGTTTCTGCGGGTACAAGTGACCGTCAGAGACGGTACGGCTTGGGTTGCGTGCGTCGTGGCGGCTGAGGCCGTGCCAATTGACTTGCATACTTCAACAAATACGAGACGGGATCGCTGATGAACATCTCGTACCACACGCCGATGCCCATCGGTGCGCCCTCTTCGGAGTTGACGGGCTGGCTGCGCAAGTATTGTTGATCGAGCCGCATGTCGAGCACGTGGCGCTGGCCAAACCAGTTGACGAGCAGCGCGTTGGGCCCAAATTTCAGCCACAACCAGTTCAAGCCCGGCTCGCGCAGCACGCCGACCACTTTGCCGAACAAGACATAGACGTGGCACGTGCCTTCCTGCACGATGGCGTACAGACCGAAGAAGCGTAAGAACCCAAAGAAGATCGGCACGACGATCCACGACGCGAGGAACACGACGAGCGCGGTCGTGGCAAAGCCGCCGAAGAATTGCAAGATGAGGTTCATCGCTCGACCTCCAGAATCGCGTGCTGTGTCTGCTCATAGACGCGCAGGCGCACGTTGCGCAGATAGGCGGGCAGCACGTCGGGCCCGCTGCGCTTCAAGACGTTCAATTGCTCGGCGAGCGCGACCAGCGGCTCGACCTCTGCTTGCGCCTTCAGAGTTTCGATTTCGACGGCGCGCCTCGACTGCACGATCTTTTGATCGGCTGAGGCGTGCGCGAGACTGACCTCCGACGAGACTTGGTTCTGCGCCGTGTTGATGGCCGCCAGCGCCGTTTCCACCTCGGCGGGCGGGTCAATGCTGGTGATGAGCGTCGCGTCCAGCACGATGCCGTAGCGCGCCGACGACGACGCGCATTCGCGATCCATGTGCTCATTCAGGTCGCGCAGATTCTTGCGCAGGTCGTTGATCGAAATGCCAGCCGCCATCGTCGCATCCGCATCGGCGGCGTGCGGCGCTTCGAAGCCGGCGATGCGCTCGCGCAGGATAGAAACAAAGTAGCCCATGATGTGCGCGATGGGATTCTTTACGCCGAACAGGAACGCGTACAAGTTGCGCTCGGACACGCGATAGCGAATCTGTCCGCTCAAACCGATGTTCAATTGGTCTTTGGTGACGGCTTCGAGCACCGTGCCGTTCTTGTTCACCGTCGGGTCTTGCGGGTCGTAGGCGAGACTGACCGTCTCGGTGGCGACGGGCACTTTGTAGATGTGCTCCCACGGCAATTTGAAGTAGGGTCCGCCGGGCTGGATGACGCGCACTTGTGGATAGACGTAGCGCTCGCGTTCGTCGGGGCGCAGCGATTCGGCGATGGGGTCGTTGAGCGTCGTCGCCTTGCCGAGCCGTTCCGCGCGGCCGAAAATCGTTTTCAGCGCGCGCTCGTTCTGGTTGACGGTGTAGAAACCGAGCAAGCCGTAGCGCACGATGAACCACGCCACAAAGCCGATCAAACAGCCGAGCAGCGATCCAAATTCCATTCGTCACCTCCAGTCGTGAGATGGACAGCGCAAACAAGCGCACACGCCGCACGAACGGTTGAGATGGTAGCACCGTCACACGGCGCGCGCAAACTTCGTCGTCCGTTGCGCGCGAAGCCATTCGCGGTTATCATGAACTTATACGATAACCAATTTGAGTGAGGGTACGTTATGGGCACATTTAGAGGGAACGCCGACTCACGCTACACTCCGTCCGAGCCACGCGACGCAGCCATTACGCTCGGCATCAGTCCGCAAGTCAGCCGTGACGCCCGCGCCGGCGAATACACGATCACCATCAGCAACGAGTCTGATCAGGTCGAGACGCTCGCGCTGTTCGTGGACTCGCCTGCACACGATTTGCAATACACGTTCGAGCCGTCTCACCTGCGCGTGGCGGCGCGCTCGCAAGCGGCAGCGCACTTGCTCGTGCATTCATGGTCGGCGCTGGAGCACAAGGCGCATCCATTCGTGATTTCGGTGCTGCGCTCTGGCAGCAGCACGCCCGTCGCCCGTGCGACGGCGCAGTTCGTCCCGGGAGCGACGGTCGCACGTGAGGCGACTGCTACCGGCCGGGCGTTGCCAATCAAGCCCATCTTGATCGGCGCTGGGCTGTTGCTACTGATGTGCGCGACCGGCGTGATGGCGTTGCTGGCGTGGCAAGTGTACAGGTCGCGCGATGTGGGCACCGTCGTCGCGCACAATAACCCCACGCCGAACGTCACCGTCGTCATTCCGGTCACCGGCGGCGCGAAGGGCAGTGCGGCGACGACGACCCCCGCGCCTGCGAATGCGCCGAGCATCACACCCGCGCCCGCCGAAACATCAGTGCAGTCGTCGGACACACCCGTTCCGCCGACCAACACACCCGCCCCGCCTCCGCAACAGCCGGGCGTAGCAGCGCCGGATGCTGCGCTGATCAACTACTACGCGAACATCAACAAGCGCGCTTATGGGGCGACGTGGGCTGGTCTTTCGCCGCGCTACCAGAGCGCGGCGAACCAGAACAACTTCGACGCCTATCAAAATTTCTGGAACTCGGTCGCCCAAGTGACCGTCGTGAACACGAAACTGCTCTCGCAGGGGGACTCGATTGCGACGGTGCGCGCGACGTTGCGCTATGCCTACAATGATGGGCGCGTCGTGGACGAGGTGACGACCTTCCGCATGATCGCCGACGCAAGCCGCCATCAATGGCTGATTGATGAGGTCGTGAAATGAATTCTTCGACAGGCTCAGAATGAAAAGACCTCGCGGGTGTTGAACACCCGCGAGGTCTCACGTCCAGCAGAAACCCGAAGGGTCTCAAAGACGCTTCGGGTTTGTGTTTTGTTACACCGACGACTTGCCCGCGCCCTTGTCCAGACGCTTCCAGCCCGCGACGACGGCGAGCGTGATGACGGCGGCGATGATGATTTCGGCGATGGCTTGCGGGATGATGCCGGGCACGGCGGCGGCGGGCAGCAAGCCGAGGATGATCGCCATGCCGAGCACTAGCACGGTATTCGTGAGCGTGCCCACCACGCCCGCCATGATGAGCGCGATCACTTCATTCGTCTTACGCAGACCCATGTAGGTCAGCGCGGCGGTCACGCCGATGAACAAACGCGGCAACACCGACACGAGCGGGTTCGCGAACAGCGGCGAAGTCGCTTGCAGCCAACTGAACAATCCAAAGATGCCGCCGACCAGCAAGCCGACGAGCGGACCTTCGAGCACGCCGCCCACAATGGCGGGCACGTGCATGATCGTCGCGTTGCCGGAAATGTTCGGCACGGGGATGAAGCCTAAGCGCGTGATGCCGAGCAAGATCGCAATCGCGGCCAGCACACCCGTGATGACAATGCGGCGCGTGTTCAACATGGGCGAAGTCATCGCCGTTCCAGTGGTTCTTGTTTGCATCTCTCTCTCCTTTGCTGAAATAGATTTGCAGATGAAAACACGAAGTGTGATGGGAAGTTACGTCGAGGTCGTTTGAGTGTAGTCGCGGGCGGCGGGCAGACCGTGCAGCGTCTCCGCCGCCCTGATCGCGTTCACGACGGCATCCGCCAGCACGTCGGCGGCGAGTGCGCCGATGCGCGTCACGTCGCTTGGCTTGTCGCCGAGCGAGAGCGCGAACACGATATCGCCGTCGGCATGGGTGTGCACCGGTCGGATCGCACGCGCCAAGCCATCGTGCGCCATCTGCGCTACTTTGGTCGCGCCGACTTTCGTGAGGGCTGCGTTAGTGGCGATGACGGCGAGCGTCGTGTTCGTGCCTGCTGCCATCTCGGCGATGGACGACGCAGTGCGCGAGAGTTCTTGCACGAAGCCGTGACCGTTCAGCGCACGCGCACCCGCGATAATCTGCCCCGTGTGTGGGTTGACGATGTTGCCGACCGCGTTGACACATACCAGCGCCGCGACAATCACACCTCCTTCGATCTGCTGACTCGCACAGCCCAGTCCGCCCTTCATCGCGCGCAGCGGACCAAGCAGTTTGCCGACGGTCGCGCCCGTACCTGCGCCGACGTTGCCTTGCGCGACGCCATCACTGCCGGCCGCTTCACACGCCGCGTAACCAGACGCAGCCGTCGGTCGCACCTTCGCGCTGCCGAGTCCCAGATCAAATAGAATGGCGGCGGGCACAATCGGCACACGCGCCACGCCGACGTTGAAGCCGATGCCACGCTCTTCGAGCCACTGCATCACACCGTCGGCTGAAGCCAGCCCGAACGCGCTGCCGCCGCTGAGCACGATGGCATGAATCTTCTCGACCGAGCACAGCGGGTCGAGCAAGTCCGTTTCGCGCGTGCCCGGCGCGCCACCCCGCACGTCCACTCCCGCGACCGCACCAGCCGGACACAGCACGACCGTGCAACCCGTCGCCGCCTCGCAATCCGTCCAATGCCCGACCTTGATGCCGGGCACGTCCGTCAACGAATTCTTCACCGTCTTGATCGCCTTACGTCTGCGCCACGCGATGCTGCTCGCAAGGGTCCACCCGAAGTTGACAAGTGCTAACCGCGAAGGCGCGAAGGCCGCAAAGAATTTATTTTTGGTCTTCGCGTTCTTTGCGTCTTCGCGGTTCAATGCTGGACTCCCAAGTACCGCATCGCTGCGAGCACGTACAGGCGCGCCGCCTGCTTGATCTCGTCAATGCTCACCCACTCGTCAATGTGATGCGGGATGTGGATGTCGCCCGGCCCGCACGTCACAATCGGGATGCCCTTGCGCGCGTTGAGGATGGTGCCATCAGTCGAGCCGGGCACGCCACCGTAGATCGGCGCGCAACCCGTCAGGTCCTGATACGCAGACGCAAGCGCGGTTACCACAGGCTCATGCTGGTCGGTGCGCGTCGGCTGGCGCACCTCCAGCACCTGCATCTCATAAGTCAATCGCTCGTCCACTGCGACGGCTGCCTTGATCATCGCCTCGATCTGCTGCGCGAGCGCGTTCGCATCTTGACCGGGGATGAGACGAAAGTCGAGCACGCATTCGGTCGCGCCGGGCATCACGTTGTTCTGCGGCTCGCCCATTCCGCGCGCGGGCGACATGACGATGGTCGGCGTGATGCTCGGCTGTCCGAGATACTCGTCGCGTCCGTGCAGGGCGATCTCGCGCTCTTCCAGACTGTGCACCATGGTCAGGAAGCGTGCCAGCGGATAAGCTGTGTTCACACCCGTGAGCGGCATCGCGCCGTGCGACATCACGCCACGGATGTGCGCGCGAATCCACATCACGCCTTTTTGTCGGATGCACAGGTGGTTCTCTTCCGGCTCGCAGATGATCGCCGCAGTGACGCGATCAGCCCAGCCGTGTGCGCTGTGCGCGACGAAGTGCTTGACGCCGATCATCTCTCCTTCTTCGTCGCACAGCGCGCCGAGCAGGATGTCGCCGTTCAGTTGCACGCCGCTCTGCACGATGGCTTTGATGGCGACGAGCGCGCACACCAGTCCTGCCTTCATGTCGTTCGCGCCGCGCCCGTAGATGCGCCCGTCGCGAATGGTCGAGCTGAACGGCGGGTCAGTCCACTGCGACGCATCGCCTTCGGTCACGACGTCGGTGTGACCTTCGAACATTAATGTGGGCAGCTCTCCCTCACCCCCAACCCCTCTCCCGTTGGGCGAGGGGAGGACGGCGATGACATTCGGGCGCGAGGGGTGCGGGAACTCGACGTGCGTTTCGAGGCCGATCTCTTTGCAGCATTCTTCGACCCACAGCGCCGCTTCCGCTTCGCCGACGCCGAGCTCGGGCCGCCACACGCTGGGGATGCGCGTCAACTGCTGCACCCAGTCAATCAGTTCGTCGTCGGCGATGTGAGTGAGGACACGTTGTTCGAGAGAGGTCAACATCTTTTATCTATGCTCTATTCACTCTCAAGAGCACTCAAAACCAATTGAAATAACTCTTGTGGATCGTTGGTTGCTCCAAAAGCTCCTCGTTGTCGTGCTTCCGCTTTGTGCTCTGGGCTATTCGAGCCAGCGTAAATGATGAAGGGTATCTTTTCGCCGAATTTCTGTTTTTCAGCAAGCAATGTGTAGCCTGCCTGTTTATCAAGACCGCGCCCCATATCCGAAATCGTCACGTCGTACTTATGGGTGCGAAGTCTTTCGAGCGCATCGTTAGTAGACGTACTCAGTATAAAGTGCAAGCCCAATGCCTCGAGTGCTCGTCGCTCATAGATGTTGTTATCAGGATGATCGTCAACCCACAAAACCGTTGCCTCCGACAAACGACGTGCCACGCTGGCCTTGGAGGTTTGACTGACTACATCAGCAATCCCGCGCGCCTTTTCTGGAGTGGGAATAGCACTGGTGCTATCAACGCCGCTGGTTTTAGCCGATGCTGCACCCAGCAATGCCGCCGTTTCTAACTGCTGTCGTGTAACGGACGCTTCAATACCGGTTGGCGAAGCTTTAAACTTCAATTCTCCGACATTGCTTAACAAACTTTTTAGTGGAGAACCAAAGTAAACGGCCAAGAACAAGACAATCGCAGGCCAGCTTAATGCCTGCAACAGTGAGGCCATCGCTTCTATGGTTTTGATCATCTGATCCGCAGTCATATCGAGTTTCCTCTCATAGTCCCGGCACAAACGTATGCGACGGCGGCCAGTGAATCACGTACACGACGAGCACGAACAGCACGAAGGCGGCGAGCGCGACGAGCCAATCGCGCGGCGACGACTGGAGCACGACGAACTTGGTGCGCTGGTCGCCGCCCATGTAGCAGCGCGCCTCCATCGCGAACACCAGCTCTTCCGCGCGGCGCAGCGCGCCGATGAACAGCGGCACGATCAGCGGCAGGTATGCCTGCGCCGCTTTGTCGGGCCGCCAGAAGCGCCGCGTGCCGAACTCGCCGCAGCGGCTCGCCTGCGCCTTCATCACTGTTTCCATTTCTTCGGCGAGCGTCGGCACGAAGCGCAGCGCGATCATGTTGATGAGCGCGATCTCGTGATTGGGAACGCCGATGCGCCGAAATGGTTTCAGCAAACTCTCGACGCCGTGCGTCAACTCGGTCACGGTTGCGGTCATCGTGATGAGGCTAGTGAGGATGATGAACGCGATGATGCGCAGCACACCGACGCCGATCAACTGCATCGAGAGGCGCGTGATGCGAATCCAGCCGAACTCGAAATACACTTGGCCGCTCGGCTCGACCCAGCCTTGAAACAATAACTGCAAGACGAAAATCAAAATCAAGATCGGCAAGCCGAGGATGATGCCGCGCAGCGCGTAGCGGATCGGGATGCGCGCGAGGAGCGCAACCAGCAGCACGAGCGCGAGCAGCAGCGCAGTGGCGATGAACGAGCGCGTGAATGAAAGCGACAGGATGATGAAGATGGCGGCGACGATCTTCGCGCGCGGGTCGAGCCGATGCACGATGGAGCTTGTCGGGATGTATTGCCCGACGGTCACGTTGCGCAGCAACTCAAACTCGTCGTTGCGCGATTTGCGCGTGGCGGATTGTGGAGTCATGATTTCAAAATTCAGGTTGCTCCATTGTCATTTCGAGCGAAGCGAGAAATCTCTACGTCGCGACGATATGCCTATTGCAAGTCAGGTATTCCTCACTTCGTTCGGAATGACAGGTGGAGAGCATCGTCCGTTGAGCCATAGCCTCCTGCCAGTCACACATCCCGATCAGCGCGTGCTGACTGCCGCTGCGTTCATTAGCCTTTGCGCCGCTTCGTCCACCGTCAGCACGACTTCACCCGTCAATTGCGCGACTGCATCCGTGATTGCGGGCACGCCCAAGCCCAAGTCGCGCAGCTCCTGCGCGTGCGCGAACACCTCGCGCGGCGCGCCGCTCATCACGGTGCGCCCCTCACTCACCACGACGAGCCGATCGCACATCTGCGCCAACTCTTCCATGTTGTGCGAGATGATCACGAGCGTCAGCCCCTGCGCGCGCAGCGAGCCGATCAGGGCGATCACTTGATGGCGACCGTGCGGATCGAGTCCCGCCGTCGGCTCGTCGAGCACGAGCACTTCGGGTTCGAGCGCGAGCACACCCGCCAGCGCCGCGCGACGCATCTCGCCGCCGCTCAAGCCGAATGTAATGCGATCCTTAAATTCCTCGAAGCCCAAGCCAACCGATTCCATCGCGCGCTTCACCCGCGCACGCACGTCTTCGCGCGACAGTTTGAGATTGCGCGGACCGTACGCCACATCATCGCCAACGTAATGCTCGAACAATTGCGCTTCGGGCGATTGGAACAACAGCCCGACACGACGGCGAATCGCTTTCACGTCGAGGTTGGCGTCGTTCGCATCGCGCCCGAAGATGCGCACCGTGCCGTCGTGCGGACGCAGCAGCGCATTGAAGTGCTGCACGAGCGTGGATTTGCCCGAGCCCGTGTGCCCGATCACGCCGAGCACCTCGCCGCGCTGCACATTCACGTTCATATCGAACAGCGCCTGCACTTGCAGCGGTGTGTCGAGCATATAGAAATGCGAGAGGTGCTCGACCGTGATGACGGGGTCGCTGGTTTGATGGTTTGTTGGTTGGATGGTTGGTTGATTGACAATGGCACCCGTCGTCCGTCGCCCGTCGTCCGTCGTCCGTCGCATCGCAGTGACGAATTGCTCAACCGTGAACACATCGGTCGGGAGGTCGGGCATGGTTTGATGCAGCGCGTGTGCCAGCTGCGTGATGGGCGGCACGTCCAGTTGCAGTGCGCGCAGTTGATCTACTTGCGCGAAGACTTCGCGCGGCGTGCCTTGCAGCGCGATGCGCCCCTCGCTCATCACGATCACGCGGTCGGCTTGCGCCGCTTCGTCCATGTGATGCGTGACTGCGATCACCGTGACGCCATTTTCTTTATTCAGCCGATGCGTGATGTCTAGCACTTCGCGCCGACCGAGCGGGTCGAGCATCGCCGTCGCCTCGTCGAGCACGAGCACGCGCGGCTGCATGGCGAGCACGCCCGCGATGCAGATGCGCTGCTTCTGGCCGCCCGACAGCAAGTGCGGCGCGCGATGGCGGAACGCCAGCATGTCCACCCGCTCCAGCGACCAGTTCACGCGGCGCACGATCTCGTCGTGCGGCACGGCAAGGTTCTCGGGCCCGAATGCGACATCTTCTTCGACAATCGTCGCGACCAGTTGATTGTCGGGCGATTGAAAGACCATGCCCACCGTCGAGCGGATATCGCGCAAATGCTCGCGATCCGTCGTGAGCCAGTCGCGCACGAGCACGCGCCCTTCGCTCGGCACGAGCAGCGCATTGAGGTGTTTCGAGAGCGTGGACTTGCCCGAACCGTTGTGCCCGACGATGGCGACGTACTCGCCTTCCTCAATCGTCAGGTCAACGCCGCGCAGCGCGGTCACGGGTGCACCCTTGCCCTCAGGCGGATAGGCGAAGTGGACGTTCTCGACGCGGATAATCGGCATAGGAGTGAAAAGTGAAAAGTGGAAAGTGGAAAGTGGAAAGTGATAAGGTTGCTGTTAGTTTTGCCGTTACTTCAAGGTTGTGTCATTCCGAGCGAAGCGGGGAATCTCTTGCGCGCGACTTACACAGAAGCGTTGATTTTGGAAACTGTGACTTCGCAGCAACATGACTGCATGAGCACGCGATTGTTAGTGCATCGCCCTAGAGATTCTTCGCTTCGCTCAGAATGACATGGGACACTGGACACTCATTGCTCATCGCTCATGGCTGCTACAACGGCGGAGTGAACCGTCCATCCTGCGCCATCCAGCCGCCGTCCACGAGCAGCACCGAGCCTGTGACATATGAACTCGCGTCGGAGGCGAGATACACGACCGCGCCCGCCATCTCGTCGGCAGTTGCCCAACGTTGGAGCGCAGACTTCGCGGCGTACGCATTGTACCAGTCGGGGTTGGCTTTGATCTGCGCCGTCAAGGGTGTCTCGACGACGCCCGGCGCAATCGTGTTCACGCGCACGCCCTTCGTGCCGAGCTCGCTCGCCAGCGTGCGCGCGAGTTGGCGCGTGCCGGCCTTCGTCGCCGCATACACGCTCTGCCCCGGCTCGACCACGTCGGCGCGGATGCTCGCGAAGACGATGATGCTGCCGCGCCCGCGCTCCGCCATGCCGCGCGCAACCTCACGCATCAGCATGAACGTGCCCTTGAGATTGAGATTCACCACGCGCTCGAACTCGTCGTCGCTGATTTGCAGCATCGGCTTGCGCACGTTGATGCTCGGCGTGCTCACGAGAATGTCAATCGTCTTGATCTGTTCAATCGCCGCTTTGATCTGCGACGACTCGCGCATGTCGAACGCAATCGCTTCCGCTTGGCCACTTTGCGCGCGAATCCGCTGCACGGTCTCGTCGGCGTTTGCCGCGTTGATGTCGGCGCAGACCACGCGCGCGCCGAACGCGGCCAGCGCGCACGCCGACGCTTGTCCGATGCCGCTGCCTGCGCCGACGACGAGCGCAATCCTGCCGTTCAGGTCGAACATGTTGCGATAGTCAAACATCGGCGACCTCGTGTGCCCGTGAGATGGGCGGAGTGTAGCATAGGGAGATGAAACGCTTCAACCCCCTTTCAACCTCCACCACCGCCAAGAACGCGGCGCAAGCCGTTCGCAACGAACGCGAACAGGGGGAGGAGAAAACTCCCTCCCCTGCGACAGCGGGGGAGGGTTGGGGTGGGGGTTCGCTACGACACCACCTTCCCCGGATTCAAAATCCCATTCGGATCGAAGAACGCTTTGAGCCGCCGCATCAAGTCCATCGCGATTTCGCCGTGCTCGTGCAGCATGTACTTCTGCTTGCCGATGCCAACGCCGTGCTCGCCCGTGCACGTGCCGCCCAGTGCGATCGCTTTCGCCACGACGCGATCGTTGAACGCCGTCTGCACGCGCGCGAATTCGTCGGGCCAATTCTCGAAGAAGATGACCGAGTGCATGTTGCCGTCGCCCGCGTGCCCGAAGATGTAGCCGTTCACATTCTCCATGCCCTCAAGCACCGCCGCCGCTTCTGCGACGAGCGGCGGATACTGCGAGATGGGCACTGCGACATCGCTGATGAGGTACGGCTGGCCGGGGTGGATGCGGAACATGAACTCGGCGAGGTGGTGGCGTGCGTGCCACAGACGGTCGCGCGCGTCGCGCCCCAAGCCCGGCGTGAACGATTGTGCGCCCATCTGCTCGCAAATCTCTTTGACTAATTCGAGTTCGACATGCAGCGACGCTTCGCTCGCGCCGTGAAATTCGAGGAACAGCGTCGGCGCGACTTGCCAATCTAAGCCTTCCGTCTGATTGATGACGGCGATGCATGGCGCGTCGAGCAGTTCGAGCGCGGCGGGATTGAGACCCGCGCCCATGATGCCGAACACGGCTTGCGCGGCGTCCGCCGTCGTCGCAAATGAGCTTATGACCGCGCTGAAGTGTTCGGGCAGCGGCGCGAGCTTGAGTGTTGCTTCGGTGATGATGCCGAGCGTGCCCTCCGAGCCGACCATCAAATGCGTGAGGTCGTAGCCCGCCGACTGCTTGATCGAGCGCGAGCCGGTGCGGATCACGTCGCCATTGGCAAGCACGACTTCGAGCGCAAGCACGTTGTCGCGCGTCGCGCCGTACTTCGGCGTGCGCGTGCCTGCGGCGTTGTTGGCGATCATGCCGCCGATGCTCGCGTTCGCGCCCGGGTCGGGCGCAAAAAATAGACCGTGCTGCGCGAGCGACTTGTTCATGTCCTTGTAAAAGATGCCGGGCTGCACGATGACTTGAAAATCTTCGGCATAGACCTTGAGGATGCGATCCATGCGCGCGAAGTCCAGCACGATGCCGCCGCGCAGCGGAATCGAATTGCCTTCGAGGCTGCTGCCCGCGCCCCAACCCGTGATCGCGATGCGCTCGCGGTCCGCGAACGCCACGACGCGGCTAACCTGCTCGGTCGTGTCGGGCCAGATCACCACGTCGGGCATGTGTGGCGCGTGCGACGATTGGTCACGGCTGTGCAGCGCGCGCGCCGATTCGCCGCTGGAGATTTGGTCGGGCGCGACTAGAGATGTTAAGAATCCAATCTGTGTATCGTTGAGCATGGCGCAGATGCCTCCAGAGAAAATACCGATGCATATGAGATCAAAGTGGAGAGAACGGGCGTGGGCGGTGAGAGTGTATCACACTGGAGCGCAGCGCTTCAAGTGGTTGAGCCGCATACATAGGGCAATCGCGTCTAAATTCGAACCGTGTAGGGGCGAAGCATTCGCAACGCATCTGGGTCAGACTATCGCGTGCCGCGAATGCTAAAGGACCGCTTCGCTGTGCTTCGCCCCTACGAATCTGTGGTAAACGCGCACCGCGAAAAATAAGACGCGATTGCCCTACCGCATACAAGTCCGGCGCGCCAGCGTGGTAGAATGAGGGCTGTGCGATAAACATCCACCCGCGAGGAGCATGATGGCAGACGTGAAACCGCGCGCGCGCATCCGCCGCTTCGACGTGTTCGCCGAATACAATCGCATCAAAGCGATGAAAGAGAAGCGCATGAGAGCAGCCAAAGCCAAAGGCTACGGCTTGTGGCTGGCGAAGGTTGTCGCCGCGCGCAAGTTCGGCCGCGAAGCGAAAACGGGTGAAGGGCGTGCGCGCAAAGAGCCACCCGTTGATCGCCAAGGTTGGCACCTGCTCGGCGGTAAACCACAGAGCGACGAGTTGTTCGATCACGAGATCGTCGCGCGCATGGGCGGCGATTTCTATCGCAGAGTGTTCGCGCCCGCCATCCGCAAAGCGTTTAACGAAGGACAGGACTACGTGGCGATCCGTGATCGTATCCGTGCGCAGTGGAAGACGGAGCGCGTGCGCGGTAAGCAGAAATGAAAAGCCAAAAGCAGGTTGATGTGCCAGCCGACTTCGCCGAAGTCCTACAGCGCGGCGCGCACGTGCGCGCCGCGTTTGAAGCGATGCGCCCGTCGTGTCAGCGCGAGTACGTGTAGTACATCGTCGAAGCGAAGAAACCCCAAACGCGCGCACGCCGCATCCAAAGCGCGTGCGCGCCAATCCTCAAGTACGGGCAACGGCATCAGATATTAAAGGATGAAGGCTGAAAATATTCAGCCTTCATCTTTTAACATCACCTCCCACACCGGCGCGAAGCCCAATCGTGGCCAGAAACGCGACGACAGTGGATTATGTTGCAGATAGATAAGCCAGTAGCCATCCACGTCGCGCGCGCGAAACCATTCGTCCACGGCGGTGAAGATTTGCCGCGCGATGCCTTTGCCGCGCAACGGTTTGTTCACTGCCACTTCCGCGATCAAGCCATAACGCCCCGACACATACAGCGGCGGCGTCCACGTATCGTCAATCTGTTGAACATAAATGCTATAGAAGCCGACCGCCACACCGTCCAACTCCGCGACGATCACGCTGCTGTGCTCGCCGTCGCGAATGGCCAGCGCCAAGCGTTCACGCATCTTGTGCGGCTCGTCGCGCGCGACCTGCATCGTTCGCTCGAGCGAGGCGTGATAATAGACGCTGTCCATGCCGAGCCGCACGATGTCGTCGAGGTCGCGGGTGAGGGCTGGGCGGACGAGAATGCCCGCACCTACGAGCGGCGAAACGATAGAGTTGTGGGCGTGTGATTGTCTCAGCGCGTAATGGTAATACGTGCGGAAGCGCAGCGCACACAACGCGTCGTGCAGCGGTTGGTCGGCGCAGGCGTTTTGCGTCAGGAGGAATGGCGTCTTCCAGCGTTTGGCTTGCTCGTGCGCGCGCTTCAGTAAATCGGCAATGGTGTGCGCGGGTGCGGTCGGATGCGCCGCCAGCAAACCGATGCTCGTGAAGCGGCGCGGGTAGTACGTGGCAAATTGATCGGACTCGCGCTGCTCGACGCGATGGACATTGACACCGCCGACGATCACGCCGTCTTGCTCGGCGACGAAGGTCGAGTGATGCCGCCACGAGAGCACGTCGGCGAGCGAGTGCCCCGCGCTGAGGAACGGCACGACTTGCGCGCCCGTCGGCAGTCGCGGATCGCGCGCTTTGCGCTCGCGCGCCTGCGCTTCAGCCAGTGCGGTCAGTGCAGCCAAGTCGCGCCGCTCGGCGGAGCGGATGCGATAAGACATCGTGATCTGTGAGCGGTCAACCGTGAACCGTCAACAGCGGCACAGCGTCATACCTGTTCACTTTTCCCGGTTGACGGTTCGCTGGCCGCCCCTTTGCTCCCAATCTCCACCATCTGAATCTGCGTCTGAAAACGCTTGCCATCAATTTCGATTTTGCCGTTCGCGTAGTAGCCGCGCGAGCCCGTCTTGAAATTCTTCGGCGCGACCATCAGCGAGCCTAGCGGCTTGCCATCATCCGATTTCAACTCTGCGATAATGTTCATGTGTCCTCGATTCAGTCCTGACAAGTTTCATGCAACGAAACCCATCAGGTGTCATTGATCATGCGCATCAAATCATCCGCGCTGTACTTGCCTGGCGCAGCGTGGCTGCGCGCCACTTCGTCGGCGACGCGCCACAGCAGTGCGTTGTACGGTGTCGCGATGCCGAGCAGCGCACCCAAGCGCACCACGTCGCCGTTCAATTGCTCGGCTTCTATGTTGCCTGTACCGCGCGCGAGACTCTGCCACGACGAACTATGCTTGCTCAATTGCTCGTAGCCTGCGGGAATCTTGCGCACTCCGTAGCGCTCCTTCGCGCGCTGCTGAAATTCTTTCGGGTCTTCCCACTCGATGCCCGCTGCGGACCAGACCTGCATCGCCTCCGCGCGCGTTGCTTGCAGGAACGTGTGCGCGTCGCCCTTGCCCTGTGCCACGCGCCGTCGCGCGTCGGCAGGCGCAGCTTGCGGCATCGGGTTGCCGTCGGTGAGCGCTTCGAATGCGTTGCCGAGGTTGGTCAGGCACTTTGCGGCTTTCGGTTTCATCACGTCTGGATGCGAGCGCGCCGAGAAGCCCGCGCGAGTGAGCGCATCGGCAACGCGCTCACACAGCGCGTCCACGCCGCGCGGATAGCAGCCGATGTCAATGAAGCCGTAGCGCTCGCTGATCGGATTGATCACTTCGCCGGGCGATAAGAAGATGGCGGGAATCATAATCATCACGCCATAGACGTGATCGAACACGCGCGTGGCGAGCGGCTCGTTCCAGATCGAATTCTGGCAGCAGAAGATGGGCAGCGTGTGCGGCGCGCCGGCGGTGCGCAACTGGCCCAAACACTTCAGCGTGTGCTGCGACTTCGCGCACAGCAGCACCACGTCGTCGTCGCGGAATGGCGCAAGTTCTTCTGCTAACTTGAACGCGGGAATGCGCAGCGTGAATGGCTCGTCGCCCGTGACCAAGCGCAAGCCGCTGGTATTGATCGCATCCACGTGCCGCGCGTTGCCGACAAGCGCGACCTCATTGCCCGCGCGAAACAGATGCCCGCCGAGCACGCAGCCAATGCCGCCTGCGCCGTAGATGATGAAACGCATCAGTGAGCCTCTGGCACGTCTTCGCCGAACTGCGCGAGGTATTCGGCCACCTGCGGGATGGCGTACAACTTTTCGCGAAAGTAGTCGTTGACCATCAATGCGACTTCGCGGCGCGACGTTTCAATTGCGCTCGCCCAGTCCGCGCCGAGCTCGCGGCGACCCGCCACGATGTCGCGCAGTTTCAACAACGATAGGACGATCTCGCTCTCGCGCGGACCTTCGGCAATCTCGACGACGGTTTTAATGAGATCGTCAATCTCCGCGATGCTCACCGCTTGGTCGAGGCGCGTCGCATCCTCACCCGACCATTCGAGCGTATCGAGCAGCGCCCACACCTGATACAGCCGAGCGGCCGGCTCGTTGAACAATTCGCGGATGAACGCCGCTTCCTGATAGCGGCCCGTCAAGCGAAAGATGTTGTACATGCGCTTGGCTGCTTTGCCGAAATTGGGTTTCTGCTTGACGTAGTGCAAGACCTCGTGACGCAACTGCTCAACGTAATTGTCGAGCGCCTGCGGCGACACGTGCTGACTGATTTTCGTGAACAGCGGAATGGAAGCCGCGTCGAGATAGACTTCTTGAAAATATGGATCGAGAAATCCGTCGAGCGGCGTGAGATGGCCGTCGGGCGCTTCCCACGTCGCGTCGAGCACGTTGGTCGCGCTGATGACGCGCGCATGCTCCGGCTCCGCCACCAGCCAATCGAGTTTGCACCAACCGGGATCGCGCGCCGCTTCTGCCCATGTGATCGTCAAGGGCTGGCCGTCTGCGGTGAAGCAGTGTAGCTCGCCCGCTTCCGCTTCGGCGGGCGCCCATTCAATCGTGAAACCTTTTTCGCGCGGCTTGCCGTTGCGCACCACATCGGTGGGAAAGCGGCCGAGCTTGACGGCAACGCACTGGTAATCTTGTCCGCGCAGTTTGTCGTGCACCTTCGCGTGCACGATCTGGCCCAACTTGTCGCACGCCTGCTCGCGCGTTTCGGCTTTGATGTTCACGCGCTCGAAGTAATCGCAGTCGCCGGGGAACAACTGGATGCGCGATTGGGCCGCGCTGCCCGACAACGACAGCGCCGTTTCGACGCCATCCGAGTTCGGCACGCCGACAATCGCGCCGATGCGCCGATAGCGTTCGAGGTCGCGCGCGTCGAAGTCCAACATGCTGACGTTCATGCCGTACACGCCATTGGTCACGTCCACCGTGATCTGGTTGCCCGACGCACGCGCCGCCGTGATCGCCGTCAGCCACTGCATCGCCGCCGTCTCGTCTAACTGCACGCCGAGTCGCTGCGCCGCTTCGACGATGTGCGTCACTTCTAAATTTAGATTGCCTTGCGACATAAACTCTCCTGAGAATCAAAGTGCCCGGCCGAGTGGACGGCGGACGATGGACGGCGAATGATCAACTGCCGTCTGCGCCTATCCGTCCTCTGTCACTTTATCCACCACATCCATCAACGTCTCCAACGGCTGCGCGCCCGTGACCAGATACTTACCGCCGATGACGAACGCTGGCACGCCGCTGAGTTTGTACATGAAGCCGAGCGCGAGTTCGCGATCTACTTTGGTTTTGAATGCGCGCGTTTCGAGCGCACGGTGGAATGCATCGCTGTCCAGCCCCGCTTCGCCTGCGAGTTCAGTCAGCGTGTTAAGGTCGCTAAGGTCGCGCCCGTCCGTGAAGTGCGCGCGGAACATGGCGTGCGTGTACTCGTCGGCGCGTCCGTGTTCCTCGGCGAACTTCGCGCCTTCGAGCGCGAGCCGCGAGCGCGTGTTGCGATTACGCGCGCCGAACGTCAAGCCATACGATGCCGCCATGGCCACGACGTGGGGCCAATTCTGATCCACCTTCATGCGATACGCGCGCATGTGCTTCTCTTCGTCGGGCGTGAGCGTGCGTTCGGGGCGCAGCTCGTACGAGAGCCAGCGCACCTGGATGTCGCGTACATACTGCAAGCGGTCCAAACTGGACTGCGCCATATAGCAGAACGGTCAGATGAAATCGCTGAAGACTTGAATCTCGACAGACATGTAACACTCCGCAAACATTATAAAGCAAACCACGACGCGATAACGCCATTCATGGAATCGGCGAAGTGTGACGTGCCGGCCTCCGATTGTTCGCCGAGTTAGGTTGGACCGGCAGTTAGCTGCCGCTGTTCGTGCCCGCGTTCTTGGCCAACGCGTATGATGTGTTCCTGCTGCGCCAATATTTCATGGGTGCTCTGCGCGAACTCGACGAGGCGGCAGAGCACGGTGACGATGCGCGCGTCCGACCAATCTGCGCACGCCGTTCAAGCTGTGAATCAAATTTTCGCTATTGAGTTCGAGCCAGTTGAGCGTATCGTTCGGCGCGTCGTTTCTGAAACTGGTAGGGGCGACTCGGCGAGTCGCCCCTATGCGCATTGCACAGGATGCAACGATCTCAGTTCAACGATTCCCACGGCACGTCGTCGAGCAATTCGTCTTCGTCGTCGCCGGGGTGTGTCATGTAATAGAGCGAGAGCAGCGGGAACTCGGCGTCAATTGGCACGCCGCCGACTTCGAGCGAGAAGATGGTGGACAGCCACGGGTAGGGCGCGTCCGGATATTCGCCAATTTCGATCTCGGTGATGAAATGGCTGTCGAGTTGTTCGATCTGCTCGCGCACCGTCGCAATCTCGTCGTCGTCGTCTTCGACCGAATTGCCGCAGTCGGCGCAGAGCAGCGGCACAACGTGGCCATCGTCGAACACGAGCGATAGCGTGATCTCGTCGTCGCCGTCGGGAATCGGCTTGAACTCGAAGCCGACCAGTTCGCTTTCCTCAAGACAGCCCATCAGGTATTCAATCGCGCACACCCATTCGCCGTCGTCGCTGTAAATCATCGGAATGTGATGGCTGTCGCACAACATAAAACCCTGCCCGGCCGGCACATTCTCCGGCAGTGCGCGCGGGACAATGGGATGATTGCTGGATAGTTTTGCCATGGCAACTACACCTCTTTGAACGATGCGGAATCGAGCACCCACTGCTTGAAGCGTGCGGTCGAGTACCAGATCAATTTCCACGTGCCGACGAAATGATGTGTCACGTTACCGCTCGCCGTTTTGTCGGTCGAAACCAGATCAACGCTCACCATTCCATCGGCATTATCCTTGGTTGTGACCGTGAACGACACGGTGTTGGCATAACCGGCCAGCCATGGATTGTACGGCGAGCCGGCGCGATAGTTCGGGCTGAGAAAATTATTGTACGCATCCGAGTAGTTTTTATTTTGAAGCAGTTCGTAAAACTTATCTACCGTCAGCTTGCGCGCTTCGGCAAGGGGCTGCTCGTCGCGCGAGACCTGCGCGAGTTTATTGTTCTGCAAGCGATAGCGCGTGACGAAGAAGCCACTCGGACAGCAATTCGGCTCCCAACCTTGATAGATCGGCTCGGTCACCTTCAAATTGTTGCCGTCCGCGACGCCGCCAATTTTGTAACCCGCGAGCGAGTCGGCAAGTGCTGGCGCGCCGTTGAGCGCCGTGTAGATCAGCAAGCCAAGGTTACCTGCAGTGCCGCCGGAGAAGAGCGAGAGGATCGCTTCTTCCTGTCCATCGCCCGACATGTCCATGAACAAGATGCGATCCTTCTCGACGAGTGCGTGACCCGCAAGGTTTGCATTGCTCTTGGACGTGACGTAAGGACCGACTTGCACACTCGGCGGCGGAGGAATGCTCGCATCGTATTTCAAATTCGGATCGGTCGTGACGACCTTGAACCAATCCACTGAGCGCATATCGAAGCCTTTGCCAGTGCTGGTCGGTTTGACCACCGGAGGCGGCGTGGGCAGCGGTGGCTGTGTCGCCGTCGGCTGTGAAGCGGTGGGCGTGTTGCGTGCGCTGATCGTCGGTGCGGCTGTCGGATTGATGGAAGCGACGGTCGCCACACTTGACGGCTCAATGGTCGCCGTACTCGCCGTCGCAGCCGTCGTCGGGATGCCGACGAATGGTGTGCTGCGCGGCGGGATGGTCGCAGGCTCGCTGCTAAAGTTGCACGCCGCGAGCCAAAGCGTCAGCGCCAACATCACGAACACACTTCTCATTGCAGTTCCTCGTGCTTGAACCTGTTGCGTGGTCCGTAGGTGCGTCACACAATACCGATTACGAAGCCCACATTGCGTGTTATAATCCCCTCGCTTCAACTCACCTCTGGAGCCACCACGATGGATTTTCAACTCACACCTGAGCAGCAATTGCTCAAGCAGACCGCCAAAGAATTTGCCGACAACGAGATCATGCCCGGCGCGCGCGAGCGCGATCGCAATGCCGAGTTCCCGGAAGACATCCTCTGCCGACTCGGCGAGATGGGCTTCCTCGGACCGCTGGTGCCCGAACAGTACGGCGGCATGGGCGCAGACTTCTTGAGCGAAGCGATCATCTTCGAGGAAGTCGGCCGCGCCGACTCGTCCGTGCGCACGACGCTGTCGGTGCAAATCTCGCTGTGCGAATCGCCGATTCTTAAGTATGGCACAGAAGCACAGAAACAAAAATATTTGCCCAAGTTGGCGAAAGGCGAATGGCTTGGCTGCTTTGGCTTGACCGAGCCGCAGGCGGGCAGTGATGCGGCCAATCAGCAGTCCACTTGCCGGCGCGACGGCGACGATTGGATCATCAATGCGCATAAAATCTGGATCAGCAACGGCACGAAGGCGCAGGTCGCGCTGGTGTTCGCGCAAGGCGATCCATCCAAGAAACATCGCGGCGTGTGCGCGTTCCTCGTCGACACGGACATGCCCGGTTTTAACGCCTATGAGATTCACGGCAAGTTGGGCTTGCGCTCCTCTTCAACGGCCGAGTTGCGCTTGCAGGATGTGCGCGTGCCCGACGCGCAGCGGCTCGGCGCGGTGGGGCAGGGCTTCGAGATTGCGATGTACGCGCTCGACAACGGACGCTTCGGCGTGGCGAGCGGCTGCGTCGGCATCATTCAGGGTTGCGTGGATGCGTCGGTGAAGTATGCGAAAGAGCGCGTGGCGTTCAACAAACCGATTGCGGGTTTTCAGTTGGTGCAGGAGTTGCTGGCCGACATGTATCTCGATCTCGAAGCGGCACGCTTGCTGGTCTATCGCGCAGGCGCGAAGAAGAACAGCGGCGACCCCGCGCACATCGAGACATCACTGGCCAAGTGGTACGCGAGTGAAGCGGCGGTGCGTGCCGCGCTCAACGCGATTCAGGTGCATGGAGGCTACGGCTACTCCGACGAGTATCCCGTCGAGCGCTATCTGCGCGACGCGAAAGTGGCAACGCTCTACGAAGGCACCACGCAGATTCAGAAACTGATCATTGGGCGACACTTGACGGGCGTGAGTGCGTTCGCCTAGAGGTAGAAGCGACCCGGCGGGTCGTCTCTACTACAATATTAAATCGCCCGCTTCTCCCTTAACTTCCCAATCTCCTCTTCTCCATACCCCAACTCACGCAAGATTTGTTCGGTGTGCTCGCCGTACTCGGGCGCAGGTTCGAGGCGCGGCTGCGTGAGGTCGCTAAACTTGAGCGGCGACGCAACCTCGGTGAGCGTGTTTCCATTCTGCTCGACCTGAACCGTCATGCGCCGCCGCTGCATTTGCGGATGCTGTGTCGCTTCGGCCGCGGTCAACATCGGCTCGATGCACACGTCTGCATCCGAGAAGAAGGCGAGCCACTCGCCGCGTGTCTTCGACTTGAACAGTTCGCGCATGGCGGCAAAGGTCGGCTCGGCAGCGTCGCCCATATCGCGGATGTGCTCGATCCACTCCTCGTGTCCGACCATCTTGCAGAACGTCGCCCAGAACTGCGGCTCCAGCGCGCCGAGCGTAATCCATTTTCCGTCATTGCATTCGTAGATGTTATAGCACGGCATCGCGCCACCGAGCGGAACCTCGCCACGCTTTGGCTGCGCACCGTCGAACCAGTAGCGCGGCAGCATGGAGATCATCCACGGCAGCACGCCGTCCATCATGCTGATGTCCACGAACTGGCCCCGTCCCGTCGTCGCGCGCGCGACGAGCGCGCTGAGCACGCCAATCGCCGCGAGGTACGCACCCGTCAAGTCGGCGATCTGCACCGGTGGCATGATCGGCTCGCCGTCTCGCTTGCCGAACAGGTCGAGCAGTCCAGCCAGTCCGATGTAGTTAAGATCGTGACCCGCGCGGTCGCGCATGGGTCCATCTTGACCGTAGCCACTGATCGCACAGTAAATGATGCGCGGGTTCACCTGCGACATCGCCGCATAGCCGACGCCGAGTTTGTCGAGACGGCCGGGCCGAAAACTCTCGATCACCACGTCGGCATTTTTCACCAAGCGCGTGAATACCTCTTTGCCCTCTTTCGGTTTCAGATTGAGTTTGATGCTCTGCTTATTGCGATTGAGCGCGGCAAAGAAGATGCCTTGCGTGTCGCCGACCATCGGCGGCTGCCAGCGCAGGTAATCGCCAATCGAGGTGTCCTCGACTTTAATCACGTCCGCGCCCATGTCGGCCAACATCAGCGTGCAGAACGGGCCGGGCAACAGGCGCGTCATGTCGAGGATGCGGATGCCGTGAAGGGGAAACATAACCACTCCATGAGTGACAACTGCTAAGTGTCAGGTGTCAAGTGTCAGGTGTCATGTGATGCGCCTTTGAAACTTGACACGTGACACATGGCACATGACACACGCCTTCGCACGCATTATAGAGACAATTATGTTTGTTCGCCACATGCGCACGTGATATAATCGCGCGGCAATAGGGATACACCCCACTTGCACAGCCTCAAATTCGTTCTGTATAATCCTCATGCCTTCAAGGAGAAATTTCGTTGCAAAACATTCTGATCACGGGTGGCGCAGGCTTCATCGGCTCGAACTTCGTGCGACAGCTGCTCGCGCAGCATCCGACGTACACGGCCATCGTCTATGACAAGTTGACGTACGCGGGTCGCGTCGAGAATCTGCTCGACGTGGACGACGATCCGCGCTATCACTTCGTGCACGGCGACATCTGCGATGCGGCAGAAGTCGAGCGCGCGATGCGCAAGTATCAGATTGACGCTGTCGTGAACTTTGCGGCTGAGTCACACGTGGATCGCTCGATCATTAACGCCGATGCGTTCGTCAAGACGGACGTGTACGGCACATACGTGCTGCTCGAAGCGGCGAAGACCTTCAAAGTCGAGCGATACCATCAAGTCTCAACCGACGAAGTGTACGGCGATGTGCCTGTCGGCTTCTCTAAAGAGAGCGACCCGTTCGCGCCAAACTCGCCATACTCGGCCAGCAAAGCCTCGGCGGAACTTCTGATCCGCTCGTACTTCGTGACTTATCAACTGCCTGTCGTGATCACGCGCGGCTCCAACACGTTCGGTCTCTACCAATATCCAGAAAAATTGTTATCGCTATTCATTACCAACGCGATTGACGATCAGCCGCTGCCTGTCTATGGCGACGGGATGCAGGTGCGCGATTGGCTGCATGTGTCGGATCACTGCAAAGGCATTGACCTCGTGCTGCATCGCGGCACACTCGGCGAGGCATACAACATCGGCGGCGAGAACGAGCAGCACAACATTGACGTGATCCGCATGATGCTGGAGATTCTCGGCAAGCCGGAATCGCTCGTGCGCCGCGTAGTGGACCGGCCGGGTCACGACAAACGCTACGCGCTCGACACGGCCAAGTTGCGCGCGCTTGGCTGGGCGCCGCGCGGCGATTTCGAGTCCGCACTGCGCGAGACCGTCGAGTGGTACCTCAAGAACGAATGGTGGTGGCGCAAGATCAAGTCGGGCGAGTATCTCGACTATTACAAAGCGCAGTACGGCGAGCGGCTGACGATGGCGTGACATAGCGGAGTCGCCGTGGAATTCCAATTTGAATGGGACGAAGACAAGGCACCGGAGAATTTACGTAAGCACGGCGTCAGTTTTGAGGAAGCCGAAACGGTATTCTACGATCGGCTGTCAGTGACAGTTTCCGACGAAGAACACTCCACCTATGAGGTTCGCTACCTGCAAGTCGGATTATCTGATCAAGGTCGTGTGTTGCTGGTGGTGCACACACTGCGTGAAGACATAATTCGCATCATCAGTGCTCGCCAAGCAACTGCTAGAGAGCGAAAGCATTATGAAGAAGGTCTCGCTTGAACAATCGAATCCCGCCGCCGCCGATATGCCGCCCGAATATGATTTGAGCAAAATGAAAATGGTGCGCGGCAAATACTATAAAGCGTTACAGAATGGCTACACGCGAAGGATCCGTCATGCTGATGGCAGTATCACGGAGGAATTCATTCGTCCCCATCAGCCCAGCGTTCGACTTGACCCCGATGTGCGCAAGTATTTCCCGACAGCGGAAGCCGTCAACGATGCATTGCGCGCATTGATCAAAGTTGCCGAGCAAATACCACAGAAAGAGAAGCGTCAAGCAAAGCGGCACGTGAAGAAGGCAGCATAACGATTTCAATTCTCATTGGAGCAACTGCATGGCTCTCGTCAATTACTCGACCGATAACGGCGTTGCGATCATCGAATTGAACGTGCCGCCAGTCAACTCGTACAACTTCGACGTGCTGATCGAATTGGACTCGGCCATCGTGCAAGCGCGCGGCGACGACAGTGTGTGGGTGATCGTGCTGCGCGGCGCGGGCGACCGCTTCTTCTGCGCGGGCGCGGACGTGAAATTTTTCGATACGGCGAATGGGCGCGCACGTTACAACTTCGCGCTCTTCGCCAACGAAACGTTCAACCGTCTCGAATGGACGCCGAAGCTGACCATCGCCGCGTTGAACGGTACTGCGCTCGGCGGCGGACTAGAAATGGCGATGGCTTGCGACTTGCGGCTGGTGAAACGCGGCGAGCGCGTTCAACTCGGCTTGCCCGAATCGAATCTCGGTCTGCTGCCCGGCACCGGCGGCACACAGCGGCTGCCGCGATTGATCGGCAAGGCGCGCGCGATTGAGATGATGGTGACCGGTAAAGCCATCTCGCCCGACGAGGCGTTGAACTTCGGATTGGTCAATCAGGTATTCGAGGCAGGGAACTTCGACGATGAAGTGACAAAATACGCCCAGCAGTTTTTGCCGCCGAACCGCGCGAGCAAAGCCGTCGGCGCGATCAAGCGCGCGGTGCAGACCGGCATGAACCTCTCTGTGTCCGACGGCATCGCGCTGGAGCGTGAGTTGTTGCAGCAATTGTTCGAGAGCGAGGACGCGAACGAGGGCATCAAGGCACTTTTGGAAAAACGCAAGGCGAATTTCAAGGGACAATGACGTTGGACGGTGGACGGCAGACGGTGACTGAATTGCCGTCCGTCGTCTGCCGTCCGCCGTCAAATCAGGAGACCAATGATTTTCAAAAGCCCGTTCCCCAACGTTGATATTCCCGAAGTGGCTTACACGCCGTTCATTCTGAAGAACGCGCAGCAGTGGAAGGACAAGCCCGCGTTCATTGATGGAGCGAGCGGGCGCACGCTGACGTTTGGTCAAGTGGCTGGTGGCGCGCGCTTGATGGCGTCATCGCTCGCCAAGCGCGGGTTCAAAAAAGGTGACGTGTTCGCCATCTATGCGCCGAACATCCCCGAATACGTCGTCGCCTTTCACGGCACGCTCATGGGCGGCGGCATCCTCACCACAGCCAACCCGCTCTACACCGCGAACGAGTTAGCCACGCAGTTGAACGACACAAAGGCAAAGTATCTGCTCACCATCCCGATGTTTCTCGACAAAGCGCGCGAGGCGGCGAGCCAATCGTCGGTCGAAGAAATTTTTGTGTTTGGCGAAGCCGAGGGCGCGACGCCGTTCGCCGCGCTGATGCAGAGCGATGGGCAGCTGCCCGACGCGCAGATTCAGCCGCGCGAAGATGTGGCCATCCTGCCATACTCTAGCGGCACCGCAGGCAAACCCAAAGGTGTAATGCTCACGCATTACAACCTCGTGGCAATCACGCGTCAGGTGGACGGCATCGGCGTCAAGAGTTACAACGAGGAGACGCGCGCGCTCGCCGTGCTGCCATTCTATCATATCTACGGCATGGTCGTGCTGATGAACCTGCCGCTCTATCGCGGCGCGACGGCGGTGACCCTGCCGCGCTTCGATCTTGAGCAGTTCCTGAAAGTGGTGCAAGATCGGAAGATCACGCATCTGTATCTCGTGCCGCCGATTGTACTGGCGCTGGCAAAGCATCCTTTGGTGGAGAAATACGATCTGTCGAGCGTTCAACTCATCAACTCCGGCGCAGCACCGTTGGACGAAGGCATTCAAAAATTGGCGGCGCAGCGCACGGGCGGTCTCGTGACACAAGGCTACGGCATGACGGAGACCAGTCTCGCCATCAGCGCCACACCGGACGATCCCGCGCAGATGAAGACAGGCTCGTCGGGATTGCTGCTGCCCAACATGGAAGCGAAAGTTGTGGATGTGACGACGAGCGCAGACCTCGGTCCCAATCAGCAGGGAGAGATTTGCGTGCGCGGTCCGAACATCATGAAGGGCTACCTCAACAATCCCGAAGCGACCGCGCAGACGATTGACCCCGATGGTTGGCTGCACACGGGCGACGTCGGCTACATTGATGAGGATGGCCACTTCTTCATCGTGGATCGCGTGAAAGAACTGATAAAATACAAGGGCTTGCAGGTGGCGCCCGCCGAAATCGAAGCGGTGCTGCTCTCGAACCCTGCCATCGCCGACGCGGCCGTGATTCCGATTCCCGACGAAGAGGCAGGCGAAATCCCGAAGGCATTCATCGTTAAGCGCGGAACCATCAGCGAGGACGAGGTGATGAAGTTCGTCGCGGAGCGCGTTGCGCCGCACAAGAAGGTGCGCAGGGTGGAGTTCGTGGACGCGATCCCGAAGTCGGCGTCGGGTAAAATCTTGCGGCGCGAGTTGATTGCACAAGAGCGAGCGAAATTGAAGACGGCGTGACGGCAGACGACAGACGGCGGTTGAATTGCAGTTCACCTTCAGTTGTCTGCCGTCGTTTGATCGGGCACTCATCATTCTTGGAGGCTGTGAATGGCACAGATGTGGATCGCGGGCGAGTGGCAGGACTCGGTCAGCGGCGAGACGTATGACGTCATTAATCCTGCCAACGGCGAGAAAGTGGACTCGGTGCCGAAAGGCAATGCCGACGACGCGCGCCGCGCGATTGACGCGGCCGAGTCCGCGCTCGGCGCGATGGGCGACAGCACTGCCGAGCAGCGCGGGCTGTGGCTGGAGAAGATGGTCGAGGTCGTGCGCGCGAACAAGCAAGACCTCGCGGAAACGTTGACCAAAGAGCAAGGCAAGCCGATCGGCGAAGCGAACACGGAAATCGAACACTTCCTGCACGGCTTGCACTTCTATGCGGGTCTCGCATCGAAATATCGTGGCGCATACGTGCCGCTGCCCGCGAAGAACACCTATGGCATCGTCATGAAGCAGCCGCTCGGCGTGTGCGCGGCCATCGTGCCGTGGAACTTCCCGATCACGCTGATGGGCACGAAGATAGGTCCCGCCATCGCCACTGGCAACACGATTGTCGTCAAGCCGGCCAGCAGCACACCACTCACAGCGCTCAAGATTTGCGCGCTGTTAAGTGAGTCGGGTGTGCCGAAGGGCGCGATCAATTGCGTCACGGGCCCGGGCGGCGTGGTCGGCGAGGAGTTGGTGTCGAACCCGAAGGTGCGCCGCGTCGCCTTCACGGGTGAGTCGGGCACGGGGCGGCACATCGGCGAAGTGTGCGGGCGCATGTTGAAGCGCGTCACGCTCGAACTCGGCGGCAGCGACCCGATGATCGTGTGCGACGATGCCAACGTCGAAGAAGCAGCCAAGTGGGGCACGATCGGCCGCTACTACAACAACGGTCAAGCCTGCCTTGCCGTGAAGCGCGTGTTCGTGTTCGATGCGGTGTACGAAGAGTTCATGGACAAGATCGCCGCGCGCGTCAAACGCTACAAACCGGCCGACCCGCTCAATCCGAAGTCGTGGATGGGCCCGATGCACTCGCGCGCACAGCGCGACGAGATCGCCGAGCAGGTGGACGACGCATTGAGTCGCGGCGCAAAAGCCGTGGTCGGCGGACAGAAACTCGAAGGCAGCGAGTACGCGAAGGGCAACTGGTTCGCGCCCGCGCTGCTGACCGACGTGCCCGACGACGCGCGCATCGTCACCGAAGAAGCGTTTGGGCCCGCGCTGCCCGTGTTCCGCGTGCGCGATCTCACGGAAGCGATTGAGAAGGCGAACGCGTCGGAGTACGGTCTTGGCTCGTCCGTCTGGACGCGCAATCTTGCCAATGCATATACGGCGGCGGAGCGTATTCAGGCAGGCAATGTGTGGATCAACTCGCTGCACTATGGCTACGACGAGATGCCGTTCGGCGGCGTCAAAGCCAGCGGCATCGGGCGCGAGCATGGGCCCGAGGCGCTGGAGTATTATCTGGAAACCAAAGGTGTGGTTGTCAACGTTGGTTAGTTTATTGGTTGGTTAGCTGGTTATGATATCTAACCAACCAACAAACTCACCAACCAACAAACTATTTTTTTAGGAGGATGAAATGCCCCGCACTCCCAGCAGCACCATCAGCACGCGCACGAAGCGCCGCTCCGTCCCGCTGAATCAGGTCGCGGTTCGCCCGCTGTCCCGCCGCACGACGGTGGAAGACGAGCCAGCGGAGGAGGAAGAGGTCGAAGCCGATGACGACTTCGACGACGATGAAGACCTCTTTGAAGACGAAGACTTCGAGGATGATGACCTCGACGACGACGACGACGAAGTCGAGGACGACGACGAAGAATAAGCGCGACCATTAGCGAGCGCAATCCAAAATGGGCGACCACGACGTTGCCCATTTTGTTTTATCATGCACCGCGCAAGTATAATCGCGGAGACATTCTTCTGGCGACCAGACACGCAGACGCAATGCCTCGCAACGTTTTCAGCCATTCGTTGCGTTTTCGCGTGAGTCATTGATAGTCACTCTTGTTGACCGCATGACATCATACAATCACGCGAAGGTGCTGCTATCCGCCGCGCTCGCGTGCGCATTGCTCGTGCTTTATCTGAGCGACCTCGACCGCGTGCCGTTCCATCCCGACGAGAGCACGCAAATTTACATGAGCCGCGATTTCGACATTGCCTTCTTGCAGCACAACCCTGCCGCGCTCGCGTGGACGCCCGACCAACCGCTCTCGCCCGAAGCACGCCTTCGCTTGCTCGACGCGCCACTAACGAAAACCTTGATCGGACTGGGCCGCTGGCTGCGCGGCTTCACGCTGGCCGACTCGAATGTGGATTGGGTGTGGGGCGCGACGTGGGCGGATAATCGCGCCGCGATTCCGTCGCACGATCTGTTGATGGCTGCGCGCTTACCGACGGCAGTGCTCGGCGCGCTGGCGAGTGTGCTTGTGTTCTGGATCGGCGTGCAAGTGAGTGGCATCGGCGCTGGCTTGATTGCCGCGCTGCTCGTCGGACTCGACCCACTGCTGCTGCTGCACGCTCGCCGCGCGATGGCGGAAAGCGCGCTCACATTTTTTTCCGTGCTGGCTGCGTTCGGTATCTTACTGCTGGTGCGCCATTGCGATTCGCTCAAGCGGTTTCGTTTGCGCACGGTCGCACTCGGCGCGGTGATTGGTCTGCTGAGCGGCTTGGCGATGGACAGCAAGCAGACGGAATTGGTAATGCTGCCCATTGCGCTCGCCGCAACCGCATTGTGTTTGCTGCAACGCCAATGGACACGCCGGAGCCAGAGCGTCGCGCTCACCGTGCTGTGGTTTGTCATCGGCGCCGGTTGGCTGGTCGGCGTGTGGCTGCTTAACCCCGTGCTGTATCGCGATCCCATCTCGGTCACACAGACGATGCTCTCACTGCGCGCCGACCTCGCGCGCGAGCAGGTGGCGGTGAACGGCGCTGCCAATCCGCAGAGCGTGCTCGCATCCGTACCGGCGCGACTGGGTGCGGCGGTTGCGCAATTGTATTGGCAGCCCGCCGCCGCATGGGATGTGCCTGTCTATCTCGATCAATTGCAATCCGCCGCCTCTGCATACTTTGCCAATCCGATCAACAGTCTGGTACGTCAGCCATTTGTCGGACTGCTGCTCGTCATCTTCAGTGGCGTCGGCATCGGCGACAGCGCGATGCGCGTGTGGCGCGACCGACTGGGCGCGCGCACCCGCACTGAGCAAGTGTTGTGGCTGTGGAGCCTCGTCACCCTCGCGCTGCTCGCGCTCACGATTCCGCTCAACTGGCAGCGCTACTTCATGCCGTTGCTCGCGCCGAGTCGTCTGTTCGCCGCGCTCGGCGTGTTCGCGTGCGCACGTATCGCGCTGCGCAGCGCGAGCAGTCTGCCCCTGCGCAAAGTCCGCTATCAGCGCGCACCATGATCGTGACCACCCGCCGCGAGCGCGTTGGCGTTGCGCTTATCCTCGTCGCCTCATTTCTGCTCTTCAATTTATACAACGCGCTCACGCCACTGTTCGAGGCGTCGGATGAGTTGTGGCACTACCCGCTCGTGCAATATTTGGCGACGGGCCACGGACTGCCAATTCAATACAAAGACGAAACAGATGCCGACGCGCCGTGGCGGCAGGAAGCCAGTCAGCCGCCGCTGTACTATTTCATTGCGGCACTGGTCACTACGCCGATTGACACGTCGAATTGGCGCGAGGTGCACCGCATCAATCCGCACGCCGACAACGGAGTGCCGACGCGTGACGGCAATCAGAACGCCATCTTACACACGCACGCCGAAGCATTCCCGTGGACGCGCGCGGCGCTTGCGGTGCACGTAGCGCGCCTGCTCTCGACGCTGCTCTCGACGCTGACAGTGTTCTTTGCCTATCTGATCGCGCGCGAACTGTTCCCGCACTCGCTCAGTCTGCGACTCGGCACAATGCTCTTTACAGCCTTTGTGCCGATGTTCGCGTTCATCAGCGGCTCTGTCAACAATGACAACGCGGCGGTACTGTTCGCGACGATAGGCGTGTGGTGGGCACTGCGCTCGCTGCGCGTCGGCGATCTGTCTGCGCGCGGCGCGCTCATCGCAGGCGTGATCGCCGGACTGGGCGCGTTGAGCAAATCGTCCGCGCTCGGACTCGTCGGCCTATTCGGCTTGTCCGCGCTGCTCACGTTCGCGCGCGTGCGTCCACGCGACAAGTCTGCACTGATCCGACTCATCGTTTACGCTGCGTTGGTCGTCATCGCCGTCGTCGTCATCACGGGTTGGTGGTTCGTGCGCAATCAGCAGTTGTACGGCGACTGGCTCGGTTGGAACGCATTCCTCGACGTGGTGGGCCGCCGTGTGCCGCCCGCGACGCTCACGCAATTGTGGAGCGAGCGCGAAGGCTTCGTGTGGGCATACTGGGGCGTGTTCGGCACGCTCAACGTCATCATGCCGCACGGCGTATATGATTTGCTGAACGTGATTGCATTGCTCGCACTGATCGGTTGTGTGTGGGCGCTGCTGCGTACGCGGCTGCACATCGCATCACTAGCATTCCCACAATTGACCTTGTGCGTGTTCTGGGTCGCGCTGATATTTGTTTCGCTGCTGCGCTGGACTGCGCTCACGCCCGCCTCGCAAGGACGCTTGATGTTACCGTGCATCGCGGTGATCGCGGCGGGACTCGCGTTCGGTCTCGCGCAACTACATCGCGTGCTGATGTGGGTAGGTGCTGCGCTGTTCGCCAGCGTTGCCGTGTTCGTGCCGTTCGCGCTCATCGCGCCAACCTATGCACAGCCTTCACCATTGCGCACAGCCCAACCTGCGCACGCGATCAACGCCGTATTCGCCAATGCGATTGAATTGATCGGCTCCGACGAACCGAGCGCGAACGCGCAGCCCGGTCAAGCAGTAACCTTGCGGCTGTACTGGCGGATGCGCGCGAGCGTCGAACGCAACTTCAGCGTGTTCGTGCATCTGCTCGACGACAATGACGTGGTGATCGCGCAACGCGATATGTATCCCGGTCAAGGGTCGCTGGCGACGAGCGAGCTTGCGACGGACTTCGCGTGGAGTGATTTTTATACGCTGCGCATCCCGCGGCGCGGCACGCTGCCACCGCAGCACGTGCGCTGGGAAGTGGGCGTGTACGATGTCGAGACGGGCAAACGACTGACGTCGAATCAGACGACCGATGCACTGCGCTTTGGATCGCTCGCACTGGCTCGCGACGAAAACGATCACACGCCGCTGCTCGATTACACGAACGGGATGCAGTTACTCTCCTACGATCTCGCGCCGCGCACGCTGCATGCGGGCGAGTTGCTAACGGTCACGTTGCAATGGCGTGCCGCGCGCCAAGTCAATGCAGATTACAAAGTCTCCGTGCAGTTGCTGGACGACGAAGATCACAAGATCGCGCAGCACGATGCGACGCCTGCGAACGGCGATGCACCGACTTCGACATGGCTGCGCGGCGCTGTCATCGCCGACGTGCATCCGTTGCAACTCGCGCCCGCCGCACCGCACAAAGTCTATCGTGTGCTGATCATCTGCTACTTGCCCGAAGATTCCTCGCGCCTCAGCGCGTATGACGAGCACGGGCAATTCGTCGGCGACCAGATCGAGCTGACGCGCATCAGGATACAGTAATGGCTCTTGTAGGTTTGGTATAATCGCATGTATGCCTGACACGATTGAGCCACTACTACTCGGCATGTGCATCATTCGCCCGAACGAAACGATGGTCGGCGGCGCGCGGCAGAAATACTCGCGTTGACCTTGGCGGCGAGATGCCCCAGCGCGTCCGCGCCGCCCTGGCGCGCAACGCAAATGCGTCGGCTGTGTCGGAGAAACGTCATGTCTGAAACCCTCGTTTTGGTCGAAGTTGACAAGCATTTCGCCAGTGCGAGCAAACGTATCATGTGAGGTTTTGATGTCGCGCATGTTCATCGCCGGTGAACTAGTTGATTCGTCCAACAACGCCGTGACTGAGATTCACAATCCCGCGACGGGCGAAATGGTGGATACCGCGCCGAAGGGCACGGTCGCCGATGTGCGCGCAGCGGTGGACGCAGCCGATGCGGCGCGCGCGGTGTGGCGCGCGACCGATCCATCCAAGCGCGGCAAGCTGCTGCACCAGTCCGCCGCCGAAATCACGCGCAACGAAAAAGAATTGGCGACGCTGCTCACGCGCGAGCAAGGCAAGCCGTACAGCGAATCGGTGCGCGAGGTGCGCCGCTTCGTCCACACGCTCGAATACTATGCGGGCTTGGGCAAAAACATTCGCGGCGGCTACGTGCCGCTCGACAACGGCTCGCACGGCGTGATCATGAAGCTGCCGCTCGGCGTGTGCGCGGCGATTGTGCCGTGGAACTTTCCGCTGTCGCTGCTCGGCAACAAGCTCGCGCCGGGGCTGCTGTGCGGCAACACGTTCGTCATTAAGCCGGCCGGCACGACGCCGCTCGCCACCATTCGCGCCATCGAGATCATGCACGCGTGCGGATTTCCGAACGGCGCGCTGAACGTGGTCACGGGCGCGGGCAGTGTGGTCGGCGAAGAACTGCTCACGAATCCGAAGGTGCGCAAGATCGGCTTCACCGGCTCGACCGACGTGGGCAAGCAGGTGATGCGCTCTGCCGCAGCCACCATCAAGCACGTCACGCTCGAACTCGGCGGCAGCGACCCGATGATCGTCGCTGCCGACGCAAACATTGACGAAGCGGTGAGTGCGGCATCGGTGGGCCGCTTTTACAATTGTGGCCAAGCGTGCTTGGCCATCAAGCGACTGTATCTGTTCGACGACATCTACGAAACGTTTCTCGACAAGCTCGCGGCGAAGGTGAAGAAACTCAGCGTCGGCGATCCGTTCAACAAAGATACGCGTTTGGGTCCGCTGCACACCGAAGACCAACGCGCGGAGATCGAAGAGCAAGTTGCCGACACACTCGCGCGCGGCGGCAAAGCCATCGTCGGCGGCGCGCGGCCCGACGGCGGCGACTTCGCGCGCGGCTGGTATTATCAGCCGACGCTGATCGTGGACGCGCCGGACGATTCGCGCGTGGCGACCGAAGAGACGTTTGGGCCCGTGCTGCCGGTCTGGCGCGTGCGCGACATGGATCACGCACTGGAGATGGCGAACCGTTCCATCTTTGGGCTTGGCTCGTCGGTGTGGACGCGCGACGTGAGCGTGGCGCTGCGCGCCGCCGAGCGACTCGAAGCGGGCTACACGTGGATCAACCAGACACAGATCATTTACGACGAACTGCCGTTCGGCGGCGTGAAGCATAGCGGCTTGGGCAAGGAACACGGCACTGAGGCGCTCGACTACTACACTGAAACGAAGTCGGTCGTCATTGCGAAATGAAACGGCAAACCACGACGCCAGAACGCGCTTCGCGTTCTGGCGCAGTGCCGCGCGCGGATTCCGCGCGGCGAGACACATAGCACACAAACCTAATTTCGTGCCTTTGTGTCGTTGTGGTTTACTTTGGACTTCGTATGAATACGCATGAAGCATTTCTCCTCCAACTCACCGAAGGGCAGCGCATGTTGGACTTGGTGATGAGCGATGTCACGTCGGAGATGCTGGCGTGGTCGCCGTCCGAGAACGTGCATCCGATCGGCGCGATTTATGCGCACGCGGTCGGATTGGAAGACTTGTACGTTCAGCAACTCATTCAGCAGGAACGGCTGCTGTGGGAAACCGACGGCTGGCGTGAGCGGCTCGGTCACGACCTCGCGCCCAATCAATGGAACTTGCATAATCTGCTGCCGCTCGACATGAGTGTATTCGACGCGTACAAGCGAGCCGTGTTCGAGAATGGTCGCGCGTACGTGGGCCGTTTGAGCGCAGAGGATTTTGAGCGCGCGGTTGCGTTTCCCGGCCGCGATTGGAGCATGACGGTTACGCAACTGCTCGCCACCACGATTACGCACACCACGAGTCACGCGGGCGAGATCGCCATGCTCAAAGGTTTGCAAGGCGCGAAAGGCTTACCGTTCTAATTTCAGATTTTCGCCGCGCGCTGATTCCGCGCGCGGCACAATGTCGGAGCGCGAATCGCGCTCTGACGAGATTTCTGATTTCAGATTGAACGGACAAACCTGAAATCATCAGGAGGAGAGATGGAATTGAAAGATTATGTGAAACTGCAAGTCGCAGGCTCGCGGCGCTATCTCGATTCAGCTATTGGCAACACGCCGCCAAAGATGGTGAACGCCAAAGTCGGCGAGCACTGCAACACAATTGCCGCCGTCTATGCGCACGTCATTGGCGGCGAAGATTATTTCGTAAACATGGCGCTCCAAGGCAAGCCGCGTATGTGGGAGAGCGACGGCTGGGCGGAGAAACTGGGTATTACGGCGCGACCCGGCCGCGATTGGACGCTTCAAATTCCCGACCTCGATGCCTTTCAGGCATACGCCAAAGCCGTGCACGCCGCCACCGATGCCTACCTCGAAACGATCACGACCGCAGAACTCGACCGCAAGGTGCAGGTGTTCAGCAACGAACGACCTGCCGCCAACGTGCTGATGGTGATCATCAATCACGCAGCGGCCCACGCCGGCGAGATCGCCGCGCTCAAAGGTGCGCAAGGTGTAACAGGGCTGCCGTTTTAATTTCAGATTTCAGTTTTCAGACTTCAGTTTGAATACACAACTCTGAAATCTGAAATGGAGCGCTTATGCCTGCCTTTCGAAAACTGATCGGCACAGCCGCGGGCCCGGCGACGCTGCTCGCGTCGGCGGTCTCGTTCATCACGGACGTATTACAGCCGCTCGGCAACTTCGCGCCGTGGGTTGCGGGCATCTCGCTCGTCATCGCGGCTGTCAGCGGCGCGGCATATTGGCGCGAATGGCGCAAACCTGGCGTAGATCGCTTGGAGCATCCGCTGCTCGGCGTGTTCGTGCTCGCGCTCGCATTTGCGCTTTTCTTCGGCGCGTGGTCGTGGGTCGAGGCGCGGGGTCCCGACCGCGGCTACCTCGCGGCGAATGTTGATCCCATTGCGCAGATTCAAGCGCAACTGCTCGGACTGCAAGCCGACGTGACCAAGATCAAAGAGACGACGCAGAGCAGTGCAACCGTCGTCGCCCAGTCGGCGACGGCGCAGGCACAAGGTCAAGACACGACGCAGAAGTCGGCGACGCTGGTTGCGGTTGCAGCCACCGCACAGGCGCAAAGCTTCAAAGACCTGCAAGATGCGTTTGCGAAACTCACCAGCAGCGGCACGCTCATCCCGAACCCGCAGACGCCGCAGGAGTGGTACGCGAACGCGCGGCTGTATCAACTTAAGGGCGACACGGCGAATGCGATCAAGTCATACGAAGGTTACTTCACATTCAAGCTAGAGTATGTTGATCCATATCTGGAATACACCGCGCTGATTCGCGCCACGAGTGGTATCGCGCGCGCGCGCCAACAAATTGACGATCTGCGCCGCACCAACGCGAGCAGTCAGACGCTCGAACTGATCGCGACGACGCTGCTCGATTCGCCACAGGAGCGATTGCCAAAACTGACCTCGCTCACCACTCGGGCACCACGGTTCGGGCCCGCCTTCGACGAGTTGGGCCAGGAATATGACCGCGCGCTGCAAGCGAGCGTGACGAATGACCTACTGCAAAAACAACAGGACGCTTACAACACGCTGTTCAAACTTGAACAGCAGCAATCCTTCTCGCGTTACTACATTGACAAGGCGCTCGCAGACAAACACGTCGAGACCGCGCACAAGATGCAAAGTGCGTATGCGAACGCGAACACGGCGTTCAAGCAGGTGGACGTTCAGACGTACTTCTTTTATAACGGCGTGCAGTTCATCGTCGTGCTGCCCGAAGTGTTCAACGCCAAGCAATTGCTGTTCAGCATTGACGATCCCTCGCCGAAGACCGATGCGGGCCACACGGGGGCGGGCGCGCAGTCTTTTGTGAATACGTCGCTGGGGCCTATTCCAATCGCCATCGGCGAGCACACGATTTACATCCAATACGTGGACGCGAACGGTGTATCGAGTCCGATCACGAGCAAGAAGTTCCGCGTCGAGCCGATTGCGATTATCTTCAATCAACAGCCGCCCGACTTTTCGACCAACACTATTCCTGCTCTTTTCAGCGTCGGCGTCGTCGGCGCGCAAGTGGCAGAGCAATACAAATACGATTACAGTCTCGACTCCGACAAATTGGACAAGTCACTGACCAGTGTTGCCTTTGCTTCTATCTCCGTCACGGGCTTGGCGCGCGGCGATCACACGCTCTCCATTCGCGCCACAGCGGCTAATGGTAAGCAGACGCCCGTCGTGAAGTATCCGTTCACGGTGAAATAAATGGACTACGCAACAATGCTGACCGCTCTCTCCGCCGACGGCATCTACACCGTCACGCTCAACCGTCCCGAGGTGCTGAACGCGGTGAACGACGAGATGCGCTTCGAGTTTCGGCGGCTCGCCGAAGAGTTGTACCTGCGCGCCGACGTGCGTGCGGTCATCATCACGGGTGCGGGGCGCGCGTTCAGCGCCGGCGCGGACATGGCGTACCTCGAACGCGACTGGAACACCTCGAACTTCCGCGCGCACACGCGCATCCTCACGCAGTTCTTCGACGACCTCGAACAGATCGAGAAGCCGATCATCGCTGCAGTCAACGGTGTGTCGGCGGGCGCGGGCATGCAGCTCATCCTCTCGTGCGACATTCGCATCGCAGCGCAGTCGGCGCAGTTCGGTTTCCGCGAGGGCAACATCGGATTGATCCCCGGTGTGGGTGCATGCTCGCGGCTCGCGCGCATGATCGGCTACGGACGCGCGAAGGAAATGATCCTCGGCGGCGAGTTGCTCCACGCCGAAGAAGCGCAGCGCATCGGATTGGTGTACAAGGTTGTGCCCGACGATCAATTGCTCGCGGCAGCCAACGAGTTCGCGCGCACGTTGCTGACGCGCGCGCCGCAAGCGATTGGATTGGCAAAGCGCGTGCTGCGCGATTGCCTCTCCGCCGACTTGAGCACCGGGCGCGACATCGAATCACTGGCAATGAGTCTGCTCATCAAGACCGAGGACCACAAAGAAGGCGTGAAGGCATTCCGGGAGAAACGCCGACCGAAGTTTTCAGGCAAATGATATAGGGGCGACTCGGCGAGTCGCCCCTACGTTTGTGAATAATCATCTCCGCGTCGTCATCTGCTTATGCGCTATCTACATCCACTGATGATGACCTCAGCGCCAACATCATCGCCTGCTCCAACATCAGCGCGCTTCCTTCGGCCCATGCCACGTTGAACGTGGGTTCGTCCGGTTGGATGTGCATTCATTGTCGTGTCTCATACGCCCGGCGACGCGATCATACTCTCGCGCGAACGCCCGTGCAACGATCAAAAAGAAACGGGTGAACGGGCATCATGCGCTCGTTCACCCGCTCGCCCATTCACGGATCGCTGTTCACATCAGCCTTGCTTGCCCGCTTGCACGTCGGCGATCTGCTTGCGGATGTTCGCGCGCTGTGCGAGCGCTTGATTGATCGGCGTGACGTTCTTGCTCCACTCGTCCGAGACTTTGCCCAATTGTGTCACGAGCGCATCGGAGGGCTGCAGCACATTTTTGCGGATCGGCTCGAAGAGACCCCCCTTCAAGCCTTTCCTCTCGTCGTCGGTGAACCAATCTTTTTTCAGCGGCGTGACCAGATTGGTGTTCAGGCTTTCGATGAACGTCGGCACGCTGGCGACGAGCACGATCAGATTGTTGATGAGCGTCTTCACGTTCGCGCCAACGCCGAACGGAATCTTGTCGAGCAAGTCGCCGAAAAATTTCGTCACCTGATCGGTCACGGGCTTGGCGATGCCGGTCACGTCCATCAACTTCTGCTCGATGTCGGCGACGAGTTTCGCTAGCCCGCTCACCGCGCTTTCGACCAGTGCGAGCCCTTGCCTCATCAATGGGAACGTGCGCTCGAAACCGAGCAGCGCGCCATCCACCAACTTGATACCCGCGCTCAATGCACCGCCCAACGTCTTGGCAAGGTCGAGCGCCGTACCGACGGCAGCCAAGCCCGCCGACACGAGCGTGTCGAGTCCAGACTTCTCCAATTCTTCGTAGAGCGCGAGCAGTGCGCGCTGCCTCAGCGCGTCGCCGCTGGAGAGCGCCGTGCCGATGAGCGCGCCGCCCAACGCCGTGCCCGCCACCGCCACGCCGCCGATCAGCAGCGTGCGCCGCGAGATGCCGCCCTGCGGCATAGGATATGCTTCAGCAGTCGCGCCGCCGATCGGCAGCGGCACGGGACGCGCGCGCGACTCTGCGTACGCGCTAATCGCGTCGAGACGCAGCAACGATTCTTCATCCAACTTGGCCAGCCGTTCGGCGATGCGCTGCGCCAACTCGTCGCGCGTGTCTTTCGGTTCGCTCATCGTCTCCTCCTTGAAACAGACCTGACTCGTTTTCAAAACTTGCCAAGTCTATCATCCGTCGTACACCTCGTGCTGACTTCATTATGAGTTGCGCGCGAGATTTGTCAACCGTATTTGTGTGCCAATGGTCGGTGTGATAGAATCGGCGCAACACGACGGAGAACGATAGACGGCAGACCGCAGATGAGCTCAGCCATCGTCTGCCGTCTAAATCTTAAAGAGGAACCCATGTCAACTCTGCTCAGCGCCGACGAACTTAGCGCATTGCAAAAATTCGCCACGCCCAGTATTTCGAACGGCATCGAGACGTTCGACGTGCGCCCGCGCAATCGCGGCTTTATGAACTCGACGATCCGCTGCATGTTCCCCGACATGCCGCCGCTGGTCGGCTATGCGTTCACCGTCAAGATTCGCGCCGCCTATCAGGCCGAGCAGCCGCGCAACGTGAGCGAGTATCGGCGCGCGGTGCAGGCTGCGCCCAAGCCGACCGTCGTCGTCATTCAAGACCTCGATAACGAACCGATTGGCGCGTTCTGGGGCGAGGTGAACAGCAACATTCACAAGGCGCTTGGCGCGATTGGCACCGTGACCAACGGCGGCGTGCGCGACCTGAGCGAAGTGCGCGCGCTCGGCTTCCACTTCTTCGCGCAGTTCGTGCAAGTCTCGCACGCCTACGTGCATCTCGAAGATTGGGGTACGCCCATCGAAGTGGCCGGCTTGACGGTCAAGCCCGGCGACTTGCTGCACGGCGATCTGCATGGCGTGTTGCACATCCCAGACGAGATCGCTCACGCCCTCGCGCGCGCCACCGCCGAAGTCGAGCGCCGCGAGCGCGTCATCATCGCCGCGGCGCAGTCGCCCGACTTCAGCATCGAGAAACTCGACGCGGCGTATAAGGCGTCGCAGTATTAAGAATCAACCCCAACCAAAACTATGCCTCGCATCCTCCTTCACTTGGAAGGCGCTGTCGTGCTGCTCGCTTCGGGTTACTTCTACTTCGCTCATGGCGGCCACTGGCTGCTGTTCGTCGCGCTGCTGCTCGCGCCCGATTTTGGCATGATCGGGTATTTGTTCAGCCCGCGTCTCGGCAGCACAACGTACAACGCCGTGCACATTTACCTCTGGCCCGCGTTGCTGATTGCGTTGAGCATCGCGCTGAGCGCGCCGCTGCTCATGCAACTCGCGCTGATCTGGTCTGCACACATCGGAATGGATAGAATGTTGGGTTATGGTCTAAAATATCCAACCGCATTCAAGGACACCCACCTACAGCGCGTTTGATTGACGAGTGCTTTGGGTAAGAAATGTCAATTGGCGACAGCGGGCCGTGTTGCGATCGTGTCGTATGCGCTCATGCTCGGCGCAATCGGATGAATTGTTGATGGTATGATGCGTAAACCTATTCTGCTCATGTTCGTCGGTTTGTCACTGGTCGCTTGCGTCTGGGCGTTTGCGGCGCGCACACGCACGACCGAAGCATCGGTCGCGTTCCAAGTTGCGCCGTCGCCAACGCCGTGCGGCCGCACCTGTGGCCCGACGCCCGTGCCGCCGACACCCGTGCCGCCGACACCCGTTCCACCCACCGCGACCAATACACCGAGGCCGACCGCGACCAACACGCTGCCGCCCGAGCCGACGCAGACGCCTCAAAAGGGCGACACCAACACGCCGGTGCCGAGCAACACGCCGACCAAGACGCCCGTGCTGACCAACACCGCCACGTCGCTGCCGACCAACACCGCCACCACGCCGCCCACGCGCACGTTCACGCCCGTGCCGAGCAACACGCCGACAGAAACGGCAACGCCCGTGCCGACCAGCACCGCCACGAACACGCCGACCAACACACCAACGCCGAGCAACACGCCGACCGCAACGCCGACCAATACGCCGTTCGCCGTCACGCTCACGCTCAACGAGTTCATGCCCAAGCCGACGGGCAGCGACTCGTGGATTGAAATTTTTAACAGCGGCACGATCAGCGTCGAGGTGAGCGGCTGGCAACTGCAAGTCGTCGGCACACAGTCGTTCACGTTTCCCGCCAACACCGTCATCGCACCGCGCGGCTTGCTCACATTCTTCAAGACGCAATCGCAACTCGATCTGCCGAGTGCGGGTGAACTCAGGTTGCTCAATCCGAGCAGTGCGATGGTGGACGCGCTGCAATACAACTTGCCTAAAAGCGATACCAGTGCCGGGCGCTCGGTGGACGGCGCGGGAACTTGGGTGACGAACTGCGTGCCGTCGCCGAGCACGACCAACTGTGCCACGCTTGTGCAACCCACCACGCCGACAGCCGCGCCCGCCGCGCTCGGCGCGTCGTCGTTCTTCCGCGCGCACATCCAGAGTCCGCTGGGCGTGGCTGCGACCGACAATCGCCCGCTCACCAAAACCTTGTCCGTGCTTGCCACCAACTTCCTGCTCGCGCTCATCCTCGCGCTGGCGATGGGTGTGTTCGGCAATCTGCTCAACGACACGCTCGAATCACACGAGGAGGAAGTCGCGCGCATGTTCGCGCCGGTGCGGGCCGCCGCCGTTGCCACACAGCGAGTGGCTGCGCAAGTTGACCGCCGTCTGCGCACGCTGCACCTCGCGTGGCTCGGCTTCGTCGCGACGCTCGCGTTCATCCTGCTGCTGTACGGCGTCGTGTTTGCTTATCTTGATCCGAGTTTCGACGTGCTGCAAAAAGACAGTTGGCTGCTGGTGCTCGCGCTCGCGCTGTCGCTTGGCTTCATCGGCATCGTGGACGACATCGCGCAGTTCCTCTTCTTGCGCGCCAACGGCGAGCCGGCCGAGATCCGCGTGCACGCGGGCAACGTCGTGTTGGCTGCGTTCTCGACGCTCGTCTCGCGCATGTCGGGTCTCGCGCCCGACATTCTGGCGGGCAGTCCCGCAGGCTTGGAGGAGACGCGCGAGCATCGCTTCGAGCTGCACATGCACTTCTTCGCGCTCGGCGCGGTGGCAATTGCCGCCGTGATCGCATGGTTGCTCTCGCCGGTGTTCAGCGGCGATGCGTGGCTGACGACGCTGCTGTTGCTCGTCTTCGCGGTCGGCGTGCAGACGACGTTCTTCGAGTTGATTCCGCTGCGCTACTTCCACGGGCACAGCATTTTCACGTACAACAAATTGTTGTGGGGCGTGCTGTTCGCCGTCGCCGCGACAATTTTCTTGCAGACAATGCTGAATCCGGACGGCGAATTCGTCAAAGCGTTCGATCAGCCGAACATCGTCTCGCTCGCCGTCATCGTCGGAGTGTTCTGCATTTTCGCAACGGTGGTGTGGATTTACTTCAATCGTAAGAGGACGGCGTGAGCCTCGCTGCTGCAAAGCGGTAATTAGGAAAACGAAAACTCCCGTGAGTCACTCACGGGAGTTTTCGTTTACACACTGCGCATTATTATTTCCGTCTGCGTCCCAGTACATACGGCTCTTGCTCGTCGCGTTTCTGTGCTGGGCGGAACATTTTCGCGAGCACGCTGTTTAGGAAGTACGTGGCAAAGTTCTTGCGCAGCGGCGACCATAACTGCTTCGCCTCCTGCTGCTCCGCCTCGCTCAAGCCGTCGCGCGCAAACAGCGAGCGCACGTACAGGTCGGCGATGCGCACGATCTGTGCGGCGGCAGATGGAATCCGCGCCGACAGTGACGACGCGAACTCGTGCGGCGTCTGCGCGGCGCGCGGCGTGAGTCCGAGCCAGCGCGCGTAGCGCTGCATCCCTTCGAACTCGGCTTCGAGCGGCGTCAGGCTGGCCACATGGCGCTGCCAACTGACGCCCGCTGCCACCAAGCCGACAGCGCCTGCGACCAGCGCAATGATCGTCAAATAGCCGAAGCCCGCGAAAGGACCGTCAAACGACGGCAACCCCACCGATGGTCCGATGCTGCCGTCGCCGTTCATCAATTCGTCTATCATCTCATCGCGGTCGCGCGCATTCGGAGCGCGACCCGTCGGATCACCCGTCGCCGCGCCGTCGTCGCTATTATTCTGATCGGAACCCTCGATGCGATCCAGCGTCGGCTGCGACGCGGTTGGCTCAAATTGAATCCAGCCGTAGCTGGGGAAGAACGCTTCGACCCACGTGTGCGAATCCGATTCGCGGATGCGATACACGCCCGTTTCGGAATCGTACTCGCCGCGCGCATAACCCGATGCCGCGCGCGCAGGGATACCCAGCTCGCGCAGCATCACGGCCATCGCCGACGCGTAATAGTTGCAGTAGCCCTGCCGACTGGTGAACAGGAAGTAATCCACCACGTCGCGGTCGGGCGGCGGTGGCTGAATAAATTCGTTGTAGGTAAACGTGCGCAGATACGCTTCGAGCACGGTCGCCTTGTCGTAGTTGTTCGTCGTGTCTTTGGTGATGCGCTCGGCGAGCAGCTTCACGCGCGCGGGGATGTTCGGCGGCAATTGCAAGTAGCGGTCAGTTACCCACGTCGGGTAATTGTTGGACGTTTTGCGCAGCGATCTAATGTCCGCTTTCGAGACGAGCGACAGCACGGTGTATTCGTCGTTGGCGCGCGTCGGCACGCCGCTGTACGCCATCGAGATGAGCGGCGGCGCGACGCTGTCGGGTGCTGCGTCGTTCGTATTCGCGTTCGGATCGCGATTCATTTGCGCGACGATGGGTTTGTTCCACGCGACGGGCATCGGCTCGCCGAACAACTGCGCGGTCGGATAGAACACTTTGATCGTCTGCGTCACGGCGTCGCGCGCCGCGAAGTTCGCGTTGACGATGCGCATGTCGGGCGTGCGCATGGCGAGCGACACGCTGTCGGTGTTCTCCCAGCCCTTGCCGTTATACTTGTCGTAGGCGACGGCCTCCCAGTAGCGCGCACTGGAAGTGGCGCGCGCTTCCATGATGGGCGTATTGTTCAAGTGCAGCGCGCCGCCGAGCGTGAGGTTCGAGCCGAAGAAGCCCGTGCCGTTCGGTTCGGGCTTATAGTTCAGACTCGCAAACATCTGACCCCACTTGTCGCGCACGCCCTGCCATGGTGCTTCGAGCGTGTGCAGCGAGTCCTGCACTTGCGCGCTCGCGGCGGCGACGGGTAATGCTTGCGAGAAGAGGATGACGATCACGGAGAAAATCGCGCCGTCGCGCAAGAAGTCCACGCCGATCAAGCGATTGTAGCCGACGTGCGCGTGCTGCCACCACTCTTCTTGTGTCGTCAGGTGCGCGCGCACCGCGAACAGCAGCGCACACAGCAAGTAGATGAATAAGAACACGCCGTGCGAGCCTTGCGCGTTGTAGATGTTCACGACGAGCATGATGCCCGCAGGCAGGATGACGGGCCAGGTGCGGTGCTTGCGGTAGGCGAACCACGCGGCGAAGTAGGCGATGAGGAAAATAGCCAGCAAGCATTCCATCACGAACATGATGTTGTCGGTGTTGGTGTTGCCGAGCACCGCCTTCCAAAACCATGCGACGTAGCGTCCGCGCAGTTCGTCAACCTTTTCATACCAACTGAGTTTCTCGACGAGGGTCGTGCTGGCGAGGAACACCGTCCAGAACAAACTCATGAACACGGCGGAGGCGTGCATAAACCAGCCGGGGAATTTCGATTTTGCGCCCGCCAGTCCCCAGATCAATCCAAGGATGACCGCCCACTGCAAGAGCGCCATGCCGTCGCTCCACTGCGCCGCCTCGAACGACCACGCGACAGCCAGCAACATGCCGAAGATAAGCAGCAGCGAAGACCAACCTTCGCGGAATTGAATTTTCATTCGTCGAGCCTCTCAGATCCAGTATGCGCCAAGTAGAATACAACGCGCGCGGAGATTCGGTTCACGGTGGATTTGATTCTAAGAGAGAGGATAGACAGTGTCAATTAGTGGCAATGAAAAGTCGCACGCTGAACGTCAGAACTGCGTTCGGCTTTTGACGTGTCACTTTGCACTTACGAGTTCCCTCTGATAGAATTTACGACGGTCAAGACAAAATGGATTCTCAACAGGTTAGCCATCTCGCGCAGAGGGGCTAACCTTTTTTGTTGCCCTTGGTCATTGGTCGTTAGACGTTCGTCTTTAGACTGCTAGCGGCCAATGACAAACGACCAACGACTAACCACAAGGAGCCGCTATGAACAACTTGCACATCTCGAACCATCCGCTCATCCTGCACAAAGTTACGCTACTGAGAGACACCCAGACCGAGCCGAAGAAGTTCCGCGAGTTGGTGCGCGAGTTAGCCATCTTGCTCGCCTACGAAGCCACCGCCGACCTCGCGCTCAGCGCACAGTCCGTGACCACACCGATGGGCGAGGCGAACGGCCATCGGCTCGAACAAAAGATTGGGCTCGTGCCGATCCTGCGCGCGGGACTTGGCATGGTCGAAGGCATCTGGGAGATGATGCCGCACGCCGAAGTGTGGCACATGGGTTTCTATCGCGACGAGCGCACCTTAAAGCCCGTCGCGTATTACAATCGCTTGCCCGTTGCGCCGACGGTGCAGGTGGTGCTCGTGCTCGACCCGATGCTCGCCACCGGCGGCAGCGCAGTGGCGACGGTGGACATCTTGAAGAAGTGGGGCGCGCAGCACATCAAATTCGTCGGCTTGATCGCCGCGCCCGAAGGGGTGAAGCGCTTGAGCACAGCGCACCCCGACGTGCCGATTCACGTCGCCGAAGTGGACGACCATCTCAACGACATCGGCTACATTGTGCCCGGCTTGGGCGATGCGGGCGACCGACAGTTTGGCACCGGCTAACGCGACGGCAGACGATAGACTGTGGACGGCAGATGGCGGTCTGTCGTCCGCCGTCCACCGTCGGAACGGAGGGAGCATGGTTGATGTTACGCGGCCCAGTTGGGATACCTACTTCATGCGCATCGCCGCCGAAGTCGCGGAGCGCTCGACGTGCACGCGTGCGAACGTCGGCGCGGTGGTGACGAAAGAGAAGCGCATCTTGACGACGGGCTACAACGGCGCGCCGCGCGGGCTGCCGCACTGCCTCGAAGTCGGCTGCCTGATGGTGGACGGCCACTGCGTGCGCACGATCCACGCCGAGCAGAACGCGCTGCTGCAAGGCGCGCTGCACGGCGTCGCGCTCGCGGGCGGCACGATCTACGTCACGCATCAGCCGTGCCTCAACTGCGCGAAGATGATCATCAACGCCGGCATCAGGCGCGTCGTGTTCACGCAAGCGTACCTCGACCCGATCGCCGAAGAGTTCTTGCGCGAGGCGCGCGTCGAGTTGGTGCGGATGTAGCATGCTCAGTTGTTATTGCTTCTGACTTCTTGCAATCTGGATATTGCGATTATGATGTCAGCTACTGAATGGAAGTGAGATGTTCAGCCTCCGGTTGCCTGCCGCGTTGCCCGAGTGCGACACCAAATCTAGTTCCACGCAGCCGGGTGGAGTCACGTCCCAGTGGTCCGTGCGGATGGGAATCTGATGCTTGAGCAGTGCGCCGGGCTTGGTGCGGCCGTCAAGGCGTGTGTGGCGGCTGGAGGGTATCATAGATTTTGTGTAAATGGTCATCACTCAGATAATCCGAAAGAAGGAGAATAGCGATGACCATCCGACCGGAACTGTTAGACGAACTACTGAAAGAGTATCAGAAGCCTGAAGATCTGTTGGGCGAAA
>JBBPZQ010000126.1:0-2145 GCA_038198935.1 Anaerolineae bacterium
CAGCAATGGTTTCGCTGAAGGTGTCAATTTGAAAATCAAACTGCTCAATCGCCGTGCTTTTGGCTATCGCAGCTTCGACAGCTTTCGTTTACACGTCTTGGTCGCTTTTGAGCCGCGTTCCCGTCAAAGTCGGTAGAGCCCGAATGTTCTAATGAACCTGACCATCGTGCAGAGGCGATCACCGCGTTGGATGGGTCATCGCCTCTGCTCTACATTATCCTTTACTGGTGAATATTCGCACGCCACGCGTGATCTTCTGTGGCGCCGAAGAGATAGCGCGGCGAGGTCGTATCCACCAACAACTGGGTCGTGACCTGATCCATCGGCGCACTGTCCAGCGCACGCCATGTTGCGCCGCCATCGCGGCTATAGAACACCCCGAGCGGCGCGTGATGTACTTCAGTCGTGCCGACCGCCAGCGCCAGCGCGACATACACCTCGCGCGCGTCAAGCGGATTGATGGAGAGCGCAGTCACGCTTGCACCGGGCGGCAAACTCGTGACCCGTTCAAAACGTTGACCGCTGTCATCGCTGCGCAGCAAGCCACGCGATTCGGTGCCGACGAAGACATACTGATCGCCTGCGCCTAGGGCTGTCGCTGCTTCGGGCAGCACTGTGACTGGCTGCCACGTGCCATCGCGCCATGAAAACAGAGCGTCAGTCGTTGCCGCATACGCTTGGCCGTTGGTCGTTACGCTCAACACACGCACGTCGCCTTGCACCGCGAGCGTCACACGCGAGTAGATGCGCTGTACCAGCAGCGTCGCCGTTTCGCGCACTCGCACGTCGTTGTCGAGCAGCGCCATTTGCTCTAGGCGTGGCAACGCTTGCGTGTCGGCGACTTCACTCAACGACCATGCGGCGGCGTTGCGCACCATTGGCTCGACATCGCGCGTTGCCGCGAGCAAAGCAGTGCCCGCGTTGCCAACGCGCCGAAAGCCGAGCAAAGTGGCGACGTTCTCGCGCACCAGCGCATCTGTATCGTTAAGGGCGCTCATGAGCACGCCATTTGCCGAAGGCTTGGCATCTTCGAGCGCCGCCATCGCCGCCATGCGGCGCGCTTCGGCTGCATCGCTGCCCAGCGAATGCACGAGCACGCGCAACGCTTGCGGCGTGCCGATGGTGACGAGCGCTTGTGCCGCACGCAAACCATTTTCCTGAATGTACTCGTCGTGCTGGAAGAACGTCAGCAGTTGGTTGGTCGCTTCTGTGGTCTTGATTGCCGCCAGTTGGTCAATCGCCTGATCGCGTACATTCACATCTTCATTATATAGCGATACCACTGCAGCTGCCGTCGCCGGTTGAGTGACCGACAGCACAGGCGATTCGATGAACGACTGCATGAATGATACGGCGTAGGGTAGCAGAACTAAGCCGGTGCCCAACATGCACAGCCAAAACAGCAGTGCCAGCCAGCCCGGAACCTGCAGTGATGATGCCTGACGTGCCCTTGCAGTTGTACGTAACATCGTGTCCTCCTGAGTGTCTCTTAATCCGCCCTCACTACTGTTCACCGTACGAACACGACGGCATGCAGTCTATGTCGCGCAGCAGTGCGCATTTGTGGAGGGAGACCGTCCGAATGTCCCCATCAGGATACTCCCATCTCGCCTGAAAAAAAATCAGACAAACTTGGATTTTGCGTGTAGTAATACCTACCACAGTCAAGTAGGCATTTATACTACACTTGCTGCGCACACGCCCGATATTCCACGCGTTGGCGCGCTGCCATAAATCGAACGGCGGCGAACGGACAGAACTATGGGTGTCGGCCCCGCATCGCCCGAATGTTACACGCGAGTTATTGACGCTCTATGCTGCACACGCTATGATGGTGCGCATCGTCACAAATTGTCCAGTCATTCGTTATTATCAGGTGTGAGACAGGCCACACCTGAGCAGGGGAGTGGATGTCGAACGACGAACAGACGCTCGTCAGCCGCGCAGTTCTGCACGACCGCGCCGCTTTCGCGCAGTTGTATGATCGTTATGTAGAAAAAGTTTATACTTAAGGTTCGCTCATTTTTAGAGCGGTTAGGAGGAATCAAAGATCAGGTTTGAATACAGGCTCGGCGAGAGACCGAGCAAGTCCAGCACCCGTTGCTGGAGAGATGACAGCGACGTCAGATATCGGCGCACATGCAC
>JBBPZQ010000127.1:0-65647 GCA_038198935.1 Anaerolineae bacterium
CCACGCCTGATAACCGTGCCGCTCTGCGTCAAATGGTTGATCGTGGTTTTGCGCGACTGCGCCATCGCCGCGATCTCCTGCTTGGATTCTTCCATCAAGCAGGTTTAGTTGTTAAGCAACTTTGGTGAAAAGGAATAAATCCACAAAGACAAGCGGCATGAACGAGAACGATTACGAGCGGCTCGACGCAGCATTGAGCAGCGGCGCATCGTTCGATGGCGACGCGGAATTGAGCGAACTGCGGCAAGTCGCGGCATTGATTCGCCGCGAGGCGCGACACACGAAGCCCAGCACAGACGCGATGCAGCGCGGACGCGCACGCCTGCTGGCAGCCGTGAACGCGCAGCGCCGTCAACATGCGCTCGGCTGGCGCGCACTGTGTATGCAGTGGGTGAGCACGCTATCGGCGCCCGCGCTCATGCCGCGCAGGGTCGCATACATGCTGACGATTGTGCTCGTCGTGTACGCGGGCAATCGCGTGCTGGCGGTGTCGGCGAACAGCCTGCCCGGCGATCCGCTGTACGAATTGAAACGCATTCAAGAGCAGGTCACGCTCACACTCGCGCCTAGCGAGCAAAAGCGCGACCATTTGCGCGACGAGTATGCACAACAGCGCGCGCGCGAGTTATCAGAAGTGCAGCAGCAGCATCGCGTCACGCGCACGACACTGGAAGGCATCGTCCAAAGCGTGACTGAGAACGTGCTGGTCGTGAGCGGCGTGACGATGCAGTTGACGAGCAACACGCTCGGCACTGTGAGCCAATTGCAAGTCGGCGCGCGCGTGAGCGTAATCGTGCAGAGCAACGCCGACGGCTCACTCGAAGCGATCAGCATCAGCGTCATCCCGCTGACACCGACTGCAACATTGCCAAGTAGTACGACGACTAATAATGTGAGCGCGAGCGCCACGCCGCGTCCGACGCTTCAACCCACGAGTGCTGTGCCACCATCTGCAACGAGCGAGCCGACGCGCGACGTGACAACCACGCACACAGCCGATGCAACACGTACGCCAACTGCCACGCGCAGCGACGATAGCACGCGCGCACCCACTGCGACGCAAGCGCCACAATCCTCGCGCACGCCCGAGACAACACAAACGCCACAACCCTCACAAACGCCCAAACCAACACAAGAACCATCGCAGTCACCGCAGCCAACACAGACGCCCAAACCGACACAAGAACCATCGCAGACGCCGCAGCCGACACAATCGCCCAAGCCAACGCAGACGCAAGCGCCAACGCAAACACCACAAGCGACGCAAACCCAGAAGCCAACGCAGACACCCGAGCCAACGCGCACTTCGACCCCAGTCACACCGACGCGCACGCCAGAGCCGACGCGCATACAAACGGCGACGCGGTAGGTTGCAGCGCGACTTGCCGCTCGTGTAAGCCCTCACGAGTTTTTAGAAACCTGTGACGGCTCACTCCCGTCAGTGCTGCACTTTGCTTTGGCGCGCCTACGCGATTCCGTTATAATCGTCCAGTTGATTCAACATTAGCGCAGGAGCGATGTGATGGTGAATGGCGAGGCGCAGCGCGCAGCGGAGCGACTGCTAAACGATGAGTCGCTGATTGCAAACTTGAAAGACGACGAAGCGAAGGCGCTGATTGATTGGTCGTTGGGTGAACTGCGGAGCGACGATGATTCACTCGATACACGCGAGGCGCGCGTGCGCGAGGCGATGCGCGAGATCAATGAGCTCGTCGGTCATCGGCAGTCGCTGGTCTCGGATGATCTGGAAGAGCGCATGGCGAAGCTGCTCGTAAACGACCTCGATCCGAAATCGCAAGTGCGGCTCAGCATCGAGCGCGAGATTGCGCAGGTCACCGCGGAGAAAGATCACATCGCGGGCTTCGAGTTGGTCAAGCGGCTGACGGACATCGCGTCGAAAACGTGGCGCATGAAACAGCAAGGCACATTAGAGGTTGAGTCGTCAGCCGAAGTCGGCGCGCCCAGCACAAGCGAACGAGCAACCCCATCGGCGACGAGGGAGGCGGCGACGCGCGCACGGCCGATCCCTCGCCCGACGCCAATCCCGCCGCAGAAAGCGGGGCTACTCGCGCGATTGTTAGGACGTAAGTGATCTGCATCGGTTCACATTTTCGGCATGGGAAATACAAAGGCGGAAGGAATTTATCCTTCCGCCTACTGCGTTCATCCTGCGTCGCGTCACAACCCGTTGCCGTATTTCTGCTTCATGAAGTCCTGCCAGCCCTTCTCAAATTGATCGTAGCTCATGCCGAACACCTTTTGGAACGAGGCATTAAAGTCGCGGGCTTGTGCTTCCTCGACCAGCCATTGCCACGCCTTGTCTTTGCCACCGAGTTTCTCGACCATATACTGCACGGCGACGGTGCCCTCAGCGCGCATGTATAGGTCGTCTTGTTGGATGCCGCTGCCCGTTTCGAGCGCGTTCAAGTCTTTGAGCGAGTACACTTTATTTTGTAACGCGCTGTGCACTGTGTTCGGGCGCAGGTCGTTGCTGAAGTAGTGCGCGAACGCTTCGTTGACCCACCAGATGGTGCTGCGCGGTGCGAGCGTGAAGTCCACCATCATGTGCGTCATCTCGTGCTGAAGCGTCTGTGATAACTCATCAATGTTTGTGCCGGAGAATGAGCCGTGAAATGAATCGGGCGCCGGAATGCTGATCATCTTATTCGACGAGATATAGGTCGCGCCAACGCCAATCGGCGTGCGTCCCGCGTCCGTTTCAAACGTCGGCGCCATGCGCACCAAGAATTTGGATTTGGCTTGCTGTCCCGTATTCTTCTTGACTTCCGCATAGGCAATCTTCACGTTCTTCACGACTCGATCTACCAGTCCCGCATCCCACGCATAGTAGCGCAGCGTGAAATCGTCGCTCTCAAAGTTTTGCAGATCGCCCAGTTCATCTTCCTGCGGTTCGCTGAGAATCCAGCCACTACCCGTCCACTTGAAGACCCAGACGTGATCGCCGCGAATCGTCTCGTTGAGCCAAACTTTGACGTATGGCTCTTTTGCCACTTGCACTTTGCTGATCGTGCCGCGTGGGCTGCGGCCCTTCCAACCATAGACGGGCGAGTGCATGAAGTCATTCATCGCGCGCTTGAACGACAAATTCGTTTGATCGGCAACGGCTGCGAGTTGGTTGTCGTCCACCTTGTTCAGCGCATCCAGAAACTTGTCGAGTGCAGGCTTTACGCCCGCTTGAATCTTCGCAGAGTCGGTCGGCATCGCACCGCTCTGCGCGGGTTCAGTGGTAGGCGCAGCAGTCGGCGGTGCGACACTTGTCGTCGGCGCAGACGCTGGCACGGTGTTAGTCGTCGGCGGTGTCGTCGGCGATTCAGTCAGCGCGCACGCGGTCAAGCTCAACAGCAGCACGACGGCGAACCAGTATAGACGTGACATAGGAACTCCTCATCTCGTTGACTCGTTCTTATCTTACGTTAATCAGATGATGCAAAAATTATAGCATCCTTAAAATGCGCTAACAAACGGGCGAGTCAAAAATCCCTTGACACGCCTCTTTGATGTGTGCTATCGTTGGCGTGTTCGAGAGGATGTGCCTATGAAACGAGAACGAGTTTCCGACGACATCGTGGTGTTCACCAGCACCTTGTACGCGCAGGTGAATGCCGGTGCGGTGCTCACGCCGGCTGGCGCGGTGCTGATTGACACGCTGCCCTTCCCCGAAGAGACGCGCGAGATCATTGATTACTTGAAAAGCGAGGGGGCGCAAGGCGTTGTGCGTTACGTCATCAACACGCATCGGCACGGCGACCACACGCACGGCAATTTTCTGTTCCCGCACGCCGAGGTCATTGGCCATCACCTCTGCCGCGAGACGCTGCTGCGGTGGGGCAACGACAGTTTGCAAGCCGCGAAGGAAGCGACGCCTGAACTCGACGAAGTGCAGATGCGAGTGCCGAGCATTACGTTCGAGCGCGAGATGTCGCTATACATGGGCGGCATGACGCTGGAGTTGCTCTACTTGCCGGGCCATAGCATTGATGGCATCGGCGTGCACATCCGCAGCGAGCGCGTGCTGTTTTCGGGCGACGCGATCATGCCGCTGCCTTCGTTCGTGTGGGGCGATCGCGAACAGTTGATGGATTCGATGCAGCGCGTCAAGGCGATGGACTTGGAGCATATTGTACAAGGCCACGGCGACGTGTTGCTGCGCGGCGAAATGGGCGAAGTGATTGATGGTAGTCTCGCGTACCTCGACAGCATCTATCAGAAGGTGAAAAAGCGCGTCGCGATGGGCGCGAGCGAGCGCGACCTGGAAAAGATCACAGTCGAGAAGTCCGGCGGCTCGCCGATTGCGATGGACGGTATGGGCAAAAAACTGCATCAGGCGAACTTGCTCAAGCTGTATCGCACATTCAAAGAGGAGCAGCGCGAGCCGCTACCGCACGAGACTGCCGAGCCGAGTGTGAAGAAGCCGCGTGCGCGCCGCAAGGCATCACGGGCTGAGACACAACCGACCAACGGCACGACGCGCAAGCGCAACCCGCGCAAGCGCGAGACGACGACCACGCGCTCGTGATTTGACAGCACGGCAATCGGATTGCATAATCGAACATAACGGCGATGATGGAAACGAGTAGCATCTGACGATCTGGCCAGCGAGTCTGGAATGGTGCAAGCCAGACACAGAGCGTGGACGCGAAAATCCTTCCGGAGCCACTGGGCGAAACAGTGCTGAGTGCTGAGTCCTGAGTATGAACTCCCGACTCGGAACTCAGGACTTTAATAGTCCTCGTCGGGGTCGCTCCCGTTAGCAACGCGCGAGCATGATAGTGCTCGATAAAGTGGTGATGCGCTTGCGCGTCGTCAGCTGGGTGGTACCGCGGGAATCTTTTGACTCTCGTCCCTGTTTTGGGATGAGAGTTTTTTTGTATGCGACGGCAGACGGTGGACGGCTACGGTCTGCCCTCAGAATGCGAACAGAACACATGACAGAATTACTCTACCAACTTGACGCATACCTAAAAGACTTCGACGCAACCGTGACTGAGGTCAACGCCGACGTGGTTGCGCTCGACCGCACGGCGTTCTATCCGGGTGGCGGCGGCCAGCCCCATGATTTCGGCACGCTCGAAGTGGATGGCCAAACGTGGCAAGTCGTGAAGGTGAAGAAAGAGGGCGACAAGGTGTGGCATACGCTCTCCCTCACGCCTACCTCTCTCCCACAGGGCGACGGGACACCAGCCGTCGGCGCGCGCGTGCATGGCGCGCTCGACTGGGAGCGGCGCTATAAGTTGATGCGCACACACTCCGCGCTGCACGTGCTGTGCGGCGTGGTGTGGCGCGACTACGGCGCGCAGGTGACAGGCGGCAACATGGAACCGCTCGACGCGCGCATGGATTTTGAGTTCGAGCGAATGCAGAAAGAGTTGGTCAGCGAGATCGAGCGGCACGTGAACGAGGGGATTCAGAAGGGCTACAACGTCTCGGCCAAGATACTGCCGCGCGAGGAAGCGTTCAAGATTCCCGACCTGATTCGCACGAAGATTAACCTGCTGCCGCCGGGCATTGCGGAAGTTCGCACGGTCAACATCGAAGGACTCGACCTGCAAGCCGATGGCGGCACGCACGTCGCCAACACGCGCGAGATTGGGCGCGTGAAGGTGGTCGGCTACGAGAGCAAGGGGAAGATTAACAAGCGTATTCGGATTCAGGTGGAGTAGTCAGTAGCCAGTAGCCAGTAATCAGACTCCTCAATCTGGCTACTGACATCTGATTACTGTATGACATTGGCAAGGCGCACGGCGAGTTCTTCGGCGAGATTCGTCCTGCCACCAGCATGGTCGAAGTCAAACGCTTGATTGACCCCGCGATGCTGGTCGAGATTGAGGCGGAGGCGGTGGTTGGTGCAACGGAGTGATTCGGCGGCTGATATAGAACGGATAAGCGAACACATATGCTGCCAACGGTTTATCCGTTTCACCTCGGTTGTCAAAGACATCCGCCACTAGACAGGAAAAGACAGTGATGACTCGCAGCTTGCTAATACTGGGCACGCGCACGATGTTCGTTGCGAACATCGTACTCGCCACTGTCGCGTTCGTTGTCATTTTGAATTGGTACGATACCGGAACGTTCGACAACGGTGGATTGACTTCAATTGGTGGACTGACTTCGATTGCGATTAGCGGCGTTTTGATCGGCATGCTTGCACTGGCGTTTGAGGAATGGGTTTCCAAAGCTCTCAACTGCTGGACAGGGCGCAGTTTTCTCAATTTCATGAGAATCATTGTTCAGAGTGTTATTTACATGGCTCTGGTTCTTGCGGTTGCAGCTAGCGCCAGTGCTGCATTCTACGAATTTACATCGGGAAGAGGCTTACTCACCAGCATCCTAATGTTCGTGCATCTTCCAGTACTTGTACTGTTTTATGCAATTCTCCTGATTCCATTTGGAATCGGTGTTGGTATCCTCAACGGACTTTTACTCCGGTGGAACCATCTTTTGCAGTTGGAAAACGCACGAAGCCAGAATCATAGTTGAGGTACAAATGTTCAAACCCGTTTCATCTCAAGTGAAGTATCCAGAACTGGAAGAGCGTGTGTTGCAGTTCTGGAAGCAGAACGACACGTTCAAGAAGTCCATGCAGTTGCGTGAGCAGAACGAGCACTACGTCTTCTTCGAGGGGCCACCGACGGCGAACGGTCGCCCTGGTCTGCATCACGTGCTCGCGCGCGTGTTCAAAGACTTGATGCCGCGCTATCACACGATGAAAGGCAAATACGTCCTGCGCAAGGGCGGCTGGGATACGCACGGCTTGCCCGTCGAACTGGAAGTTGAGAAGAAGATTGGCTCGCGCGGCAAGCAGGACATCGAGAAGTTCGGTATCGCCGAGTTTAATCGCTTGTGTCGGCAGTCGGTGTGGGAGTATGTGCAAGAGTGGGAGCGCATGACCGACCGCATCGGCTTCTGGGTGGACACGGAGCACGCCTACATCACTTACGACAACTCGTATATCGAGTCGGGCTGGTGGATACTCAGGTCACTTTGGGATCGCGCGCTGCTGTTCAAGAATTACAAGGTGACGATGCACTGCCCACGCTGCTCGACCACACTCTCCGATGCAGAGGTCGCGCTCGGCTATAAAGACAACGTCGAAGACCCGTCGGTGTGGGTGAAGTTTAAAGTAACGGACGGTCCGTTCGCGGGCGCATATCTGCTCGCGTGGACGACGACGCCGTGGACTCTGCCCGCGAACGTCGCGCTCGCGCTCAAGGGCGACGCCGACTATGCGCTCGTTCGAGTCGGCGACGAAAAGTATTTGCTCGCGCAGGCGCGCGTGAACGACGTGTTCGATACAGATGTACGCCTGCTGCAGACGATGCGCGGCGCAGACCTTGTGGGCACGCGCTACGAAAATCTGTATTCGGCTGTGCCCGCCAAAGGCGAGACGCCCAACATGACCAACGCGTACACGGTCATCAGTGACGAGACAGTCACGCTCGAAGACGGCACGGGCATCGTGCACATCGCGCCCGCGTACGGAGACTTGGAAGTAGGACGGCGTCACCACCTGCCGACGCTCTTCTCGGTTGACCTGAGTGGTCACCTGATGCCTGAGTTCGGCGAGGAACTGGGCGGCAATAAGTGGTTCAAGGAAGCCGACAAAGACATCGCGCGCAACTTGCGCAAGCGCGGACTGCTGCTCAAAGAATCGCGCGTGCATCACTCGTACCCGTTCTGCTGGCGCTGCGATTCGCCACTGCTCTATTATGCCAAATCGTCGTGGTACATCCGCACGACAGCGGTGAAAGATCGCCTGCTGGCCGCGAACGACGAAATCAATTGGTATCCGCCGCACATCCAGCATGGGCGCTTCGGCAACTGGCTAGAGAACAACGTGGACTGGGCGCTCTCGCGCGAGCGCTATTGGGGCACGCCGCTGCCCATCTGGCAGTGCGAGCAGTGCGGCGCGTATGCGTGTGTCGGCTCGGTGAAGGAATTGCGCGAGCGTGCGCTTAACGCCACCGACGTGAATTGGGATGAGATGGACTTGCACCGTCCGTGGATTGATGCGGTCAAACTGAAATGCGACGAGTGCGGCAATGTGATGGATCGCATGCCCGACGTGCTCGACTGCTGGTTCGATTCGGGCGCGATGCCGTACGCGCAGTGGCACTACCCGTTCGAGAATCAAGATATGTTCGAGGATCAGTTCCCCGCAAACTTCATCTGCGAGGCGATTGACCAGACGCGCGGCTGGTTCTACTCGCTGCACGCGCTGGGCGTGTTGATGAAGGACACACCTGTTTACAAAAACGTGATGGTGCTCGGCCACCTTCAGGATACATCGGGCAAGAAGATGTCGAAGTCGCTCGGCAACGTGATTGACCCGTGGCACATCCTGAACACCTACGGCGCCGACCCGCTGCGTTGGTATCTGTATCGCACGACAGCGCTCGGCAACCCGTATCGCTTCAACGAGCACACGCTCGCGCGTGAGGTTGTGTCCGGCGTGTTCAATACGCTGTGGAACACGTACTCTTTCTTCGTGATGTATGCGAATATTGACGGGTGGAGTCCGAGCCAACCCCCACCCCAGCCCTCCCCCGTTTCACAGGGGAGGGAGCAGACGCGCACGGAGGACTCCCTTCTCCTGCGCAGCGGGGGAAGGGTCGGGGATGGGGGTTCGTCCGCACTCGACCGCTGGATTCTCTCCGAACTGCACACCCTCATCGCGGACGTGGATGACGACCTCGCGCAGTACGAAATCACCGATGCGGTGCGGCGCGTGGAAGCGTTTGTCGAGGTCTTGTCGAATTGGTATGTGCGCCGCTCGCGCCGCCGCTTCTGGAAGACAACGACGGATGCGGATAAGCGTTCTGCCTACGCGACGCTATACGAGTGCTTGGTCACGCTCGCAAAATTGATGGCACCATTCACGCCATTTGTGGCGGAGGAGATTTATCAGAACCTCGTGCGGAGCGTGGATACGAGCGCGCCTGAGTCGGTGCATCACGCCGACTTCCCGCGCGCCGACACGAGCAAGCTGGACGAGCAGTTGATGACCAACACGCGGTTGGTGATGCGCCTCGCTTCGCTCGGACTTGCCGCGCGCAAGCAGGCGAACCTAAAGGTACGTCAGCCGCTCGCTGAAGCGCTGGTGGTCGTGCCCAGCGCCGACGAGCGCGGCGCGCTGCAAGCGCTCAGCGACCAACTGGCGGAAGAGTGGAACGTCAAGGTGGTGCGCGTCGCGGAATCGTCGAGTGATGTCGCAGATTTGAAGTTGAATCCATTGCCCGCGAAACTGGGCCCGAAGTTCGGCGCAAAGTTCGGCGCAGTACGGCGGGCGCTGCTCGCGCACGAAGACGACCACGCACTGAAGTTGCAGCAAGGCGAGCGTGTGCACGTGCAGTTGAACGGCGAGACTCACGAGGTCTTGCCCGAAGAGGTCGAGGTCAAACTCACGCCGAAGCAGGGCTGGGCGCTGACCAATGATACGCAGTACGTCGTCGCGCTCTCGACCACGCTGACGCCGTCGCTCAAGCGCGAGGGTGTCGCGCGCGAGTTGGTGCGCCAGTACAACGATTTGCGCAAGAGCGCGGGCTTCCGCGTCGAAGACCTCATGCGTGCGACATGGAACGGTAATGGAGAACTTGAACAAGTTTTCAGTGAGTTCGGCGACTACATCAAGCAGGAGACGCTTGCTACCGAACTCGTGCGCGCCGACGATGTGCCACAAGGCGTGACCAGTGGCACGCTCAAACTCGACGAGGGTGAAGTGTTACTGAGCGTACGACCAGCGGGCGCAAGGGTGAAAGAGACACAACGCTAAAAACCAACATACCGTCGTGTGGAATTGCTGCGGGGCGATGCGTGCATCGCCCCTATTCCTGTCGTGCGCGGCTTTGACACTCCAACCCTCACCCGCTAAAATGAAAACATCTTTTAGGGTCAGAACGGAAGCGATGAATTACGAACCACTGAAACAGAAGTTGATCGAAGAACGCGCTCGCTTGCAGAAAGACATCGCGTTCAACGAACCCATCGTTGCCACCGAACACGTCGGCTACAGCACGCATCAGGCGGACGACGCGAGCGACGTGTATGAGCAGACGCGCAACGCGACATTGCAGAGCCAACTCGAATGGCTGCTTGGCGAAGTGAATTACGCGCTCACCAAATTCGAGAAAGGTACGTACGGCAAATGTGAAGCGTGTGGTGAGGAGATCGCGTTCCAACGTCTCGATGTGCTGCCAACCGCCCGCTTCTGCATCGTGGACCAACAGAAGATGGAAAAGAAAGTTGTGGCTGCGTGAAAGGTCGTCTCTTCCTCGTGTGGCTTGTGCCGCTCATCGCCGCGCTCGTCTTCGCCGCCGACCAATACACCAAGTTTCTCGTCTCCAGCCATCTCGCCATTGGCGAGGCATGGATGCCCATCGAGTCGCTCGCACCATTCGTCGTAATACGGCACGTACGCAATTCTGGCGCGGCGTTCGGCATGTTCCCGCAGGGCGGCACGCTATTCCTCATCATCGCGGTCATCGTCGTTTGTACGATTGTGTGGTACTACTATCGGCGCGCACTCTCGGCGCCGCTGTGGGTGCGCCTCAGTCTCGGCTTGATGCTTGGCGGGGCGCTCGGCAACATGATTGACCGCATCCGCTTCGGCTACGTCGTGGACTTCATTGACTTGGGCTGGTGGCCCGTGTTCAACGTCGCCGATAGTTCCATCGTCGTTGGCGTGACGCTGTTAGCCATCTACATGGCGTTCTTCCAGCCGAAAGAGCGGGCTGAGCAGTCGTCCGCGGTCAGCACTCAACAGGCAACGGTCAGTGCGCAACAATCGGAATGACGCGCTTGCCCTTGTTCAGCACAGCAAGCCATCCGTCGGCGCGGGTGGCTTTTCTGTTATAATAGCGAACGTTGATGCACGACAACACGCACTGTTTTGAGGTCATGCAGTCGGGCCAGCGGCTCGACATATTCCTATCGCAGCAGCGAACGGATTGCTCGCGCTCGCAATTGCAGCGAATGATTCGCGAGGGGCGCGTGCGCGTAGATGGTGGCGCAGCGAAGCCGAGCCAGAAATTGGCATTGGGCCAGCAGGTCGTGCTTGAGCTGCCGCCGCCTGCGGAACCCGTGATCGTCGCAGAGTCGCTTGCGCTTGCCATCCTGTACGAAGATGACGACGTCGTGATCGTGGACAAGCCAGCGGGCATGGTCGTGCATCCGGGGCACGGCGTATCGTCGGGCACGTTGGTCAATGCGCTGCTCGCGCGTTATCCGCAAATGCGCGCGTTCGAGAACTCGCGGCGGCCGGGTATCGTGCATCGCTTAGACAAGGATACGTCGGGCGTGATGATCGTGGCGAAGCATCCGGCCGCACTGCAATTTTTACAGGAGCAGTTTGCCTCGCGCAGCGTGCAGAAGCTATATTGGGCATTGGTGAGCGGCACCATGCAGCAGCCGCACGGCATGGTCGAAGCGAGCATCGGGCGCAGCCGCACTCAGCCGACGCAGATGGCTATCGCGGGCAAAGCCGAGCGACCTGCGCGCACCTCGTTCAGCGTGCTCGAACGCTTCGCACGGCAGACGCTGGTCGAAGCGCATCCAATCACCGGGCGCACACATCAGATTCGTCTGCACTTCGCCGCGCTCGGTCATCCGCTCATCGGCGATCAGACGTATGGCGCGCACGCTGATGCGCTCGGCTTGACGCGCCAGTTCTTGCACGCCAAGCAACTCACCCTGATCCTGCCATCGTCGCGCGAGCCGCACATGTTTGCTTCAGAGTTGCCAGCCGAGTTGCAAGCCGTGCTGCACCACCTACGCGCGCAGGCGGCGTGATGGAGATGTTGAACAAGAATTAGACGTGTGAGTTCGGCGGTCAGAACGGTGAGTGGGTCAGTATGCTGGCCAAACTCGCCGTGCCCGCCAGCGAGCGAATGGAACGCAACCACGCGTGAGCCATTGAACCTTACAACTACATTTGAGGAGTATTGATGCGTCAAGTATCAGTTGCAGTTGCCCAGATGATGCCCAAGTTGAATGCGTTCGAGGAAAACCTCGACCACATGGGCGACATCGTCGCGGAGATTTGCAAAGCGCAAAAAGTTGATCTGATTGTCTTTCCTGAACTAACGACGAGTGGCTACGAATGTGGCGTGCGCTTTACGGATCTCGCGCAGACCATTCCGGGTCACGCGGTCAACGTGATCGCGCAGCGTGCGTCTGAGTTCAACGTGCACATCTTGTTCGGGATGCCCGTCAAAGCCAAAGTCGAGAGCATCATCTATGACGGCGCGGTGTTGGTCGGACCCGACGGCGAAGTGCTCGGCGATTATCGCAAGGTGCATCTGCGCGGCGCGGAGCGCATGGTGTTCCGGCCCGGTTTTCGCTTCCCCATATTTGAAACATACTTCGGCATGTTGGGCGTGCTTATCGGTTGGGACTTGGCATTCCCCGAAGCGGCACGCTCGCTCGCGCTCGACGGCATTGATCTGCTCGCCGTGTGCGCCAACTGGGAGACACCGCACGAAGAAGAATGGCACGCCTACTTGATGGCGCGCGCATTCGAGAACTCGCTGTTCATCGCCGCCGCGAATCGCATCGGCGACGAGCCGTCGTTCAAGTTCTTCGGCGAGAGCACGATCATCGGGCCACGTGGCGAAGTGTTCGCATCAGTGGATACGGGTGTCGAGGGTTATGGTCTGGCCAAGATTGACCTCGACCAAGTGAAGCAGAACCGCGAAGAGTTTCAATTGCTGCAATATCGCCAGCCGCTCGCGTATCGGAATGTGGTGAGGAAATACTAACTACCTATGGAAGGAACGGTGTCACTTGTATATTCAAGTTCTCGAAGGCTGGAATTATCGCCCTGGCGCACGCGCGGTGCGCGCTGAACAACTATCAAAATTGCGTGAGGCGCACGCTGGCAAATTCCCCTTGGAGCCCGAAGTGCCCGGCCTGATTGCGCGTATGTTCGGCACCGATCCAAACTCACCCGACACCACCATCGCCGTATGGGTTTGCGAGAGCAAAGCCGACGCCGATCAGTGGCCATGGCTGGACGATCCGAAACTGCGTGCGCCGCTTGAGGCCTATATGGATTTATCTCAAGCAACCATTCGTGGATTTGATGGGTTGTACTTTGCCCATCGTTGCGAATAACTGGAGCGCTGAATGTCCACCTATGACATGACCACCCACACCCGCAACGGTCACATTGATTTGCGCAGCGACACTGTGACGCAGCCGACAGAGGCAATGCGCAAGGCGATGTATGAAGCCGAAATCGGCGACGATGTGTACGGCGAAGACCCGACCGTCAATCGCTTGCAGGAAATGTCGGCGCAGCGCTTGGGCAAAGAGGCAGGCTTGCTCGTCTTGAGCGGCACGATGGGCAATTTGGTTTCGCTGCTCACGCACTGCGGGCGCGGCGACGAAGCGATAATGGGCGACCGCGCGCACACGTTCACGAGTGAGCAGGGCGGCACATCAGGCATGGGCGGCATCCATCCACGCACAGTGCGCAACCAACTAGACGGTACACTTGACTTGCAAGCAGTTGAAGCGGCGATACGCACTGACAACGAACACTATCCGCGCACCAAACTCATCTGCATCGAGAACACGCAGAACAACATGGGTGGGCGCGTGCTGCCGCCGGACTATATGCGTGAACTCGGTACGCTCGCGCGTAAGCACAACCTGAAGGTGCATGTGGATGGCGCGCGCATCTTCAACGCTGCCGTCGCACTGGGCGTAGATGCGAGCGTGCTCGCGGAAGATGCCGACTCACTTACGTTTTGTTTGAGCAAAGGGCTGGCCGCTCCCGTTGGCTCGCTCATCGTCGGCGATACGGATTTCATCAAAGAGGCGCGGCGTAATCGTAAGATCGTCGGCGGCGGCATGCGACAAGCGGGCGTGTTCGCGGCGGCCGGCATTGTCGCGCTGAATGAGATGATCGAGCGACTCGACGACGATCATCGCAACGCGAAACGCTTGGCGGAAGGGCTTGCCAACATTGACGGTATGGGCGTTGATTCGAAGAGCGTCGAGACCAACATCGTCTTCTTCGAGTTGACGAGCGAGCGCATCACGCCGCAGCAACTGGCATTGCGCTTGAAGGAGCGCGGCGTGCTGATCGGCGCAGGCGGTTCGCGGCGCATCCGCCTTGTCACGCATTTCGGCATCGAAGCGGTCCACGTCGAGCAGACATTGAGCGCGTTTCAAGACGTGATGCGTCAAACAATCTGATGGTCGCATTGTCAAGTGGTCGATTAATCATCAGTCACACTAACCCAGCGACTAACTGACCACCTAACGGGCCGCCCTACCCTCTCCGCGACCATGAAACCGCCGTATCGAATTTCACACTCGGTACTCATCCCCTACATTCCTTCTTTTCTGTTCGGTCAGCGTCGTTCACTACCTCATGATGTGCAACGCCTCTTTGGCGCGAACGGTAATGCGCCGCGCGCAATTGATGCTGATTTGATTCCTACGCACGATGCGTTTCTGCTTGTGATGAATCATTATCATCGAAGCGACATTCCCGCTTGGTGGTCTGCACTCGCCGCATTCAAGCCGATTTCCGAACAGCGTGTGGGCACAGCGTCGAAAGCGGTGCGGCTGATCATCGCCAGCCAGTGGACGTACACGCAGCGCTGGCAGCAACTCGTCGTGGAGCCGGCCACTCGCTTCGTGATCGGACGAATCGTGCGCGCATACAACTTCGTCGCCATAGAACCAACTGCGCTCGGTGCCGCACACGCCAATCAACGCGCGCAGTCCATCCGTCGTGTACTGGAGGCAGCCAAGCAAGCCGTGCGCAATCAACAAGTGCTCGCGCTCGCACCTGAAGGCGGCGATTCACCTGACGGCGCGCTGATGCATCCACCGGCAGGCGCGGGCCGTTTCATGCTGCTGCTTGCGGCGACGGGCTTGCCGTTGGTGCCCGTTGGAATTTTTACTGACGGCGACACGCTCGTGACACGCTTCGGCGAGTCGTTTCAATTGAAAGCGCCGCGTAATCTCAATAAGTCTGAGTTGGACGAGTGGGCAGCGCGTGAAGTGATGACGCGCATCGCAGGTCTATTGCCCGCAAATTTGCGAGGCGCTTATGATGCGCGATGAGTGCTGAGTCACGCGCACATGCGCTGCAAATCTTTCGCGCGGCATTGCGTGCCGCCGACGCGCACGCGGCAGTCACACGCAACTTGAAATGGCGAGGCGATGCGTTGCAAATCGGCGAGCAGGCAGTTGCCGTCACCCATGCTTCACGCATCATCGTCGTCGGCGCAGGCAAGGCTGGCGGCGCGATGGCGCAAGCCGTCGAGCAAGCGCTTGGCACGCGCGTGAGCGGCGGTTTGGTGTCGGTGAAAGAAGGACACGGCGCGCCGACGCGCGTGATTGAGATATGCGAGGCGAGTCACCCACTGCCCGATGAGCGCACTCTTGCCAACGGCCGCGCGATCATCGAGCGCGTGCGTGGATTGAATGAAGATGATGTGGTGCTCTGCCTCATCTCAGGCGGCGGCTCCGCGCTGATGGAAGCACTCGGCGAGGGACTGTCGCTCGACCAACTGCGCGTGCTCACGCGCAAGTTGATGCACGCCGGCGCGAACATCGTGGAACTGAACTGCGTGCGCAAACACTTGTCGCTCATCAAAGGCGGTCAACTCGCGCGGTGGGCACAGCCCGCGACAACCTGCGCGTTGATTTTGTCGGATGTGGTCGGCGACGATCTGTCGTCCATTGCGTCGGGCCCGACTGCGCCGGATCCGACGACGTTCTTAGATGCGCTAGACCTCATCGAACGCTGCGGATTACGCAGCGACGCGGAGAGCGCGTCCATTCAGGCAGTCCTTACTTATCTCCAACGTGGCGCGCGCGGAGAACTACCCGAAACGCCGAAGCCTGATGATGCGCTCTTCGCGCGTGTCCACAATTTCATCATCGGCAGCAATGCGCTCGCGCTGAACGCGATGGCACACGAAGCATCTATGTTAGGGTATGCGAGCCAGATCGTGAGCACGACGATGGACGGCGAAGCGCGTGACGTCGGATGCGACATCGCCAGATTTGTACGCGCGCGCAATGGTTCACATCAATGTCTGTTGTGGGGCGGCGAGACGACGGTGACGGTCAATGGACACGGAAGAGGCGGACGCAATCAGGAACTCGCGCTCGCCGCCGCGATGGAGTTGGACGGCGCACAGAATACCATACTGCTTAGCGCGGCAACCGACGGCGGCGACGGTTCCAGCGATGCGGCGGGTGCCATCGCTGACGGCGACACGCTGCGCCGCACGCGCGCGCTTGGACTGGATGCGCAGCAGTCAATCGCGCAAAATGATTCACATTATTTCTTCGCCGCGCTGGGCGATCAAGTCATCACGGGTCCCACCTTAACGAACGTGAACGATGTGGTGATCGCGCTCATTCAATAAAAAACGTCCGAGTGATGAGTCATCACTCGGACGTTTGCACAGGAGGCACAACGCAAGAAATCTAGTGAGCGCCCGCTCTGCGATCCATCGGGCGATTGGTCGGGTCCAGTGAATCCATAATCTCTTTGACTTTCACCTCTGTCGCCTCACGGTCACTGAAAAAGTCTTTCTCGATTTGAATATAGTTCGCCCACTGCGGCGGAGTGCTGTCGGCGTCGAAGATGGCATCCACGGGGCACTCTGGCTCGCACGCGCCACACTCGATGCACTCGTCAGGGTGAATATAATATTTATCCGCGCCTTCGTAGATGCAGTCTACCGGGCAAACCTCTACACAGCCGGCATCCTTCACCGCAATACACGGCTCCGCAATAATGAAGACAGCCATTGACCATCGTCTCCTTCAACCATAGTTATCTAGGCAAGACCGGCTTATTTAATCACAATTCAAATCGTCTGTCAACCATTTCACAAGTGCGACGCGCGGCGCCGCCGCATTTTTGCCGAATGCTTGCGACGGTAAATGAATGATGCTATACTTGCGCTGCCGTCGCGGGAATGGCGATGAAATAAACAGACGAGGATGCGTGTGCCCAGCCTGCGTTTATTGATTGTTGACGATCATCCGCTCGTGCGTCAAGGACTGCGCCGTGTACTAGAACGCGAGAAGGACATCGACGTAATCGGCGAAGTTGCCGACGGCCAACAGGCGATTGACGAAGCCAAACGGCTCACCCCGGATGCGATCTTGATGGACATCAACTTGCCGTCGGTCAACGGCTTGCAGGCGATGCGCGAGATCAAACACCGCCAGCCCAGCATCGCCGTCGTGACGCTCACGGCATATAACAACCCCGCGCAGTTGTTCCACGCGATGCGCGCGGGCGCGTCGGTGTACTACCCCAAAGAGGTTTCCCCAACCGAGTTGCTGCGCGGTATCCGCACGGCGGTCGAAGGTAAATACATTGTGGATAGCCGCGTGCTGAACGAGAAGCAGCTGAACGATTGGCTCTTGCAACAATTTGCGACCATCGGCATCGGCAGCCACGATTACCCCGAAGAGATGTTCGTGCCGCTCTCCGCACGCGAGATGGAAATCCTGCAACAAATTTCGCGCGGACTGAGCAACAAAGAGATCGCCAAGGAACTCGGTATCTCGCGCCAGACCGTGAAGAATCACATGACCTCGATACTGCGGAAGTTGTCGGTCAACGACCGCACGCAGGCGGCGCTGTACGCGCTGCGTCACGGCTGGATTCGTCTCGAGGACACGCAATAGATGAGCGCGGAAATCGCGGTGGTGCCGACCGGCGTGGCCGGCATTCTGCTCGACTTGGAGCAGGAAGCGCAGCGCATCGAGAATGACCGCGGCGAGATCGATATGCTAGTGCGCCAGAGTCGCGGCGAAACGGAAACGCTCAGCCGCCGCGAGCAGCAGATGACCAATCGGCTGCGGCAGGTCGAGACAAACCTCGACAACTATTCGCGCGACGAGATTCGTGAAATCTATACGACTGTGCGCGACACGCAGATGCGCTTGTTCGTGATGCGCAGCCAAGCCGAGCAGCTCGAACACAAACGCCAGACGCTAGAGCAATATGCCGAGCAGCTCAGCCGACTACACGAATCGTTGCAGCGGATGGACAGCAGCGCACCTGCACCCGCGCCTGCAATCGCGCAACTCGCGACGCCGCAGCAGACCATCATCCGCATCATTGACGCGCAAGAAAAAGAGCGGCAAATGCTCGCGCGACAGATGCACGATGGGCCCGCCAGTTCACTTAGCAACCTGGTGTTGCAAGCCGAAGTCGTCGAGCGACTTTTCGAGGTCAATCCGTCGCAGGCGCGGGCAGAGCTTGGCGCGCTGAAGAATACCGTCAACCTGACGTTCCAACGCACGCGCGACTTCATCTTCAACTTGCGTCCGATGATGTTGGACGATCTCGGACTGTTCCCCACGCTGCGCCGCTACGTGCAAGAATTTCAAAGCAAGACGGGCATCACCTCGCAACTGACGATCATGGGCAAGGATCGCCGCTTGCCCGCACACAGCGAAGTTATATTATTTCGCGTGATTCAGGAATTACTCGGCAACGTCGAGCATCACGCGAACGCCAATCGCGTGCTCGTCAGCCTCGACGTAGGCGAGCAATTCGTCAGCGCGACGGTCGAAGACGACGGCAACGGCTTCGACGTACAGCAGACGTTGAGCGATGCCCGAGGGGGCAAGACGCTCGGCATCGGCAACATCCTCGAACGCGTCGAGTTGCTCGGCGGCGAAATCCGCTTCGAGAGCAGTATCGGGCGCGGCACGCGCGTCAGCCTGCGCTTGCCGGCTCTCGACTGAAATCAGCTGCTCGAATTGAGGTGCTTGACGTAGAGACGTAGCGATGCTACGTCTCTACGTTTTTGTACTGACCGTTAATAAGGTTGCGGTACTATTGTTCGCGCTGCTATTACAACCTATAATCCAATCACAAACACCACTGAACCATCTCGTTCAGATTCAAGTTCCAAAGCGAAAGGAGGTGAATCCCCATGCTATTCAATCCACGCGAGGAAGGGCAAGGTTTGGTAGAGTACGCACTGATTCTGGTGCTGGTCGCCGTCGTGGTCATCGCCATTCTGACCCTGCTCGGGCCGGCCATCGGCAACGTCTTCAGCACGATCAAGAACAACTTCTAATCATCCCCCTGTCCTAGTTCGTCATTTACGTTAGAGCCCGAATCCGTCGTGAGGAGGGCTCTACTTGCGTCAGCCTGTAATGAAGTGTCACGGTCCTGCAGCAAAGAACGCGCTCAATTGCGCAAAGTAGATTTATGCATCAGTCATTATCAACCCGCCGCACCGTCGAGCGCGGTCAAAGCGTCGTCGAGTTTGCGATGTTCCTGCCGCTGCTCATCTTGTTACTCGCCGGCGCGATTGATTTGGGCAACGCCTTCCAGACATGGATCAATTTGACCAATGCCGCACGCGAGGGCGCACGCTATCAATCCAAGTTCAACGACTCGAGCGTCGCGTGCTCGCGGGTGCAGAATGAGTTGGCGAACAACAGCATCACGATCCCGTGCGGTCAAGTCAGCGTGAGTTATCCATCCGAGAGCGATATTGATCCGAGGCTCGACTGCACGAGAGGCGCGTACACCACTGGCTGTCCGCTGCGCGTCTCGGTGCGCTACGGGCTGTCCACGCTCGTCGGCGATGTATTGAAATTCAATCCGATCACGATTACCGCATCGGTTGACATGGTGATCTATGGCGACGACACCCGCTAAACGCACACATACACACGCGCAGAGCATGGTCGAGTTCGCACTACTGCTGCCGGTGTTCGTGCTCGTCACCTTCGCTATCTTCGAGTTCGGGCACGCCTTCTACATCTACAATGCGATTGCCAATGCGGCGCGCGAGGGCACGCGCTACGGCGTCATCGCGCCGACCGACACGAACGGTATTAAAGATCGCGCCGTCAACAATGCAGTGGGCGTCAACATCACGCGCAGCGACGTGACGGCGACGACGATCACTTCAGGCTCGTGCGTGCTCGACACCCCGATCACTGTCACGGTGCGCTACACGTTCTCTGCCGTCGTCGCGATGGAGCCGAGCTTCGTGATGAATCGCAGCGCCAGTATGCGCATCGAGCAGTGTCCATAGCGGTTCACAATCAAACGAAGCATTGTCTGCTTGAGCACGACCACGCGCACGGTGTACAGCCCGATGGACGGCATACACCGTGATTTTGTTTTTGGCGGCATTCCCGGCGTGAACAGAAAGCCGTTCCAATTCGCGTTCAGAGCGGGAGAGTCGTCCTTGCCATCACCGATAGACCTCATGGGTTTTACTAAACGGGCGAGGTCTGTTCCACCAACGGAGACCGTATGAACAACCTCAATGAGCGCCGTCTGTTGTGCATCATCAGCATCCTGAGTTTTGCGTTCGTCCTCTGGCTGGCCAGCGTGAGCACGACCGGAGCCGTGCCGCGCGGCATTCAGGAATATACGCTCACCACCACGAGCGATTTTGCGGCGGGCACGGCGCTCCGCACGGGACTCGTCAACAATAATGGCGGTGAGGTCGAGTTGGTGCCCGTCGGCGTGACCGGCATCTGGGTGACGGACACGCAACAGCTGCCGCTGCCCCGCATGGAACTGGCCACCGCAACTGATGGCAATCGCATTTACGCGCTCGGCGGTGTGGACGACTCGTCACTGCCGCAGCGCACCATTTACTCGACGACAGTAGTCGGCGGCGCCTTGACCAAATGGGTCACGCAAACGAATGCTTTTCCGATTCGCCTATCGGGTCCCAATGCGCTCATCGCGACGGCCGGCGGCGCCACACGCCTGTACGTGCTCGGCGGATTCGACGGCTTCAACGTATCCAATAAGGTTTACTACGCTGCACTCAATAGCGATGGCTCAGTAGGTATCTGGATCACGAACTCGATCAACTTGCCGGTTGGCGTGTATTTCGCGTCGAGTGTCGTAAATCGCAATTACATTTATGTCATCGGCGGCATTGACAACCTGAACGCCTATCGCAACATCGTCTATCGCGCGCCTTTCAACAATGACGGTTCGGTCGGCGCATGGACGGCGGTTGCATCGCTGCCGCAGCCCATCGCGCTGTCGGCCGCCGTGGTGTATAACGGCTCCAATGCTGACACGATTTACGTGCTCGGCGGCGCGACCAGTTCGCTGACGAACACGGCGAATGTTTACTTCAGCGACATCAATCCGGCTGACGGCACGCTGACCAGTTGGACATCGTCGGATGGTGTGCTGCCGCAGGCGTTCTCCAGCCACGCAGCCGTCCAAGCCAACGGGCAAATCTATGTCATCGGCGGCAACTCCGGCGGTTTGGTGAGCAGCTTGCAGCCGCGCAAGCTCGTGCTGGCTGCGCTCGTGGACGAAAACAATCCGACGCGCCGCTTGTTTGACTTCGGCGGCGGCCAATCATCGTGGGTCGAGACAGAGCCGCTGCCGGTACCGCGTCGCTTGCACGGCGCGGCGCTGGTGAGCAGTCAGCTGTTTGCGATTGGCGGCGACAGCGCGACGGGCAACTCGAACAGTTCGCCGAGCACTCTCACGTATCACGGACCCATCGGCGGCGTTGGCGCACGATATGCACCGTCGGGCATTTACGTCTCGCCCATCATCAACGTCGGCGGCAGTTTCCAAATGCTCGATCTGGAGTGGTCAACAGTCATCACCAACCAGAGCGCGCTCAGTGTGACTCTACGCTATCACACCAGCACGAACGGCATGGATTGGTTCCCGTATAGCGGCTTACTGCCGTCGTCGAGTGCGACCTCAGCCAATTTGCTCGACGCGAAACCGATCACTTATCCATTGAACACCATCGGTCAATACTTCCAGTATCAGGTGTTCTTCACGACGACGCTCAGTTCGGTCACGCCGTTTTTCACCGAAAGCCATCTGCGCGTGCTGCCGCCGCCGCCCGACTTGGCTGTGAGCAAAGCCGCGCAAGCCAAGCAGGTGCTGCCCGGCAACCTGATTACTTACACGATTGCGTACAGCAACGTGAACGGCAGCACCGCCGTCGGCGTGATCTTGACGGAGTCAGTGCCGTCCAACACGACGTTCGTCGGCGCAGATCCGGGTTGGCTGCCAGCAGGCAATGGCTTGTACACGAAGCTCGTCGGCACACTGGGTCCCAATAACAACGCGATCACCCATTTCGTCGTGCGCGTCAACAACCCGCCGCTGGCATCGTCGGTGGCGAATATGGTGAGTATTGGGGGCGATCCGAGCGAGACGAATTTCAGCAACAACAGCGCAGGCGTGAACACCATCGTGCAGTCGCTCGTCAACGGCGTTGACCTGCGCGTGAGCTTAGACGATCAGTTGACGTATCCCATCGCGGGGCAGGTCATCAGCTACGCTGTCACGTACATCAACTTTGGCGACACCGCCGCGAATGGCGCGCGCCTGACCGAGACGCTGCCTGCGAATATGACTTACGTCGGCGGGCCCGAATGGTCCAATGTCGGCGGCAATCAATACGCACACGACATCGGCACGGTCGCCAGCGCAGACTCCGGCGGACTGAATTTTGTCACGCTGCTGGACGCCAATGTCGGCGGCAACACGCAACTGACGAATACGGTGACGATTGGCTTGGCTGGCACGGACGTGAACACCGCCAACAATACTGCAACGGATGTTGATCTGGTACTGCCACCCAATTTAAGCGTAACGCAAGATGACGGCACCGCCGTCTTGACGCCGATGCAAATCGTAACGTACACCATCCTTTATCAAAACGTCGGCGGTGCGGCGGCGACGAGCGTGATGCTGACTGAGACATTGCCACTCGCCGTCAGCGTATTCAATGCGTCGGGCTGGACGCCAGCCGGCGGTCAGTACGTGCGCAATCTAGGCACGCTGGCACCGGGCGCCAGCGGCAGCGCGACCTTCGCGGTGCAGGTGAACAATAATGTGAGCAATGGCACACTCATCACCAACAACGTGACCATCCTCGGCGGCGGCGAAAATCTGTCAACGCTTGGCGACAACAGCGCGCGCGACGTGGACACCGTGTTCGTCGGCGGCGCACCTGACCTTCAAATCAGCGGCGCGAGCGGCGCGTTGGCTGTGGCTGGCCAGCCCGCCAGTGTCGTCGTGACCGTCACCAACGCCGGCAGCGCGGCGACGCCGACGTGGTTCTTTGTTGATCTGTACGTGGATCCGAGCGCGCCGCCGACGAACCGCTCGCAGTTGGGCAACAATTTCACTACGAATGGCGACCTGCTGGCACCGGGCGAGTGGCGTCGCTTGAGCATTCCGTGGACATTTGCATCGGCCGGTTCGCACACGCTCTATCTACAAGCGGACACGTGCGATGGGAGCACGGATTGCCTTGATCCATCCTACGGGCGCGTCGCCGAATCAAACGAGGCAAACAACATTTTTGGGCCCCTCCTCGTCAACGTCACGGCGACGGGCGCGACGATCTATCTGCCGCTGATCCGACGATAGCATAGGAATAAAGTAGTGAGAACAATGGGTTGTTGCAATGGCATGCTGTGCGTCGTAGAATACTCGCGCCTTGCTGAGGTTTAAGCGCTCTATCCGTTGACGTGCGGACGGCTGCAGCGAGAGTTCATCAGATACGGAGGCGCATCATGCGTCGTGTCGGTCGCATTCTGATCGTTTTGGGTGTCGCGCTGGGGTTGATCACCTTCCTTGCAGCAATGATCATTCTGCCACAACTGTCGAGCAGCGGCGGGCCCGTCGTCAAGACGACCAAAGTCGTCGTGGCGCAGCAGAACATCGCCTCGCGCGCGCCCGTTCCACGCGCCGCGCTGACGGTTGTCGAATGGCCCGACGACGAAGTGCCGGCCGGTGCCTTCACCGATCCGGACCTGGCCTCCAAGGACAAATTGTCCAAGACAAACATTGCCATCGGACAAGTCGTCTTGTCGAGCATGGTGATCGAAAAGAAGAACGAGGAGAAGCGCAAAGGCATCGGCTCCGATGCGTCGTACATCGTGCCGGCCGGCAAAGTCGCCGTCGCGTTCCCGCTCAGCATGTTGTCGGGCGTGGCGTCGGCGCTGAAAGATGGCGACACGGTGGACTTGCTCGTGAGCTACGAATTGGTGCCGGCGCCGGGACAGGCACAGACTGGCGTAACGCGCCGACAGATCACGCAGTTGACGATGCAAGACGTGGAGATTTTGCGCGTGGGTCCATGGAACCAGCCGGCGGCCGCCGACGGCGCGCCGTCGAAAGATGCGAACGTCTTGACGTTATTGGTCAATCCGCAGGACGCGCTCGTGCTGAAGTTCCTGCGCGAGACCAGCGCCGACGTGCAGTTCGCCCTGCGCGCGGCCGGCGATCATCAAGTGTACAAGACCGACGCCGTCATTATCGAGTACGTTGACCAGCGTTTCAATTTCACGGGCTCACTCGTGGGTCGCCCATCACGCTAATTTTCAGGATGACGTATGAGCATGTTGGCAGATAAAATTCGCATCGTCGTCGTGGACGACAACACGGACACGCTCAACAACTTGAAGAAGTTGTTGTACTTTGAAAAAGATATTGAGATCGTCGCGACGGCCGCTTCGGGCGAGGATGGCGTGCAGGCGTCGGTGCTGCATCAACCCGACGTGGTGTTGATGGACATCAACATGCCCGGCATGGACGGCATCTCTGCCAGCGAGATCATCAACACGCGCGTGCCAAGCGCACAGATCATCATCATGTCGGTGCAAGCCGAAGCCGACTACTTGCGGCGCGCGATGATGGCTGGCGCGCGCGATTTTTTGATCAAACCGTTCAGCAGCGAGCAATTGGCTTCGACGGTGCGCAAGGTGTATGCGCTCGGCGCGGGGCAGCGCAGCGGCGCGCTTGTCACTGCCCTCGCCGCGCCAGCGCAGCGTGAGCCTGTCGAACGAGCCGCGCCGATGGTTGGCATGCCGCAGTCCGTGGCAGCGCAGCCGAGCGTGCTGACGCAGTATGCACAGACGAGCACGCTCACGCCGCCAAAGCCGCAGTACGCGTCGAGCGCGCCGACGTTCGTGGTCGCGCCGGCGGCGCCCACCAATCCGATTCCAGTGGACGGCGTCAAGCAAGGCACAGTGTTCGCGGTCGTCAGCGCCAACGGTGGCGTCGGACGCAGCACTATCGCCGCGAATCTAGCGATTGCGTTGAAGGGCGAGACGAACGGCAAAGTCGGATTGGTGGATTGCAGTCTGCGCTTCGGCGACATTGGTGTGCTGCTCAATCTGACTTCGACACACACGATCTCGGATATCGCGGCAGCCGAAGGCGGTGTGGACACGGAGATTCTGGTGGATGTAATGTCCACGCATCCGTCGGGCATCAAGGTGCTGCTTGCGCCCGCATCGCCGGAGTTGGCCGATCTGGTGGGTCCGCAGGCGATGCGCACGATCTTGAACACGCTGCGCGAGCATTTCGATTTTCTCATTCTGGACACCTTCACCTCGTTCGACGAAGTGATGCTGACCATCCTCGACGTGGCGGACCAAATCGTGCTGCTCACGACGAGCGAGCTTCCATCCATCAAGAACACGAAACTGTTTTTTGAAGTGATTGATGCGCTGAAGTATCCGACCGAAAAAACGCTGCTGGTGCTGAACAAGTACGACCCGAAGAGCACGATCAAGCCCGACGACATTCAGGCAAGCATCAAACATGCGGTGTACTCCATGATCGAGCGTGACGACCGCGCGACGACGCAGGCCGCGCAGACGGGCCAGCCTTTCGTCGTCAATCAGCGAAACTCGTCGGCGACCGTCGGCGTGCAGCGTCTGGCAAAACTGCTGACGCGCCCGCCCGAACCCGTGGCCGTACCCGCGTCCGCGGACGCGAAACCGCAACGCAGAGGATTGTTTCGCTGAGCGGATATCATTCACCACCGAGACGCAGCGATGTTGCTGCGACCGTACTTCTAGAGTAGCAACCCGGACGTTTAGATGATCGAGGTAATCCTATGTCCTTGCTAAAACGCATCGAGCGCAGTTACCAACAGCAGTCGGAGCTGACCGCGCCGCCCACCAACGGCGGCAGCAGCGGCGCGCTGCCGCCCACATCGCCAGCGCCGCCCGACAGCAACGGCTCGAAGTTGGAAGAGCTACGCCTGCGCCGTGTGCAATCCGCGCCGGTGCGCGACGCTCAACGCGAACTGCGCGAGCGCATCCACGCGCGCCTGATCGCCGAACTCGACCACAAACTCGACGTCTCCAAGACCGACGAGGTGCGCAAGAATTTAGACGTTTTATTCAACACCGCACTCGACGACGAAAACGTACCGATGAATCGGGCGGACAAAGCGAAACTGTTCGAGCAAATTGTTGCGGACATCCTCGGCTTTGGTCCCATCGAGCCGCTGCTCGCGGACGACTCCATCTCGGAGATCATGGTCAACGGACCTAAAGCGGTGTACATCGAGCGCAACGGCAAGGTCGAGAAGACCGCCGTCACCTTCGAGAACGATGGGCACGTTGGACGCATCATTGACCGCATCGTCTCGCCGCTCGGCCGGCGCGTGGACGAATCGCAGCCGTATGTGGATGCGCGCTTGCCCAACGGCTCGCGCGTGAACGTCATCATCCCGCCGCTGTCCTTGAAGGGGCCAACCATTACCATCCGCAAGTTCTTCAAGCGCATGTTAACGGCGGAGCGGCTGATAGACTTAGGTTCGATCACGCCCGAAGCGATTGAGCTGCTGAAAGCCTGCACCTACGCGCGCCTCAACATGGTGATCTCGGGCGGCACCGGCACGGGCAAGACGACGTTTCTCAATATGCTCAGCGGGTTCATTCCCTCCGACGAGCGCATCATCACGATTGAGAACGCGGCGGAGTTGCAGCTGCAGCAGGAGCACGTCATCACGCTGGAGTCGCGTCCGCCCAACATCGAAGGCAAAGGCGAGGTGACCATTCGCGATCTAGTTATCAACGCCTTGCGCATGAGACCCGAGCGCATCATCGTGGGCGAGTGTCGCGGCGGCGAGGCGCTGGACATGCTGCAAGCGATGAACACGGGGCACGATGGCTCGCTGACGACCATTCACGCCAACACGCCGCGTGATGCGCTGGCGCGCATTGAGACGATGGTGCTGATGGCGGGGCTGGACTTGCCCGTGCGCGCGATTCGCGAGCAGGTGGCGAGTGCGCTCGACGTGGTGGTGCAGTTGGAGCGGCTGCGCGATGGCACGCGGCGGGTGGTGCAGATCGCGGAAGTGCAGGGCATGGAAGGCGACGTGATCGTGATGCAGGACATCTTCAAGTTCGAGCAGTTGGGCATCGAGAACGGCAAAATCAGCGGGCGCTTACAGCCGACGGGCATTCGTCCGAAATTCAGCGAGAAGTTGGACGCGGCCGGCATTCAACTGCCGCCCGAAGTCTTCGGCTTCGGCGCCGATAAACGACGGCGCTGAAACCAAACCACAGAGGCGCAGAGATTTTATTGAGCATTGCTCCGCGCCTCTGTAGCTCTGCGGTGCAATCAACTGAACTGCTGAGCGAATTGAAAGTGAGTGAACGATGAACCCAGCCGCATTGGGGCTCGCATTGAGCTGCATGTTTTCGGTCATCATCTTTTTCTTTGGATTGGCGCGCTTCGTGGGCGGGGGCAACCAGCAAGTTTCCAATCGGCTCGAACGCTTCGCCACACGACCAGGTGCGACGCTGCCAGCCGCGTCGAGTAAAGACCAAAAGCGCGGACGCATCGCCGCAGAGATTGACAAAGAGCTGAGTCGGCGCGGGCGCAGCAATAACATCGCCGCCGAACTCGCGCGCGCCGATCTCAAGCTGACGCCGGGCGAATTCTTTCTCATTCAAGTGCTGGTCATCATCGTGTTAGGCATCACGGGATACCTCGTCTTTCGTCAGCTGGTGATGGCGCTGCCGATGGGCATCGTCGGCTATTTCCTGCCGCGCTTTTACGTGCGCTTCCGTCAAGGACTGCGGCAGCGCACGTTCTACACACAACTGCCCGACGCCATCAGCTTGCTCGCCAACTCACTGCGCTCTGGCTACAGCCTGCCGCAATCTATGGAGTTGCTCTCGCGCGAGATGCAGCCGCCCATCGCCACTGAGTTCGGGCGTGTCGTGCGCGAGATCGGGTTGGGCTTGCCGTTCGAGCAAGCTATGGAGAATATGGTGCGCCGCAACAAGAACGACGATCTCGATCTGACCGTGACCGCCATCCTCGTGAATCATGAAGTCGGCGGCAACTTATCGCAGGTGCTGGAGATCATTGGCCACACCATCCGCGAGCGCATCCGCATCAAAGGCGAGATTCGGATCATGACCGCGCAGCAGCAGTTGTCCGGCTACATCGTCGGCTTGATGCCATTCGGGTTGACGTTTTTCCTCTTCGTCATCAACCCCGACTACATGGGCGAGTTGTTTCATAGCCTGTGCGGGCAGATGCTCGCGTGCACGGCCTTCTCGTTCGTCGGCATTGCGTTCGTGCTCATCCGCAAGATCGTGAACATCGAGGTCTAACATGGCTGTCTTTATCGCGCTGGGTTTGGGCGTCGCCGTCGTGATGGTTTTCGTCGGCTTGGCGATGCCGCGCGGCGTTGATCCCGTGCAAGCGCGACTCAATCAATATGGCTCGCGCGTCCGCACGCTGGAAGAAATGGAACTGGAGCGTCCCTTCAACGAGCGCACCGTTAGGCCGCTCTTGCAAAACATGGCCCGTTTGGTGCTGCGCTTTACGCCGCAGACGAACTTGAAAGAAGCGCAGCGCAAGCTCGACATGGCAGGCAATCCGAACAACTGGACGGCGTCGGATTTTCTCGGCGTGCGTGGGCTGTCGGCGCTGGCGTGTGGCAGCATTCCATTGCTCCTGCTGTGGTTCAGCCACGCGCCGCTGCAAAACATGATTTTGCTCACTGCGGCGGGTGCGCTGCTCGGCTTCTTCTTGCCGGTCATCTGGATCGCGCAAAAAATTAAAGCGCGGCAGAAAGCGATTCAAAAAGGACTCCCCGACGCGCTCGACCTGCTGACGATTAGCGTCGAAGCCGGACTCGCACTCGATGCGGGCTTCGCCAAAGTGGCAGAGAAAGCCGACAGCGAAATCGCGCGTGCGTTCGGGCGCGTCATCAGCGAAGTGCGCGTCGGTCGTCCGCGCAAAGATGCATTGCGCGACATGGCAGATCGCGCGGGCGTGCCCGACCTCACCAACTTTGTGACCGCGCTGATTCAAGCCGAGCAACTCGGCGTGAGCATGACGAAGATTCTGCGCATCCAGTCGGAGCAGATGCGCATCAAGCGCCGCCAGCGTGCAGAAGAGCAAGCGCAAAAAGCGCCGGTCAAAATGAGTGTGGTACTGGTGCTCATGCTTCTGCCTGGCTTGTTCATCGTCATCCTCGGTCCGTCGGTGCCCCGCATCTGTCGGCAGTTCGATATATCTGACATCTGCAAATGAGAATTGCCAACCTCACGCGCGCCACGCTCATCGCCGCCGACGCGCGTGAGGCGCGCACCTTCGTGCAGCGGCTGTTCGGCTTGATGGGCCGACGGCGGCTGTCCGACAATGCTGCGCTCGTTCTGCCCGACAATTGGGTGCATACCTTCTGGATGTACTTCCCCCTCGATCTCGTGTATATTGATCGCGCGCGGCATGTGGTAGGATTGCAAGAAGCCGTGCCGCCCAATCGCCTCGGCAAACCGTATTGGTCTGCGCACGCCGTGGTCGAATTGAATGCGGGCGTGATTCACAACAGTCAAACACAAGTTGGCGATCAATTACAATTTGAGTAGGCGCTTCCGCCTCCCCTGAGCATATGTCAGCGCCACGCTGGTTTCAGTACGCTCGGCTGGCACTCCTCGATTTGATTTTTCCGCCGCGCTGCGCGGGCTGTGGTCGCGCGGGCGAATGGTTCTGTGCCAAATGCGTCGCGTCGCTGCATCGCGTGCGTGAGCCGATCTGCGGGCGCTGCGGCCAAGAGTTGTCTTCGCGCTCGTGCTTAGCATGTCGCCGCCATGCGCTCCCGGCCTATCTGCACGGCTTGCGCGCCGTCGCGCATCACGATGGGCAACTGCGCAAAGCCATTCATAGACTGAAGTACGAGCGACTGAGCGCCATTGCCGAACCCTTGGGCCAATTGCTGTGCGATTACCTCGACGCAAATCCGCTGCCTTTCACGCTGATTGTGCCGGTGCCGCTGCACGACGAGCGTCAGCGCGAGCGCGGCTACAATCAATCTGCGCTGCTGGCTGATGTTGTCAGCCGACGCACTCAGCAACCCGCGCAACAAAACATCCTCGTGCGCACGCGCCACACCATTCCGCAAGTCGGCTTGAACGAACACGAGCGGCGTCAAAACCTGATTGATGCATTCGCATGCGTGCAGCGCGTGGATGACGCACAAGTGTTGTTGATTGATGATGTGTGCACGACGGGTTCGACGATGAGCGAGTGCGCGGCGGCGCTGCACGCGGCGGGCGCGCGTTCCGTCTGGGGATTGACTTTGGCGCGCTAAGGTTCAATAATTGACATTGAACGTTGGACGTTGGAGGCATTCCAATTCAACATCTAACGTCCAGCATCCAAATCAGGAGGATCGTATGCAACTTTCGATCACGGGCCGCAATGTCGAGATCACGGAACACACACGAGACTACGTAGATAAGCGGCTGCAGCGCGTCGTGCGCCATTTACCCGCTCTCACCGAAGCGCGCTTCGAACTCACAGTGGAAAGCACCAAAGGTGCAGAACAGCGCAACGTGGCGCAAGTCACGCTGCGCGCGGGCGGCGTCATTCTGCGCAGCGAGGAGCGCGCGTCCGATTTGTTCACCGCGATTGACGCTGTGATGGATCGCGCAGTGCGCCAAGCAGACCGCTTCAAAGGCAAACGACAGCAGAAGCGCAAACGTGCAAACGGACTACACGAGAATGTCGAGGCGTTCAACCAAGAAGCGGTGCTGACGGCCGAGCCGACGACAGAAGAAGCAGTTGAATCGTATCAACCCATCGTGCGCATCAAACGATTCCAGAGCGCGCCGATGGAGCCCGAAGAAGCCATCGAGCAAATGGAATTGCTGGGCCACAACTTTTTCGTGTTCTTCAGTAGTGAGGATGGCCAAGTCAACATCCTCTATCGCCGCAACGACGGCACTTACGGAGTACTGATCCCCCAAATTGCATAACCATTGAACCACAGAAATCAAAACGGGTAGATCATATTGGATCTACCCGTTTTTTGTACGCTTGCTTTTCACCGTGAAGTGGCCGCTGATGGCGGGATGTGACGCAATTCTCGATACACCTCGAATGTGTACCACGCCATCAGCAGACTCAGCAGCCAGCCGCGCCAGCCGTCGCGCCAGCCTTGCAGCGTAATAAGACGGCGGCGAAACTCGCGCAGCGGCTGCAACATGAAGTTGTGCGGTCGTGCACGCGCGCCTTCAGCGAAAAGTTTCTGTGCATCGTAGCGCGCATATTGTTTTTGCTTGCGCACGAACTCGCCGACACTCTCGTAGTTGAGATGAACGAGATGACCACGTAGTGTGCCTGCCTCACCATCGAGCACGACAAGTTCGTGCACGGGTCGTGTCGCGTCGTAGTGCGCGCGCGCACGCTGCATCAAGCGCAATTGCCGATCGGGATACCAGCCTGTGTGCTTGATCCACGCGCCGAAGATCACGTTCTGACGCGGAATCCAGAAGCCGACGATAGATGGAGAGCGGGATGCGAGAGCCAGCCCTGCTTCAATTTCGTGGCGCAATTCATCGCTGACTCGCTCGTCCGCGTCCACGAACAGCACCCACTCACCGCACGCCAGCGCGAGTGCAACGTCGCGCTGCGCAGCATAGTTCACGAAAGCATGCTGCTCGACGCGCGCGCCGAACGCGTGCGCAATTGCGACCGTGCGGTCGCTGCTGAATGAATCCAGCACCAGCACTTCGTCTGCCCAACGCACGCTGGCGAGACAATCAGGTAAATGTTTTTCTTCGTTGTGCGTGAGGATGACGGCGGAGAGCGAGGGCATAGTATCTGGAAGAGACCTCGCGGGTATTGGAATCCCGCGACGTCCTTTAGCTACAGCAGCGCACGTACTTTCGTGAAAGCGTCCAGTAGGCGGGTGCGCTCGTCAGGCGCCAACGACTCGCGTGAAAGTTTGCGCGCCTCGCTCCACAAACCGAGCCGAATGATCGCGCGAACGAGCGCGACATACTGGGGCGAATGAAACTTATGAAAGTAGCGCACGCGACTGCGCCACTTGGCAACGAACATCGCGTGGCGGAACTGGCGCGTGGCTTGCCCTTCGTGATGTACGATGCGCGCGCGCGGCTCGCACCAGATTTGCCAGCTAGCCCGTTTGATGCGCCGACACCAGTCCACTTCTTCGACGTACATGAAGTACGCCTCGTCCATCAAGCCGACCTGCTCAATCACGTCGCGCCTCGCGAGCATGCACGCGCCGAGTGGATGATCAATCTCGAACGGTGTGTTGCGTTGTGGGTAGCGTCCGTTCAGGCGCGAATTGATCAAGCGCCCATGCAGCGGAAAAAAATCGAAAATGGTTTGCGCCAGGCCAGGGAAGCGAAACGCCGAATGCTGAAAGCGTCCATCCGCAAACGTCAATTGCGCGCCAACGACGCCCGCGCGCGGGTGTGCTCGTATAAAGCGTAACAGCGTTACAACCGCATCGGGCTGCACTTCCGTGTCGGGATTGAGGAGCAGAATGTATTCGGGTAATCCACCCTCACCCCGGCCCTCTCCCTGCAAGGGAGTGGGCCGGGGTGAGGGCTGCCCCCTAAACCCCAACTCCCGCAAAGCCACGTTGTTCGCTGCCGCGAATCCTCGATTACTGTCGAGCGCGATCACGCGCACACACGGAAACTCGTCACGCACCATCGCGGCACTGCCGTCGCTCGACGCATTGTCCACGACGATAGGTTGCGGCGCGACGCCCTCGCTTGCCAACAGCGCGCTTAGGCATCGGCGCAGCAACTCGCGCGTGTTATAGCTGACGATGATGACGGGAAGATGTTCTTGACCGCCGCTTGCCGACTGCCGTCTGCCGTCCATCTCAGAACCCAATCGTCACGCGCGTCGGCGCGATGCGGTCGTCCACAATGCGCACCTGTTCGTGCAGCAGTCCGACCCAGAAGAACGGATTCACCAAACTGAATTGCGTTTTGTCCACTAGCTTGATCGAGCCGCTAACGACGACACGCTGGTTCGGCATCAAATAATAATATTTATGCGCGTTGATGGTACGCGTCGTCAGGTCGCTTTCTTTGCCAAGCCCCCAGCGATACGGATAGGCGCGCCCCGACGAGTTGCCCTCGAAGTCCACGCCGACGCGGAACACGCCAGGCTCTTCATATTGGCTCATGGCGTTGAAGTTTTCGAGCGACGTGTATTGCGTGCCGCTCCACGGCCCCTTCGTGCGGATCGGAACCGTGCCGACGTTCGCCACCGTCGCCGTGAATATTAGCGCAGCGCCGATGGGCACGGATGTTGGCGCGATGCTCGCCGTCGCGCCGACGATTTCCGCGCGCGGCACGCCGCCTTCTGCAATCGTGAGCGTCGCCGTCTTGCGCACAACGTTCCCCGCCGAATCCGTCGCTTCGGCGATGACTTGATAGGTGCCGTCGGGCGGCGGCGGCGCGCCGAGATCAACGCCGCCTTCGTAGTCGTAGGTGTGTACGCCCGCCTCACCGGACTTCACGGCATTATCTCTGCGCTCCGCGATGGGCCACTTGTGACCATCGCCGCCGAGCAAATACACGAATACGTCCGCTTTCTTCGTGAGGTTGTACGTGATGCTCACGCGGTCGTCCACGCCGTCGCGGTTCGGCGTGAAGTGATCCGGGAAGACCGTGAAGTTTTGGATGTCGGGTAACTGCGTGTCGGAATCCTTCACGCTGATGGTGCGTTCCATGCGCATCGGCGTGCCGCCGTCCGTCGGACTGGCTTCGATGAGCAGCGTGTATGTGCCGTTGGGCATCACCGTGCCACTGACGACGCCGCCGAACAGCAGATCGTAATCGCCCGCCGCACGCGCTTGGTTGCCGCGCAGCGCATACACTCTGCCGTCGCTCGCGCGCAGCGTGATCGTCACGTTGGCGTTCGCCGACAGCGAGTATTGCAGCTCCGCCACATCGTCCCTGCCGTCGCCGTTCGGCGTAATCACGTCAGGATGGACATCCACTTTCGTCAGCAACGGTTGCGTTCCGCACGCGGCGAGGCTGAGCAGCAGGCAGAGCGCGACAATTTTTGGAAGAACGTTCATCGAGATAATTTCAAAACAATCACACAAGGCAACCACCAAGACCCTAAGGCGCAAGGACACAAAGAAGCATAGTTCTGAAACTTTGTGTCTCCGTGTCTTGGTGTCTTTGCGGATAAATCGTTCAGCCACTTTTAACACACGCTATGATGTCTTGATTGTGTGGACACAAAAATTTCTGGAGCATTCGCCCCAGAATCGCCGCGAGTCTAACAGAGGGGGTGCGCGTCGTCAAATGTCAGCGCACGACGACACGCACGCCGAGCGTTGCAGCGCTGATCGCAGTCGGCGGCGGCGGCGAGCCTTGCAGAAGTAGTCGCTCGTTCGTGCGCGAGTCGTACAAGCCGACCTCGACGACATAGACGCCCACAGGCGTGCTGCGCGGAACCGTCAACTCATAGGAATCGCTAATGAATTCGCCGGGCACCCACGCCGGCGTAGGGCGCGCGCCGTTCCCGGGCACCGCATCGCGTTGCGCCACAATACCCGCGCCTTCAGCGTTAGCTGGCACGCGCGCGGGATCAGCGAGCAGATGCACGAACACGCTGTACGATGCGCTTACACGCTGCAACGAGCGCCAATACAACGTCACACGCAGCACGTCGCCCGCGCTCACCGTTGTCGTGCCTTGCACCGTCGAGCGCAGCGTCGGCAGCGGCAGGATGTCGTAGCCGTACAATTGAATCGCACTGCCGAATCGCTCGACATCTACCACGCGCGGTACGGGCGGGCGAAAGACGCGCGTGCTCGGCTGCACGTGCAGATCGCCGAGCGCGACGGCTGCGCCAACTTGTTTGTTGTTATGGTCGAACAGCAACAGTCGCAAGATGCGGTCGCCGGGCAAGAGGTCGTTCGGTAGGAAGTACGTATATTGCGCGCGCGCGATCTCGCCCGGCCGCCATTTGCTCGTCGCATAGCCCGACACCAACTCGTTGCGCTCGAACTCGAAGCGCGGGTTATCGCCGTCGGGAGCGCGCTGCATTTGGAACGCGACGGTGAAGTCTTCTTTGGGCGGAGTCACGGCGCGCCAATAGACCGTGATGGCGATCGGGTCGCCGGGCTCCGCCTTGTCCTTGTCCATGTCGAAGCCGAGCATCTCGATGCTGCTGCCGAAATTGAAGCGCAGCGGATGTTTGATCTTCAACTTCTCGATGGCGGGCTGCGCCTTAGCGCGCTCGACGGGAATCGGTTGCAGCACGATGAATTTGCTGCGCGCGTTGCCTGCTGCGTCCAGCACGTCCAGACCTTCTGTGTTATCACGCGTGTAGAGCGTGACTTCCAGTTGCTCGCTGCCGGGCGGCGTTGCCAATTCGAGCGGCACCGTAAACTTGCCGAACAGCAGATCACCTTTTTTCCAGCGCGTCGTCGGATAGTTGTACGCGCCCGGCCGCCCATCGTAGCTGCCGAGCAAGAATTGGCCCGACCCATCGCGCACTCGCAGCGCCACCTGATAATCTTTTTGCAAATCGGCGAGCGCGCGCCAATACAGTGTCACGCGGACGCCTTGATCGGCGGGCGGCGGCGCATCGGGCAACGTATAGCCAAGCAACTCGATCTGATTGCCGAAGTTCACGCTCAGCGGATGTTGAATTTGCGGCTTGTCGGCGAATGTGACGCCCGCGGGAATATCATAGTGCAATACCTGCACGCCGAAGAACTCTTGCGCTGCGATGCGCTTCGCTTGCGAATCAAGGATAGTCGTCACAAAACCGTTCGGGTCAACCACGTCGTTCTGCCACAGCACGACCCACGCGCCGCGCTTGTTCCTCAGCGCGCGGTTCAAATCGTTGGCGACGTTGTAGCCGAGCACGCGTTGCGTGTCGAGCGTGGCGATGTCGGGCAGACGCACTTCCTGTGCACCCCGATCATAATATTCATAGACGGGGAACATATGGCCCGATACCAGCACGGTCGGCTCGCCGCTCACGCGCTGCGCTTGGATGGCGCGGGCTGCGCCGCGGAAATCATCTTTGCCGAACGCGGCGTCGAAATACAAATTGTTGTCGGCGATCAATGTCGTCGCCAGCACGAACATGCCGACGACGCTCGCCAGCGGTAGCGCGAAGTAGTGGCGGCGCGAATGGGCCGGCGTGTTAACAAACTGCATGGTGAACGTGGCAACCGTCACCGCGACAAGGATGATAAACGGCGGCGAAGCGATCATCAAGTAGCGCGGCTCGAACTTCGGGCGCGCATACGAGACGAGGTACAGCAGCACGAATGGCACGATGAGCCACAGCAGCAAAAACCAGCGCACGGCCGTCGTGCCCGTCAGCGATTGACGGAACGGATTGTCGTCGGACGATTTCAAGCGATCGGTGCGGATGCTGCGAATCGCGACGACGCCAAACAGCGCAAGCAGCACGAAGCCCAGCGCGACGGCGACGGCTTGCTCTTCGAGCATGCTTTGCCCTACGCTGAACAGCGCAAACGTCTTGCGCAGGACTTCGCCGAGCGGCAGCGTGCCCTCGTAGAAACTCTGGTCGGCGCCGAAACGTGCGACGGCGAACTGCGCCCACGGCAGGTATGCCGCGCCGACGAGCGCGGCACTGCTCAGTCCCGCCAGCAGCATCAGCCAGCGTGTCTCCTGCCGCACCCACCAGATGAAAAAGTATAGTGCCTGAAACGCGACGACAAAGAAGCCGTAGAAATGCAAATACACTGCGAGCACGTCGAGCAACGTCCACGCCAGCCACCACTGCCACGTCGCGCGCTCCGTCCAGCGCCAGAACGCATACGACGACAGCACCGTCAGCAGCACGAGCCATTCGTACATGCGCGCTTCTTGGGCGTACCAGATGTACAGCGGCGAGAGCGCGGCCATAAGCGCGGCGACCCATGCGACGGGTTCGTTCAGCAAGCGGCGCGCGAGGATGAAGAACGCGGGCACCAGCAGCACGCCTGCCATGAGTGACAGATAGCGCAGCGCGAACTCGCTCGCACCCGCCGCACTCATCCAGAAGTGCAAGACGAGGTAATACAGCGGCGGGTGAATGTCGGCTGCGGTGCGCGCGATGATCTGGTCGAGCGGATGCGACGACAGCCACCAACTAAAGCCTTCGTCATACCACAGAGATTGGTAATCGAGATGAAACAGCCGCAGCGCAAACGCGAGGAAGCACAACGACAACAGGAGCGAGCGACGGTTCAGGAGCGAACGAATCCCCGCCCAAGCCACGCGCGGAAGGGTAGGGCTTGTCCTGAGTGCAGTCGTAGGAGTGGGGGTATGGTTCGCGCTCGTCATCGCGACTAATCTTAACGACAACGCGCGCGTGCGTCAATTACAACGAGCTGAGCTGTGCAAACGAAACGGTACTTGCAATTCAGCCCACCTTAGTTGAAGCACCGATACGCGCGTGATATAATCACGAAGAGATGACGACGTTTATTTTGGTGCGGCACGCGACGAACGATTGGGTGAAGAAGAATCGGCTGCCGGGCTGGACGGCGGGCATTCATCTGAACGAGGACGGACGCAAACAGGCGCAAGCCGCCGCCGAGCGACTCATGCCCGTGAAGGTGAGCGCGATTTACGCGAGCCACCTCGAACGCGCCATCGAGACGGCGGAGTTCATCGCGGGGGGCCGCAATCTCGAAGTGCAAGTGCGCGAGAACCTCGCCGACTTAAAAACGGGCGATTGGACGGGCCGCTCGGTGAAGCAAGCCGCGCGCTCGAAGTTGTGGAAGGACATCCAGCAGCGCCCGACGCACACACGGATGCCCGGCGGCGAATCGTTCAGCGAGATGCAGGGGCGACTCGTCGGCGAACTCGAACGCATTCGGGCGGCGCACCGCAAGGGCACCGTCGTCGTCGTCTCACATGCGGATGCGATCAAGGCGATGGTCGCGCATTACTTGAAACTCGACCTCGATCAGTTCCAGCGCATCATCATCAGCCCTGCGTCCATCAGCATCGTTCACGCCGACGAGCATGGCACGCGCCTGCTGCGCCTGAACGACACGGGCCCACTGCCGCCCACAGCGCCGAAGAAGCGCAGGCGAAAGACAGATGAGGGCGGACGGAAGCGGGCGAGGCGCAATGGGCATCCGTCGTCCAAGGCCACACGTCCAACAACCAAAATCAAACGTCGTCCGTCTGCACACTCGTCCTAAAGCGAATCTATGCCGAACATCCTATACGAATTCAATCCGGTGACGCGCATCGTCGCCGATGCAATAGGCGAGCCCGGCAATCGCACGTTCTACTTGCAGGCAAAGCAGAGCCGCACCACGGTAACGCTCATCATCGAGAAGTTTCAAGCTCAGGCGCTCGCCGAAGGGATAGACGAATTGCTGGAGAAACTCGGCGGACCGCCGACCGCCAGCACGAGCGAACTGCACCTCGAAGAACCGATGGAGCCGTTGTTCCGCGTCGGACAGATGGGGCTGGGGCACGACGAGTTAAGCGACCGCATGATTATCGTCGCCTACGAAGTGCCGGAAACCGAAGAGACCGATCCCGACACACTCAACGCGGTGCGCCTCTGGATGTCGCGCGAGCAGGCGCGCGCGCTGGCGATGCACGCACTCGTCGCGGTGTCTGGCGGGCGACCGTTGTGCGTGCTGTGCGGCAACCCGATTGACCCCGCAGGGCACTTCTGCCCAAAACGGAATGGACATTGAATGAGTAGCCAGTCGTCAGTCGCCAGTGGCCCGACGGTTCTCATCTGACGACTGACGCCTGAGTACTGTTCTATGGCAAAGCGCCGCCGAAGTTCCGCGAGAGAAAGTCGCACGATTCAAATCCCCGACGCGCATTTCCAAAATCTGCCGCAAGCACAAATTGTCGCGCTGCTGACGAACGGAGAGATGGAACTGGAAGGCATCATGCCGTGGAGTTCCAATTACACCTTCCTCGCGCGCGTCACGCAGGACGATTTGCAGCTGCTCGTCATCTACAAACCGTGCAAAGGTGAGCGACCGCTGTGGGACTTTCCGCACGGGACGCTGTGCAAGCGCGAGGTCGCGGCGTTTCTGCTCAGCGAGTCACTCGGTTGGGGTCACGTCCCGCCGACGGTGCTGCGCGATGGTCCACACGGACTCGGCTCGGTGCAATTGTTTATTGATTGCGACGCGGAGCAGCACTACTTCACATTGAAGGACGAGCACGCCGACGAGTTCAAGCGTCTGGCTGTGTTCGACGCGCTATTGAACAACACCGATCGCAAAGGCGGCCACTGCCTGATTGATCACAACGGCAAGATTTGGGCGATTGATCACGGCGTCACGTTCCACTGCGAGCCAAAACTGCGCACCGTGATCTGGGACTACGCGGGGGAGAAAATTCCGGCTGCGGTGATGAATGACTTGAAGCAATTGCAGCAGCGCATGTGCGGCAATGCGCTGATAGCGCGCGAACTGCACGCGCTGCTCGACCGCGACGAAATTGACGCGCTGCTGGGCCGCCTCAATGAATTAATCGAGATGGGCACGTTCCCCGAACCGAACTCCGACTGGTATACCATTCCTTGGCCGCCAGTGTAGAGTCGTTGCATGCAACATCTCTACGGCGTTACTCGCAGCGCGTCGCTGCCGTCTTCCAGTTTCAGCCGCTCGCCGCTGCGCGCATCGTACAGACCCACTTCAATTCGTGAGACATTGGCCTCAGACGCGAGGTAGTGAATGTCCTTCACGATCTCGCCTACCTCCCACTGCGTCGTCGGCATGAAGCCATTCGCAGGCGGGCTGTCGTGCTGGCCCACCAGCGTTCCGTTCGCAGCGAGCGCGTGCACGAACACAGTGTAGTTGGTGACGAGCGGCGTGCCTGCCTTCCACCACAACGTCACGCGCAGCGCGCGCGCGCCCCACGCGCGCTCCGTTGGCTGATAGGCTCCCTCGGCGTCGGCATCCGCAATCTCGTAACCGAGTAAGTGAATCGTCTGAGAAAATAGTTGATCGCGCATGTGCGCGATCACGGGCTCGTCCGTGTAGCGCAGCAACTTGTAGTCGCACGCATCGCCGATCAGTATATAGTCTGGTCGCGCGAGAAATTGGTTGAGTGCGTGCGGCACTTCGAGCGGACGGAACGGCGTCCAATTGTTGTGGCCGTCGCTCAGGTCAACACGACCGTCGAGCACGACATACTCGGCCGTCGGCTCGCCCAGCGATGGAAACACATTTAGCGCGCGGCGATGCGCGAGGTGCGGCAGCAGATTGTCCTGCGCGCTGATGGATGCGTTCGGCGGCACGAGCGCCAGCACACGCTGCGCGCAAGCCCGGCGTGCGCTCACGTCGAAACGCATCGGCGCGAACTCGCGCGCGAAAGGACCAACACTCCACAACCAATACGACAAGCCGCCCAACAGCAGCAGCGCAACCGTCATCGCGCGTGCCAATTGGCGCGGGGCAGAGGCAATCGCCATTGAAGTCGCGACGAATAGAATCGGCAGCAGTGGCGCGACATACCAAGCCTGCAACTGCGATACGCTCTGCTTATCGCTCAACAACAAATACGCGAAGACGGGCAGCGCCACTGCGAATAAACTCGGCGCAAGCACCGGCAAGAACGCAAGCGGCAGCAGCACGCGCGCGACGGCGATAATCTTTGGCGCGGAGAGGTAGCGCGACACGAGCAGCAGCGGATCGGTGAGCAGACGCACGATACCTTGTGTTGGCGTTGGCGCGATGTCACCATAGCGATCCTGCCAATGCGAGATAGCATCGGGCAGCATGCTCGGCAGTATGCCCCACACGAACACGAGCCATGCAACGGCGACGACGATCAGCAACATGCCCGCTCGCACAGCGTGCGGCTTGACTACGAGCATGTACACGCCGACCGCCGCAACCACAATGGCGAGTTCTTCTTTGACGACGAGCGCCGCTAAAAGCAGAGCGAAGACGGAAGGCGAATGACGTAGGCGCGCTACGTCCGCCGTCCGCGGTCCGTCGTCGGTGGTTCGTCGCGCAAGCAACCACAGCGCGAACGCCATGAGCGGCGCGGCGAGCGCGATCTCGTGGAACTCACTCAGTGCGACGCCAAGCAGCGCAGGATTGAGATACAGTGCGAGCAGTGTGAACACGGCGAGGCGCGGATGACGCTCGCGCACAAGCAGGTAACATGGCACGACGCTCAGCGCGAGCGCGAGTGCCTGCGCAATCAGCAACATGCGCGGGTCCGACCACAAGCGGTAGAGTAGCGCGACGGCAATCAATGCGGGCGAGAAGTGATCGGCGAGGAAGATTTCGGGCTTGTCGGGCAGGTCGTTAACGAAGGGACGACCTTGAGAGGTGTTCCACACGACGTTATCGAAGTACGCCATGTCGAAGGCGTGCGTGTGAAACGAGTCGTGCTGGCGCACCGCAAGCGCGGACGCGAACACGACATACGAGAGGAAGAGCACAACGGGTGCGATGCGCCACGCGACGCCGAGTTGGCCCGCGCGCAGAGACGAATCGCGTCTCACTTCGCCTCGTCAGTTGGTTGAACTTGAATCCACTCGACCGCGCCCGCCACCGTCGGCGACGTGATGCGCTCGCCAATCGAGACGATGGCAGGACGGATGGGCGATGCATCTTCGCGGATGATGATGTTCTCGCCCGGCACCGTGATATAGCGAACGAAGGCGTGGCTCGATCGCCAACCAACCGGTAGTTTGGAGCCTTCCGATTTCAATGCCATTGCCAATCTTAAGCTCGCACTCAGTGATGCCTCGTCGCGAACTGCCAACGCAACATTGTGGAACTTTTTATCGTGTTCCAGAAACTGCGCTAATCTGTCCGCTTCATTGGAAGACGCAAAGGTATCAAAATGATCTACATAGTCCGCTGAGTTAATTCCTGTGATGAATGCGAGCAGATTGTATCCACGTTGATTCGGCGAGCGATCCTCTCCATCAATCCAGATATGAGCGAAATCGCCAACTTCTTCACCTGCACTTTTGACGACAACGAAACGATATGAATCAGGTTGACCGGTTTCACTTGGCAAATACCAAGTCGAGAACAGGGACGTCCATCGCAATGTCAACTCATTTAATCCCTCTGGCGTCCCTTGCATTTTAATCTGCACTCCATAATCCTTCGTGCCTTTCTGCAACGCAAACGAACCTGCCGGCCCACCATTGACCAGTACGGTTAATTTCTGTCCTTCATCTGGCACGGTCACTCGCAGTGTGAGCACGACATCGGTATCCTGCTTCGGCATTAGCAGCCGCGTCTCATTGCGCTGCGCCCAAACGCGCTGCTCGCCCAACTCGCCCCAGCCGTCGGCGAAGTAAAGTCGCGCCATTGGCGACTTTGGATCAACCCCCACCCCTGCCCTTCCCCGCTGCGCAGGGGAGGGAGAGAGCCGATAGAGTCGCGTGCCGTCTGCATCGCGCCACAACTTGAGATCAGGCAGCACCGCTTCGAGCCACGGCTGCACTTTGCCACCGGCTTGCGCGCGCAGCACGATGTAGCGCACGTTGAAGAAGCGCATCACCTCGGGCGCGTACTGCTTGTCCTGCGCGAGCGTCGCCGCGTCGAGGTCGTGGCCCGTTTCGAGCGCGATGAGCGAATTGATGAGCGGCGCTTCGGTGAAGTATTGAAATTTCAATTCAGGGTTGCGGCTGGTGTTGCCGCTTAACATGCGCTTCTCGTGCACAGTCTGATAAAACTGGGACAGCATAAACACCTTGTCGAGCGTGCCCGTCACGCGGAAACTGTTGCGCCAGTCGAGCGGAATTTCGAGGACGGCGAAATCGCCGGGCTCATTGCGAATCTCGTCGTAGAACGACGGCGCGCGATAATCGGAGAGCGGCAAAACTGAAAAATGCTCAACGAGTATTAGGAAGGAAATTAGGGAAGATAAAAGGAGATTAGGGGAAATCAATGCGTGCCCTTTATTTCTCTTATCTCCCCTAATCTCCCCTAATTTCCTCGCTTTCACGAGCAGATACTGAACACCGAACGCAACGAGCACCGCAACTCCGAGCGTGATCATCACCGAGTAGCGACTTGGATAGCGATTGCCTTTGAAAAATGGCAAGACTTGGAAGACGGCGAAGGGAAGCGGGATCGGAAACGCATTGCCATTCACTCGCAATTCGGGTCCGAGCGCGATGACGGCGAACGCGAGCGTCGTGACGCTCCAAAATTTCGCGAGCGTGTAGCGCCGATACACCCGCGCGCCGATGAGCGCAAGCGCCAGCGTCAGCCAGCCGACGAACACAAAGTTGATGTAGGGAAACTCAAACCAAGTATCCAACCAGCCAACTATCGGATTCAACTTGCTCGGCACGAAGAAGCCAATCACGTCCGCTGAGAACGCATCTGCAAAGCCGGAGCCTTGCACGAGATAGTCGCCTTCGACGCGCAACTCTTGGATCATCGGCACGATGATCGGCGCGAAGCCGACGACGAATACGATGGCGACGAGCGCCAGCGCGAGCGTCATGCGCCAGAACGATTGCCGCGCACGCCAGTGCCACAGCCAGAAGAAAAATGTGAACACAATTAAAAACGAAGCGAAGGTGAATTCGGCATAGGCTTGCAGCAACAAGAACGTTGCGGCGAGGATGGCGTGACGAGCGGGGAGAAGCGAGTGGCGAGATGTCCTGTGCCGCAGGCATTCGCCTGCTTTGCGCGCAATTGCGCGCGGCACAGGATGCGCGAGTGGCGTGCGGTGAGTGGCGAACAAGTCAGAACGCAGCTTGAACAGGTACAGCACGTAGAATGGAATCCACTGCGACGATGCTATGTTGAACTGGCCCAGCGAGGCATAGAGCATCTTGTTCGACGAGAAGGCAAACACAATGCCTGCGATAAACGCCGCCCAATCTCCAGTCTCCAGTCCCCAGTCCGCAATCCCTAACTCTTCAACCAACAGAAACATTCCATATCCGCACAACACAAACGACGACAACAACAGCATGTTCGCCGCAGGCACGAGCCCGAACACGGCTTGCAACGGGAGCGAGAGCGCGTCGTTCAGCAGCGTGAGCGTGTAGAAGACGAGGTTGATGCCAATCGGATAGAACATGAAGTCGGTCGTGAGCGGCGAGGTGTGCAGATCGAGCAGCGCATGTTTGAACCACCACAAGTTCCATGTCAGCGCGGGGTCGTCGCTGCCATCGCCGACGACGTGCGTCGTGAAATTCGCGGCGAGGGGCCAAGTCAGCACCAGTGCGAGCAGAGTATATGCGCCGAGCACGAGCAAATGTTTTCGCACGCAGCAGACTATACCACAGAGACATATTTGGGCTAAACACTGTGCGCCAATTAGTGAACAAAGCACCGACATTCTGAGCGGCGCAACGCGCAGTCGAAGCGTGGTACGTCACGGCCCACTCGGTTACCGTGATCGCCCAGCCAGCGCGCCTATACCAAACCTTAAAACTTATGTGGTACAATAGCGCCCCGTTAATCGGAAAAGGAGTTTTAGATGGCCAGCACACGTCGGCGTGCACGCGCGCCGCGTTCCAGCGCGATCGTGTTGCCTGAATATGCGCTCATCCCGCTGCGCGAAACGGTTTTGCTTCCCAAAGTCGCCGCACCGCTCCTCATCGGGCGCGAGCATTTGTTGCTCGCGCTTGAAGAGGCGATGGACAACGAGAAAATGGTCGTGCTCGTTGCGCACAAAGACTCGTCCGATCACGAGCCAACGCCTGAGCAACTGCACTCAATTGGGACGCTTGTCGAAGTGGGACGCTTGCTCAAAATGGCGGATGGCTCGTCGTCGTTGCTGGCGATGGGCGTGCAGCGCGTGAAGATTCTCGATTACGTGCAAAGCGAGCCGTTTTACAAAGTACGAGTCATGCCGATCTTCGAGCCGAACGCGGATTCGGTTGCGACGGAAGCATTGGTGCGCGCGGTGCGTTCGCTGTTCGAGCAGTGCGCACAGTTGGGCGGGCACGTGGCTGACGACGTTTATAGCCTTGCCGTCAACGCCGACCACGCGGGCGCGCTCGCCGACATCGTGGCGTCCACGCTGAAGCTGAGCAAGAGCGAGAAACAGGAACTACTCGAAACACTCGACCCGTCGGCGCGTCTGCAAAAGGTGCACGCTTACCTCAGCAAAGAAGTGCAAGTCATGGAGTTGGAGCACAAGATTCACGAACGCGTACACGAGGAACTGGACAAGTCGCAGCGCGACTATTTTTTGCGCGAGCAATTGCGCGTCATCCAAAACGAATTGGGCGAGGGCGGCGCGCACTTCGGCGAGTACAAAGAAGTACACGATACGTTATCGCAGTTACAGCTGCCGGTCGAAGTGCGGCGCAAGGCAGAGAAAGAACTGGAGCGGCTCGTGCAGATGCCGCCCGCGTCGCCCGAAGTGGGCATCATCCGCACGTATCTCGATTGGCTCAGTGAGCTGCCGTGGTCACAGGCGAGCGAAGACAGCATTGACATGTCGCAGGTCGAGCGCGTCTTGAACAAAAATCATTTTGCGCTGCCAAAAGTCAAAGCACGCATCATCGAGCACATTGCCGTGCGCAAGCTCGCACCAAATGAGATGCGCACGCCGATCCTGTGCTTTGTTGGGCCACCCGGTACCGGCAAGACTTCGCTCGGCAAATCCATCGCCGAAGCATTGGGGCGCAAATTCGTGCGCGTCTCGCTCGGCGGCATCCGCGACGAAGCGGAGATTCGCGGGCATCGGCGCACCTACATCGGCGCGATGCCCGGCCGCATCGTTCAGACCATGCGCCGCGCGGGGACGATCAACCCAGTGTTCATGCTCGACGAGATTGACAAGATCGGCGCGGACTATCGCGGCGATCCGTCGGCGGCACTGCTCGAAGTGCTCGACCCTGAGCAGAATTTTTCTTTTTCCGATCATTATCTCGACTTGCCTTATGATCTGTCGAAAGTGATTTTCATTTGCACCGCGAACTGGCTGGAGCCGGTGCCATGGGCGCTGCACGACCGCCTCGAAGTGATTCCATTCTCTGGCTACACGGAACATGAGAAACTGCGCATCGCCAAAATGTATTTGGTTCCAAAACAATTGAAAGAGCATGGACTGAAATCGTTGAACTTCAACGATGCCGCACTGCGCATGCTGATCCGCGAGTACACTTACGAAGCGGGCGTGCGCAATCTCGAGCGCGAGATCGCGAATGTGTGCCGTAAGGTCGCGCGGCGCGTCGCCGAAGACAAGACAACGGTTCGGCAGGTCACGCGGCAGGTAGTCACGAAGTTTTTGGGACCCGCCAAATTTGATTTTGGCGTGATGGAAGACGAGGATCAAATCGGCGTGGCCATGGGTGTGGCGTGGACGGCCGGTGGCGGCGACACGATGCCGATTGAAGTCACGATCATGGACGGCAAAGGCGGCATGCAATTGACGGGTAAACTCGGCGATATGACACAGGAATCGGCGCACGCCGCGTTCTCGTATGCGCGCTCGCACGCACGCGAACTCGGCGTCACGACGAACTTTGATCGCATTGACATCCATGTGCACTTCCCCGAAGGTGCCGTACCGAAAGATGGACCGAGCGCGGGTATCACGCTGGCGACGGCGCTCATCTCTGCGCTCTTGCGGCGGCCCGTGCGGCGCGACGTGGGCATGACGGGCGAGATCACCCTGCGCGGTCGCGTGCTGCAGATAGGCGGCCTGAAGGAGAAGGCGCTCGCCGCCCATCGCGCCGGATTGAAAGTGCTAATCATCCCGCTCAAGAATCGCAAAGACTTGCCCGACGTGCCGCGCGAGGTACAGCGCGATCTCAAGTTGATTTTCGTAAAGAACATGAACGACGTGCTGTCCGTGGCGCTCGTGCCCGAACGCCGTCAAACCGTGCAGACGCGCAAGAACACGCCGCGTCGCGAACGCTCGCTGCGCCGCCGTGACGCAATGCGCCCACCAACCGAAGCGCCGAGTGCGCCGCCGCCGGCTCCATGAAAATCTGTGGTCATTGATCGTGTCCTCATTCGGTTAGCCGTATAATATTGCATTGTGATCAATCATTTGCTTCGTGATGGGCTTGCGCTGATTGCGCGCATCGGCGCCGATCCGAACGACAGCGACGAGATTCGCCTCAAGAAAGAATTGTCCGTCGGCATTGCGCTGGCGGGCATCGTGTCGCTGTCCGCGTGGGCGCTTTTGCTGTTTCAGTATGGCGAGCTGCTCGCCGCGAGTTTATGGCTTGCCTTCGCGCTGGAACTGGTATTCGTGATCTTCGTCGTCGCAGCCACGCATAAGTTTTACAATTGGCTCGCCGTGCTGCAAGTCGTGCTCGTGCTGCTGGTGCCGCTCGTGTCGTATCTGCTGCTGGGCGGGCTGGTGCTGCTGGGCGGTGTGCTGTGGGGCTTTCTCTCGCCGCTGATGGCGCTGTTCTTCTTGGGCCGCCGCGCCGCGACGTTTTGGTTCTTTGCCTACGTGCTCTCGATTGTCGTCGGACTCGCCTTGCAGCCACTCTTTCCGCCCAGCACCCACATGGGCGGGAACCTCGTCCTGCCGCTGTTCGCAATCACGCTCATCTCAGTCTCACTGTTCACCTACGGGGCGTTGTATTATTTTGTCGGACAGCGCAACTTGTTTCAGGAGCAAGCGGATAATCTGCTGCTTAATATTCTGCCTGCCGACATCGCGGCAATCCTCAAACGCGAGCAGCGCACCATCGCCGACCAGTACGATGACGCGAGCATCCTGTTCGCCGACGTCGTAAACTTCACGCCGCTGTCGGCGTCGCTCACGCCTGCTGAATTGATCGAATTGCTCAACGAAGTCTTCTCACATTTCGATTTGCTCGTCGAGCAGCGATCATTGGAAAAGATCAAAACGATTGGCGATGCGTACATGGTCGCGGCGGGCGTGCCGCGACCGCGCGCCAATCACGCGCAGGCACTGGCGGATCTCGCGTTGGCGATTCAGGCTTACGCACAGTCGCATCAGTTTCGCAACGGGCGCAAGATCAGTTTTCGCATTGGCATCAATTCGGGTCCGGTTGTCGCGGGGGTGATCGGGCGCAAGAAGTTCATTTACGATCTGTGGGGCGACGCCGTGAACGTCGCCAGCCGCATGGAATCCACCGGTGCGAGCGGCATGATTCAGATCACACGCGCGACGTATGAGCGTATTCGCGACGAGTTTGCGTGCGAGCCGCGCGGCATGTTGAATGTCAAGGGCAAGGGCGAGGTCGAGGTGTGGAACGTGATCGGGCGCAAGGCGAATGGGATAAAATAAATTGCAATTCGATTTTTGTGAAAGGCTGCGTGCATGATCTGTCCAAACTGCGGCAAACACAATCGCGAGGGCGCAAAGTTCTGCGACGAGTGCGGCATCGTGCTGCCGACTAGCGCGGCTGCCCCGCGTGCGACCACGACTCCGCCCAACACGCCATATGCGGCGCGTCCACAGCGAATGGTGGCACGGCGTGCCGTCTCGGACGAGCCCCCGACGCCGGTGTTGGACGAAACAGCCGACACGCGCTCGGATGAGCAGCCAAGCGGCACGACCATGCTCGACGACATCGGCCAATCTGATACGGGTCGTGCGCGCCGAATGTTTGCATTGATCGCCGGATTACTCATTCTTTCGCTGTGCGTATGCTGCGGCGCAGCCGCTATCGCGCTGTATGCGCTCACGCAGAATCCGTCGTGAATGGTGTCGTCGAAAGTTGTGTGATGCGCCGACTTGTTTTTGAATCATGAACGAGCGTGAACTGCGCGAGTTGATTGACGGCGGCGTGGGTACCAACGTCGAATTGTTAAGCGAGCCTGTGTCGCTGCGCGAGCTGGCTGGCGCACTCATCGCGTTTGCGAATGCCGAGGGCGGCACCGTCGTGGTCGGTGCGAACAAGAGCAGTGAAATCATCGGTTTGAAGGCACCTGAGCGCGCGTCTGAGGTGGCGATGCGCGCCACGCTGGCGAGCACGCCGTCGCTCATGCTGCCGCTGCCGGAGCCAATCATAGTGGACGGACGCACACTGCTGGTCGTGAGCGTGCCCAAAGGTCTGCCGCACGTTTACCATTTGCGCGGACAATATTTGATCCGCGATGAGAAGCGTAACGTGCCGATGCCCGCGCGCCGCTTGCGCCAACTGCTGCTCGAACGCGGCGAACTCGGCTACGAATCGCAATTCGTGACCGGTGCGACGCGCGACGATTTGGACGAGCGCAAGATACAGAATTATTTGAACGCGGTCGAAGTATTTGCCGACGAAGACCTAGGCGATGTGCTACTGCGGCGCGGCTGCCTGCGCAAAGATGGCGGAGAACTAAAGCCTACAGTCGCCGGCGTGCTGATGTTTGGGCGCGAGCCGACGCGCTTCTTGCGTCAATGCAGCATCCTGCTCACGCACTACCTCAGCGAGCAGATGAGCGACGATTTCAGCAAGGAAGAAGTGCGCGACACGTTGCCCGAACAGATTCGCCGCGCCGAAAACTTTTTAGTCGCGCACATGCGCAAGTCGCAGCGCATCACGCGGCTGGAGCGCGAAGAAAAGTTTGAGTATCCGCGCGCCGCCATCCGCGAAGTCATCGTCAACGCGGTCGCGCATCGAGACTACTCGATTCGCGGCGACGAGATTCGCATCAGCATGTTCAGCGACCGCATCGAAGTCTATTCGCCCGGCCGCCTGCCCGGCCACGTCACGGTCAAAAACATTGTAGCAGAGCGTTTCAGTCGCAATGACGTGATAGTGCAACTACTGGCTGATCTCGGCTACATCGAGCGGCTCGGCTACGGCATTGATCGGCTGCTGCGCTTGATGAAGGAGAACGGTCTGCCGAGACCGCGCTTCACAGAGACGACGAATGGGTTTAAGGTGATGCTGATGGGACCGGCGGATGGATTCAAGGTCGAGACACTGGATGTCGCGCGCTGGCAGCGGCTCGGCTTGAACGAGCGGCAGGAAGCGGCACTGCGCTGGATACAAAAGCAACAGCGCATCACCAATCGTGATTATCACGACCTGTATCCGGATGTGTCAGAAGAGACGATTCGGCGCGACTTGGCAGAGTTGGTGGATAAGAACATCTTACTGAAAATAGGCGACAAGCGCGCAACATATTACATTCTCAAGTGAATTCGCGCGCGTGGCACGCGCTGTCATATTCGCACAACGTATCCCACACCTAACCCACAGTTATCCCACACTTATCCACACGGTTTCCACAGTCTTTATCGCACCGTGAGTGACGTGTTTAATAATGCAGTGTGATCGGTCGGAAAAACTAAAAGGCTCGTTTAAAATGGAAGTCAATCTGCTAACATTTGGAATTGCATTCGGCGCGGGCGTGCTCTCGTTCGCCTCACCGTGCTGCCTGCCGCTCGTGCCCGCCTACTTGAGTTATATCACCGGCGTTTCGGTGGATCAATTCGCGCAGGAGCAAATCAGCGCACAGCGCAAGCAGATCATCTTCAGCGCGATGGCGTTCGTCCTCGGACTCGCGCTGGTCTTCACGCTGCTCGGCGCGAGCGCGAGTGTCATCGGCCAAGTACTGCTCGAATATCAGGATTGGGTCGCGCGCATCGCGGGCATTATCATCGTGATCTTCGGGCTGCAAATGCTCGGCGTGCTGCGCTTCGGCTGGTTGGAACAGGAAAAGCGGCTCGACTTCACCAGACGCCGAGCGCCCGGCTATGTTGGCGCATTGCTGATGGGTAGCGCGTTCGGCGTTGGTTGGACACCATGCGTAGGGCCGTTTCTTGGTTTGGTGCTTGGACTGGCCAGTCAGGCTGACACGGTGCTTACGGGAATGACCCTGCTGTTCATCTACGCGCTCGGACTCGGACTGCCATTCGTCCTCGCTGCCTTACTCATTGGTCAATTGATGGGCGTGCTCACGCGCATCAAGCACCACATGCGCACGCTGACCTACGCGAGCGGCGGACTGCTGATTGTGATGGGTTTGCTCGTGTTCAGCAATCAACTGCCGCTCATCACGAGTTACCTCATCCGCATTTTTGGAAACGGGTTCGCGCAGTAAAGACGGCGGACGGCAGACGACAGACCACCGTCAACCGTCCGCCGTCTCTCGTCCTCCATCAGCCATGCAGCAACTTACCCTCTTCAGCAAACCCGATTGTCACCTCTGCCATGACGCGCGAGACTTGCTGATCGCACTGCAGCGCGAATACGATTTCAGTTTCGAGGAACTGGACATCACTCAAGATCATGCGCTCGAAGACAAATATCGTGACTCGATTCCTGTGATCGTGATTGGCTCGCAACTTGAATTGGCCGCGCCGATACACGAACGCGAGCTGCGCGCGGCGCTTAAACAAAACGGGTGAAGTCTGATTGGAACTTCACCCGTATTGTTGTTTGCCGACAGCACATCACTTGCGTCGCGCTTTGGCAATGGCGCGCAGCGTGCCGAACAAGTTCCAGATCAGCCACGCAGCCAGCGCAATGCCCGCGAGCGCAATGCGCGTCGGGTCTTCAATCGGACGCACGCGCGTTTCAGTTGGCGTCACTTCGAGCATGGCGATGGGTCGCGCGCGCGCATGTCCCCCACCTCCACCGCCGCTGCCGCCCTCACTCTGGCCATCGCTCTCGGCATTACGAGTCGAGCCACTGCCGTACCCGAAGCCAAACACATACGTCACGGCGGCGACTGGAATCACCGTCGTCTCGCCGAATGTCTGCGGCTCGCCGAACACCTGTCCGACCGAAGCAACCTCGCGCGCATCGTCCAGCACACGCATCATGCGTTCAGCATTCATGTCTTGTTACTCCTGCGTGCGAACAGCCTGCGCGCAAACCACGTCAGCGCACTGACGACCACACCGCTGATCAAGATGAAACGCAGCGCAGCGCCCGTCACATCTTCAATCGGCACGCGCCGCTCGACCTCATCAATCTTTTCGATGACGCCGATGGGCTGCACCTGTTCGACGTGCGCGCCCGTTGTCGCTTGCGCGCCGAGCCAATCGAAGCGCACGACGATGCGGCGGACCAGTGGCGTGATCGTCTTCATGCCAACCTGAATCGGCTCGCCGCGCACCACCTCGTGTGTGAACCAGCGTGTGTTCATGTCGTGACCTCTTCTGTAACGCCTGCACTTTCAAACGACGCAAACTGCAACGCAGCATCCAGCACGATGGACGGCGATGGCTTATCGCCACGTTCCCACATGCGGCAGAATGAGCATAGCCCCGGCGCGCTCGTGGGTTGGCCGCAATAGTTGCATTCGTGCAACTGTACGCTGTCCTGTGCTGCTTTGAATAGACCTTCCTTGCGCGCGCGCAAAAACTCCAGATAGAAGCTCAACTTTGCGCCGGGCGATTGTCCTTCGAGTTGATTGAGCAGCGTCTTGTAGAACAACGTCGTCGCGCCGGTCGAGAACGGACACTCTTCGTAAATGTAGTCAATGCCGCGCACAAGCGCGTATGCCGCCATTTCACGTTCGTATATGCGCGCGAGCGGCTTAACCTTTCGCGCAAAATTTGGATGCGTGGATTCGAGTAAGGGCGCTTGCCGCGCGAGATAGCCCGTCTGCCAGCGCAGCGTGTTCTGCATCAGCACCGCCGCTTCGTCGTCGAGGTTGTGGCCCGTCACCAGTATGTAGCCGCCCTCGACGGCGACGCGGTTCATGATGTGCCGTTTGTTCAAGCCGCACACCGAACACGGCTTGTCATGCCGCCGCCGCGCACGCGACAATTCGGGAATCGTCATGCCGTATGTCTGCTCGACATCCACGACATGCAACTGCACGTCGGGATGAAACTTCTCGATGAACTGGACGGTTTTCTGATGAGACTCTTCCGAATACGCGATGCCCTCGTCAATGCCCAAGCCGATGTAAAACCCAGCGGCTTTGTAGCCGAGCCGCAACAACATGTCCCACAACGACAGCGAATCTTTGCCACCCGACACGGCGACGAGTAATCGGTCTTCGTGCGTGAACAGTTTTTGCTTTTCGATGAAACGCTGCACTTGCGAGGGCAGCCATTCAAGATAATGCTCGCCGCACAACGCGAGCTTGTGATGGCGCATGTTGACCGCGGCCGTCTTGCCGCACGTTTTACATTTCATTCACGCCTCCGGACACCACCGCCACCAACTTCACCACGTCGCCCTCTTTCAATATGTAATCCGTTGTAATCAGTGTATCCTTGATCGTCGGCAGCACCGCTTCAGGGTCAATGTCCAGTTTTTTCAGCGCCGACTCCACCGTCATGCCGGGTTTCACTTCCCATTCGTTGCTGCGAAAAGTTAATTTGACCACCAGACACTCACTTCCTCGCGGGCGCGTATCAATGCGCTCGCTGGCTTCATTCTAACGACAAAAAAACCGAGGGTCAACACCTCGGCTTCGGCAGTGCTGGGCAAAAACGCTGAGTGCTGCGAATTGTTACTCAGCACTCAGCACTCAGCACTCGGCACTTAGAGCTTGAGTGCGCTCATCGAACCGCGAATCAGGCTCACACTCTTGTCGAACATCGCGCGCTCTTCGTCGTTGAGTTTGTACTCGAAGATTTGCTCGATGCCGCTCGCGCCGAGTTTGACCGGCACGCCGAAACAGATGTCGTTCAGCCCGTACTCGCCTTGCAAGTAGGCAGACGCAGGCACGATCAACTTCTTGTCTTTCAGAATCGCCTCGACCATCTTGGAAACGGCTGCGCCCGGCGCGTAATACGCGCTCGTCTTGAGTAGCTCGACAATTTCGCCGCCGCCTTTGCGCGTGCGCTCCACGATGGCGGCGATGCGCTCGGCGGGCAGCAACTCGCTGATGGGCACACCCGCCACCGTCGAGTAGCGCACGAGCGGCACCATCTCATCGCCATGTCCGCCCAACACGGACGCCTGCACGTTCTCCACCGACACCTTCAACTCGCGGGCGATGAATGTGCGGAAGCGCGCCGAGTCGAGCACACCGGCTTGCCCGAACAAACGCTCGCGCGGCAAGCCGCTCACCTTCAGCGCGAGATAGACCATCGTGTCGAGTGGGTTGGTGACGACGATGAAGATCGCATTGGGTGACGCGCTCAACGCTTTGTTCATCACGTCGGTGATGATGCGCTGGTTGGTCTGCACCAAATCTTCGCGCGTCATGCCCGGCTTGCGCGGCACACCCGCCGTCACGACGACGACATCGGAGCTTTGCGTGTCGCCGTAATCGTTCGTGCCAACTACTTGCGTGTCAAAGCCGAAAACGGGGCCCGCTTGCATCAGGTCGAGCGCCTTGCCCATCGGCATCTTTTCCATTTGCGGGATGTCGAGCAGCACGACATCGGCGATGTTCATCGCCGCGAGCCAGTGTGCGGTCGTCGCGCCCACATTGCCCGCGCCGACGACAGTCACTCGATTTTTCATACTGACTTCTCCTACGGTGCGCTCAAAGATTTCAAATTCGTAATGCGTGATGCGTAATGCGAAATTCGTAATTTTCGCATCACGGGTTTCGCATCACGGATCACGCATTACAGATTGTAAATGATCGCCGTGCCGAACTCGCTGCACTTCACTTCTTTGGCGCCGTCCATCAAGCGTGCGAAGTCATAGGTGACCGTCTTCTGCGCGATGGTCTTCTCGAGCGCATCAATGATCGCATCTGCTGCCTCGACCCAGCCCATGTAGCGCAGCATCATCTCGCCGCTCAGGATTACCGAGCCCGGATTCACCTTGTCGAGATTCGCGTACTTCGGCGCGGTGCCGTGCGTCGCCTCGAAGATGGCGTGACCCGACACGTAGTTGATGTTGCCGCCGGGCGCGATGCCGATGCCGCCGACCTGCGCGGCGAGTGCGTCGCTCAAGTAGTCGCCATTCAAGTTCGGTGTCGCCATCACGTCGAAGTCTTCGGGGCGCGTGAGCACTTGCTGGCCCGCGATGTCGGCGATGGCATCCTTGACCATCAGCATCTTCTTCCATTTGCCGCCGCCGTGCGTGGGCATCAACTTGAGCGCGTCTGCGACATCTGTACGTACGCCCGCTTGCTGCTCGCTCGTCATCATGTCGTAGCCGGGGTCTATCAGCTTCGCGTTCTCTTCGACGCTCAGGTTGGCATTCTTATCCTGATTATCAATGACCCAACTCTCGCGCTGTGTGACGACCTGAGCGCGGAACTCGCGCGCGGCAAGCGCGTATCCCCAATCGCGGAACGCACCTTCGGTGTACTTCATGATGTTGCCCTTGTGCACCAGTGTCACACTCTTGCGATTGAAGCGCAACGCATAGTCAATGGCGGCGCGCACGAGACGCTCAGTGCCGGGCCGCGAGATCGGTTTCAGTCCGATACCGACTTGGTCTTCCGCTTCCGCACCGAAGCGCACCTTCTTAAATTCTTTTGGCAACTGTTCCTTGAAAAAGTGAAGCACTTTGAGCGCGTCGGGCGTGCCTGCCTGAAAGTCAATCCCGGCATAGATGTCTTCCGTATTTTCGCGGAAGATCACCATGTCCACCCTTTCAGGGTGCTTTACGGGTGACGGCACACCCGTGAAATATTTGACAGGGCGCACGCACGCATACAGGTCGAGCAGTTGGCGCAGCGCGACGTTGAGCGAGCGGATGCCTTTGCCCACAGGCGTGGTGAGCGGGCCCTTGATACCCACCATAAATTCACGGAACACGTCAACCGTTTCTTGCGGCAGCCAGTCGCCGAACTTGCGGAATGAGTCCTCGCCCGCGTAGACCTCCATCCATTCGATCTTGCGTTTGCCATCGTACAGTTTCTCGACGGCCGCATCGAACACGCGCTGGCTGGAAGCCCAGATGTCGGGCCCCGTGCCGTCGCCGCGAATGAATGGGATGATCGGATGCTCAGGCACCTGCAATTGATGATCATGAATCGTAACCGCTTCACCCGCCGCGGGCGGATGTACGTTGTTAAACTTCATAACGAATCCTCTCTCTACAACTTGAATTCAGGAGTGCGCGCATTTTCGCACACGCATTCATCAGCTGCTAGGTTGAAGTATCTTACAAGCAGCATTCCGTCCTTCACAGCCCCGCGCGCCGCTTCACGTCGGGATCGTTGATGTCGAGTATCTGGCCGTTGAGGTCGTGCTGCTGCGCGAGCCACACGATCAGCCGGGCGGGCAATTCGGGCGGATAGTTCTCACCGCGCTCGTGGCGCTGACGGAAGAATTCTGCGCCGCCCGCCATTTGCTTGTCATGCGTCGTGCGAATCGTCTGCTGCATCTGCGTCTCAGTGATGCCCGGATAAATCGCATTGACGCGAATGTTGTAGCCGTGCAACTCAACTGCCATACAGCGCGTCAGTTGATCAATTGCCGCCTTGGCAGTGCAATATGCCGACCACCCGTAGCGCGGATTCCGCGCCGCGCCTGAAGAGACGTTGATGATCGCGCCGCCGCTGCCGCGCATCATGGCAAGCACAGCCTCGCGCGCGACAAGATAATAGCCTTCGAGATTGATCGCAAGACTATCGCGCCACGCCTTCGGCTTCACATCCCAGATCGGACCAATCGGCTCCAGCACACCCGCATTATTCACGACCACGTCCACGCTGCCGAACTTTTGTAACGTCACGCTCACTAGGTGCCGCACATCCTTCGACTTGGACACATCCGCGACGATGCTTGCCGACTCAGCGCCCTGCTGTTTGATCGCGTCGCGCACCTGATTGATTTCTTTCTTCGTGCGTGCCGCAAGCACCACATGCGCGCCTTGCGCCGCAAACGCCAGCGCCGTCGCGCGCCCGATGCCGCGACCCGCGCCGGTAATGAGCACGACTTTATCTGCCAATGAATCATTCATAGGTCGGCAATGAAAAACAAACCACGAAGACACAAAAGGCACGAAGAAATAGTAGGCTTTGTGTTCTTCGTGTCTTCGTGGCTTGCTTCTTCCTCTTTAACCCACTGCTGCACCCACACCCTTGCCATACTTCACAAGATGCTCGTAATTGTTTTCAAGCCGCTGGCGCAACTCGCGCGCTTTGGTATCGTATGCGTCTTTATCCGCCCACGTGTTACGTGGATTAAGCAAATCACTCGGCACGCCGTTGACGCGCGCGGGGACGTTGAGGCCGAAAATTGGATCGGGATGGAACGGCACATTATCCAAATCGCCTTCGAGCGCGGCGCGAACCATCTCGCGCGTGTAACTCAACTTCATGCGCGAGCCGACGCCATGCGGACCACCTGTCCAGCCCGTGTTGACGAGCCAGACGTTCGCGCGATGCTTCCGAATTCGATCCACGAGCATGTCAGCATAGACCTGCGGCTTATGCACGAGGAACGGCGCGGCGAAGCACGCACTGAATGTTGCCTGCGGTTCGGTGACGCCCTTCTCGGTGCCAGCCACTTTCGCGGTGTAGCCCGACATGAAATGGAAATTCGCTTGATCAAGCGTGAGCCGACTGATCGGCGGCAGCACGCCGAATGCATCAGCCGTCAGGAACACGACGTTACGCGGGTGCGGACCCACGCCCGACTGCGTTGCATTGGGAATGTACCAAAGCGGATATGCCGAGCGCGTGTTCTCTGTCAGCGAGTCGTCATCAAAGTTCACGCGCCGATTGTGCTCGTTGATGACGACGTTCTCCAACACAGTGCCAAAGCGGTTCGTCGCAGCGAAAATCTCCGGCTCACTTGATGCCGACAAGTTGATAACCTTCGCGTAGCAACCGCCTTCAAAGTTGAAGATGCCGAAATCACTCCAGCCGTGTTCGTCGTCGCCGATGAGCGTGCGCGTCGGGTCGGCGGAGAGCGTCGTCTTGCCCGTGCCACTCAATCCAAAGAACAGCGCGGATTGGCCATCATGCCCCACATTCGCCGAACAGTGCATCGGCAGCACGCCCTGCAGCGGCAGCAAATAGTTGAGCACACTGAAAATGCATTTCTTGTTCTCACCCGCGTAACTGGTGCCGCCGACAAGAATTACTCGCTTCGCGAAGTTGACGATGATGAACGTCTTCGAGCGCGTTCCGTCGCGCGCAGGATCAGCCTCGAATGTGGGCGCACTGAGCACGATCCACTGTGGCGCGAAATTGGTGAGCTGAGAAATCGTCGGACGGATAAACAAGTTGCGCAGGAACATCGCTTGCCACGCGCTCTCCATCACGTAGCGAATCGAAAGACGATAGTGCTCGTCCGCATTTGCGTATAAATCTTCGATATACAGGTCGCGCTGATTGAGATGTGCGATGACGTGCTTGCACAGCGCATCAAACTTGTCGGGGTCGAAGGGCTGATTCACGTCGCCCCAATCAATATTCGTTTCGGACGACGGCTCACGCACAATGAACTTATCTTTAGGCGAGCGCCCGGTGTGCTGGCCTGTCTTTACCACTAAGGGGCCACCCGACGCGACCAAGCCCTCACGTTTGCGCGCAACGTGCTCGTACAGTTCGGGCACGATCACGTTCCAGTAAACATCGCAACACGGGCGCAATCCGATCTGATCAAGTTCAACAGAGCCTTTGCCGTTGCCGATGAAGTCAGTCATCGCCGTTTCTCATGTCGTCAGGGAAATGATTGCCAGTCCGTCAGCGCCCCGTCACCGCCACAGGAGCAGGCACAGCACTCGCGATTGTAGGTTCAGTTGTGATCTGTTCCAATCCTTCCGCAACCAGCACTTTGCGGAATGCGGTGAGCGCAACTTCGACCATCGAATTGTCGGGCTGGCGTGTCGTCAAGCGTTGCAGTGCCATGCTCGGCGCGAGCAGCGCTCGCATGATCGGATTACTGTAATGGGCTGCGCCGAAGCGGATGAACTCGTAGGCAATCGTACCGATGATCGGGATGAGCACGATGCGTGAGAGAATGCGCAGATAGAACGGTGGCCGTCCGAGCAGCGCATATACGAACGTGGCAATCACCATCACGACCAAGAGGAAACCTGTGCCGCAGCGTGGGTGCGTCAGCGAAAAACGCTGCACCGATTCCGGTGTCAGTTCCGCGCCGGCTTCGTATGCGTTGATCGTCTTGTGTTCCGCACCGTGATATTGGAAGACGCGGCGCACATCGGGTATGCGGCCCGCCAACACGAGATAGCCGACGAGGATCACGAGCCTTACGCCACCTTCGATCAGGTTCGTGAGCAGGTCCGATCTGATGGCCGAATCAAATAGCCCTGCAAGGAACGCGGGCAGCACGAAGAAGATACCGACGGCGGCGCTCATCGAGACGGCGAGCGTGCCCCACACGGCGGGCCCCTCGAATTTTACTTGCTGCGCCTGTTCCGAATTCTCGCTCACCGCGACGTTTGCCGCCCACATCAGCGCGCGCACGCCGAGTCCGAGCGTGTCCCACAGCAAGGTCAAGCCACGCACGAATGGCAACTGTGCCCAACGCGCTGTGTAGAGCGGATTGGTGAGCGGCTCGCTGTGCATCGCGATGCTGCCGTCTGGCGCGCGCACCGCGACGGCGAATGCCTTGCGCCCGCGCATCATCACACCTTCGATTACTGCTTGCCCACCGTAATTAAAACGTGCCAAGTTTTAACTCCTTTGCCAAATCTGCTTGCCACCAGAATCCCGTTTTCTGCAAGAAAACGGGATTGCGTGCGTGCATCAACCAAGATGGAGTGAGTATACAAATTTTGAGTGAGATGCGCAATGTGAACACTCGTCGTGCTCCATCACTTACGGGCGCACTTCACAAAAAATCCGTACTCATCCCCTACCCCGCTCGTCGCGCCTATGCCAAAATGGTGACGCCAACCCAACACAGGAGCATGTGATGCGCTTTCTGATTGACCCACGCACTTACAATGAACTGCGTACACGCACCCAACATCCGCCCGATTGCTGCGTGCGCGCAGGCGAGTATCCGCACCATGTTTATCGCGACGGCATTAAGTTCGACGTCGCCGTTGCAATTGTGGACGGCATGCGCGAGGCGGAGGCGCGCAACGACAAGGAAGCCTTGCATCACTTAATGCTGCACAAAGTGCAATTGGATCGCGCGCTGCTCGACGCCAAGCAGAATGGAACGCTGAACGGCTCGCTGCTCGGCGATGCGCTGCCGACCGACGAGCCTCATCCAACATTGAGCAACTCATTTGTGCCGTCGCCGCCCGCCACTCTCGACGACACGGGGCTCAATCGCTCCTTCGCGTTCGAGATGATCCTGCGCACGATTTACTTTCGCGGCCGCCCGACGGGCGGCGACATCGCGCGTGCGCTCGGCTTGTCATATCGCGCGATCGGGCCACTGTTGCAGGAGATGCGGCAGAAAGAATTGGTGGACATCACGGGTCAAAAGGGGATGGGCGATATCGGCTACGAGTACATTCTCACGCCGCAGTTCGGAGTGCGTGCGGTGCAAGATGCACTGAAGAAAACCGAGTACGCGGGAGCCGCGCCCGTGCCGTTCAAGACGTATGTCGAATCCATTACGGCACAGACGATCAAGAACGTCGTCGTCACGCGCCGCAATATCCGCGAGGCGTTCAGCGATTTGATCATCACCGATGCGGTGCTGAACGAGATTGGGCCCGCGATCAATTCTGCCTCATCCATTTTTCTATTCGGCTTTCCGGGCAATGGCAAGACGAGCATCGCGGAGCGCATCACGCGCCTGCTCGGCGATGATATTTACATTCCATACGCAGTCGAGGTTGAGGGCCAAATCATTAAGGTGTTCGACGGTGGCGTGCACGAACTCGCCGACGAATCATCGCTCAACCTGAAAGGCAACGGCTACCACACCGAGCTGCTGTACGATATGCGCTGGGTGCGCGTCAAGCGGCCCGTCGTCATCACGGGCGGCGAACTGACGCTGCCCAGCCTCGATCTGATTTACAACGAGCACGGACGCTTCTACGAAGCGCCGTTCCAGATGAAAGCGAACAGCGGCATTTTTATGATTGACGACTTCGGGCGGCAGCAGGTACGCCCAATGGATTTGCTCAATCGCTGGATCGTGCCACTCGAAAAACGCTACGACTACCTGACGACCGTGAGCGGCAAGAAACTCGAAGTGCCGTTCGATCAACTGCTCATCTTTTCGACCAATCTCGATCCGAATCAACTCGCGGACGAAGCGTTCCTGCGGCGCATCAAATACAAGATCGAGATTCGCGATCCTGATGAGGCACAGTGGCGCGAAATTTGGAAGCTGGTGTGCAAGGGACGCAAAGTCGAGTACGACGCGCGTGGCGTGGACTACATGATTGAGAAGTGGATGAAATCAGAGGGACGGCCATTCCGTATGTGTCAGCCGCGCGACATTCTCGACCAGATGATCAGCCTGGCCAGGTACAATATGGAACAGCCGACGTTCTCACCGGATTTGATTGACGCAGCGTGTATGACCTACTTTGTGAGACGCGAGGCGAAGAACTTTGGGGCAAAAGTACGATTGGAGTAATGCGTGATCCGTAATTGGTGCGCGATGGTTACGGATTACGGATCACGCATCCCGCATTACGAATCACGTCTCACGCCTTGTGGTTTCGTGGCACCTCGTGGTGCTTGCGACAGCGCGCCTGATACGTTTCGCTCGCGCCCACAAGAATGATCGGATCCTCGTAAGCTGCGGGTCTGCCATCAATCAATCGCTGCGTGCGCGTGGCGGGTGCACCGCATACCATGCAGATCGCGTGCAACTTTTCCAACTCTTCGGCTTGCGCCATCAACAGCGGCATGGGCCCGAATGGCTCGGCGCGAAAATCGAGATCAAGCCCCGCGAGGATGACGCGCTTGCCTTGATCGGCGAGCGCGTTTGCCACGTCGGCGATTGCCCAATCGAAAAACTGCACCTCGTCAATCGCGACCACGTCCGTCTCCGGAGCGACGCGCTGCATGATCTCCGCCGCCGATTGTACCGGCGTTGCATTCATGTGCGCGCCGCTGTGCGACGAAACCTGCCTCTCACTGAAGCGATTATCGAGCGCGGGCTTGAACACCTGCACCTTTTGCCGCGCAATCTCCGCGCGCTTCACACGGCGAATCAATTCTTCAGACTTGCCGCTGAACATGCTGCCGCAGATCAGTTCAATCCATCCGCCATCTGGTTGCTGTTTCATGACTCGCACTCATTCGAGAGCAGACCCACGGGTTTTGAAAACGCGTGAGGTTCTGATGAAAGACAAACCTCCGAAGAAATACTTCGGAGGTTTTCACGTCAGGCCCCGCCGCCACCTTCAGTGGGTGCGGGTTCACTGCTGGGCGCTTCTGCCGCCGCGCTCGCCTCCGCCGTTTTGCGGGTGCGAGGTTTGCGCGTGGGCTTCTCGCTGCCTTCAGCGCGCGGTTTTCGTGCTGTGCTGCGACGACGCGGTTTCTCATCTTCATCAAGCGGCAGTTCGACGGCTTCCGTGAGAACGGCTTGCGCACTCAGTTGCATGGGTAACTCGCTCTCGCTGCCTTCGACGACCGTGCGCTTGCGCACTTCAGGCTCGCGCTCACTCTCGCGCTCGGCAGACGGCTCACCGATCTGCGGCTCTGGCCCTTGCAATTCGGCTGATGGTGCGTCGGCCGTCGGCGCAATGTCCACGGTCGGCAATTCAGTCACTATCTGCTCTGGCTTGCGTGTTTCTTCATCGGGGCCAATGACCATCACTTTCTGCTTGCGCTCCTTCTTCGGCGACTTCTCTTCGCGCTTCTGCGCCAGTCTCATGCGGAAGCGATCCACACGACCGGCCGTGTCCACGATGCGCTGCTCGCCTGTATAAAATGGATGACAATTCGAGCAGACATCCACGCGAATCTCTGGCTGCGTCGCGCCCGTCGTCCAGGTGTGACCGCACGCGCAGACGACGCGCGCATTGGGATAATACTTGGGATGAATTTCAGGCTTCATTGACTTCGACTTGCCTCTCTGGATACACACTCACGCACTTCTTATCGCGCGTGAGGTGTTCAAACTTCACGAATCCGGCAGCGGTGGCAAACAAAGTGTAATCACGGCCGAGTCCGACGTTCTCGCCGGGGTGGAACTTGGTGCCGTGCTGTCGCACGATGATCATGCCCGACTCGACTTGCTGGCCGTCGTAAATTTTCACGCCGAGTCGCTGCCCGCCACTGTCGCGACCGTTGCGGCTGCTGCCGCCGCCTTTCTTATGGGCCATGCTTCCTCCAAACTCTCAATCACCAATCTCCTCATCTCAATCGCTTGCCATTGAGAATAGAAGATTGACTCATTGTTTATGGAACGTTGATATCCATAATTTGCACGCGCGTCAAGTGTGCGCGGTTGCCGACACGACGGCGATAGAATTTCTTCGGCTTGTATTTCAGGCCGATCGTCTTTTTACCACGACCGTGGCCAAGAACTTTGGCGCGCACGCTCGCACCGCTTAAGTCGTCGGGTGCGAGGCGTGGCTCATCGCCGCCGATGAGCAGCACTTGATCAAATGTGATTTCATCGCCGGTCTTCGCGTCGAGCTTGCCAACCTCAATCATCTCACCGCTCGCAACGCGAAATTGCTGACCGCCGCTTTTGATAATGGCGTACACGCAGATGCCTCCTGATTTGAACAGCGTCGGTCATTATAACAGTCGGGAGCGGAACTGTCAAAAAATTCGAGTCACCTCATTAAAAACGTTACCGAACGCACATCGTTGCATTGCGAGACAATGTTACGGTGATTACGTGCTAACCAGCATTTGATCGCCTGTTGTTCACAGTCCTGCTTGTCGTAGACAGCTTGTGGCTGAATGAATTCGGGTTCGAGACTGAACACATGCGGCGAGTCGGGTGCCGCCAACACCGGCGCGATTTGGCTGTGGCTGTAGGTCGTTTGCTCGCCGTGTTGACAGCGCGTGCAGTTCGGGCAATGCATGCGCTGGGACGAAAAGTATCGCACGCGCATGCTGTGCCGCAGCCCAAAGCGCTGCATACACGTCTTCGGCGTGTGGCACAGGACATTCGAGCGCGCAACAGATTGCCCGTCACAGCCGTGTAAGTAGTCAAGCGTTGCTGGATAGGCGGCTGTTGATACACGTGCCAGAACAACTCGCCCAACTGGCTCGGCTCAATTGGATCCAAAATGTTGCGAATGTGGCTGTCACGGGGTATCGGTTGCACGCCAAACAGGCGCTGGGCGTTATTGCGCGCTTGGCAGCGCTGCAGATCGCTTTGATGCGCTAAAAACGAAGGGGCTTGCATGAAAAACGCCGCAAAGGCACTCAAGGCCGCATGCAAGACGCTGCAGCTTAGATTCGGACTCGATTGACGGCAGTCGGCTAGCTCAGCGCAATTTTCGCGTAGTCGGCCCAGTCACGATTCGAGCATGGCCTGCCTCATCTGCTAAACATGAATCACCTGTGGCTCGCCAGTTTAATCAACCTCCGGTTTTCTGATAAGTCCAAATTGAGAATGGCTGCTATTCCGCGATAATTTTTAGCCAGACTGATCGCTGCCGCGGGCCGTCAAATTCGCAGAGGAAAATGCCTTGCCACTGTCCCAACTGCAAGTTGCCCTCGCTGATGAACACCGCCACCAAACTGCCGGTCAGGATTGTCTTGATGTGCGCGTCGGAATTCGCTTCGCTGTGCTGGTATGCGCCCTTATGAGGCACGACTTCCGCGAGTTTCGCCAGCACGTCCCGCTTCACGTCGGGATCAGCATTTTCGTTGATGGCGACTGCCGCCGTCGTGTGCGGCACAAAGATGTGCACGATGCCCTCGCGCGACTGTGACTGATAGACTGCGCGTTGCACCTGCTCCGTAATGTCGAGCATCTGCTGACGTTGCGAGGACGACACTTGGAATACCGCCGACAATATCTTCATGCATTCATTCTAGCAAAGTTTTGACAGCTCCTTCGTTCGCTGATAGAATTTTTCTATTCTCGGCCCGTTCGTCTAGTGGACTAGGACGCCGCCCTCTCAAGGCAGAAACGGGGATTCGAATTCCCCACGGGCCATCGCTGGTTATGCGCTATTTTTGTGCGCTCGCGCGCAGAAGGATAGCGCCATGACGATTTCAAAACAGCGCCGCTCAGCCCAAGCGGAGCGGCGCTTCGCGTTAGGGGACTGGATGAGTGCACCGGAGTGGATCAGCGTCAAGCAGGCCGCCGATCTGTCGGGCTATGACGTGCAGCACGTTCGCCGACTCATGCGGGGTGGCAAGGTGACAGGTCAAAAATTGCCCGGCATGCAAGAATGGCTCATTGACCGCCCCAGTCTGCAAGCCTACGTCAAGCAAATGAAGTCACTCGGCACTGATAAGTACAATCCGCATCGCGACGGCGCCTGAGCGCTCACCTGCCCCGCTACAATGCCCCTCACGCTTCACCAGACGCGCTAGAACACATTTTCTACGCCGCGTAATGGTTTGATACCTCAAAATCGAAAATCGCTCTAGACGCACGCAGATCCGTCAAAAGAATTTGACAGCGCGCCCTATATGCTCGCGCAGCCGTCGAGCGCCGGCGCGGCACGAGTGCTCGCTGAATAGAACAAAATTGCTAATCACGAGATTGTCAAAAATGGTTGACACACATCCGAATTGTGATATACTAAGCATGTAACACGGTGATACATGGCTAATGGGTCTTTTTATTTCACCTGAGCATGTAACACTGCGTTACATAGTGCAAAACAAAATAGGCGAGTGCTTCTTAGAGCCTGTTTGGAAAGTCGAACATAAGCACTACATCGCAGGTTGATGAGTCACGCGCCTGAGCATGAGACGAACCATCGCTGCATAAATGAACGATTCACTCGTCTCCGGCAAGCTTTCATAATCCTTGCTTAAGC
>JBBPZQ010000128.1:0-9713 GCA_038198935.1 Anaerolineae bacterium
ACAAACCGTTGGCAAAAATCATCGACATGACAGAACAGTTCCAGCAAACTCATCATAGGACTCCTTTCATGAGCGCAATAGGGTTGGTTACCACTATTTTACTCGCAAAGGAGTCCTACCTTATCCCGAATTGACGTTAAAGTAGTCGAATTGGTATTAGGAAGCCGTCCATCAGCTACTGGTGCTCACCATGCGCGCAATGCTGAACTTGAGAGTTTCGAACCGGAACCAAAGAAGCGGCCTTCAGGTGGTAGGCGAAAAGCGAATTCTAAAGAATCTACAGAGAACGAGCCAAAGAAATCTAGAGCCAAGAGCATAAGTCCATTGAAAATCTTGGAGACCTTGATCCAAGAAGAGTACTTCACCGCACGACGAACACTCAACGACATCATCGAGCAGGCAAAGAATAAAAAAGCGACGGTATTAAAACCGAATGAACTTTCTGGACCGCTTGGCCGTTTTGCGCGTGATGGCAAGCTAGAACGTGAGAAGAATGCTGATGGTCAATACGAATACTTCGTCAAATAGCTTCAGTCTCGATACCGCGCTTGCGTCAATTCCAAATAACTTTCGGGCCCGAATCATCGAGTCCTATCTGGAACTCAAGCGTCGGTATACGTCGGCGAGCAGAGACGCCACTTGGGACGCCGCTGGGCTCAGTGCTGGCAAATTTTGCGAAAGCGTCTTCCGCTTCTTGCAGAATGATCTAACAGGCGCTTCAGTCCCCTTCGGCACACATATCTCTAACTTTGCCGACGAGTGTCGCAAGCTCATCCAGTTACCAAATATAGCAGGCACAGAGTCAACGAGGGTAATAATCCCGCGCGCCCTTGTTTTTCTCTACACCTTGCGAGGTAAGCGTGGAATTGGTCATGTTGGCGGTGACGTGGAGGCAAATCAAATTGACTCCGCGACAATCGTGCGGCTATGTGACTGGGTGATTTGTGAACTGATTCGCGTCTATCACAAACTGTCTCTCGAAGAGGCTCAAGGCATTGTTGATGCCTTGGCGGAGCGAGAATTGCCATTTATTTGGCAGGTTGCGGGCAAGAAGCGAGTGCTCCAGCAAGGTCTTACCTTCAGACAGCAAACGCTGCTACTACTCTATAACGAACCAGAAACCGGTGTTCTTGTTGAGGATTTGTCATCTTGGGTGGAACATCCGCGTTTGAGAGAATTCAAGAGCAAAGTACTTGCTCCGCTGCACGAGGAGCGGCTAATTGAGTATGATCAAGCCAATGAAATAGTGTATCTGTCGCCATCAGGCGTTGATTACGTGGAAGGCAAAATAATCAAGTCCGGCGAACTTCGATGAATTGGTTGAGTCCAACACACGCACGCCGACCACACCACGTACGGCGACAACGGACGTAACAGCGGACAAACGGACGGCGAAGGATGGTCGGCGTGCTGTAGCGTTAGCGGTCATGCCCCTTTCAATCGAGCACGACGTGCTAGCCACGATTGCACTCACGAACCGTTGAGCGTATCATATCGGCAGAGACGAATCACATGAAATTCGTATGGGACAAACAGAAAGATGTAGCAAACCAGACAAAGCACCAAATCAGTTTTGAAGAGGCAAGCACAGTTTTCGATGACCTGTTGGCGGTTGTCTTCTATGATGAAGACCACTCGATCGAAGAACACCGCGAAGTCGTCGTTGGACATTCCACTCAAAGACGACTCCTGTTCGTGTTCTTTACCGAACTCGCCGAGAACATCATTCGGATTTTCAGCGCACGCAAGCCAACCAAACGGGAGCGTAAAGACTATGAAGAAAACATCTATTCGTAAACCTCGCGGAACAGACGAGATGCGCGCAGAGTACCGTTTCGACTACAGCAAAGCGCGTCCGAATCGTTTTGCGATGCGAAAAAAGGAACGCCTCATCGTGATCCTCGACCCAGATGTGTCCAAAGTTTTCGAGACGCCAGAAGCGGTAAATAACGTCTTGCGCGCGCTGATTGCGACCATGCCCCAAAGCGCAAAGCGCAAAGTCGCAGTTAGGTGAATCACCGCGCGCCCATGCGCGAACCGCCAACACCCGCCCGCCGCCCACGCCACCGTCGCGGCTTTTTGGCATAGGTGGTTGGCACAGTTGGACGTTGGCTTCATTTCGTGCGCGGCTTCGGGCGTGGTCGGCGGGCTGTAGCGTTTGCAAACGCGTCGCTTGATTTTGTAGCAGGAAGCAAGCATGGATTACAATTTCGAATGGGACCCAGCGAAGGCGAAAGAAAATCTCCGAAAACATAAAGTCACCTTCGAGCGCGCTTCGCAAGTTTTCCTAGACGCCTTCATGCTATCAGTCGAAGACGAGGAACATGGTGAAGTAGAAGACCGCTGGATTACTCTCGGATTGGATAAAAATGGCGTACTGCTCGTCGTTCACCATACGTTTCGCGAAATTGACCAAGACAACTACAATGTTCGACTAATCTCTGCCCGAAAAACAACCAGGCGAGAGGCAAAGCAATATCACACGAGGTGATAGTCATGAAAAAGGAATACGATTTCTCCAAAGGTGTGCGTGGCAAGTTCTATCGTCACGGTGTTCGACTAAACCTTCCGATCTATCTGGATGATGACATTGCGGAGTTCGTCCAGAAATACGCCAAGCAGAAGAAAGTTGATACGCAAACCGTTGTGAATGAAATCTTGCGCAGCAACAAGGAAATGCTCCAAGCACTTTGATAGAACACACGGCGAGAAATATCTGCCCGCCACCCATTGAACGGCAGCGGGCGACAACGTGAAATAACGAAAGGAGAGCAACATGGCAGAGAGCGTTTACAAAGTCATCGAGTTGGTCGGCACCAGCAGCGAGTCGTGGGAGAAGGCGGCTGCGGCTGCGGTCGAGACGGCGGCGAAGAGCCTGCACGACCTGCGCATCGCCGAGGTCGTACAGCTCGACATGCAGCTCGAAGACGGCAAGGTGCTCAGCTATCGCGCGAAGGTGAAACTGTCGTTCAAGTATCACACGGAGTCCGACTGAGCAGCACAACAGTCGAGCCGGCAAATCGTTCGATTGCGTTAGCGGGACGGCTGACTGACTGTCGTCCCGCCCACGCGCATTCAGCCGTTACGCCGACGGCCCCATAGAAATGGACGCGACATGACATCTTCCGTTGACTTGAAGCCCACGCTCGACTTCCTAAGCCAACTCGCGCAGCACAACAATAAAGCGTGGTTCGACGAACATCGCGCCGTCTATGAGACAGCCAAGAGTGCCTTCGCGGATTTCGTGGACGACCTCATTCGTGGCATTAGCAAGTTCGACGACGTCGGCGATTTGTCCGCGAGCGATTGCGTCTTTCGCATCAACCGTGACGTGCGGTTCTCGAAGGACAAGTCGCCGTACAAGACGAATATGGGCGCGCACATCGCGCCCGGCGGGCGCAAGTCGGGCAAACTTGGTTATTACGTTCACCTCCAACCGCATGACCAATCGTTTGTTGGAGGCGGCTTGCACATGCCGATGCCGCCGCAGTTGGCGAAGTTCCGACAGGTGATTGCGCGCGACGCCAGCGCGTTCAAGCAGATCACGCGCAGCAAAAGTTTCGTCCAAACCTTCGGCGCGCTGTCGGGCGAGCGGTTGTCCACTGCGCCACAAGGCTACCCGCGCGACCACCCAGAGATCGAGTTGCTCAAGTTAAAGGAAGTCGTGGCCGGGCAGCGCATGGACGACCAGGCTGTGCGCTCGCCCGACTTCACGGCGCGCACGCTCAAGGCGTTCAAAGTGCTGACGCCGTTTCTCGATTACCTCAACGCTGTGTTGCACTGAGGCGTGCTACAGCGGACTGGAACGGGAATCGGAAAAACTAATCCCCCATAGCCGAGACGAACTATGGCCCAACAAGCGATCCTCAAGACACCCACCCTCAAACCGAAGCGGCTCAACCTTTCGATGAGCCAGCGCAACAGTCTGCTCGGCTACAGTCTCGTCGCACCCGTCGTCATCTGCCTGCTGGTGCTGGTGTTCTATCCGTTCGCGTTCGCGGTATGGATCAGTTTCACCAATCGCTCCGTCGGCACTGAAGGCAACTTCATCGGCCTCGGCAACTTCGCATACCTGATCGGTAATCCAAGTTTTCAGGCGACAGTGCAAAACACGCTGGTGCTCGTCGTCGCCGTGCAAGCGCTCAAACTCGTATTGAGTCTCGCGATTGCGCTCTTGCTCAATCAAAACATTCGCGGCCGACAGGTGTGGCGCGGCTTGATCCTGCTGCCGTGGGCGATGCCAGCTTTCGTCGCGTTTCTGACGTGGAAGCTGCTGTATGCGCCGCAGGGTGGCGCGTTCAACCTGATGCTCATCGGCATGGGGTTGGTGGACAACCAAGTGGACTTCCTCAGCAACAAGGCGCTCGCCATGCCAAGCGTGATCGTCGCCACGTTCTGGCGCGGCTTCCCGTTCTGGGTCATCTCGTTCCTCGCCGCGTTGCAAAATGTCTCGCACGAATTGTACGAGGCGGCCGCGATTGATGGCGCGACAGCCTGGCAACGCTTCCGCAACGTCACGCTGCCGAGCATTCGGCACGTCATCCTCGTCGTCTTGCTGCTCTCGACCATCTGGACGACGAACGGCTTCGAGAATATTTTTATTCTGACGCAAGGCGGCCCCTCCGACGCGACGATGACTTTCCCGATGCTCGCCTACTTCGGCCTACAGAGTTTGCAGATCGGACAAGCCGCCGCCGTCTCGGTGGCGATGCTGCCGATCTTCGCGATGCTGGCGTTGCTTGTGGTGAAATTGTTGCAGGAAGATTAGCGGAGACCTCTCCCTCACCCGTACCCTCTCCCGCTGGGCGAGGGAGTGCGCTCCCCTCTCCTGTGGGAGAGGGGCAGGGGGTGAGGGAGAGTTCACGAAAGACCACCATGCTCCAAAAACTCACCCTCCCTCAAAAAATTTTCACCTACAGCGCGCTCGTCCTGCTGGCGCTCGTTATCCTCTTTCCGATCTACTACATGCTGCTCGTCTCGCTCAAGTTGCCTGCGGACATCTATCGCAAGCCGTCGCTGCTGCCGATCAATGTGACGCTCGACAATTACGCGCAGTTGTTCACGAGCGCCAACTTGTATTTTCTGTCGGGACTGCGTAACAGCCTGCTCGTAGCGAGCGCAGCGACGTTCGTCTCCGTGTTCATCAGCGTGCTCGCCGCATACAGCCTTGTGCGTCTGAAGTATCGCTACCGCGATTGGCTGGGCCGCCTGATCTTGTTCTCGTACCTTACGCCCGCGTCGCTGTTGTTCATTCCGCTCTCGGTCATCATGGCGCGGCTGCAACTGGGCAACACGCTGCACGGTCTCATCTTCGTCTATCTCACGTTTTCCGCGCCGTTGAGCACATGGTTGATGATGGGCTACTTCCGCAGCATCCCGGCCGACCTCGAAGAGCAGGCGATGGTGGATGGCGCGACGCGCCTGCAGGCGCTGTTCCGCATCGTGCTGCCGCTCACCGCGCCGGGGCTGATTGCGGTGAGCGTCTTCACGTTCACGGGCGCGTGGAACGAACTATTGCTCGCGCTGATCCTCACGACCTCGCCCGACATCCGCACCATCCCCGTCGCGTTGCAATACCTCATCACCGGCGACACCTTTCGCTGGGGCTTAATTATGGCCGGCTCGGTTGCGTCGGCGCTGCCCGTGATGATCCTCTACTATCTCGCGCAGCGCTTCGTCGTGCAGGGCTTGGCGGCCGGGTCGGTGAAAGGATAGTGTCAAGTGTCAAGTGTCGTGTGCCACGTACAAACATGACACATGACACCTGGCACTTGACACTTGATTCGGACGCATATGCTTGACTTGAACTCGCTCCCCATGCGCGTCGCCATCGGCCAGTTCAATGAATTGACCGACGAGCAGATTGCATTCGCGTTGCAGTGCGGCGTGCAGGATGTGTTGCTCAACACGCCGCTGCTGCCGGGCGACGAACGTTGGGAGTTCAAAGATTTGCTCAAGTTACGAATGCGCGCGGAGGAGCGCGGCTTGCGCGTCATTTGTTTAGAGAACGTGCCCGTGAAGTTTTACGACCAGATCATGCTCGGCGCGGAAGGGCGCGAGCGACAATTGGAGCACATGCAGGAGACGGTGCGCAACATGGGGCGTGCGGGCATTCCGATGCTCGGCTATCATTGGATGCCAAACTCCGTGTGGCGCACCGGCTGGGACACACCGGTGCGCGGCGGCGCGACTTCAAACTCGTTCGATATGGAACTGGCGCAGAACGCGCCGCTCTCACACGGTCGTGTGTATGGCGATGAGGAGATGTGGGCAAACTACGATTGGTATTTGGAACGCATATTGCCCGTGTGCGAAGAGTACCACGTGCGGATGGCGCTGCATCCCGACGATCCGCCCGTGCCGATGCTCGGCGGGGTCGCGCGCTTGTTCCGCAACTTCGAGAACTTCAAGCGCGCAATGGACACGCACGACAGCCCGATGCACGGGCTCGATTTTTGTCACGGCTGTTGGTCGGAGATGCGCGGCGGCGCAGGCGTGCTGGATGCAATCGAGCACTTTGGCGCACGCCGTAAAATCTTTTATGTGCATCTGCGCGACGTGCGCGGCACGGCCGAGCGTTTCACGGAGTGTTTCATCAACGAGGGCAACAGCAACCCGTTTGCCGTCGTGCAGAAATTAAAGCAGTTCGGCTTCAACGGCTTCATCATTGACGATCATGTGCCGCACATGGTGAACGATTCGCCGTGGGGCCATCGTGGGCGCGCGTTTGCGACGGGCTACATCACCGCGCTACTGGACGCGGTGCGCCAAATGTAACGCGTGGTGCGTGATAGACTACGACGGGAGACGGAGTTATTTGGTATTCAATGAATCGCTATATGGTAAGACAAATCTGGATGAGCTCGCAATCTTTGGAGGTCGTCCTGCGCTGGCAGAGACCTTGCATGTTGGCCGTCCTAATGTCGGCAACCGCGAACACTTGCTGGAGCGGATCAACGATCTACTCGATCGGCGACGGCTCACAAACAACGGACCGTTTGTGCGCGAATTGGAGCATCGCATCGCCGACCTGCTCGGCGTCAAGCACTGCCTCACCGTCAGCAACGGCACCGCAGCGTTGGAGCTGGCGTGTCAGGCGGCGGGACTCCACGATGAGGTCATCGTCCCGTCCTTCACACACATCTCGACAGTGTACGCACTCCACCGTCAAGGGCTTACGCCCGTCTTCTGCGACTGCGATCCGCAAACACACAACATAGACCCGTGCCGCATTGTGGAACTGATTACACCGCGCACGACGGGTGTGCTGGCTGTGCATCTGTGGGGGCGGCCCTGCGCGGTGGATGCGCTGGCCGACATCGCGCGCCGCCGCCAACTGAAGTTGATATACGACGCCGCTCATGCGTTCGCGTGCGCGGCGAACGGGCGCATGATCGGATGCTTCGGCGACGCGGAGACGTTCAGCTTTCACGCAACCAAGTTCTTCAACACGGGGGAAGGCGGCGCGGTCGTCACCAATGATGACAGCGTAGCGGCAAACGTGCGACGACTGCGGAACACTGGTTTTGTGGCTAGCGAACCGAGTGCCCACATTGGCACGAATGCCCAGATGAGCGAGTTGTCCGCCGCCCTGGGACTGACCGTGCTGGAGGACTTAGACGCGATCATCGCTGCCAACTACCGCAACTACAAGCACTACCAGCAGGCGCTGAACGACGTTGCGGGGATCACGCTCGCAGCGTACACAGAAACCGAGCGGTGTAACTATCAGTTCATCGTCGTGGAAGTGGACGAAGCGGCGGCACATCTCAGCCGCGATCAACTGTTGGACATCTTGCGAGCCGAGAACGTCTTGGCGCAACGTTATTTTTTTCCGGGCTGTCATCGTTTGGAGCCATACCGCACGACTCAGCCGCACGTGGGGGCACGGTTGGCGCAGACCGAGCGGATGGCGCAACGCGTTCTTTGCTTGCCCACAGGCACAGCCGTCAGTCTTGCGCAAGTGGATGCGGTTTGTGAACTGATTCGTTTCGCCGTGACGCACGCGCGGGCGATCCAGACGAGGCTCCCCAGCGCGCTGCCGTAGCGCGAAGCGGGCACGCACGACGGCATCATGCGCTCACATACTTTGCGGATCGGCGTTGTGCGCTGGCAGCCAACCGACGACATCGCGCAACATTTTTCGAAAGTGGCGAGTGGCATGGGCTATCCCGTCGTCACGTTCGCAGCCACCGACCGATTGCCGTCCGATCTGGATATTGTCTTGGCTACGGGTACGTTCCGCAGTTGGGTTCCCCTGACCAATCAAATGCTGGCTCGCTCTGTCTCGCAACGCCCCATGTTCGTGCTGTGGTTGTGGGAGGAATTGCCGAATCCGTCGCTCCCCGAATGGTTCTTGTATAGCGCGGGTGCGCTCCGCTCGCTGGCTGAACGCTTCGCCTATCGGCGGATGGCGCAGGACGTGCCCGTGCTCGATCCGCGCTGGCGTTGGCTGACAAGCAAGGCACATCGCTTTCGCTACTACGGCGATCTGCATTACCTACGGCGCGCGGGGGCGCTCTCGCTGCTGGCGATTTCTTCGCCGTGGACGGCAGACTACTTGCGCCTTCGTGGCTTTGATCCGCTGGTCACCTATCTGGGCGCGGCGGCTGACTGGGGCGCCGACTTGGGGCTCGTGCGCGACATTCCCGTCCTGTGGCTCGGCAAGATCGGCACGAGGCGGCGCGGGCGGCTCCTGCAACGCGTGCGCGCCGAATTGAAGCAGCGCGGCATTGACATCCTAATGATTGACGGTGTCGAGCATCCGTATGTCTTTGGGCAGGAGCGGACGCGCTTGCTCAACCGCACGAAAGTCGTTTTGAACCTCTTGCGCGCGCCATGGGAGGATAATTCGCCCCGCTTTTACTTGGCGGCGCTCAATCGCGCCTTGATCGTCAGCGAGCCGATGTTGCCGCATACGCCATTTGTGCCGGGGCGGCACCTCGTCGAGTCTCCGCACGCGCAGATAGCCGACACAATCAGCTACTATTTGGCGCACGACGAGCAACGACAACGCATCGTCGCGCAGGCGCACGAGTTGGTCACGACGGACTGGACGCTCGATAAGGTCGTGGCGCGAATTATACAGCGCGCCATCGCCGTCGCGGAGTCGCGCTGATGAACGGCTATTGGCACGCCGACTATGTCCAGTCGTTCGCCGAGTTCGGCAAGCCGCGCGAACTGCACGCGTGCGGGGGATGGATTTTGGAGCGCACAATCCCCGGCTTCGCCGATAGTGACGCGATGGGTTGTTACCCGCTTTTTGTGTGCGCCGATTGGTCGAGACTCGCCGCCGACCTGAATGAGATCGGCACGGACTTGGTGAGCCTGGCCGTCGTGTCCAATCCATTTGGCGATTATGACGAAGCCCTGCTCCGCCGCTGTTTCCCCGATTTGGTTACACCGTTCAAGGAACACTACGTCATTGATCTGCGCCAAGATATAAACAAGGTCGTGTCTGTTCATCACCGTTACCGTGCGCGCCGCGCGCTAAAAGATGTGCGCGTGGAAGTGTGCCACCAACCGTTGCGCTTCCTCGACGAGTGGTGCAGTCTCTATCAACACTTGATTGATAACTTAAGGTTCGCTCATTTTTAGAGCGGTTAGGAGGAATCAAAGATCAGGTTTGAATACAGGCTCGGCGAGAGACCGAGCAAGTCCAGCACCCGTTGCTGGAGAGATGACAGCGACGTCAGATATCGGCGCACATGCAC
>JBBPZQ010000129.1:0-23209 GCA_038198935.1 Anaerolineae bacterium
CACCTGTGGCAGACCCAGTAATTCGGTTAGCAGTTGATCATCTGGCATGGAGGCTCCACCTGAAAGAAGATGCAGCCATCTTACCAGACTATGGCACCCTGTCTATTACCTGATTTTCCCGTCAAAGTCGGGAGAGCCAAGATTATTAAACCGCGAAGCCGCGAAGTACGCGAAAGTAACGTCTGTTCTTCGCGTCTTCGCGGCTGCCATCCTTATCGAGACTACATCGGCTTCGGCGAGTTGCCTTGCTCGCCGGTAGGTTTACCGCCTGCGACGACACCACTCTCGCCCATCTGCAAGCCGCTGTCACTGTCGCTCATCGCCGCGCGCGGTGAGGTGCCCGCGCCTTCAGTCTTGCCTTGCTCCATCGCGTCGCGCGTTGTACCCCAACCGATGCGTCGGAACGAATTCCAGTCGCCATCCTTCACGTACAGGATGCCGCCGCTGAAGCCCTGCACGACGTAATCATCGCCCAGCACCGAGAAGCGAATCTCGTCCGTTTTCACGTCGCCGAGATTCATCTCTTGCGCTTTTTGATAGAGCGCAGCGTCTGCGTTAATCGGAATTGCAGACGGATTGCGTTCCGCCTCGCGCGCGGCGGCATTGCGCGCCATCGCGTCGGCAGTGCCGAATGATTCCTCACTGCTCAGGTTCTCGCTGCTCGGACTATCGCTGTCTCTTGCCATGATGCCCTCCTCACTTGGTTAATGTGATATGGACTTCGTTGGCGGCGCGATTGCCGCCGTCGTCCATCACACGCAACTCCAACGTCCACACACCTGCTGCGCCGTCGTCGCTCGGCAATTGAATCGTCGTCTTCGCGTCGGCTGTTGTCGCTACAACCTTGTTGAGTTGATCCTCCTTTCCTTTCGGCACGCCGATGATCGTCCAGCGATACTCGACGATCTTACCGCCGTCAATCTCGCGGCTCTTGGATGCGTCCACGCTGATCGGCGATCCAAGCTTCACACTTTGATCGGTGCCCGCATCCGCCACCGGCGGCACGTCTTCGACGAGCGAGCAGGATGTGAGCAGCAGAAGCAGAATGAATGAGAAAAGGTGACAGGTGACAGGTGACAGGTGACAGGACCACTGCCTGCGCCACGAGATTGTTGACACACGACACTTGTCACTTGTCACTTCACTCCGCCTTCTTCACTCGCACGCGCAAGCCATCTAGCGCGGTGATGATGGTTCGCTCGCCGGCATGAATGGGTCCACCCTCGCTGGTCGCTTCCCATCGTTCGCCTTCGACGAACACCAAGTCGTTCGGATCGAGTTCGGTGCGCGCGGTCGCAGTGCGTCCGATCAAGCCTTGCATACCCGTCACGGGTTTCAGTCGTCGCGCCTGATAACTCTTGCGGAACACAAACAGGAATAGCACACCCAACGCCGCCATCAAGCCGAGCAGCAAGCCAAGCGAAATCGGCACGTATGATGGCTCAAACAAAATCAGCGCGCCGATCACGAACGATGCCATGCCGCCAAGCGTGAGGGCGCCGTGCTGCGCCGCGTGCAAGTCGAGCATGAACAAGATGACCGCCAGCGCGATGAAGACGAACCCAGCCACGTTCACTGGCAGCGTGCCAACCGAGTAGAGGAACAGCACGAGCGCAATCGCGCCGACCACGCCGCCGACGATGGTGCCAGGTGCTTGGAACTCGATCATCAATCCGCTGATGGCGACGAACAGCAACAGCGTGGCGATGTCCGGGCTGACCAGAATGTACAGCAGACTTTCGCCGATGCTCATGTCGCTGCTGCTCGTGCTCGCGTTCGCCGTCTGCAACTTCGCATCCGCGTCACCGACTTTCACATTGCGCCCGTCAATGTGCTTCAGCAGATCGGGCACGTCGTTCGCGATCAGGTCAATTACGCCGAGTTGCAGCGCCTGTTCGTCGGTCGTGCTCTCGGCGATGGTGATGGCTTTGTCTGCCCAGTCTTGCGCGCTCTGCGGACGATTGCGCGTCAGCGTGCGCATGGTCGAGCGCAAGTCGCTGATGGCTTTGCGGCGCGCGTCGTTGTTCAGGTCTGCGCCGCTGCCACTGATCGGCGTCGCCGCGCCGATGACCGTCTCCGGTGCCATCGCAGCCAAGTGCGCGCCGAGCGTGATGAGCGTGCCGGCGCTGGCTGCCTGCGCACGGCGCGGCCAGACATACACGACGATCGGCACGCGCGACGCGGCGAAGCGCTGGATGATGCGCAATGTCGTGCCGACCTCACCGCCGGGCGTGTTCAGTTGCAGCACGAACGCGCTCGCGCCATCTTGCTCCGCGTTCGTGATGGCGCGATTGAGGTAATCGTACACGACCGAGACGATGGGCCCATCCACCGTGGCGACGACTACGCGCGGCGCGGACTGCGCGTGTGTGTTGGGCGCGGCAAAAGAGAGTAACGCGATGAAAATACAGATGGCAACATGCAAACGTTTCATTACGAAAAATTATAACATGATGGCGCGGCGGATAGTAGTGCGGAAATCATTTGCGGTGCATGACGTGCGGCGCGCAGCAAATCAGTCAGCGAAAGGGCAATGTCGCGGGCAGTCAGACCAGCAAATGAAATGCTTTCAACTGCTGGATGTACTCTTCGACTGCGTGCTCGCGCTGGCCCGACGGACCGAGCGGGTCGGAGATGTCGTCGTCGCCGAGCAGCACGCGACAGATGGCGACCACGCCTTGCGCGAGCGCGTCGAGGTCGTAGCCGCCTTCGAGCACAATTGCCAGTTTGCCATCACACAGCGTCACCGCCATGCGCTTGAGCGAGCGCGTGAGATCGGTGTAGCCTTTGAGTGACAACTGCATGTGCGCGAGCGGGTCACGGTGATGCGCGTCGAAGCCGGCCGAGATGAAGATGAATTGCGGGCTGAAGCGTTCGGCGGCGGGCGTGATCAATTCTTCCAGCGCGTACCGATAGCCGGCATCGCCGACGCCGGGCGGCAGTGGCACGTTGAGTGTCGTGCCCGCGCCTTCGCCTGTGCCCGTGTCTCGCCAGTGCCCCGTGCCGGGGTAATGCGGATATTGATGCGTCGAGACGTACAGCACGCGCGGGTCGCCGTAGAAAATATTTTCGGTGCCGTTGCCGTGATGCACGTCGTAGTCCACAATCATCACGCGCTGCAACTTGTAGGTGTCCATCAAATAGCGCGCGGCGATGGCGACGTTGTTCAGCAGGCAGAAGCCCATGCCTTGTGCGCTGGTCGCGTGGTGGCCGGGCGGGCGCACCAGTGCGATGCCGTTGTCCACCTCGCGCAAATAAATCGCATCGGCGAGCGTGACGCATGCGCCCGCCGCCAGCAGCGCGATCTCGTATGACGGCGCGTTGGCGTAAGTATCCGCGTCGAGCCGTCCGCCGCCGCGCTCGCACAGCTCGCGCAGCATCTTCACGTAGCGCGGCAGATGCACGGGCACGATTTGTTCGAGCGGGGCTGCCTCGAACTCCAATCGTGTCATGCGCGCGAGCACGCCGCTCTCGTCGAGCGCGCGCATGATGGCGCGCAAGCGATCGGGCCGCTCTGGGTGTCCGGGCAGCGCGTGTTCGAGAAAGCGGTCGGAGTATACGTAAGCGGTGGTCATGTGGACAGTAGGTCGGCTGGTCAGTTGGTCAAGTGGTCTGTCATTCTGAGGCGCGAAGCACCGAAGAATCTCTGATATTAAACTGGAAAGGTCATGTACTCATGCATTCAATTAGTCACGAGTTGATTACATGAGTACGCGATTCTTTAGGCATCGCTTCAGAGATTCTTCGCTCCGCTCAGAATGACAATCACAAAAGTGCCTCGTCAACAATACTACTCCCATTGTACTTCCTGCTTCACCTCCGCCACCACCTCCGCCGCGCCATCCGCGAGCGCCAGCGCATCGAGCAGCCGCAGCACGCGCGCGACCACGCCCGCATCACGATTGATGGCGCGCGCCGCGCGATATGTTGCAACTGCCGGACCCGAAGGGTTTTTAAAACCCTTCGGGTCTAACACCGCCAGCCCGCACAGCGCCAGCGCCTTCGCGTCCAGTGCCATGTAGTTCTGCGCGCTGCGCTCCAGCATCACGTCTGCCTGCTGCACCGCCGACGCGAATGCTGTGCGTGCCGCCGCGCTGTCTCCCTGCCGTAGCGCAATCACGCCCAGCAGTGCGAGTACGCTGTGATTGTCTTCGGGCACATCGTATTGACGCGCGGCTTCGGCGGCCGCACGCGCGGCGGGCAGGTCGCAGGCGTAAAGGTGGGCGAGAGCAAGACGATAATTTCCCCAACTCCCATGTCGAGGACTAGCAATTTCCCTGCCAATCTTGATGCACTCACTTGTATTCGATATGGCTTCAGAGTAGCGGCATTCATCAATTAGCGCCATGGCTAAATTTTCGAGGTCAGCCCCTTCACCGCTACGGTCGCCAATCTCACGGTCAATCGCCAGCGCCTGCTCGTAATACTCAATCGCGCGCGCGGTCTGGTCCAAGTCGGCGTAAGCATTTCCCAAACTGCCGAGCCACGTACCTTCAGCCTGACGATTCTTCATCTCACGCGCAATCGCCAACGCCTGCTCGTAATACTCAATCGCGCGCGCGGTCTCGCCCAACTCGGCGTAGCGATTGCCCAAGTTGCCGAGGTGGTTGCCTTCGCCAGCACGGTCGCCAATCTCGCGAGCAAACGCCAGCGCCTGCTCGTAATACTCACTCGCGCGCGCGGTCTGTCCCAACTCGGCGTAGCGGTTGCCCAAATTACCAAGACACACCGCTTCGTTTCCACGGTCGTTTCTCAGCTGCGCAATATCTAATGCTTGTTGCTGATACGAAATTGCTTTTCGTGTTTGCCCCATGAACGCGTAGGCTGAACCTAATTTGCTCAGGCTGAATTCTTTCAACGTTGCGTCATTGAGTTTGTCCTGCAAACGTTCGTGCAACTCCGCCATCAAGCGATAGTGGCCCCACAAGAGCAGGTAGTCGCCATCAATCTCAAGTAACACACTCGCCGCGGTGTCGTAATCACCCGCCGCGCAGCGCAAATCAAACTCCGCCAGTTGTGGCACGAGATCATCCAGCGTCTTCCAATCCTCACGCGGCGTGCGCGTTTGCGCGAAGTAATCGGCAGCGCGAGCATAGAGCGCGCGCTGCGTCCAAACGTCCGAACCCCCACCCTGCCCTCCCCCGTCCCATCGGGACAGGGGACGGTTCTGCGCTCCCTCTCCTGCGTAGCGGGGGAGGGTTGGGGTGGGGGTCTCCTCCGTCGCAATGCGTGTGAGCGCGTACTCGGCGTCGGCAGGGTGCAGGAAGTAGCGCCCGCCCTCCCTGCGCGCGAAGTACATGTTCACCAGGCGATTCAACACGGGCGCGCTGTTCACGCCCACGCGATAGGGCTGGAGCAGGAAGTCCAGCGCGCTCGGCGTGACGGGTCTGCCGTAGACGGCGAGCGCCTGCATCACCTGCGCCGCCGCATTGTCCAGACGCTCGAACGCTTCGCCCACCAGTGCGCGCACCACGTTGTCGGGCAGCGTGCGCAGCGTGCCCGCGAGCATTTCGGGCAAGGTGGTATCGCGGTCGTTGGCGAGGATGGCGAACAGCGCCTCCAGCGCGCGTGGATAGCCGCGCGTGCGCTCGCGCGCTTGGCTCAACAATGCGTCGGGCGCATCTCGCAAGCCGACCTTGCCATCGGCATCCAACTCGCGCAGGATGTTTTCGGCGAAGGGCGACTCTAAGCCCTCGTCGAGATTGAGGCGTTGCGTGCGCGCAGGCTGCGCCAGCAACAGTTCGCGCGGCGCGACGCGCGTGGTGATGACGACCTTCACGCGATGCGGCGGCGCGTTCACGAGCGCGCGCAACGCTTCGTCGAGTTCAGCGTCGCGGATGGCGAATGTCTCGCCGTCCATCACGCTCTCGAAGTTGTCGAGCAGCACGACCACAGGCTCGTCGCTAAATGCGGCGAGCAGCGCGCGCATTTTTTCGCTCGTGCTGACCTGCGGATTTTTGTAGAGCGCGTCGAGCGGTCCCACGCTCTCGGCGGGCAGCAGTTTCAACAAGTCAGCGTACAGTTTCGGCACGCTCACGTCTTGCGCGACCACGCCGTTCAGATAGACGATGCCGCCCACGCGCAGCGCGCCGTTCGCGTCGGGCAATTGGCCCCCTTCGAGCGACTTGAGCACGCGGCAGACCAGCGCCGTCTTGCCGATGCCCGCGCGTCCGACGACGGCGAGCAAACAGCGCGAATCATTTTTCAGAAAGTCGCCGGCGAGTTTGCTCTCGACGAAGCGGTCTTGAAAGTAAGTGGGCGCGATGCCAGGCGGCGAATTGATGAAACGGCTGAACGGCTTGCCGCCGACGGGCTTCTCAGGTTGGCGTTCGCGTTCCAGCCCGCGCTGGATACTTTCTTCCGTGCGCCGCGCCGCGCCTGCGGGGTCGCGCACGATGCGCTCCTGCTCGGCAATCTGCGCCTGCAACTGTTTGATTTCATCGGCGATGCGTGCACGTTGCGCGTCATCGCTCGCGCGATTCAAGTCGCGCTGCGCATCCGCCCGTCGGTCTTTCAATGTTTGCAGTTCGCCCGCAGGCGACGCCTGCCATTGCAGCCGCTGGCGCAATTGCGCGAGCGCGGAATCGAAACTGCCGCTGAAGTCAATGAACTGCCGCGTGTTGATGCGGAACGGCAGCACGGCGTCGCGCTGCACGCGCAGCGGAATGATCGGCTTCTTATACGCGAGCGCGTGCGTCCACTCGTTCTTGCACGTCGAGCTGTCCGTCACGCTGTCGCGCGTCAGCAAGAACAGAAACGTCTCGCAGTTCTGGACGGCTTCCGCCAGTTGCGTGTGCCAGTCAAGCCCGCCAATCAACTTGCGCTGAAATATCCACGCGCTGTATGACGGCGGCCCCGCTTCGAGCGCGTCGGCAAGACGCTGGGCAAAGTCTGCGCCATCCGCCGCCGAGTAACTGATGAAGTGATGACTGGGCATCATTGGTCTCTCCAATCAACTACGAATCTCTTCACGGATAGAAGCATGGTGAGCCTGTCGAACCATGCGTGCCTCCAGCGCCCGCATCCTTCGACAGGCTCAGGATGCTAGAGACTGAGATGATTTAGGATGTAGGCTCGCCTGACCTGCGACGAAACGTGAACACGACGACGATGATACCAAAAACCACCATCGCTGCGCCAATCACAATCCATTCAGGCTGTCCATACACGCGGCTCGGCAGCAAGCGCAAGCCATGCAGTGCGAACACTGCGCGAGCGCGGCGTACAGGTCGGCCACGAACTGCTTCGCCGTCTCGACGTACAGGTTGTAGCGCATCGCGACGACGCCCGCCACGCCCGTGTCCATCACTTCTTGCGCGAGCGAGCCGAAGGCGCGCACCTGCTCGCCGACCCCCACCCATCCTCCCCCGCCTTGCAGGGGAGGGGCTTGCTCCCCTGCCCCTGTCGGTGCTGTTTCCGACGGGGGCAGGGGCTGGGGGATGGGGGTTAACGGCGCTTCGGCCATCGCCGATTGGCACGCGTTCAGCACGAGCGTCGGCACGTCGTTCTCGACCAGCAACTTGCCGAGTGCTGCGCCGTCAATCAACTGCATGTTCGCGCCCGTCTGTGGATTCTCAAACAGCAGATAACCGTGCTTGCCCGTACGCGGCGTGCCCAGCGTGAGCGCGCTCAGACTCTTCAAAATTTCCTTGAGCCGTTCCGCATACTCGTTGTCGCTCTGCTCACCTTTCGGTGGAATCAATTGCGCATACGTGCCATGCCCATCAAAGTGGACGACGTGATACGGCTTGCCTTGCGCTCTGGCGATGCGAAGTGTCTTGCCCAATTGCTCAAACGTCGGCGGGCGCAGCACGTCGAGCTGCACGAGGTCGCGCGCGTCGTCGCTCAGGCTCTTGACGATGCGGCTCGCCACCGAGCGGAACGGCACATCCGCGCCCGCCTTCGGGCGGCAGATGACGAGCAGGATGCGGATTCGCTCCCTCCCCTGCGAGACGCTTTTCGTCGCGGGGGAGGGCCGGGGTGGGGGTTGGGCTGGCGGTTGCGCCTGATCGGATGGCGCGCGCACGAACACGCGAGCGCGCAACGCCAGCGGCTCATCCGTCACAGGGTCGCGCATCAACTCCCATGGAATCGTGGTCGCCTGTGCAACCTCGGCGATGATCTCGACGCGTGTGTTGTTCAGCGTGGGCTGCAAGCGCGCCCACATGCGCCGCGCCGTCTCGCCCGATTCAAACACCTTGCGAAAGAGTTCCGCGCCGACGTCCGCGATGCGCTGCTCGATGCGCGCCGCGATCTTTGGCGCGGGGTCGTGCGGGTTCTGCCAATAATCTTCGAGATACCAGCGCAGGTCTTCCTGATCCTGCGCGGAGAGTTTGAACGGAAAGCGCGTGCGCGTGGGCGTGCCGCCGTCGAGCGAGAGTTCGACGCGGAAGGTGTCGGCTTGCGCGTCGGCAAATTGGGAGAGGCGAAGCGTGAGCATCATCGGCTCCTATGATGTGGACGTGCGATGGCGGCATGAAGTATAGCGAAATACGGAGCGAGTGCAACCAATGCAGTTGTAGGGGCGCACGGCCGTGCGCCCCTACGCGACGTACGACATGCGTTTTGCTTCGCCGCGCGTTCACAACTTCCGTGCAGAACGTCGTGCACGCACGAACGTGAACACGATGAGCGCGACACCGACGACGACCATCGCCACGCCAATGGCAACCCATTCAGGTTGCCCGTACATCACGCGGCTCAGCTGCAAGCGCAACGCATCGTCGTAGATCGCCAGAATTGGAAACTCCATGCGCGTAGGCTATCGCCTTGATCTTGGCTTGTCAACTACCCAGCATCTAGTTTAGGGCTGAGCCAAATTGTCGCCGCGTCTGGCACGAAGCGACGAGTACGAATGCGCCTGCTCAACGGCTAAGGGTCCGAAAAAGAATAACGTCCCGATGTGATATATTCGGCTGACTGCAGGATAGCGAAACGATAGCCGCCCATGTCGAATTCTGTGCGAGAGATGCATCAATGTCGCCGTGCTGTTTGCAGCAATGTGAGCGATGAGCAGGTCGTGCATTATCATCGTCAGATCAATGTACTCTTAAGTCGCCTGAACGAACCGCAACGTCGTTGGTATGTCGGTGTGTTATCGCAGCAGCCCGATAGCCCTGGCGATGTCCAGCTGTCGCTCATCACGGCTCTGGATGAAAAGACGATTCATCGCGGACGACAAGAATTGCAAGCCGACCTCATGGACATGCCACTGGAACGCGAACGACAGGGTGGCGGTGGTCGGCTATTGTCTGAAAAAAGACTCAACGCTAGTGCCGGACTTGTTAGAATTGGTCGCGCCGCATACGGCGGGTGATCCCATGAGCGAGACCAAATGGCTCAACTGTCGGCTGTGCGATGTGCAAGTTGAATTAGCAAGCCAAGCGCATGCCGTCAGTCCACCGCTCATCAGTCGCTTATTGCACGCACAAGCATATGAGTTGCGGCTCAACGTGAAAAAGCTCGAAAGCGAGTCCCATCCGCAACGCGACGAACCATTCCAATACATTCAGGCGCAACAGGCACACCATCGAGCCGTGCGTCGTGACGAACGATGCGCACTATGCGCCGCGCAACGAAAGCCTGCTGCGCGATGCGCTCATCGCCATCCGACACAACCAATCGCTCACTGAAGCGCGACGCACAGGACATTTGCCCCTCGACTATCACTACGCGCTCGCATCAGCCAGCGAAATGCTGCGCACATTTGCAGAGGTGCCCGCTGCATTGCGCAACACTCTGGCCATCGCCGAGCGCTGCCACGTCTCGCTGGACTTCTCGCAGCAGTGGATGCCGGCGTTCAAGATGCCTGACGACCTGAGCGAGTTCGCGTACTTGTATCAATTGTGTCATGCGGGCTTGGCGCGCTGTTACCCGGAGCTGCGTCTAGCGGTGCTCAACCAGTTAGCGCACGAGTTGGACGTGATCGAGCGCGCGCAAGTAGCGGCGAGCCGAACGGCGTTAGGAAGGAGTACGGTCACATGCCAAACGACAACACGACCAGACGCGGCGGCTGGGTGTATGTCGGTCGCGCTGATGCCGACCAGTTGATTGCCAGTCTGTATTACCAAATCGAACGCCCCACTCGACGCAAGCGGGGCGCGAAATCGAAAAAGTCGTCAGCACCCAACGCGCCGAGCGCGATCTATCAACTCAAGGTGACGCTGCTTGGTGCGCGCCCGTCCATCTGGCGTCGCGTGCAAGTGCCCGACGCCATGCCGCTCTCGCGTATACACGGCGTGCTGCAAATCGTCATGGGCTGGACGAATTCGCATTTGCATCAATTCATTGCCGACGGACGCTATTACGCTCTGCGATCTCCTGTTGAATACCCTGACGTGATGGAGGTCACCGACGAAAGAACGACGTCGCTGAATCAGGTCGCGCCAAAGGTGCAGAGCCGCATCTTTTACGAGTACGATTTCGGCGATAGTTGGGAACACGAACTGGTCGTCGAAAAAATCCTCACGCCCGAACCCGATGTCGAGTACCCGCGCTGTCTTGATGGCAAGCGCGCGTGCCCGCCTGACAATGTTGGCGGTGTGTGGGGTTATCACGATTTCCAAAAGGCCATTCGTAATCCCAAACATCCCGAGCACGAAGAGATGTTGGAGTGGGTCGGCGGGCACTTCGATCCTGAAGCGTTCGATTTGCACGGCGTCAATGGTCTCCTGACACTCTATCCATCGTGGATGTAATGAGGACGAGTTCGTCGTGACCGCTTATACTCTACCTTTCAGGCGTTGTGTTTCTATCAGTGCTGCCCGGATGGCTTGGACGAGGAACAAAACCCACTGTGTAAAATCGCCATCGTCCGCCTCACGCAGTGCGGTGATATATGCTTCGCGATTCTGAGCGAGGATGCGCTGCAACACCTGCACTTCGTAAACATAGCCTGCGCGCCGCAACGTCAATGTCATCAGAGCGCGACCCGTATGTCCATTCCCATCACGGAATGGATGAATACGCGTGAACTCGTGATGGAAGACGGCAGCCCGTTCAATCTGGTCGGGTCTGATTCCTCGCGGCTTGCCGCGCGTGTAGTTCATTCTAAGGTTCAATTGTGATATACTTGCCGTGTACCATAGCTACCATTCGGCTTTTCGCTCGGCGTTGCCTTTATCGGACTTGGGCCCCGCTTACACCACGGGCTTAGGGTTTGAAAAATAATAACTTCCCAACTTGTCATTGCGAGCCCGCGCGCTTTTCACGGGCGTGGCAATCTCTATATCGCAGCGTAGAGATTGCTCGTCTACGCGCCAGCATCGCTCGACGCAGGTGTCGGCGCGAAGGTCGCGCCTCGCAATGACAGTTGGTCGGGAAGTTATTTCCTAACGAACCCTTAGTTCCAGCGGGACACAGCGATGCCGCCACCGTCATCATCCTCCTCGTGAGCCGCTGGTCTGCGAAATGAGCATGGGTACATTGCCCACCTCTTGCGTCGGGACCGAAACCGAGTGCAAGATGCTAGCTATTACTGGTGCAGTGCTCCATTCGTGTGGTCCCCAGAGTGTGATTGATCGCGGCGTGCTTCTCATCAAGGGCAGAACTATCGCAGCCATCGGCTTTGACGGCGAAGTGCCGCCCAGTGCCGAGATCGTCGATACGACCGGCCTGATCGTGACACCGGGCTTCGTTGACGCGCACGCGCATGTGGGCATCGGCTGGCAGGAGTTGGCTGGCGAAGCCGACACCAATGAAAGCACAGGCATCGGCAACGCGCATCAGCGTGTCATCGACTCGGTCGATCCCAGGGATGTCGCGTTTCAGGATGCCATCGAAGGCAGGGTCACGACCACTGCAATCCACTCTGGCAAGCCGCATGTTGGTAACGGCGCGGTCAGCCCGATCGCCGGACAGAGCGTGGTGATGAAGATGCGCGGCGGGATCGGGCAGCGAGAGGTGTTACGCGAACCGGCCGGGCTGATGCTGGCGATGGGCGAGGAGGTGCTTTCCTGGCTTGTCAGCCGTCGTATTGGGCCGGGCAGCCCTGCTGCGCCAACAGTTCCAGGATGCCCGGAGCTACCAGACGAAGATGGCGCTAGATACCGGCACGCCGCGCGACCTGCGGCTGGAAGCACTCGGCCTGGTGCTCGCTCGCCGGATGCCTGCGCACGTGCATGTCCATCGCGCAGATGACATCATGATCTTGCTACAGATGGTTGATGAGTTTGCCAGTTACCGCGAAACCTGGAAATTGTCGCGCATCTACCGCCACCGCCGGCTAGCCGCGATGGTGATGGCCGAGATGGCCGCTTGGGCTGATCCAACCCAGGACTTGGACAAGGCGTTCGGTGAAACCACCGCGCGGTACCTGCGTTCTGCCTGCCAGCCGCGGCCCTTTGCGGCGGTCGGACGCTGGACGTATCCCGTACAACTCCAGACCTCCTTCATTGCAGACGTAATTGCGTCGCAAACATACTCACCTGCGCGCGCAGTTTGAGCCGATCTTCGGTGAGCCCAATGCGATGGAGCACATCCGCAAGCATTACTTTGCTCCGGGCAATTCAATCGCTTGGCAGGAAAAATCCAGCGCTGCACTGGCAAAGAGCTATCATACGACGATTTGGGGGTAGATATGACGCAGCCCTATCCCAACCTGTAAACGGCCCCATTGGACGACTCCTGCCATGGAACCAAGCCCTCCAGCCGTGGCTGCGAAGGGGCGCGGATTCTTTTGAGCCAGTTCGGTACTGCACAATAGTGGTGTGTTGCAGCCGCGGCAATCGTAGCCGACCTTGTCGCATTTCAAAAGGGAAAGGAGGAGACGGCCAACTCACAATTCCTATTCGATTCCAAACCGATTCAACCGTTCAAGTACACGCAATATCGAAATGTCATGATCTCAGGAGGAGAGAATGCACATCAAGCTTCTGCTCAAAATCTTCGCAAGCGTTCTTGCCGTAGCCCTCGTCGCTGCTTGTGGCCCGTCAACGCCGGCGACGCAACCACCTGCGGCGGCGACGACAGTCCCCAGCGCTGCCACCCAAGCGCCCAGCGCCGCGACTCAAGCGCCCGCGCAACCTACCCAAGTTGCGGCCGCGCCGCGCGGCGGGACGCTGCGCATCGGCTACGGCGCCGAGGTAGATAACCTCAATGCGTTCACCAGCCAGTTCCTGACCGATATCGAGCTGACGATGGTCGAAGGCTTGATCGTCAGCAACGACAAGAACCAGTACATCGCTGTGCTCGCCAAGCAAGTTCCCACCGTCGAAAACGGTCTGGTCAAAACGCGCGCCGACGGCAAGATCGAGATGAGCTGGCCCTTGCAGCAAGGCGTGAAGTGGCACGACAATGTGCACGAATTCAGCGCGGACGACGTTTGCTTCACGTGGAAGTACATCGTCAGCGAAGGCTCGGAAGTCTATAACCGCAACTCGTACCTGCCGATCAGCGATTGTCGCGTGCAGGACAAGTACACGGCGGTCATGGTCTGGGACAAACCGTCTGCGATCTACAACGGCTTGTTCGAGGCGATCCTGCCCAAGTACATGCTCGAAGGCAAGGACATCGTCAAGTACGATCCGTACAACCGCAGCCCGGTTGGCACAGGTCCCTTCATCTTTGGCGAGTGGAAGGCGGGCGAGTACGTGCGCGTGAAGCGCAACCCAAACTACTGGCGCGGCACGCAGTATCCCAACGTGGATGAGATCGTTTTCCGCTTCATCCCCGATGCGAACACGCGCTTGAACGCCGTCAAAGCCGGCGAGGTTGATTTCGCGCAACTGACGCCTACTCAGGTCAAGGAAGTTAAAGACCTCGCCAACTACAATTTGATTCTCGTGCAGCAGAACTCGTGGCAGCACTTCGACATGAGCATCAAGACCGAGCGCGGCGCGAAACTCTTTAACGACAAAGGCGTTCGCCAGGCGCTGTTCATGTTGATTGACCGCAAGACGATCATTGATGGCGTGCTGGAAAGCACCGTCAGTCTCGCCGACACAGTCGCGCCGGCAACCAGTCCGTACTACAACCCGAACGTGAAGAAATATCCGTATGATCCGACTGCCGCCAAGAAACTGTTGGACGACGCGGGTTGGAAGGTGGGCGCCGATGGCATCCGCGAGAAAGGCGGCGAGAAGTTGTCGTTCACCGCGTTGCAGAGTAATTCGGACGCCATCACCAAACTGGTCTGGCAGATCATTCAGCAGAACTTCAAAGCCGCGGGCGTTGACGTGAAGTTCGATCCGAAGGAAGCCGCCGCGCGCTCGCAGGTCTGGCGCTCGGGGCAGTGGGAGATGCAGATTTCGCGCTGGGTGCTGCCCGCCGATCCGAGCGTGACTGGGCTGTACTCGTGCAAAGGCTCGAACAACATGACGGGCTTCTGCGACCCGGCCGCGGACGAAGCGATGATCGCGTCGGATCAGGAGCTCGACCCCGCGAAGCGCAAGGCGCTGCTGTTCAAGGCGCAGGAACTGCTGGCGGAAGATGCGTTTTCTTTGCCCATCTACTACAACGTGAACCCGATCGTCATCAGCAAGAAGTTGGGCAACTTCAAGGCGAGCGGCACGAACCTCGGCAGCTTCTGGAACGTGTACGAATGGTATTTGAATAAGTAGCTCACCTTACGCGATTGAACCGCGAAGAGCGCAAAGATGGCGAAGAAACTAAAAAATCTTTGCGTTCTTTGCGTTCTTCGCGGTAAAAATTGGTTGAGTGCACAACGTGAATAATTAGCACGCATGTCTGCACAGGCGCATCGCGTGTTGGCGCGTCGGTGTGCCTGTGTCGCTATCCCATTCCTCTGTACAGGAGTTCGCTCGATGAGCCGCTACATTCGCCGCCGTCTCATTCAGATGGTTCCGCTATTGATTGGCATCTCGGCGATTATTTTTCTCATCATCCAAGCGGCGCCTGGCGGACCCGAAGCGATCTTTCTTGAAAACCGCTTGTTTATTGACCCGCAGGTGATCGAGGCGTTTCGGCGGCGGCTGGGACTCGATCAACCCGCCCCGGTCCAGTACGTGCGCTGGCTCAGCGCTGTTGTCACAGGCGACTTCGGCATCAGCTACAGCACAGGCCGCCCCGTGCGCGATGTGATCGTCGAGCGGCTGCCGGCCACGCTTGAACTCATGTCCGTTTCATTCCTATTCGCGCTCGTCATCGCGCTGCCGCTCGGCATCTACAGCGCGGTGCGCCAATACAGCCTCTTCGATTTTGCAGTCACCACCACCTCGTTCGTGGGCATCGCGATGCCCGCGTTCTGGTTCGCGCTGATCCTGCAACTGCTTTTCTCCGTGCAGTTGGGTTGGCTGCCCACTTCGGGGCGCGACACGGTAGGCGATAGCTCAATCTGGGATCAGATCAAACATCTGATCCTCCCCGCCTTCGTGCTTTCTATCCGTCACATCGCCGGCTGGTCGCGCTATATGCGCTCGTCGCTGTTGGATGTGATCCGCGCGGACTTCATTCGCACGGCGCGCGCTAAAGGGCTGCGCGAGCGGGTCGTCATCAGCCGCCATGCCGTGAAGAACGCGCTGATTCCGGTGGTGTCCATCATGGCACTGGACCTGGCGGGACTGTTCTCGGGCGCCGTGATCACGGAAACGATTTTTGCGTGGCCCGGCGTCGGACGGTTGTTCATCCAGAGCATGGGTCAGCGCGACTATCCGCTATTGATGGGCATCCTGATGATGAGCTCGTTCATGGTCGTGTTCTTCAATTTGGTCGCGGACATCGCCTATTCCTGGCTGGATCCGCGCATATCCTATCAATAGCAGGAGTGTGATGGCCGTGAGCCGCGACGCGCTAGCCGATAATCAAAACAGCGACCTGCAAAGTGCGCCGGGCGAACTCATCCTGTCGCGCGTCGCCTTGTCGCAGCGGCAGTTGTTCTGGCGACAGTTCCGTCGTCATAAGCTGGCGCTGCTCTCATCCGTCGTGCTGCTATTGTTGACGACACTGGTCTTACTCGCGCCTTGGATTGCTCCCTACCCGTTTGATGCGATTGACCCGACGCAGTTTAAGAAACCGCCCTCAGCCAGCCACATCATGGGCACCGACGACATTGGCCGCGACCTGTTCACGCGCCTCTTGTTCGGCGGACAGATCTCGCTGGCGATCGGTGTATTCAGTGCGCTGGTCGGCACGGTCGTCGGCACGCTGATGGGCTCGGTGGCCGGCTATTACGGGCGGACGCTTGACAACGTCATCATGCGCACCACCGACGTGTTCTTCTCGATCCCGTCGCTGCCGCTGCTGATCATTCTCAGCTCCTACGCCAAGTCCGCGATCCCGGTCATGATTCTGGTGATTGGCTTACTGAGCTGGATGTCAACCGCGCGCATCGTGCGGGGCACGGTGCTTTCGATTCGCGAACGAGACTTTACGCTGGCGGCGCGGGCGACCGGGGTGCGCGATGGGCGCATCATCCTGCGCCACATCCTGCCCAACGCGCTGGCGCCCATCATCGTCGGCGCGACGTTGGGCGTGGGCGGCGCCATCATCGCGGAATCGTCGTTGAGTTTTCTGGGGCTGGGTGTTCAGCCGCCCACGCCGAGTTGGGGCAACATGCTGCAGGACTCGCAGAGCACCATGTCGTCGCGCCCGTGGCTGACCATCTTCCCCGGCATGGCGATTCTGATTACGGTGCTGAGCATCAATTTTCTTGGCGACGGATTGCGCGACGCGCTCGACCCGACGCTGCGCTCATAATGCAATCCCACCTAACTTCCTCGCTGTTCAATGTGCTTGCAGGAGAGGTTCGCTGGGGGACATGTAGGGACTCATGAACGCTTGCGGGAGCACGCAAAATGGATTCTGACAACAACAAAGCCGCGCGATACGACGCGCTGTGCGATGAATTTTTCGATGTGTACTACACCTATCACCCGTCACACGCCACGCGGCAGGGCTTGCACCAATACGACGCGCACCTCGGTCACTATCACCGCGATGAGGTAGACGAGACACTGCGCAAGATGAAAACGGTTCAACAACAGTTGGCGCAGATAGAGCCCCGTAGCATGAATCGCCGGCACGCGCTCGACTATCCCGTGTTGAGCACGCGCATCAAGCGCGAAATCTATTGGATTGAAACGTGGCGGCACTGGGAGCGCAACCCCCTGTTCTACAAAGATGCCATCACCGAGGGCATCTTCAATCTCGTCAGCCGCAACTTCGCGCCGCTGGGAGAACGATTGCAGTTGGTCATCTCGCGCGAGCGTGACATCCCCGACGTGCTGCAAGCCGCGCGCGAAAATCTCACGAACCCGCCGCCCGAATATACCGAGCAAGCCATTCGCTATTTCACCGGCGCAAAAATTTTCTTCAACGGCATCGTGAGCGAGTTCGCTTCAGTTGAGAACGACGAGTTAAAGAAAGAGTTTCAGCAAACGAATGCGCGCGTGCTGGCAGCACTCGATAACTTTGTTGCGTTCCTGCAAAATGATTTGCTACCGCGTTCGCATGGCAACTTTGCGGTGGGCGAAGCGGGCATTCAGGCAATCCTCGATTGCGAGGAGGCGATGGATGTGCCGGTCAAAGATATTCTGGCGCGCTGCTATCACGACCTCAATGCGGTCGAAGCGGAACTGGCTGAGTGCGCGCGGCAGATTGATGCGACCAAGACGCTGGAAGAATTGCGCGCGCAGATGCAGGAGAATCATCCATCGCGTGATGAACTGCTGCCGACGATGCGGCGCGAACTGGCGCAGATGCGCGCGTACCTGAGCGAGTGCAATCTGATGACCATTCCCTCCGAGATGCCCGAAGTCATCATCAGCCCGATGCCGACCTACCGCACAGCGGGCGGCGGCATGATGCTCACACCCGGCCCCTTCGAGACGCAAGCCACCGAAGCGTACCTTGCCATCAACCTGCCGCAGCCCGACTGGAGCGCGGAGCGCGTGCAGACGCAGTTGCGCGACTTCAACCGCTACTCGATGACGCTGCTCTTCTCGCATGAGTCCTACCCCGGCCATCACGTTCAATTTTTTCTGGAGAAGCGCGTGCCGATGCGTGCGAGTAAAGACCACGACTCCGATTCCAATTCGGATGGCTGGGCGGACTACGGCAAGTACATGCTGATTGACGAAGTCTACGGCGCGCTCGACCCGTTCTTTCGATTGGCGACCCTGTTCGGCAAGCGCGGCTCGATTATCTCCGCTATCGTCGGCATGGAATTGCACATGCAGATACGCACGCTCGAACAAGCGGCGGAGTGGATGGCGGCGAAATCGGGGCGCACGCGCGAAGGCGCGTTCCGCATGTTGGAGCGCGCTGTCTATTACCCCACGCACCTGACTTACTACATCGGCAGCGAGATGGTACGCAAGCTGCGCGACGACTATCGCGCGTTGCGCGGCGACGCTTTCACGCTGAAAGATTTTCATGACCGCTTCATGACCTATGGGCTGATTCCGCTCAAAGTCATTCGCGCCGACATGCTGGGCGCGGCGGACGATGGGAAACTGTTGTAAGCCTATGGTTGAAAACGTGAACTCGGCAACGGCACGTTGCGTATTTTGGCAAAGGCAAGCAGCCTGAACCTGTCGCAGGCTGTTTGCCTTTGTCGCATGGTGCGACGACGCTTCATCAACGCCGCTCACTATGCTTTCGCTCTGTGAATATGTTCTTGACCGATACCGATACGGTTGAAAATGGCTAACCGCAAAATTCGTTGGGGCGTTTTAAGCACCGCGAACATCGGGCGTGCTGCCGTCATCCCAGCCATTCAGCATTCGTATAACGGCGAACTCGTCGCGATTGCCAGCCGCGACGCGCAGAAGGCGCGCGACTTTGCGGCGAAACTCAACATCCCCAGCAGTTACGATAGTTACGAGGCGCTGCTCGCCGCCGACGATATTGACGCTGTTTACATCCCGCTGCCCAACAGCCTGCACCACGAGTGGACCCTCAAGGCAGCGGCGGCCGGCAAGCATATTCTCTGCGAGAAACCGCTGGCATTGAACGCCGCCGAATGTGATGCGATGGCAGAGGCTGCGCGTCTGCATGGGGTCAAACTGATGGAAGCATTCATGTATCGCTTCCATCCGCAAACGCAGAAGGTGGTCGAACTGATTGGCAGCGGCGCAATCGGCGAGGTGCGATTGATTCACGCCGCCTTCACGTTTCGCGTCACCAATCCGTCGAACATCCGCCTGCAAGCGCAACTGGGCGGCGGGTCGTTGATGGATGTCGGCTGCTACTGCGTCAACCTCAGCCGCACGCTCGCTGCGCAGGAACCGATTGAGGTTCAGGCGTACGCGAATTGGAGCGCCAGCGGTGTTGACGAACAGATGGTGGGCAACCTGCGCTTTGCCAATGGGCTGCTGGCGCCATTCGATTGCGCGTTAAGCCTGAGCCGCCGCGAGTTTTATCAGGTGGTCGGCACCGAAGGCGCACTCGATGTGCCGGTCGCGTTTCTGCCCGGCGCCAACGACACGCTCATCCGTCAGCGCATTGGGCGCGATGAAGTCGTGCATACGATTGCGGGCGTTGACGAATATCGGCTGATGGTCGAGCATTTCGCGGAGTGCGTGCTGCGCGACCAACCGCCGCGCTATCCACCGGCTGAAGCAGCAGCGAACATGCGCGTCATCGAGGCGCTCTACCGCTCGGCGCGCAATGGTGGACGGCCGGAGCGCATCGCGCAGAGTTGAAAGCAACTTGGCTTTCATTCCACAAGGAGCTATTAGCATGACCGACAAACTTCGTATCGGCGTGATTGGCGCGGGACGCTGGGCGGGCTTCGCGCACATCCCTGCTGGAAGCGTTCACCGTTGTGCGACCTCGCCGTCATCTGCGACATTGAGCGCGACAAGGCAGAGGCGCGCGCCAAAGAATTTGGCGTGCGCGAAATTGAGACTGACTTTGAAAAGTTGTTGTCGCGCAGCGACATTGACGTGATTGATATTGTGACGAGTGGCGACAATCACGAGCCGCTGACCTTTGCCGCGCTCGAAGCGGGCAAGCATGTGCTGGTCGAGAAGCCGGTCTGCCACGATTACCGCGACGTGTGGCGCGCGCATCGTTTGGCGCAATCCAAAAATCTCAAGACGAAAGTGGGCTTGACGTTTCGCTATGCGCCCGCCGTTCAGTACATGGCGGAATTAATCCGCGAGGGCTTCATCGGCCAGCCGTTTATTTACAACGGCTACGAGCAGAACTCGCAATGGATTAACCCCGACACCCCAATGGACAAACGGATTCACCAGCGCAAAGGTGAGGCGAGCGAGATTAAAGGATACGATACGCGGCGCGAAGCGATCCAGGTGTTATCGCTGGAAGGCTACGGCGCGCCGACGATTGACATCGGCTTGCTGTGCACGGGCAGCGACTTGACGCAGGTGGTTGGTATCCTCGCCAATCTCATCCCCTACCGCCGCCGCACCAATCTCTCCAGCGAGCGCGAGCGCATCAACGTCGATGATGGCGATATCTTCATCGGCGAATGCGCGAACGGCGCGCTGTTCTCGTTGCAGTCGTCATACGTCACGGTTGGCAATTATCCCGGCATCGAGGCGCGTATCTACGGCTCGAACGGCGCGCTGATGGTGCGGCTGGTCGAAGAGTTTGGCGAGTGCCAAACGATGCGCGGCGCGAAGCCCGACGCAGTTGAATTTGTGTCGATGGAAATTCCCGCGCGCTTCTTCCCACCCGGCTATCGCAAGGGCGAGCCGTGGCCCTCGTTGTTCTACTCCAACCTGATTCACAACTTCATGCAGGAGTTGACGAGAGGGGGCGAGGAGAATCAAGGGAACTTCGCGCAGAGCGCGCGCGTGCAGGAAATCATCAATGCCGTCACCCGTTCGCACCGCGAGCGACGCTGGGTGGATTTGCCATTAACGTAGGGGCAACCCTTTGTGTTTGCCCTTTAAGGAGATTCGTCATGAAAGAGAAACTGCGGGTAGGGGTGATTGGCGCGGGGCGCTGGTGTCAGGCGGCGCATCTGCCGGGCTTCACGCGCTCGCCCTTGAGCGAGGTCGTGATGATCTGTGACTTGCATCGAGACCTCGCCGATGCCGCCGCCGCCAAGTTCAACATTCCCGAGGTGGTCACCGATTACCAAAAAATTTTGTCGCGCTCAGACATTGACGTGGTGGATGTGGTCACGCGCAGCGATCATCAGCCGTTGGTATTTGAGGCGCTGGAGGCGGGCAAGCACGTGCTGGTCGAGAAACCCGTCTGCCACGATTATCGCGACGTGTGGAAGGCGCATCAGCTGGCGCTATCCAAAAATCTCAAAACAAAAGTGGGCTTGACCTTCCGCTATGCGCCCGCGGTGCAGTATATGTACGAGTTAATCCGCGAAGGCTTCATCGGTCAGCCGTTTATCTTTAATGGCTATGAGCAGAACTCGCAATGGCTCAACCCCGACAACCCGATGGACAAGCGCATTCATCGCACGCGCCCGGTGGGCGAGCCGTTGCGCGGCGCCGACCCGCGCCGCGAAGCCATCGAGGTCTCGTCGCTGGAAGGCTACGGCGCGCCGACAATTGACATTGGCTTAACCTGCACGGGCAGCGACCTGATGCAGGTGGTCGGCATCCTCGCCAACATGATTCCCTATCGGCGCCGCACCAATCTCGACACGGAGCGCGAACGCATCAATATTGACGACGCCGACATCTTCATCGGCGAGTGCGCGAACGGCGCGTTGTATTCGCTGCAATCCAGTTTCGTCACAGTGGGTAATTATCCCGGCATCGAAGCGCGCATCTATGGTTCGCACGGCGCGCTCATCGCGCGGCTGGTCGAAGAGTTCGGCGAGTGTCAGACCTTGCGCGGCGCGAAGCCCGACGCGGTGGAATTCGTGCCGATGGAAATTCCCGCGCGCTTCTTCCCGCCGGGCTATCAGAAGGGCGAGCCATGGCCCTCGCTGTTCTACGCGAACCTCGTCCACAACTTCATGCAGGAGATTGTGGATGGCGGCGAGACGAATCAGGGCAACTTCGCGCAGAGCGCGAAAGTGCAGGAAATTATCAACGCGGTCGAGCAATCGCACCGTGAGCGCCGCTGGGTGAACCTGCCGTTAGAAGACCAGACGAGACACTAAACCATGTCATCTCAAACATTACGCTCAAGTATGCAATGGACCGATGTACCGCTCGGCGTGGGCGCGGCGGCGGGCGCGCTCAACATCCGCATCGGCAGCGTGGGCAGCGGCAAGCCGACCGCGTTGGTCACAGCTGGCATTCACGGCGACGAGGGCCCGTGGGGCGCGTGGGCGATTCACAAATTGCTGGAACAGGTTGCGCTCGCCGATTTGATTGGCACACTGCGGGTCGTGCCCGTCACCAACCCGCTGGCGATGGAAGCCGATGCGCGCTGCGCGCCGCTCGACGTGCTCGACCTCAATCGCGTCTTCCCCGGCAACCCCAACGGTTCGCACAGCGAGCGCCTCGCGGCAATCCTGGCAGAGCGCGCGGTGCAGGGCGCGGACGTGCTGATTGACCTGCACGGCGGCGGCAGTTGGTGCGTGAATGCGTTCGTGTTCCGCAACGCCGACGCGCCTGAACTGGCTGATGCGTTCGACGCGCCGTTCGTCGTGGATATGGCAACGCGCGCCGCAACGATGCGCGGCATGGGCATCGGCGGTCACGCGCGCGGCCTCGGCGCAAAGATTGCAAGCGTGGAGATGGGCGGGCGCAGTCCTGATGAAGCGAAATGGGCGCAGCACATTGCAACCGGCTTGCGCCGCGCGTTGAGCGTGTGCGGCGTCCTCCGGCCCGACCCGACGACTCCGCCTGCGGGTGTGGCGATTCCACTAAAGCCGACCGTCGTCTTGCGTCCGTCGCGCGGCGGCATTTTGCAACCCGCCGTTGACCACACGCGCATTGGCACACTGGTCGAGCAGGGGACATTGCTGGGCACACTGGTTGACCCTGTGACGTTTGAAACCATCGAGGAGTTCCGTGCGCCATTTCCGCAAACCGCGCTGATGTTGCTGCGTCCGACAATGACACGCCTTGAAGGTGGCGCGATGACCTACGTGGTATCTGAACCGATGGATATTTAACTCACCTTACGCAGCAGGCTGTCATTCCGAGCGGAGCGTGGAATCTCTACGCTGCTAATCAGAGATTTCTCGTCGCAAACAACGCTCCTCGAAATGACAATGCGTAAGGTCATTGGTCACAAGTTAAGGTAACGGTCAAACTGTCAAGTTTGTGATTCGCGCCATGCTGATGTATCAGAGAAGCATGGCCCCATTAGATGCTGCACCTGAACAACCAAAGAAAACGAGTTCCGTCCGTCATACCCGTGC
>JBBPZQ010000130.1:0-9424 GCA_038198935.1 Anaerolineae bacterium
GCGCCTAATCGCCACCGCCGTGCGCTTGCAGGAACTCGCGCCCGATATCATTGACCTCAACATGGGCTGCTACGTCAAGGACATCGCCGAGCGCGGCGCAGGCTCCGGCATGTTGCGTCAACCCGACAAGATTGCGCGCGTGTTCGGGCGGCTCTCGCGCGAACTGCGCGTGCCTGTCACAGGCAAGATTCGCTTGGGTTGGGATGATCGTTCTCGCAATCATGTCGAAGTTGCAAAGGTTCTCGAAGACAACGGCGCAAGCCTGGCTTCCGATATACCACGATGTCGGCAGTTTTTTTACGGCAGATGTCAGACTCGATATACTTGATCTCCAACAGGGCAGCAGTTCGTAGAGACGTTGCATTGCAACGTCTCTACGCGAGCGCGATTATAGCGCCAGCACGCTTTCAAAAAGACAGACCTGACAGTTTTCTGAATCCTGCCAGGTCTTGACCATCAGCCATCCGCTATCTGCTACCGGCTTACCAACTCCACCATCGTCACGCCTTCTTCGCCTTCGTAGCGGTCACCCGCGCGGAAGTTGGCGACGAGCGGGTGCTGCTGCAAGTACTCGCGCACGGCGCGGCGCAGCGTGCCCGTGCCCTTGCCGTGCACGACCCGCACGTGCGGCAAGCCTGCAATGTACGCATCGTCCAGATATTTTTCGAGCGTGATGGTCGCATCGTCCGCGTTCATGCCGCGCAAGTGAATTTCGGCCGGCACCTCAGCGCCAGTGCTCGTCACGCGCACGTTGGATGCTTGAACGGGCGATACCAGTTTGCCGCCAACCCTCTCGACTTGCACGGCGCGCATTCGCATCCGCACGTTGCCGACTTGTACTTCCACTTGCTCGCCATCGGCGCTCACGACTTCGCCGCGCTGATTGAGCGTTGGAATCCACACGCGGTCGCCAATGCCCAACGGTTCTTGTGCAGTAGTTGAGATGCTGCGACGGATTGTCTCGATCGGTTCAACGCGCGCTTTCAGTTGATCCAAGCGCGCGCGCTCCTCGGCGAGTTCGGCGTCGCGCGCGGCGGCTTGCAGTCGCTTGCGCGTTTCGTTCAACTCGGCGCGCACCTGCTCGATCTCCTGCTCGGCGCTGCGGCGCGCATCGTTCAGAATCTTCGCGCGCTCCTCTTCGACACGATTGAAGCGATTGCGCAACTCACGCTCCATGCGCTCTACTTCGCCGCGCGCTTGCAACGTTGCCACCTCATTGGCTTCGGCAGACTGCCGCGCGTCTTTCAAGTCAGCCAGCAGCTCGTCGGCGTGCAGATGCTCGCCGGAGATGCGCGCGCGCGCCGCGTCCACGATCTGCGATTCGAGTCCCAAGCGCGACGCAATCGCCAGCGCGTTCGAGCGGCCGGGCAAGCCGACGGTCAGATGATACGTCGGCATCAACGTTTCGAGATCGAACTCAACCGAGGCGTTCTGCACGCCGGGCGTCGAGTGCGCATACAATTTCAACTCGGTGTAGTGCGTGGCGACTAGCGCCATGATGCCGCGCTCGCGCAGATGTTCGAGGATGGCTTGCGCGAGCGCCGAACCCTCGACGGGATCGGTGCCCGCGCCGAGTTCGTCCATCAACACGAGGAAACCCCCACCCCCGCCATCTCCTGTTCGTGTCCGCTGCGAAGGGGGGGGGGGCGGGGTGGGGGTAATCGCGCGCAAAAACTCGATCACGTTGCGCATGTGCGATGAGAACGTGGACAAACTTTGCTCGATGGATTGCTCGTCGCCGATGTCTGCGAACACATCGTTGAAGATGGGCAGCGTTGTGCCGTCGCTCGCCGGCACGAACAAACCCGCCTGCGCCATCAGCGCCAACAAGCCGACGGTCTTGAGCGTAACGGTCTTGCCGCCGGTGTTCGGTCCGGTGATGACCAGAATGCGCGCACCGTCGCCAAGCGACAATGAAATCGGCACGACGGTTTCTTGATTGAGCAATGGATGGCGGGCGTTGATCAGATTCAACGACGGCGGACGATGGACACCTGCACTGGGCAGTGCTGGTGCGGGCGTTGATGAGACGCCTGCGGTGGACGGCGGGGATGCGGTCTGCCGTCCACCCTCCGCCGTCTGAATGTGCGGCTCGCGCGCCCGCAATGCCTCTGCATATTTCGCCTTTGCAAATGCGAGGTCGAGGTCGGCCAGCGACTCGACTGCCCACGTGATGCGCTCGTCTTCGGCGGCGACGTTTGCGGTCAGTTCGATTAGGATGCGCTCGACTTCTTCTTGTTCTTGCAGTTCGAGTTCGCGCAGCGAGTTGTTCAACTCGACGGTGGCGAGCGGTTCGATGAACAGCGTCGCGCCACTCGCCGATTGATCGTGTACGATGCCCTGCATCCGTCCTTTGAAGTCGGCTTTGACGGGAATGACGTAGCGGCCGCTGCGCTGCGTGATGATCGGCTCTTGCAAATATTTGCCGACCTCTGTCGAGCCGATCATTTTCTGCAAGCGTTCCATCAAGCGCGAGCGCGCTACGTTCAGTTCGCGGCGGATGCGCTGCAACACGGGCGATGCGGAGTCTACCACTTCGCCGCGATCATTGACGCAGCGCGAGATTTCGTCGGCGGCGTGCGACTCGTCCATCAGGCGCGATGCGATCTCGGCGAGGCGCGGCACGTCGTGTGCCAGTCGCAGCAGCGTGCGCCGCACGGCGCGCGAGCGAGTAAGCGTGTCGCGGATGTCGAGCAGGTCCTGCGGCTGTAACGTCGCGCCGATGCGCGCGTGTTCCACCTGCGGACGCACGTCGTGCGCGCCGCCCAGCGAAACGCTCGCGCGCACGTCGAGCAAGTGCAGTGCCTCGCGCGTCTCTTGCAATGCGCGCTTCACGACGACGGGGTCGCTGCTCGGCAACAGCGCCTCTGCCAATTCACGTCCTGCAGAGAAGGTCGTGTGCTCTGCGAGGCGCGCCAAAATTTTTGGAAATTCGAGCGTGCGAATGGATTTGGGGTGCATGACAGTCCTGAGTCCTGAATGCCAAGTGTTGAGTGCTGAGTTATCACCTAGTCACTCAGAACTCAGCACTCAGCACTTGGACACTAAAAAAAGGTGTGACACGAGCCGTCACACCTTTCCAGATCACGAATTCCGTCGCCGAAGTTCAGCGACTATCTGGTATTTCTTTTTCGTTGAAGTCTTTGCCGATGATGATGCGCAGGTCTATCTCGCTCTTGCTGTTCGGACTCTTGCGCACCTTGTCGGCGGCGACGTGAAAGATGTTGAGCAGACGATCTTTGGTATAGGACTTGGTGCTCGACTCGACTACCACCGTATTAGCGTAGTCTTTGCGGTCGGCGTTGTCAACCAGCACGACGTTGAAGCCTTGCGATTTGAGCCAGTCCGCTACGCGTGTGGCCAATCCGTCGGACGGCGTGCCATTCGAGATTTCGATCTTCGCGGCTTCGCTCGCCAATTTCTGAATCTGCTCGGACGGCTGCTGCGGCTTCACTTCGACGGCGACCGCTTCGGGCTCCTTGAACAACTCGGCGATCACGGCGCGAATCTTGTCGCGGTCGGGCCACAACACCATGGCACCTTGCGGCGTCGTGATGCCAAGCGCCATGCTCTCGTCAATCACGCGCGAAGTGATGTTGTCGCTCTTGATGTCTTTCGCCAACTGCGCGAACTGCGCGATCTTGTCGAGCGTGAGATCGGTGGACACCATATCTTCGCGCCCAGCCCACAGTGCGGGAATCTTGGTGACGGTGCTCGCCGTGAGCGCCTGCTGCTTGATCGCCATCAGCACCTGCTGCTGTCGCTTCATGCGCCCGAAGTCGGTGTCTTGATGGCGCGTGCGCGCATACGCCAATGCGAGGTCGCCGCTCATGTGCTGCACGCCCGCTTTGATATAGAGCGTGCGATAGCCATACGTGTCGTCAGGAAATGCTGAATCGTAAATTTCCTGCGGCACGTCAATAGTCAAGCCGCCGAGCGTGTCCACCATTTTGCGGAAGCCGACGAAGTTGATGACGACGTAATAGTTGATCGGGATGCCGAAGTTGTATTGAATGGTGCGTTCCGCCAGCGCGGGCCCGCCGCCCGGATACTTGTCCGCCTCGCCGGTGAAATACGCCGTGTTGATGCGGTTCTCGCCGTAGCCGGGAACTGTCACCCACAAGTCGCGCGGGAACGACAACATGCCAACGTTCTTGCTGACCGGATCAATCGTGACGACGATCATCGTGTCGGTGCGCGCCGCGCCGCGTTCGCCCGGACGCAGGTCAATGCCCATCAGTAAAAAGTTGATGCGCTCTTGCCGCTGATATTCGATCTTCGGCTGCTGTGGATCAACCGCCGAAGCGGGCGCGGACGGACCGCCGTTCGACGACGAGTCTTGCGCGCGGCCGATCGGCGGCAGATTGCTCACGCTTTGCATCGGGAGCGCTGAGACGAACGTGCGCGTCGTCACATAGAACAGGTAACCCGCGAACAGTGAGCCGACGATGAATAGCATAAAGATGAAGCCGCCGAGCAGGCGCCAGATAAACGTTGCGCGCTTAGGCGCTGCGGATTTGCGGCGAGCCGCGCCGTTCGCTGGAGCGGCGAACGGCACAGTACCAGAATGCGAATCCCGATCTGGGTTGTGCCCTGAGTGTGAAGCAAGGCTGGTGTTCTGCATGGGCGGAATTATAGCATACGTCATTGGTGCGACAAATAGGCGGGCTGGGTAGTGAGTTGGTTGGATAGTTTGTTAGTTTGTTATCGTGTGTTAACCAACCACCCAACCAGCCTATTAACTCATATTAACAAGCACGCACTAAGTTATTCGCTCCTTGCGGTGGGACACTTGACCAATCGGCGTCAGAGTTGTATAGTCCTGTGCGTGGCACAGTTAGGCAACCTATTACGGGAAGCGCGCGAGGCAAAGGGGCTATCGCCGCAAGAAATCTTTAACGCGACCAAGATTCGCGCGAACGTGCTCGTCGCGCTTGAAGCCGAAGACTTCGACAATCTGCCCGCGCCGGTCTATGTGCGCGGCTTGCTGCGCACGTTGTCGAAGCCGCTCGCGCTCGATGCGGCGGAACTGCTCGCGCTGTACGAAGTCTGCGTGCCGGATGGACACGCTGCCAGTGTGCTGCCGATGCGGGCCATCGTGCCCGTTGTTCCGCCGCAGCATCTGCCGCAGCATCGGGAGCCGCAACAAGAACCGAACCTCGCAGTGGTGCTTGCCAAACGCAACGAGGCTTGCGACGGTAAGCCAAAGAGCATCACCATCTCCATCACCATTCCACTGGGGCTGCCCAATTTCCGTTTGCCAAAAGTTGCAGCGCCGCACGTGAGTATCCCGCAAATCGAAATGCCGCGCGTCGCGCTCCCGAAAGATTGGCTTGCATCGCATAAGGTATGGCAAGGCATGAGGCGCTACCGCCTCAACGTGAATATGCTGTTGAGTGCCGCATTCGTGCTGTCGCTGCTGTTCGGCGCGGGTTGGGGCGGTTCGCTGTTGATGAAGAACATATCCGAAGTGCGCTCCATCAGCGCGGCACAGATTGACCCGACGCCGACACTTTCGTTCGCGCTCAACCCGACGATTGTCGCGCCGCTCACGCGCACACCTGCGCCGACCCGTCCGCCGCCGACTGCCACGCCGCTGCCGCGCGCAGTCAGTCTCGATGTGAAAATTGATCTGGTTACGCGCAGTTGGATGCGCGTCGAGGTGGATGGCGCGGAAGCCTACGAAGGCATCCTCGAAGCGGGCACGAGTAAGACGTTCAGCGCGAAGAGCCGCATCACCATGCGCGCCGGCAACGCGGGCGGCTTGAAGATCACCGTGAATGATCAGAGTGAGGGCGCACTCGGCGGCAACGGCGAAGTCGTAGAGCGCCAGTGGCAGCTCACCGAGAACGGCACCGTCGGCATCACCCCGCCGACTTGGACCAACAACCCCGGTCCGATTGTCGCGCCGGCACGCAAACCCTGACCCCAAGTCCTACATCCTAAAGTCCAAGACGCAATTGTTTCGATCCGCGAACCTATCGTCATTACGCGGTGCGCACGCCATGACATGAACGCTGCGCCATTTGCGCGCCGATTCGTGTTATTCGCGGATTGCATTAGAATTGAAAGTTAGAATTCGGAAGTTGGAAGTTTATTTTTTAAGGCTTGCTGAATGAAATTCTATTTGTTGACACTGGGCTGTCCGAAAAACGTCGCCGACTCGGAAGGCATATCGTCGCTGATGAAACAGAGCGGCTATCGTGCGACCGACGATCCCGCGAAAGCCGACGTGCTGATCGTGAACACGTGCGGCTTCCTGCAAGTCGCGCGCGACGAATCGGAGAATGCGCTGCGCGAACTCGCCGTCCTGAAAGCGCCGGGCCAAATTCTCGTCGCGGCGGGTTGTCTGCCGCAGCGTTATGGCGCGCAAGTGATGCAAGATGTACCGGGCATTGACGGCATCATCGGCACCAAGCAATGGACGCACATCGCACGCTTCGCCAAGACGCTGCAAGGTCGGCGCGTCAATGCGCAAGACCGTGTGCGACTGGGCGAGTTGGAGCTGGACAGACATCGCGGTTCGGCGCACGACGACGACGATTCACTGATTGCCACTGTCAATCGCAACATCCATTCCAAGAATCCATCGGCGTATATCAAAATTGCCGACGGCTGCTCTGCGCCGTGCTCGTTCTGCACGATTCCGTCGTTCAAAGGGTTGCAGAAGAGCAAGCCAGCGGCACAAGTCATCGCCGAAGCGCAAGACCTCGTGGCGCGCGGCGTGAAAGAGATCGTGCTGGTCGCGCAGGACAGCACGGCGTACGGTCGTGATTGGGGCGCAAAGGATGCGCTGCCCGAATTGATGGACGCGCTGCTCGACGCGACGCCCACACTCGAATGGCTGCGTTTGATGTATGCGTACCCTGGCCACGTCTCGCCGCAACTGGCAGAGACAATGGCGCGTCATCCGCAAGTCGTTCATTATATTGACGTGCCGATGCAGCACGGTGCGGCGGGTGTGCTGCGCCGCATGAGGCGACCGTCGCCCGACCTTGCGCGCCGCATGATCGAGAACCTGCGCAGTGCGATGCCCGACATCGCCATCCGCTCGACGTTTATCGTCGGCTATCCCGGCGAAACAGAAAGCGAATTTCAAGAGTTGCTCGACTTCCTCACATTCGCGCAGTTGGATCGCGTCGGCGCGTTCACGTTCTCGCCCGAACCGGGCACGCTCTCCGCCGAGCAGCCCAATCAGTTATTACAAGAACTGAAAGACGAACGCTACGCGTGCGTGATGGAACACCAGCGTGCGATCTCGCTCGCCAAGAATCGCGCATTCGTCGGTTCGCAACTCGACGTGCTGATCGAAGGCGTCGGCGACGGCATCAGCATCGGCCGCTCGTATCGCGATGCGCCCGAAGTGGACGGCATGGTCATCGTGCAGCGCGAGCTGCGCGTCGGCGCGATGGTGCAGGTCGAGGTGACGGGCGCAATGGAGTACGACTTGCTCGCGCAAGTGCGGACGGCAGATGGCACACGGCAGACGGGCAATGAGCCCTCGCACGAGCCGTTGTTGCAGATTGCGATGAAGTAGTTCCAAAATTTTTGCACAGGGGCGCAAAGATCGCGGAGAATATGAATGAATTGCTCTGCGTTCTTTGCGCCTCTACGATCAATCAGACGCACGAAAATTTCTTTGCGCCTTTGCGTCGTGGCGTGAGATAATAGACTCACACTCAAGCGAGGAGAAAACCCATGACGAGCAAAGTGGCGGAAGTTAGCGAACTGCGCGCGCAAATGCTGAATGCGGCAAAGGCGATTCTCAAGGCGGGCGCGATCTCCCGCTCAGGGCACGGCAACATGAGCGTGCGTATCCCCGGCACCGACTCGCTCGTGCTCACGTCCGTCTCGAACCTCGACACGCTCACGAGCGAAATGCTGCCCGTCGTCACCTTCGACGGCAATGTGCTTGACGGACAACTCGACCCGACCTCGGCGGAGATTGTCGGCATGCACGCGGTGGTCTATGAGAAGAACGACAAGATGGGCGCGGTCATCCACACGCACGCGCCGATGGCAACCGCATTTGCCGTCGCCAATCGCCCCATCGAATGTTGGTACGAAGGCCTCGCGCGCTTCAATCTGACCGACCCGATTCCCGTCGCCCAGTATGGACCGCGTGGCTCGAAAGAATCTATCAGCAACATCGCCGACGTCATCACTGACCGTGCGCGCGCGGTGCTCTTGCAGAATCACGGCGTGCTCTCGTTCGAGCGCGACATCATGAGCGCGGTGCGCGTGCTGGTGCTGATGGAAGAAGCCGCCGAACTCGGCTTGCGCGCCAGCCTCATCGGCGAGCCGACGCTGATCGAGCCAGAAATGGCAAGCTACGCCCAGCAGCGCGCCAAAGAATTCGCCGAGCGCGGGACGGTGAAAGCAGACGGGACGAATCACGAATAAGATTTGGTTCATCAGATTAAGAAACCGACAGCGAAGCGGTGCGTTAGCATAAGCGGATGGAATGAACGCCATCCGCTTATGTGCGTTCAACTGGCGACATGGTTGACACTCACCGCGTTTGATTCTACAGTGATGCGCGGTCGAGATCACCACAGGAGTTGCGGATGGCAGCGCCGCAGGTGCAGGGCATGTGGTCGCAGCACAAGTCGTTCGTCGTCGGCGCTTCGCTCGGCTTTGCGCTGCTGTATGCAGAACTCGCGTGGTTTGCGCATTCGCTGTGGCGCGCGCGCGCCGACGGCGAAGCGGCAATCGTGATCGCGCTCGTGTTCATCATTACACTGATCGCATACCTCGCATCGTTCATGCCCGCACGTTCATTCAGCGTAGAAGGCGTCGAACAGCAAGGCTCGCTTGTGCTGCCCGTACTGACCGCACAGATGGGCAAAGGCGCGCTGTTGATTGTGATTGCGAGTGTGATTGATTTCGCCCTGTGTCTCTATCTCGTCGCGTTCAATCTCGACGCGAGTTACACGCTGCTCAACAACATCTACGTCTTCATGCTCGCAGGCGCGGGACTGCTGCACATCCTCGTCACTTACGTGCGCTATGGTGCGCTGCTGTACGTCGTCAAGCAAGATTCATGGATCAAGGTACTGGTCGTCTCTGGCGGACTCGGTCTCATCATCCTCGCCGCGTTCGTGTTCCTCATCTCGCTCGACATCGCGTGGCTGAATACGTTTGCTCCAGCACAGCGTGGTCTCGTCGGCTTGCATGTCTATGCACGCGACCTCTTCTTCTTCACGCTTGTGCTTGCGCTCTATGGTTGGCACGCGCGCTGGATGGCACAGCATTAAATTCTAAATTCTAGATTTCAAATTTCAAACTTAAGGTTCGCTCATTTTTAGAGCGGTTAGGAGGAATCAAAGATCAGGTTTGAATACAGGCTCGGCGAGAGACCGAGCAAGTCCAGCACCCGTTGCTGGAGAGATGACAGCGACGTCAGATATCGGCGCACATGCAC
>JBBPZQ010000131.1:0-14386 GCA_038198935.1 Anaerolineae bacterium
GCCACGCCTGATAACCGTGCCGCTCTGCGTCAAATGGTTGATCGTGGTTTTGCGCGACTGCGCCATCGCCGCGATCTCCTGCTTGGATTCTTCCATCAAGCAGGTTTAGTTGTTAAGCAACTTTGGTGAAAAGGAATAAAGCCACCGCTGCCGCTGCCGAGAAAGAATCCGAACAGCCACAGAATTTTGTAGCGCCACGTGATTTGCCACGCGCGGTTAAGGATGCCACCGTAATCCATCGTTACCTCGTCAGGATGATTGTTCTTGCTTGATCACTTGGCGGAGCCGCGTCCATGTGTCGTCCATCATCTGCGGAATAGTTCGCGTCTCGCCGAGAACACTAAGGTAATTAGTGTCGCCTGACCAGCGCGGCACGACATGAAAGTGCAGGTGGTCTTCCACGCCCGCGCCGCCCGCCTTGCCGAGATTCATGCCGACGTTGAAGCCCTGCGGCTGCGATGCAATTTTCAGCCACTCTATCGCGCGCGCGATCAGCTGCATGAGTTCCGTCTGCGTCTCCGTATTCAATTCAGACAAGTTCGCGCTGTGCGCGTTGGGCACAACCATCAGGTGACCGTTGTTGTATGGATACTTGTTCAGTATCACGAACGCGCGTGCGCCGCGCTGCACGATCAGCGCCTCGTGGTCGTCGCTCCGCGCACGCGCGCTGCAAAAAATGCACCCGCTCGGCTTGTCGCTTGAAATGTACTCCATGCGCCATGGTGTCCACAATTGCTGCATCGTCATGTCCTGTTCATAGCAGATGGAATGATTTTCGCCGTGCGCGCTGCTGGTGTCAAATGCAAAAACCCGTCTTCTCCAAGAAAACGGGTTTGAGTTCACGACGAGAAAAGTGTGCTACTCTTTGGGCAGTGTGCGCCGCCGATAGCGGACGACGAACAATAGCGCGACAGCGAACGCGGCCGCCAATCCCAATGCCCAATCGAAATCGAGTCCGACGCTGGGCAGCGACGATCCACTCGACGGTGGACGAGGCGTGCGCGTGGCGGTCGCCGCAGCAGGAACGTTCGTTGCCGTGTTGGTGGCGGTGACTTGAACGACGACGGGCGTGCCGCTCAAGATGACGGTAATCACGATGGGGACGGTGCTGGTTGCAGTCGCTAGATTCGTCGCCGTTGCAGATGGCGTGCTGCTGACCGTCGCCGTTGCGTGGGCGAACGTCGCCGATGGACTGGGCGAGTTGGTTGTGCTTGGAATCGGTGTGGACGTACGCGAAGGCGTCACGCTGGGCGTTGCGCTGGGGGTGTTGGTGTTGCTGCCGGGCAGCGGTACGTTGGTCGGCGTGGCGGTCGAAGTCGGCGTGAAGCGCGGCGTGGTGGTCGGTGTAGGCGTGGGGCTATCTACCAGCAGCGGACCCGCGAAGGTTGCGGAGGGTGCGCTGAATATAATCGTGGCAAGCAGCCACAGGCACAGCAGTATAGCCAATAAAAGGCGTCTCAAAGCATCCGTCCGCGTAGAGGATTGGTGAGTTCGGCGCAAGTGTAACAGATTCAGTGCCGCCTGACAAATAGGAAATAAGTTTTCCGAAAAAAAGACCGATTTGACGTGCGCTGCATTTGCGCCTAAGTTGATGCGCGTGACCACGCACGCATGGCGCACTCAGCACGTCGCCACACGGCTCTATCGTGTTGACACGACGACTTCTACACAGCACGAAGCGCGACGACTGATCGAAGCAGGCGACGCGGACGGCGCGCTGATCGTCGCCGCCACACAGACGAGCGGACGCGGACGTTTCGCGCGTGCGTGGCATTCGCCACGCGGCAATTTGTATGTGTCCATCGTGATTCGCCCAACGCTGCCGCCGAGCGAATCGCAGCAATACAATATGCTGACCGCGCTTGCGATGAGTGATGTCATCCGCGCCGCGTCGCAGTTGGCTGCGCAACTCAAGTGGCCCAACGACGTGCTGATCCACGAGCGCAAAGTGGCCGGCATTCTGTCCGAAATTGTTGACGACTATCTCCTGATTGGCATTGGCGTGAACGTGAACGCCACGCTGCCTGAATCATTGCCGCACGCGACGAGTCTGCGCGCCGAAGCGGGCCACCTGATTTCTCTGGACGAATTGTTGAAAGTCTTTGTCGAAAGAGTGGATAAATATTACGCGCAACTACTTGACGGTGTGCGCTTTACGCAAGCGTGGTCGGAGCGGCTCGTGACGCTAGGCAAATCGGTGCGCGTGCAGATGGGCGACGATGTAATAGAAGGCATTGTCGAGAACGTGGATGAATCGGGTGCGCTGCTGGTGCGCCGAGGCGATGGCGCGCTGGTCGTGTGTCGCGCGGGCGAGGTCACGCTCACTCGCGCGTGAGGCGCGCGTGCGGTTGGATGCGACGCAAGTGCACGGGTAAAGTCTGCGCGCGGTCAACGCGCGTGCGCAAGCGGATGTGCGTCGTCCAGAGTTCGTAGCCGTCGGCTCGGATGCGTATCTCGTGCCCGTCTTGAGTCGCGGGAAAGTCGCCGGGGATCATCAGAGTGAATGCACTGACGTGTCGGTAGGCGATCACGTTGTCGAGCCACACAATGTCGGCTTCCATTGGCTCGTCAGTGTCCGAGTCGGCGACGCGGATATGGATGTCAATGATGGCCGTCAGCGAACCGCGAGAGGGCGCGGCACTCGGCGCCCGTTCGCTCAACGCGGTCAGCGCACACGCATTCAACAGTAGCGACACGAACAGACACGCGAGGATTTTCATTGGCACGAACTCATTGTCAGCATCCACCCATGATGTTATTATAGAAGGGATCGGAGTTTCAATCTATCTCATGGAGGGAACGATGGCAACACGCAGCACAGTACGCAAAACCGAAAAACGCGCGGTGAGCAGCGTAAAGCGCACCGAGCACAAGGCTGTGCGCGGCACACGACGCGCCGAGACAACCGCCGCTCGTGATGTGCGCGGTGCCGAGCACGCCGTCGCAAGTGATGCCCGCGGTGCGGAGCATGGGGTCAAGCTAGGCGTGCGCCGTGTGGAGGGTGGCGTCAAACGCGGTGTGCGCAGCGTGACCGGCACGCCGCGCCGACGCACGCGACGAGCGTGACCCGTGTAGAACAAGTCACCAGAGCGCAACTCTGGTGTTTTCTATTTAGAACATGGACGACCCGACAGGTTTCCAAAAAAATGTCAGGTCTTTTACCAGAAGAGGTGACCAATGAATGTGTCCGACGCGATTCGCACCAAACGCTCGACGCGGCACTTCGCGCCGCAGCCTGTCGGCGAAGGCGTCATTCGCGCGATCTTGAACGCGGGACGGCGCGCGCAAAGTTCTAAGAACATACAGCCGTGGCAGTTCATCGTCGTGCGCGAGCGCGACACGCTGCAACGTCTCGCGGATTCGGGTCCGTTCGCCAAGCATTTGGCGGGCGCAGCGTTCGCAGTGGCGCTTGTCTCGCCACCCATGTCCGAACGCTGGTCTATCCCGTTCGACGTTGGTCAAGCCGCCGCGTACATGCAACTGGCGGCATGGGAGCGCGCTGTCGGCTCGTGCATTGGCGCGATCTACGACGAGACACGCGCAAAGGCGATCCTGCGCATTCCCGACGAATTTGATTTTAAGGTTGCGCTGTCGTTCGGTTATCCCGCCGAGCAAGCTACGCCCGCGCCGCCGCGCCGTGGCGGCCGCAAGTCGGTGGACGAGTTGACGCACTGGGAGCGCTGGTAAAAACAAGACCCGACAAGTCTGGGGGACTCGTCGGGTCTCGCGGCATTGATGACAGGAGCAGTCGCATGTCTGATGATTGTTGGATTGCGGCTCGCCCCTGCATTGAAAGATGATCCACCTGGAGGCTGTCAGGCGGTCAGTGAATCACCTTTCTATGTATATATTATGCAAAATTTATCTAAATCTTACACTTTGCCAAAAAGAAGTTTTAACGCAGGTACAAGTAATAAACCACGAGCGCAAAGATGACGATCGCCAGTGCCGCCGTGCGCCAGAAATAGCGTTCCTCGCGAATCCAACCCACGTCAATCAGCATCACACGCAGTCCGTACAGCGCATGCACCAATAAACAAAACAACAGTGAGAGATCAATCGCAGCGTTGACGTGGAGCGACGCACTCTCGTTGGCATCGAGCCAAGGCACCTTGCCGACTGCGCCGTAGCCGCTGTAAATTTTGATGGGTAGCAGCACGAACAGCGCGAGCGCGCTCACACGCTGCACAAGCCACGCCAATGTTCCGCGATACCACTGCCAGCGACCACGCATCAATTGCCAACTCCCCGCTTCTCATCTCGGCAGGAATCGTTTGTGTACCTTGCACACCATCGTGTATGCAGGATCGAAGATGTTGCCGAGATCATACTCGACGCATTGACCCATGAGGATGTTCGCGCCGAGCGCGTCCAATCCGAAATCGCTTTGCAGCCAGCGCAGCATCTCCGTCGTCGCGTGATGCACGCACTGATCGAGCGGGCGCGCGTTGCCGACGGTGAAAATGTATTCGTCGTTCTCGCCGCGCGGCCAATTGATTTTCTTCGCTTTGATCAATCGCAGTGTGAACTGCACGTCCGCCGATGTCTCGATGCCGGTGCCGACGATCTCGCCGTCGCCTTGCAGCGCGTGCACGTCGCCGATGTGAAACAGCGCGCCCTCGACCAACACCGGCAAGAAGACGGTCACCCCGGCGCGGAAGCCGCGATAGTCCATGTTGCCGCCGTGTTGGCCCGACGTGGCTGTAGAGATCGCTTCGCCGCGTGCGGGTGCAACGCCGAAGCAGCCGACCATCGGATCGAGTGGCAGCGTGAATGCGCCCAACTTCGTTTCGGGCAAGACGAGCGTGGCCGTCCATCCTTCGCGATCTATACGCCACTGCGCACCGTCCACCGACGGCGACTGCGGCAACTCACGCACGTAGAATGGATCAACGACGTTTGCGGCAACGACGCAACCCGTGAATCCAGTCTCTCGATTCGGCGTGATGCGATCGAGCTGCACGACGAGCGTGTCGCCCTCGCTCGCGCCTTCAACGTAGAACGGTCCCGTCTGCGGGTTGCCGCCGCGCGTCACATGCTCCATGCGCGCGTTTTGGCCCTCGGCGTCAACCGTCGTGGTGATAACCGTGTCACCGTCGGCGATGCGCAGCACCGGCTCGTGCGTGCCAATGGTGATGTGATAATGGCTTGGCGTGAAATTGTGAGTTGTCATCGTGATTCGTTTTCTCGTGAACAGTGAACAACATCCTGCCAAATACCTATTCGCTGCATTAGATTGTTGATGGACTGTTCACAACTAACGGCTCACCGTTTATAGCCGACTTTTGACCGTTCGCGCGTGACCGTTCGACGTTGACCGCTCTCCGTTCACTGTTCACCGCTGACACCGCCGCGCGTGCGTGCGCGTCGTCGAACTGCGTGAGCGTATACACGTCGCTCGTGGCTTGATTCAGTTTACGCCAGTGGCGCAGGTGCGACATCCATTGATCGTCTGCGAGTGTGTCGAGGATTACCGTGAGCCGCTGGAATTTGGCGTTAGGCTCGTCGAGCAGCGCGAGCAATGCAGTATCTTGCTGGCGCACCTGCGCGGCCGCGTGCGCTTGCTCAAAGTCTGTCGCGGTGCGGATGCCATAGCCGCGCAGCACTGCAAGCGCGGACGCGGTAGCGCCCGTCGCCGCTGCGCTCGCGCCACGCAAGTGCAGGTACAAGATGGCTTGATCTACGAAGTCCACCAGTCGCGGCGTGGGAATGCGCGTGCGCAGCATCAACTCGACGAGATTATGGTGCGCGAGGCTTTCGACGTTCTCGACGCCTTCCTCCAACAAGCGCGCCTGATCGTAAAGCGTGACGCCTTCGAGTTTGGTGAGCGGATGTTCTTCTTGCAGCGCCGGAATCGCACCACCAAGTCTCTGTTTCATGAAGTCGTTGATGAGGCCGAGCGCGGTGTCCGGAAAGATGCCGATCACAAACGCCAGCACGAACGCGGCGGCGTTGAACGTCTCGTTGCCGGTGAAGGCCGGCAGCGTGATGACCCACACGAGCACAAGCGTCAGCAGGATGCGCATCGTGATGTGGCTGTACGCTTTGGGTCCGAGATCAGAGCGCACGTACCGTCGGAAGACCATGTTCAGTGAGAAGAAGTACGCACCAAGAAATCCAAACACGATGGCGATACCGCGCGGCGCAAAGAACGAGCGCAGGATCACATCGTCGGCAGATTGATTTAGCGTGAGCATCGCGGTGCCGGTCGGCAGCAGCGCAATCGTCCAGCCGAGCGTCAATAGTATTGTGCTGATCAGAATGGGCAGACCACTGCCGAGCAGAAAGTGACCGAGCGTCGCCGAACTGAACGCTTCGTCAACCGAGCTGCCGTAAATACTCTCTGCGTCGTCGAGCGTTTCGGTGCTAGGATCGAGGCGAATGACGTCGCGCAAGAGATTTTCGCGTAACGTGGTCGCCTTTTGACGCTCGAACAAAAAGTACAACAGCGCGGGCAGCACCGACGCTGTGCCGATGAAGATGATGAGCATGTACAGCACGATGTACGAGTAGAGACTGAAGTTTACACCGCGCTGGAAGGAGACGTAATCGCTAATGCTGCTGGCATACAGTGTCGGCAAACCGAAGCCAACCAGCAGCAGCACGAGGTAACTGAGCGAGCGCGAAGTGAATTGCTGTACGCTGCTCCACCATTTCAGCGCGGTCAGCAAAATGATGCTGAGGGTGGTCGTGAGCGCAATCCAATAGACATTGCCCCACGTGAGCAGGCTTTCGATGGTTGGGCGCAAGTTCGGCACGAAGACACCGAGCGGCACGCCGATCAACAGCAAGATAATCACGAAGCCGACGGCGCCCATCACGGTGTCACCGGGGCCATCTGAGTCGGAGACTGGCGTGACCTCGATCAGATTGCGCAGGACCCACGCTTGATAGTTAAAGCGTTTGAGCAGCGCTTTCATGACAGAGCGTTTGCCGAAAGGCGCGATGATCAACAGATCGTCGCCATCGCGCGATTGGAGCGCGATGCGCCGCGCTGTTTTGTTCGCCACGAGCATGAGTGGTTCCGATGGCAGCGTGGCGCTCACCGGATCCTTACCCTGCGATTGCGACTTGGAGAGCACAGTCTCACCCATGCCCGCTGTTTGCGTGACGGAAGGTTTGATTGCATCTTCGCCCATCATGTCCTCCGATGCACTGCCGTGAAGGTTAAACGGAAGTATGACACTTTACGGTTCACCGCTCACGGCTCGCGGCTTTTCTCAACGGGTGTGTCTGGCAAGCGTCCCCACTCATTCCAAGAACCATCATAGTTGCGCACGTCATGATAGCCGAGCAAATATTTCAGCACGAGCCACGAGTGCCCCGCGCGCCAGCCGAGTGTGCAATAGGTGATTGCTTGCTTGTCGGGCGTGACGCCTTCGCCAGCATAGAGTGCGCGCAGTTCATCGGCTGATTTGAACGTGCCGTCGTCGTTCAGCACGCGTTCGAAATAGATGTGCTTCGCAGCGGGAATGTGGCCCGCCCGCTCGCCGCCTTCGGGCGGTTTCGACGCAAACCACTCGCCGCTGTATTCTTGCCCGCGCCGCGTATCCACGAACGCCGCATCATCGCTGCCGACTGCCGCCTCGACTTGCGCACGTAATGCACGGATGCTCGCGTCGGGCGGCTGCGCGTGATACGTCGTCGCCGCGACGGCCGGAGCGTCGGGCGTGAGCGGGCGACCTTCGGCGAGCCACTTCTTGCGATAGCCGTTGAGCAAGCGCACGTCGGCGTGGCCAAATAATTTCAAATACCAGAATGCGAGCGCGGGTGCAGACAATGAGTTTCCGTACACGACGACGGTTGTCTCGTTGGCAATGCCCGACCGACTGAACAACGACTGCGCCGCGTGCGGATCGTCGTTCACGCGCAAATCCGGCTTCAAGATGTCTTCGTAAGCGTGCCAGAACAGCGCGCCGGGAATGTGACCTTCGTCATAGAACTGCCGCGTTCCGTCCACGTCAAGCACGCGAACATGCGGATCGTTCAGATGAGCGGCAAGCCATTCGGTCTCGACGAGGATTTCGGGATGTGCATAGTTCAGCATGGCGTCAACTCGCAACCTCATAAATCTGATTCAAGTGGCGCGATTGTAGCATACGCCGCGCATCGTTTGCAACCAAACTTTGTGGCTGATACAATCGCCTCATGCCGACGATCAAGTTGCGCGTGCAGCGCTTCACACCCGACGACGACGAACTGCCGCGCTATGAATCGCACGTGATGGATGTGAGCGAGCAGGCAAGCGTGCTCGACGCGCTGCTCGCGTTGCAGTGCACATCCGCGTCCGATGTTGCGTTCCGCTTCTCGTGCCGCGTCGGCATGTGCGGCTCATGCGCGTTGCTCGTGAATGGGCGTGAGCGGCTGGCGTGCAGCACTTCGATTGTGCCGCTCGGACCAAACGTGCGCATCGAGCCGCTGCGCAATCTGCCGGTCATCCGCGATCTGATCGTTGACCTCGCGCCGCTGTTCGACGCGTATGAGCGCGTCATCCCGCATTTCGTTCCGCGCGCCGATCCTTCGACAGGCTCAGGACAGGCTCTCGACGACCTCGCCGTGATTCCACAAGACAGCGGCGAGTGGCGTGCAATGGATCACCAGCCGCAGTGCATTGACTGCGGCGCGTGCTACTCGTCGTGCTCGCTCGTGACACTGAATCATAACTACCTCGGTCCCATGGCACTGCATCGCGCGCTGCAACTGATCACAGACCCGCGCGACGCCGCGCACGACGAACGACTGCGAATCGTCGCAAGCGAAGCGGGCGCGTTCCGCTGCCACACGCTCGGCAACTGCCGCGAGGTCTGTCCGCGCGGCATCTCGCCGACGCACAGCATCGAGCGACTAAAACGTATCGCGATACGATTTATGATGACCAATCTTCTGAACCAAAAAGACACGACGAAGACAAGGGGACAATGAATCTTCGCGTTCGTCGCATCTTTGTGGTTTGTTTCCGTACCCATGACTGACCACCTCACGACCGACATCCTCATCCTCGGCACCGGCGGCGCGGGACTGATGTGCGCGCTGCACGCGTGGTGGCGCGACCCCACGCTCGATATCACGCTCGTGTCGAAAGGATTGCTGGGCAAGAGCGGCTGCACGCGCATGGTGCAGGGCGGCTACAACGTCGTGCTCGATCCGAGTGATTCGATTGAGGCGCATTTTGAGGACACGATCAGAGGCGGCGCGTTCATCAACGATCAAGAGCTCGCGTGGACGCTGGTCGCCGATGCGCCGCGCATCGTGCGCGAGTTGGAAAACAAAATCGGCTGTCTGTTTGATCGCGCGCCCGATGGACGCATCCATCAAAAAGCATTCGCCGCGCAAACGTTCGACCGCACCATTCATCGCGGCGATCTGACGGGCATTGAGATCATGGCGCGGCTGCGCGATCAAATTCTGCACACGAGGATTCGCGTGTTCGAAGAAACGCGCGCACTCGAACTGCTCACGCGTGATGGGCGGGTGGTCGGCGCGCTGCTGCTCGACATCCGACGCGGCGAGTACATCGCGGTCAAGGCCAGAGCTGTTGTGCTCGCGACAGGCGCGGGGCCGCTCATGTATCGGCTCGCGGCATGCGCGCAAGAAAAGACGAGCGACGGCGTCGCGATGGCATTTCGCGCAGGCGCACATCTGATGGACATGGAGATGGTGCAGTTCCATCCGACGGGCTTGCTCGTGCCCGGCTCGCGCTTGAGCGGCGCCCTGCTCGAAGAGGGTTTGCGCGGCGCGGGTGCGCGCTTGTTCAATGGACAAGGCGAACGCTACATGGCGCGTTACGATTCAGAGCGATTGGAACGCTCGACGCGCGACCGCGTTTCGCGCGCGGGGTATATGGAGATCGCGGCTGGACGCGGAACGAAGAACGGCGGCGTGTGGCTCGACGCCGCTCATCTCGGTGCGAAGTTTGTCGAAGAAAATTTTGCGGGCATGAGGGAGCGCTGTTTGCGGCTGGGCGTTGATCTCGCGCGCGAGCCTGTCGAGGTGTCGCCGACGGCGCACTTCAACATGGGCGGCGTGCGCATCAATCGCGACGGCTTCACGAATCTTGTCGGTCTGTTCGCGGCTGGCGAGGATGCAGCCGGCGTACATGGCGCGAATCGCTTGGGCGGCAATGGTGTCGCGGAGTCAACCGTCTTCGGTGCGCGCGTCGGCGAGGCCGTGTCACAGTGGGTACGCGGCGTGGATCACGTTGATGCGAACGCGCAACAAATCCAGGAGGTACGACACGACTCAGACCACTTTCTGTCCGGCGACATTGTCAGCAGCCCCTTCGACTTGCGGCCTGAGTTGGGTGATGTGATGTGGGAGCGCGTCGGCATCGTGCGCGATGGCGCAGGCTTACAGCGTGCGATTGAGGAGTTGCAAGTCTTACAAGACCGAGCAACTCGTGTGCGCGTGAAGGGTGGGCGCAAATTTAATCTCGCGTGGCAGCAGGCGCTCGACATGCGGAACTTGCTATGCGCATCCGAGTTGATCGCGCGCAGTTCACTCCTGCGCACCGAGAGTCGCGGCGCGCATTACCGCAGTGACTATCCGCACATGGACGATGCGAACTGGCTGAAGAATGTGTATCTCGGGCGGGATGGCGATACGCCGCAACTGTGGACGGCAGATGTGCAACTGACGCGCATGCGCGTGTCCGAATGAAAAGCAACACGGGCGGCGTTCATCCGCCCGTGATTATTGAATTGTATGTCAGGTGCGCCCTAGCTCGTGCTGGGGCGCATTTGCATTTGCGGCTCGGTCTGCGAGACGATCACGACAGCGATGACCGCGAGACCGACGACGAGGTGCGGCAGCCAGACGTTCGGCGGATTGTTGACGAAACCGAACAGCCACGGCGACGCCGCCAACAGCAGCACAGCCACGAAGTCAAACATCAAGTGAATATTCATCGGGATCAGCTTGACGACGCCGAGTTCGTAGCGCGTCACTAGCGAATAGGCGATCAAGCCGACGCCGAGCACGCGCGGCAGCCAGACCGCCGCGCCGCCAACCTGCTCAAAGCCAAAGATCATTGGCGCGAGAATGAGGGCGATGCCGACGATGTAATCCAACACTCCGTGAATGCGTGAGGTAAGAAACGCATGAAATCTCCTTTTGTGTATTTATCAAAATATTCTTCTTGAGTGCACTCATCTATTATTACGCGCACATGCGAGAGTTGCGTTCATGCGTCCGACGAAAAATCCCAAACGCAGTTCCCGTTGGACGATGATATACGGACTCGGCACGCATAAGCATCCGTGATTCGCAGTGATGGTCGCGTTGCTCGTGATGATCGTCGTCTGTGCGTCAGCGTGCACCGAACGCTGCACTCGCGTTGTTGGTCATTGATTGGCGACAGCCGCTCCATCGCTCGCAGGTCGGCGCGTACTTTGTGTTTTTTATGGCCGACGCGCCAACGACACTGCTCGTATAGTTGCCCCTCTTACGAATCTTATCCGCACACAGAGCGTCAGTGCGCCACAACTGGCAGGTAGGTGCGCGACCCTTTGCAGACATTGGGATTGAGCGAAATGATATTCGAATAGCGCGTCTCGCGGCCATCTTTGTCAATCGGCATGATGCGCGCCACGCAATATTGCTGCGCGTTGAACAGCAGCGTGTGCTCCTCGAAAGCGGTCTTCGGTTGCGTTGCAATCAACTGCGAAGGGACGAGCGTAGCGTCCGCATACACGCGATACGCGGCAATCTCCGTGGCACCGTTCCAACTGTATGCCAGTGTGGTCGTGACGCCATTCGTCTGAGCCACGAGCGTCGGGTTCGTGTCGGGGTAACCCTGCCACGCAAAGCGAAAGGCACGATAAGTGATCAGCGGCGAGGCAAATGACAACTGGAACGCTTTGGAGTTGTCGGGCTTCACCTCGATTAGCGTCGGGGAACTGCGCAGTCCCCATCCCGTCATCGAGTTTCCGTTGGCGAGTCGCTGCATGTTGCCCATCGCGGGACTGTAACTATCCGGCGTGTTGCGATACTGCCACACCAGCGTCGCCGTTTTCTGGATCTCATCCAGTTGATACTCGACGGCGCGCGAATACTGCGGCAGCAAGTAGTTGCGGTTGTCCCAGAGCGTCATGTGACCATTCGCCAAGCGTCGAATGTCGAGTCGCTTTGAAAAATTAGTTGATGCGAGGAAAAATCGCTCAGCCGCCGATCCTTTTGCATCACGCTGGCTCGGATACAGGGTCGTACACTGATTACGGGTGAATTGATCGGCGAAGGGCTGGTACGGTTAATCAATAGGCGCAGCAGCGGCTATCCGCTTAGAGCCACCCGCCTGCGCACAGCACGGTCAGCCGATGGAATTTGAAGGCGATTGCACTCGGCAGATTTATGGATTGGAAGGCGATACGCGCTTAAGTCGCGCCTACTACGTCTGCCCACAGGGTGAGCAGCAGACGCTTTCCCCCCGACCAGCAACTGCATGTGCGCGCTGACTGTTGGAGCGATGGAGCGGCGCGCGTGGCGACGCGGCAAGGTTTGCGGGCCAAGTCGTTTGATAAGGCGGCGTGTGTCGCACAGGACATAGCGGTGTTCGGGGGTGTGCTGTGGCAACGCTGCCAGTTCCATCTACAGCAGAACGCGCAGGCCCATGTGCCACGTCAGGAGATGGGCGCCAGCGTGGCGGCAGATATCCGCACCATTTTCAACGCACCCGATCGCGCGACCGCCGACAGTTATTTGCAGCGTGCCATTCAGAAATATGCCAAGTGCGCGCCCAAGCTCGCGCGTTGGTTGGAAAGCGATCTGTCCGAAGGCTCCAGCGTGTTTGGCTTTCCAGCCTCTCATCAGCGTCGGCTGCGAACCGTGAATGCTTTGGAGCGCACCAATCGTGAACTCGAACGGCGCACGCGCGTGGTGAGCATCTTTCCCAGTGAGTTGGCTTGTGTGCGACTGGTCAGTGCATTGTTGATGGAGAGCGATGAAACCTGGCAAACGGGCCGCAGCTATCTCAACTTGAAACCCGACACCGAACCGGCTAGTTCTTAAGGTTCAGAGATGCTTCCAAGATACCAAATCAATTTACAGAAAAAAAGTTGCACAATCTGCTCACCACAGAATTTATTGAATTCAGGATTCAACGCGCGGCACGGTGAGCAGTTCATTGTGTGCCTCCATCAACGTCGCACAGTAAGAGGTTCGCGGAGGGATTATACTTCTATTGGAGAAGCGATACGAGATGTGGTGGGGAAATTGTGTTGCCAGTGGAGGTGGGGACTGGCTTGTGCGCCTTGCTAACTATCGTTCCCAAGTGTAAGCCAAGATGGATTCGTGCCTGGCAATCTCTGCCTGCGCCTGTCGGATTTGTTCTCTGTGTCTTTTGTGCGCCGCTCAACCATGAATCCACGTTGGGCTTGTAGGCGCGCCAGCTCATCTTGCAAGCGCGCTAATTCTACTTTCCAACCGGGTAAATACTTCTGAGAATCGGCTTTGGCACGTAGCCATTGCAAGTGATTGATCTTACGCCGTACAACATCTGTCCACGTAACAACATCGTAGAACTCAGCACAGTGCTGAATATTTTCGAGAATTGTCAAATCATTGGGTGCATAATGTGACGCTTGCAAGTAGTGATTTATGGCTTTGACGGCATCTTCGGAGGTTTCTTTTTTTGCATCCGTGCCTGCTGTCCAAGAACCCATTTGCTGATAGGCATTGCGTTTGATGTGATACCACTTTATGGCTTGTTCCCAAATTTCATTTCCTAATACGGTGTACCACCACGCCTGCGACGCTGTAAGACTTACGCGCGCCTGTTGAATGCGCGCATCATTCGGCGCGACCTGAGAGGCTTTCGCCAAATACTGCATTGCCTCGTCATAGCGATTGTTCCCACCCGTCGTCAGTCCAAAGGTCGAAGTCGCTTTGTCGATCCATGCATCAACATTCTTCGGGTCGAGTTCCAGAATCTTGTTCGCTAATTGGATCACCTCAGAATGGTTCTTCGCTTCGACGGCGACCTTGCACAACTCAATATACTTCTGTATGGCTTGATTATCGCGTATGGCATCGGAGTGCGTGAGCAGAATCTTGGAACCGCATTACATGCAATGGACAGAGTTGAGGTTATCAGGAACTTCGAGGTTTGCCGCGTAGGATGGGCAACTGAGTTTGGTGAGTGGCATAGTTCGTTTTGTTCAATTTATAAACTATTGTCTCGATGTGGATTGTACTTGTCACTGCCGAGTTTCTTCATCTCTTTGACATATGCTTGAAGACTCGATTTATCGATTGTAATGACCCCCAAAAACTGGAGACAAAATCGACGTTTGAAAATGAATGTTCAGTCAGCAGCTTGTTGAGCGAGCCACTGGTTTTCGAACTCGACCGGCGTCAGATAGCCCAAGGATGAGTGGATGCGTTTGTGCATGTA
>JBBPZQ010000132.1:0-10764 GCA_038198935.1 Anaerolineae bacterium
AGCCAGAAGTGGACGATGCCCATTCGTGACTGGCACCGCGCCTTGCAGCAATTCGCCATTGTGTTCGAAGGCAGAGTCTCGTTACCCTAACCAGCACGCACTGACTCAAGACCATTTACACAAATTACTTGACACCGTCTTTGTACGAGACAGAGCCTTTCGTCGTATCGTGGCCCAACAGTATGATCACTACTGCTCAGTTTGCGGACTGCGGCTTAGAACACCCGCGGGCGCGTTCGAGGCACAAGGAGCACATATTATTCCAAAGCGACAGCACGGCAGTGATGACCCCCGAAATGGTATTTGTCTCTGTCGGACATGTCATTGGACGTTTGATGTCGGGCTGATCTCCGTTGCAGCACGCACCCGTATCGTATTGACTGCATCATACTTACAGCGGATGGATGACGATTCAACTCGACGAATGATGCAATACCGGAACCGCGAGATAAAAACCGTAGTTGATATGCAGTATTTGCCTTCAGATGAGGCACTCAGTTGGCACAACCAGCAGATTTTTCTCGGATAGGTAGGAGAATTGTGCTTCCGACCGACATGGCCGTCCGCGACTTCTTCGAGCATTGCGGTTTCGAGCACGTCAACACATTTCACCGCTCAATCCCCAACAAGCGGATGCCGTTGCGCAACAGCCCGACCAACGCAATCGGCGCGGTTGACCACACCATGACCAAGGAATATATCGTCGTGATGCAGCGCACGCAAGCGAAAAGAATTCAGGAGAGGAGGGCTGCTAACAAGTATCGCGTATCTTCCAAAGCGCGCGCTACAAAAAAGCGTTGACTTGGGTCGCGTCGGTGCGCGTCTCATCTACCCCGCGCTGATCCTGCTCGCGTTCGCCGCACTCGTCGTCGTCGTCAATCCCTTTCACGATTTCCCCGTGCAGGATGATTGGGACTACGCACGCACCGTTTCGATTTTGCTCAGGACGGGTGCGTTCGAGCGCTCGCAAATCGCGCAGGCGAGCGAGATTACATCGGCGCTGTGGGGCGCGCTGTTTGCAGCGCTGTTCGGCTTCTCGTTCAACGTGCTGCGCATCTCGACGCTCGTGTTGAGCGCGAATGCGCTGCTCATCTGTTTCGCCATCCTCGGCGAACTCGGCTTCGATCACACGCGCCGACTGCTCGGCGTGCTGACATTGCTGGTCGCTCCGTTATTCGTCTTTCTCAGTTTCACGTTCATGACCGACGTGCCGATGCTGTGCTGCCTGCTCGGCGCGACATACTTTTACCTGCGCGCGCTGCGCACGATGGACGCGCGGCTCGCCGTCGCTGCGTCCATTTGCGTCGCGCTCGCGTTCTTGACACGACAGGTCGGCATCGTGGTCGCGTTCGCAGCGGCGCTCACCTTTGCGCTGCACGCACCGCCCGCCAAGCGCCTCGCGCTTACGTCGGCGAGCATTGCGCTGCCGTGCATGGTCGCCCTCGCGTATCTGCTCTGGCTCACGAGCAGCAACGGTGTGACGTGGGCTAACTCGCAGATGACCGTGCGCGATACGCTTGCCTTCATCGCCGACCCGCAACTGCCGGCGACGGTGCTGCGCCGCATCGCCGCAGACCTCACGACCATTGCGTTTTATCTCGCACCGCTGGCACTGCTGGTCTTGCCTGCATTCGTGCACACGCTCAAGCGACCGACGCGCACACGTCTCATCGTCGGCGCGGTGCTTGCGACGACGTATGTGGCGACGATTGCGCGGCTCGCCTTGCGCGGCGAGTGGCTGCCGTATCTGACCGATGCATTCACACGCGCGGGGCTGCGTCCGTATCTGGGCTACTTCGCGTATGCGCAAGGCTCATTCCGTGCGGAGATTTTGCCGCTCGGTTTGTGGATTGCATTGACCGTGAGCGCCTCTGCGCTGGGCTGCTGGTTGTTGTGGCTGCTGATCATACAGGCAAAGCACTCGCCCGCAATGGGTTTCGTCTATTTGACTCTGCTCGCGCTCGCGCTGCCGACGCTGTTGTTCCGCGAATTTTACGAACGCTTTCTGCTGCCGTTCATACCACTGGCGATCATTGTTCTGCTCGACGCCACACGCGACATGCGCTTGTCCCCGCGCGTGGCGCTCGTCGGCGTCGCCGCGATGTTGCTATTTGCTCTGCTGTTGATGAAGGACTACTGGGGCTGGATGGATGCGCGCTGGTCTGTGGCGCAACAAATCGTGAGCGAGGGAGTGCCGCTCGAAAAACTCGATGCGGGTTATGAGTGGGATGGCTGGATGCTGTACGACAAGAGCATCCAGCGCATCGAGCGCGAGCATCTGCCGATGCAGATCACGCCGTGGGCATATGTGATTGATCCTGAATTCCTGTTTGCCTTCACGCCGCTGCCGAGTTATCACGTCGTGCGCGCGATCACGTTCGACTCGCCGTTCGGCGCGCGCGCGAATCGTTTCTACGTCTTGCAGCGCGACTGACTGCCTTGCCATACTTCGGCAAGAAACTTGCTGCCGACCTTGATTCCGTCTCTTCAGCCATGCTAAAATGCGAGCAGCCGATGGTGCGCGTCTAATTTCGTTATCTATTTCCCACGTGCACACAGGCTTGCCATCACAGTTGCCTCGCTTTACCAGAGCGATAACCACAGCACACGAAAGGGGTGATGCCGCACACGCATGACTGCCTCGGTAAATCAGGTGAACGATCATTTCAGTTTCTCAAAGGAGGAGTAACGGTGAAACGATCATCTGTAGTGACCTTCTTACTCTTCGTGCTCGCATTGTTCATTGCCGCGTGCGGCGCGAACCCCACGGCGGCACCCGCGAACACGAGCGCACCGACCAGCGCTGCCACGTCAGCCGCCACTCGCGCTGCGACGACGGCAGCCGCGAACACCACCGCACCGAGCGGCGCAACGACCGCACCCACAACCAGTGCGGCCGCGACCACGGCCCCAGCCGCAACCAGCGGCAATTTCAAACTCAATACGAGTGTTTCGGGCAACGTCGAGTTCTGGCATCACTGGGGCTCGCAGCTGCGCCGCACTTCGATCCGCCGCGTGATCGGCATCTGCCAGCAGAAATTGCCGAACGTCAAAGTGACGGACGTGTTCAAACCGTTCGGCGATGGCTGGACCGCGAACGCCGCCGCCGTCGCGGCCGGTTCTGGCATGCCGGATGTGATCGTCTCCGACCGCCCCACGCTGCCGCAGGCAGCCGCCGACAAGGTTTACGAGTCGCTCGCCGCGCGCGTGCAGAAGGACGGCGTGGATGGCAGCGCGTTCTTCCCCTTCACGTGGCAGCAGACGCTGTACAACAACGAATCCTACGGCATGCCCTTTGAGACCGATGTGCGCGTGCTGTACTGGGACAAGAACCTCTTCCGCGAAGTCGGCCTTGATCCTGAGAAGCCGCCCGTGAAGTGGGACGACTTGTTCGCGATGGCGGACAAGCTCGACAAGAAGAATCCCGACGGCTCGTATGCGCGCATCGCGTTCCTGCCCGTCGGCGTCGGCAACATCGGGCCCGACATGTGGATGTACACCGACGGCGCGACCTGGGTGCAGAACGGCAAGGTCACCGTTGATCAAGCCAAAGCCGTCGAGGTGTACGAGTTCATCAAGAAGTGGAGCGATCGCTACGGCGGTTGGGACAACGTGCAGAAGTTCATCAGCACGCTGGGCGCACCGCCGAACGATGCGTTCATGTCCGGCAAGGTCGCGATGATCGCGGACATTCAAGGCTACGTCTCGCAAATCCGCTTTTATGATCCGCGCATCAAGACCAAGGACGCCCAAGGCAAAGATTTGAACGACCGCCTCGACTACGGCGTGAGCGACCTGCCGTACAACGTGTCGAAGGGCACGTGGAGCGGCGGCTTCTCGCTGTCCGTCCCGCGCGGCGCGAAGAACCCGGACGCGGCATGGGAGTTCATCAAGTGCGCCACCAGCGTAGATGGTGAAGCCTCGTGGTCACGCGATACGAATGCCATCGCGCCCAACATCCAAGCCAACAAAGACCCATCGTTGGTCGCCGACCCGGTGTATCAATCGTTCGTCAGTGCGCTGCAGTTCAGCAAGGTCGAACCATTCATCAAAGAGTATCCGAACTGGGGCGAGAAGATTTTCAGCAACACGTTCCTCGATCCAGTGCTGAAAGGACAGAAGCCCATCAAAGATGCATTGACGGAAGCGCAGAAGGCGATTGACGAGCAGATCGCGAAGAAGAAGTAGCAACGCCTGACGGCAGACGGCGGACGGTGGACGGCTGTTGCGGTCTGCCGTCTGCCGTCCACCGTCTCGTGGAGAGACTTATGGCTGTTGCCATCCCGCAACAACGCAGCGCCGTCCACAAACCACTGCTGCGCCCCGCCGTGCGCGAAAATCTGATGGGCTGGCTGTTCGCCGCGCCGTGGATCATCGGCTTCATCGTGTTCACGCTCGGCCCCATGCTCTTATCCCTCTACGCCAGTTTCAGCAAGTACAACATCACGACCCCGCCCGAATGGATCGGGCTGCAAAATTATCAAGAGCTATTTGCCGACCCGCGCTATTACATTGCGCTCGGCAACACGCTCTGGATGGTCGTCGTCAAGACGCCCATCGTGATCGTGTTCTCGCTTGCCATCGCGATGCTGCTCAACATGGATTTGCCGGGCAACCGCGTGTTCCGCGTGTTGTTCTATCTGCCGAACGTGTTGGCGGGGATCGCGGCGGTGTTCCTGTGGCAATGGATTCTCGCGCCCGACGGCTTGCTCAATCGTGGCCTGCAAGTGATCGGCATCGCGGGTCCGGCATGGTTTAGCAATTCAACGTGGACGAAGCCGGGTCTGGTGGTGATGGGCATGTGGTGGATCGGCGGCAGCATTCTCATTTTCCTCGCGGGACTGAAGGGCATCCCCGCTTCGCTCTACGAAGCCGCTTCGATTGACGGCGCGACGGGTTGGTCGCGCGTGCGCTTCATCACGCTGCCGATGCTCTCGCCGACGATCTTCTTTCAGATTGTCACGGGCATCATCGGCGCGTTTCAGATTTTCACCACCGCGTACATTTTGACCAGCGGACCTGGCCAGAACGTGCGCGATGGCGGACCTGGCCAATCCTTGCTCTTCTACGTTCTCTATCTGTACAACTGGGCGTTCGGCAAATCGGGTCCCGGCGGATTCCAGATGGGCTACGCGGCGGCGATGGCATGGGTCTTGTTCATCATCATCCTCGTTATCACCGCCATCCAGCTATGGCTCGCGCGGCGCTGGGTCTATTATGAGAGCGAACGTTAGTGGTTCGTCGTGAGTCCATATTCGTTGGTTGATCGTGGCCCGTGGTTAGCGGCAAACGCTGAGAGACTGGTGACTGGCGACGAAGGACCAACGGCAAAAGACCAACGACTAGGGAGCGCGTATGGCAACGGCGATTGATCAACTCGGACGCATCGGCACGATGGAAAGCGAATCGCGCGTGCGCGTGCCATTCAATTTCTGGAAGGCGCTCGCGTGGCTGATCCTCATCGCCTTGAGCGTCATGTGGGTCGTGCCGTTCCTGTGGATGCTTTCGACGGCGCTCAAGACGCCGCGCGAACTGTTTAGCACCGATTGGATTCCGCAAGTGCTCGCGTGGGAAAACTTTACGGATGCGTTTAGTTACGGCGACTGGCCGCGCTGGTTCACGAACACGGTCATCGTTTCGTTCTGGGCTGTCGTCGGCAAGGTGCTCTCGACCTCGCTCGTCGCCTACTCATTTGCGATGCTGCGTTGGCGCGGACGCGACACGGTGTTCGCGCTCGTCTTAGCCACGATGATGCTGCCCGGCGTCGTCACGATGATTCCGCAATTCATCCTATTCTCGAAACTGCCGGCGTTCGGTTTTCAAGGCTCGTCGAGCTGGGTCAACACGTTCTTGCCACTGACGATTCCGGCCTTCACGGGCGATGCATTCTTCATCTTCTTGATGCGCCAATTCATGCGCGGCATTCCACTGGAGTTAACGGAGGCGGCGAAAATTGACGGCGCGTCCGAACTGCGGACGTGGTGGAGCATCGTCTTGCCGCAGACGAAACCCGCGCTCGCCGCGATTGCGATCTTCACGTTTCAAGCCGCCTGGGAAGATTTCATCGGGCCCCTGCTGTATTTGCAGAGCGAGAATTTGTACACGCTGCAAATCGCGCTGCGTCAATTCGAGCACGCGGCCGGCGGCTCGCCCGCGTGGAACCAGTTGATGGCGGCCAGCCTCGTCATCATTCTGCCTGTCGTGATCGTGTTCATCTTATTCCAGCGCTTCTTCATCGAAGGCGTCACGCTGACAGGCATGGGCGGACGGTAACGAAGCAATGAATACTGGGTGCTGAGTGCTGAGTAAGTCCATTCAGCACTCAGCACTCAGAACTTTGCACTCAGCACTCAGCACTTCACTTGGAGGAATGTATGGCAGAGACAAGTCTTCAAACTGCCGCGCAGACGTTGCTCGACCACTTCGGCCCGCGATTGGAAGCCGGACAGGAGGAAGGTCGCAAGCGCATGGCCGAGGCGCTGCACGAGCGGCTCGACATTGCAGAGCACGACGCCAAGACTCTCGTGGACGATTTGATTCAGGCGCACACGATCCGCTGGATGAATCGGCGTGCGCAAGATCGCAGCAATGTTGACGGCGCACCGCTCATCGCCAGCGCAATGGCGCAGAACACCGAACACGTATTCGGCGCGGTGTTCGACGACGGCGGCTACTGGCAACTCGGCGACGAGGGCGCGCCGACGTAAAGCGATCAACCACGGCATCAACCCGCGTGAATTGACGACGTAGAACTGAGCAGCTGAACCGCAGAGGACACAGAGAACCAAGAAATTCTTTACGCTCTCTGCGTCCTCGGCCGTGATAAGAACTGAAACAGAAGCACGCCCGCGTGGCGTGCTTCTCTCGTTTGAGGCGGTGAATGCAAATCAGTAATAGTGATGGGTTGCTGCGCGTCAGCTCCGACGCATACACGTTGACCTTCGCCGCGGATCGCCCATACGTGTACTTGGACGACGCAAACGGCGAACGCATCGCGCAATTGTTCATTGCCTCGAGCGTATTCTCGCTCAACGGACTCGACGACACGACGCGCATCGGCGAATGGCAAGCCAGTGAAGGCGCGAATGAAATTGTGTGTGCGCTGCACGCCGACAGTTCGCTGTGGTTGAGCAAAACGTATCGCTTTCGCTGCGCGCCGCATCGTTTCGCTTATGAGATCGAAATCGAAGGTGAAGGCTATCTCACGACCGCCAACTACTTCGGCGGCTACTACTCGGCGCAGACGCGCTGGGGCTCCGGCTGGTGCTGGTCGGGCCACCACTTCAAGCGTGCGTTCAATCCAGAGCCCAACGCCGACGAGCAAATTTATTTCGCGCCGACCAGTGGCTCCGTCATTGACCTCACGGGCGCGCCACTGCCGGGCAAAGCGAGTTGGTTCTTCACGCCGCCGCCGTTCTGCTTCGCATTTGAAACGGCGAGCGGTTGGATGAGCATGGGCGTGGAAGCGCAGCCCGGCGCAAATCGCTTCAGCGATTTTCAATATCATGGTGGGCGCGGGTTTTATTGTTCGCTCGCTTACGACGGTCACACCAAAGTCAGCGGCTCGTACACGCTGCCCGCCATCGCATTCGAGTTCGGCGCGAGCGAATACGACGTGCTGGAGTCTCATTGTCGGCGCGTGCGAGAGCTGAATGGATTTCACAGCCTATCAGGTCTGGACAAACCGCTCTGGTGGCGCGAGCCGATCTGGTGCGGCTGGGGCGCACAGTGCTACGTCGAAAAAGTTGAGCATCGGTTTGCGTATCACTTCTCGCGTCAGGACTTATACGAGCAGTTCCTGAGCGCGCTCGCAGCGAACGGCGTAAACCCCGGCAGCGTCGTGCTCGACGATAAGTGGCAAGCGACTTACGGCGCGAACCGCTCCGACGAGGACAAGTGGCACGACTTGCGCGGCTTCGTGGATGCGCAGCACGCCCAAGGCAGACACGTGCTGCTCTGGATCAAAGCGTGGTCGCCCGAAGGCTTGCCGCCTGACGAGTGCATCTGCAACGCGGCGGGTTTGCCCATCGCGCTCGACCCGACGCATCCAATGCTCGAAAAGCGGCTGCGCGCTTCCATTCGCCACATGCTCTCATCTGAGGGCTACGATGCCGACGGATTCAAAATAGATTTCAGCGCGCGCATTCCAAGCGGGCCAGGTCTGAGGCTGCACGGCGACGACTGGGGACTTGAATTGCTGAAGCGATACTTGGCGATCATCTACGACGAGCTGAAGCGAACCAAACCCGATGCGTTGATGATGACGCACACACCGCATCCGTATCTTGCCGACGTGCTCGACATGATTCGCCTCAACGATATCAACACGGGGCACGCTGTGGTGCAGACGATGACGCACCGCGCGCGTGTGGCGCGTGCCGCGTGCCCCGACGCACTGATTGACACCGACGATTGGCCCATGACCGACAAGTCCGCGTGGCGCGCGTACACGGTTGCGCAGCCGACGCTCGGTGTGCCCTCGCTTTACTACGCCACGCACATTGACACGACATGCGAGCCGCTCACCGCTGAGGATTATGCATTGATCCAAGAGACGTGGGCGCAGTATCGAAAAACATTGACCCGCGAAGACGCCAAGGGCGCGTGGTTTTCTTGAAATATCATGGCGTGCTTCGCGCCTTCGCGGGTGGCATAGATTATGTTGTTGCTCGGCGTTGATGTCGGCACCACCCACTGCAAGGCGGGATTGTTCGAGGCGAACGGCGTCGTCGTGCGCGTCGCCACGCAGCCGACGCGCACGCATCAATCACTGCGCGGCGACTTCTACTTCGAGCCGCAAGAGTTGTGGCAGAGCGTCGTGACGGCGATCAACGACGCTCTGCAAGAAATCAAAGTCACTCAACTGGCTGCTATCGGCATCGCGAGCATGGCGGAGAGCGGCGTGTTGGTTGATCGCAACACGGGCGAGCCGCGCTCACCCTTCATTCCTTGGTTCGACACCAGCGCGAGTGCGCAAGCCGACTTCATCTACGCGCAGGACGACCCGCTCACGCGCTTCTACAAGGCGGGCATCCATCCCAATTTCAAATGCAGCCTCGCTAAATTGTTGTGGCTGCGCGAACACGGCGCGAACTTTGACGATGCGCTCTGGCTCGGCGCGGCGGAGTACGTCGCGTATCGGCTGACCGGCTGCGCCGCAACCGACTACTCACTTGCCACGCGCACCGGAGCGTTTCACATTGACCAGCGCGTGTGGGATGTGGACTGGATACGTCACTTCGGATTCGACCCCGCGATCTTTCCAGTCGTGCAGGCGAGCACGCGCGTGGTGGGCAAGTATGAAGGTGTGCCCGTGTTCGTCGCGGGGCACGATCATGTCAGCGCCGCACTCGCCATCGGCGCGACCACGCCGGGCGTGATCTTCGATTCGATGGGCACGGCAGAAGCGTTGTTCGGCACGCTAAGGTCGGTTGCGCTTGGCGAAAAAGAATTTCGCTCAGGACTCGTGTTTGGCTGTCATGTCGTGAACGATGCGTACTACTGGATGGGTGGACTTTCGTCGTCGGGCGGCTCAATCGAGTGGCTGCGACCATTGCTCGGCGATCCGCCGTTGAGCTATAAGGACGTGCAAGCGTCGTTGCAGCAAGCGCGCGCTGAACCCACGCGCATCTTGTATTATCCCTATCTGTCCGGCACTGGCACGCCGCCGAACGGCGCTCGCGTGCGCGGCGCGTTCATCGGACTCGATCCGAGTCACGCGCGCGCCGACATGCTAAAGGCTGCGCTCGAAGGCACGGCATATGAGATGGAATCATTGCGCCGTGCTGCTCTGCCGATCAACGGTGCGGCGATTGACGAGATGATCGTGGTCGGCGGCGGCACACGCCTGCGAGCGTGGATGCAGATCAAAGCCGACGTCTCGTGTTGCCGCTTGCACATTGCCGATGTGAGTGAAGCCGCACTGCTCGGCGCGGCGATGATCGCGGGCATCGGCAGCGGCGTGTTTGCCAATGCCGACGACGCCGTGCGTGCAATGTCGCCGCGCATCGGCGAAACCATCGAGCCTGATGCAGCGCGTCACGCGATCTATCATAAATTGTACGAGGACGGCTACATGAGGTGGCAAGCGCCGTTGCGCGAATATTATCGTATCAAGAAAACCTGACAAGTTTGGAGACCTGCACGGCGGCGCGTGGCCCTTCATCGGCCGCTTCTACGTGATCGTGCGGGGGCAAGCGGAACGACTGGACGAAGCGCGCATGCAACTGGCAAAATTCGCGGCGATGAATCGTGCGGGCAAGCAGACGGAATGGAAATTTAACGAATGGTTTCACGGTCGGTCGGGGCGGCCGCTGTCCTTCGCGGGTCAAGCGTGGTCGGCGGCGCTATAGTTGTACGCAACGGATACAGTCGAGCGCGGGCAGGTGCGTTTGTCAATCGCGCCGAGCCGTGGCAGTGAGGCAAGAGGTGGGCATAGTACTTTCATCCTATTTAAGTTGCGTGGCTGCATGTGGGAAAGTATAATGCTGAGAGGAATGTGGCGTACTTAACGTGGAAGGACAGTTCAAGATGAGCACTGAAACAAACAATGAACCCATCGGTCTGTTTGCAGAAGGCACGCGCGTGATCTTGCGCGATGGGCGGCGCGCGACGGTGGTGAAGAGCATCCCCGACCACCCCATGCCGCGCTACGTCGTGCGTTTCGACGACAACAGCGAGCACGAAGTCAATGTGGACGACGCCCTTCGCGCGAGGACCTATGCCGACTGGGTCGCGCCCGGCTCAGGCTGGGACGGTGAGGAG
>JBBPZQ010000133.1:0-25652 GCA_038198935.1 Anaerolineae bacterium
CCGGCAAAACTTAACCCGAAATGGCTCCAGAAACTCGTCCAGTTCGGCAATCGGCTCCGTTGGTACTTGCGGGATGCGCACGGCTTTTTCCATGCGCCCCAGTCTAGCCGATTTTCCCTCAATCTAACAGAGTAGTATTAGCGTAGATCTGAGCTTACTCTCGTCGTTTAACTTGGCGAGCAACTTACAATTGAACCATGTTCAATGGGTTCAACAATACTACTTTGCCATTTCGTCACACTCCGGTCTTCTACGCACTGCCGAGCATACCAACTACAAGTCTATTGCGGGGCAACCTAAAGTGAATTGGATTGGTTACACCACATGGTCGTTGTCACTCGACGAGCTAATGTCTCTGGTGAATCACATACCCACCTACATTAAGGTGGATGTTGATGGCGGAGAGTCGGACGTTGTGGATGGCATGACTGCACTGCTGCAGCGTCCAGAATTGAAATCGGTCCTGATTGAAGTGAATGACCAAACGCGCGCAGGCGTGATTGCTAAATTCAACGCGGCAGGCTTTCGTCAGTCCTTTCAGTCTGAACCGCGCGGTGATGCAATGCAGCGTACAACCAATATTATTTTTCAACGCCATCGCGCGGACTAATCGTACGACCGCGCGTTTTGCTCATCTCGCATACGTATGTAGTCGGCGTCAACCGCGCTAAGTTCGATACGCGCGTGCTGTTGCGATTGCCTGCGGACGTGGCCGCGATGCCGGAAAAAATGTTTGCGCTCGCGCGCCTCGTCGAAAATGTCTGGGGATTGGCGGGTCAATGGATAGAGCTTCAACAAGCTTGAGCACGATTCTCGACATTGGGTGTGGCAACGCCAAAATACCGGGCGCGCTCGGCATTGACATGAACGCGGGTACGCAGGCCGACATCGTTCACGACCTTGATGAATTTCCTTGGCCCCTACCGTCGGGCGCATTTGAGCGCATCATGTGCAGCCATATCGTCGAGCACGTCGCCAACTTGGTGCGGTTTATGGAAGAGATGCACCGCGTCGCGCGTGCCGATGCTCGCGTCGAGATTGTGACCCCACACTTCAGCAACCGCTTTTCATTCACCGACCCCACCCACCGCCGACACTTGTCGCTGCGCTCATTTGATTATTTCATACTGCCGCACACGAGCGCTCTTCCCAATCTCGTGCAGCGCGCCTTTGAAACGAGCTATGCTGTTCCGAACCATTACACTGACTTTCGTTTTCAGATCATGCAGGCGCATGTGAGCATGGCACGCCCGTTTCGACTGACGGGCATTCAATGGCTCGCCAACCGCTTTGGCGACTTTTATGAATTGTATCTGGCATTTATCTTTCCAGCACGTGATTTGTATTTTGTGTTGCAGGTCGTGAAATAATGTCGCGCCCGTGCGTGCTGGTGATTGGGCATACTTACGTGGTGGACTTGAATCGGCGCAAGTTCGACACGCTGGCACAATTCGCCGACGTCAGCCTACTCGTGCCGACGCATTGGCGCGATACGCTGCGCGACATGCCGCTCGATCCGCTGTCGCGCGACGCGCCGTATCAATTGCTCACAGCGGCAACGATTTTCAACGGTCGAGGGGCGCGTTTCTGTTTTGCGCCAAACGATTTGTGGCGCGTGTTACATCGCGTTCGCCCAGCGCTCGTGCATCTCGAAGAAGAGCCGTTCAGTTTTTCGTTCTTGCAAGTTGCACTGTTCAAGCGTCTCTTCCATTTTCGGTTGTGCTTCTTTACCTGGGAGAACATCGCGCATGAGCCGACGCCCATCGAACGATTCAGTCTCTTGAGTGCTGAGGCTGCCATCGCGGGCAACCACGACGCCGCGCGACTGCTGCGGGCGCATGGCTTTCGCGGTCACACTGCATGTGTCCCGCAATTGGGCGTTGACATCCCGACTGAAAGTGTGAACCAAGAGTCGCACGGTCACTTTCGCATCGGCTATGTCGGGCGACTCGTCGAAGCGAAAGGCTTGCTCGTCCTGTTCGCCGCACTGCGCGAGTTGTGTGGCGCTTGGGAGTTGCAATTGGTCGGCGATGGTCCGCTGCGCGCCACGTTGCAGCGCATCGCCCACGAGTACGGCATCGCGGAGCGCGTTCGCTTCGTCGGCGCGTTGCCGCATCACGAAGTGGCAGCCCATTGGTGCCACTTCGACGTGCTCGTATTGCCATCACTCACGATGCCGCGCTGGAAAGAACAATTCGGTCACGTGCTCATCGAAGCGATGGCACACGGCGTGCCCGTCATCGGCTCGGATAGCGGCGCGATTCCCGACGTGATTGGCGACGCTGGACTGATTGTGCCCGAACGCAACGCCGACGCGCTGCGCACCGCACTCAGCGAATTCATGCAGCATAAAACGCTGCGCGAGCAAAAATCGCAAGCGGGACGTAAGCGTGTGATGGCGCTCTACACGCACGAGCACATTGCGCACCAGACGTGGGACATATGGCGACCACTGCTGCCATAAAGATTATCTTGCTGCGCGACCTGCCGAGCGAGCGCTGGTTCAGCATGGATCGCTACGCCGAAAGTCTGGCCGCCGCGCTGCAAAGCGTCGCGCCTGAGTGCTATCAGATTTCGATGCCGCTGCCGCCTGACCAATGGCGCAGCACTTACGGACAATTGGTTGGGCGATTGCTGCGCTATCCATTGTGGGCACGCAGTTTGCGCGCGGATCTGTTTCACATCGTTGATCATTCCTACGCGCACCTGCTGCTCGCACTCGATCCCGTGCGCACCATCGTAACCGTGCACGACCTTGCGCCGTTGCACTTTAGGGGCAAGCGACTGGGGCTGTCCACGCTGGCGTGGAACGCAGCATGGCGCGGCTTGCAGCGCGCGCAGCACGTCATCGTGGATTCGCAGTTCATCGCGCGCGAACTACAAACGGTTCTGCGCTTACCGCCTGAGTGCGTTCATCATGTGCCGCTTGCAGTTTCAGAGCAATTCGCGCCAATGCCGGCGTCGGCCGTCGCCGCACTGCGCGCGCAATACTTGGGTGGTGCTGATTTTCTGGTGCTGCATGTCGGCAGCACGCAGCCGCGCAAGAATCTGCCAACATTGCTGATGGCTGTTGCGCAACTGCGCGCGCGCAGATTGCGTGTGAGACTGCTGCAAATAGGTGGACAACCGACGGCGACACTGCGCAGATTGATCGAGCAAGCACAACTCGGCGAGCATGTCACGTTTGCCGGTGCTGTGCCCGAAGAATTGCTGCCCGCGTATTACAATGCCGCCGACCTGTTCATATTTCCATCGCTGTATGAGGGCTTCGGGCTGCCGATCCTCGAAGCGATGGCGTGCGGCACTCCTGTAGTCGCTAGCAACGCGACCAGCTTGCCGGCAGTTGTCGGCGAAGCAGGCTTGCTCGTCGAGCCACTAAACACCGACGCGCTTGCCGAACAGATCGCGTGCTTGTTGCACGACGAGTCGCTGCTCCATGATCTGCGCGAGCGCGGATTACAGCGGGCGCGCTCATTTACATGGGAGCGAAGCGCGCAAGCCGCAATGTCGGCCTATGAGAGTATGATTGCGAGTGCGCCTTGAGCATTCGCATCCTCTTCGTTGACCACGCCGACTTTCTCGGCGGCGCGGAGCAGAGCGAACTGGAATTGCTGCGTTTGATTGACCCCAATCATTTCGCGCTTGCGCTCGCCTGTCCCGAAGGCGCACTCGCCAACGCCGCGCGCTCACAAGGCACGCGCGTCACCGCGCTGGACTTGCGACAAGTGCGCGGCGCGAAAAATTTGGCAAGCGCTCCGCTCAAGTTGCTAGCCGGTGTGCGCGCGCTCGCGCACATCATTCGCCGCGAGCAGATTGACATCGTGCACAGCAACACCATGCGCGCGAGCCTCTACGCCGCACTCGCAGCCAAGGTAAGCGGCACGCAGTTAGTGTGGCACGTCCACGACCTGTATCGCGAACGGATTTATACGCGCGTGATAGCGTGGCTTGCCGATGCGATCCTGACCAACTCGCAAGGCGCAGCACGGTTGCTGCCCGCCAGCGCGCAGCACAAGACAACCGTCGTCTATCACGGCGTGCAAGCGGCGCAGTTCGATCCCGATGCCGTTGATCGCAACGCAATCCGCGCGGCGTGGAACGTGCGACCCAATCAGTTGCTGATCGGCAACGTGGGCTGGCTCGCGCCGTGGAAGGGCCAGTGTGATTTCATCGAAGTATGCGCGCTGATTGCGCAGTCGTGTCCCACCGCGCGCTTCGTGATGGTCGGCGCGGCAAGCGATGCGCGCTATGCCGCATACGCGCGTGAACTGCGCGCGCTCGGCGATGCGCGACTCGGCGACAGATTGATCTGGGCGGGCGCGCGTCGAGACGTGGCAAACGTGATGGCGGCTCTTGACTTGCTGCTGCACTGTGCCGAACGCGAACCGTTCGGGCGCGTGCTGGTCGAGGCGATGGCGATGCAAGTGCCCGTCATCGCGTTTCGCGGCGGGGGACCCGACGAGATCGTTGCCGATGGTGAGAGCGGTTTTCTGATTGCGCCGCACGATACACAGGCAATGGCTGATGCCGCGCTCGCCTTACTGCGCAATCCAGAGCGAAAACTTCGCATGGGCCAATCCGCACGAACTCGCGCGCTGGAAGTGTTTGCACCCGAACGCAACGTGCATCTGATCGAAGACGTATACGCGCGGCTCGGAGCGAAACGCGCGTGAGTCGCTCCGCGCATCGGCTGAGCGTGCTCGGTATCTTGTTGTTGTGTTGGGCACTGCTCCTCGCGCGACTCGACGAGCGCAGTCTGTGGGTGGATGAATTCCTCACCACACAGATCATTCAAGGCGCGTGGCAGGACGTACTCGCGCACTCTGCGGCCGACATTCATCCGCCGCTCTACTTCCTCGCGTTGCACGCATGGGCAATGGTCGCGGGCGACGGCGACTTTGCGCTGCGCTGGTTCTCTGACGTCGCGGGTCTCATCGGCGTCGCGCTGATGTTTACGCTGGCGCGCCGCTTGTTCAGTGAGCGCGTTGCACTATTTTCGATGTTGCTGCTCGCCATCAGTCCACCGCTCATTGAGTTCAGCCGCATGGCGCGCTATTATTCGTGGCTGCTCGCGCTTGGTCTGTGCAGCACGACTTTTCTGTGCATGGCTTTGACGCAAGGTCGAGTAAAATATTGGTTTGCATACGTCGCCGCATCAGTCGCCTTCGTCTATACGTTCTATCCGAGCGCCGTACTGCTGATCGCACACGGCTTGTGCATCGTGCTGCCATCACGCCAGCGCGTTGCACACTGGCTCGCGAGCGTGACGATCATCGCACTTGCATTTTTGCCGTGGTTCGCGCTGACGGCAGGACGACAACTGTTTGCGACGACGACGAACGCGGGCGTGGACTTTGCGCGCAGTGCGCTCGGTTGGCTGCTCGGCATCGCCGCTGCCTTCTATACTTTCAGCGTCGGCGAGACGATTTTTCCGTGGAATCCGTTCGCATGGCTCGGCGCGCTTGTCGTGTGCATCGCTCTGTATGCTAGTCGGCGCGTGCGCATGGCACGGCAGTTGTTTGGCGCGCTGCTCGTCAGTATCGCGCTGATGTCGTTCGTGACCACGTATGTCTCGACCGGCACGCCGTTCCTGAACGTCCCCGTGCGCGCGCTGTTTGCGCTGCCGTTCTTCGTGATGCTGATCGGCGCAGGTCTGGGCGCGATGACAGGCACGCGCGAAAAGGTGTTTCTTGGCGCACTCGCGTTGGTGTGGATGGTGAGCAACCTCAATCAATTTACGAGCCAGCAATTTCTCAACCCTATCTACCTTACGCCGTCGAAGGATGCGGCGGCATTCGTGCGCTCGCACATCGTGCTGCGCGATCTCGTCGTGAGCGATCAGGATAGCGTGGTGGGACGTTATCTGCCGCCGAGTGATGTCGCGCCGTTGCAGGTGTACAGCGATCAGCGCGAGCAAATTCAATCGTTGTTGTCAAGCGAGCAGCCCACGCGCGTGTGGCTCGTCACCATTGGGCGCGATCAGAGCGAGCGATTCGCGTCGGCGGAACCGGTGCGGCAGCTGCTCGCGCCAAGTTATCGCCTGGCGAGCGCGCAGAAGTTCTTAGCGATTGATCCCGTGTACTTGCAAGTGAAAAATTTTTTGCTGCGGCGCAGCACGTACGAGAATCGTTTGACGGTAGAGTTGTACGTGCATGAGTAGTCGCATCACTGAAGCACACGACGCGCTGCAATTGAATTTTCGCGGGTTCACAAGCAGCGCATGGATCGAGTTAATACTGTGGAGCGTCGCACTGCTGATCGCGCTCGCGTTCGTCGCGATCAAAGTGCGCGCGTGGGGCGGTGTGCTCGACGCGCCGGAGCAAGGCGACTTTGAATCGTATTACCTTGCAGCGCGCGTTGCCATGCTTTCGCCCGCCGATTTGTATCGCACCGACGCGTACGCGCGCGTGCTGAACGCCGACGTGCATCCGGCTGCATACTTGTACGCGCCGACGTATGCGTGGCTCATGCAGCCGCTCGCGCAGTTGCCATACGAGATTGCGCGGCGCATCTGGTTCTGGGCAAGTGTCGTCGCGCTTCTCATCTCGTGCGCGCTGTTGCTGAAACTGAGTCGGACGACACAGACAGGTTTGATGGCAGTCGCGCTGTTTGTGTTATTGCCATCCACGCTCGACGTGTTGTTCTTGGGCCAAGTGGATTTATACTTGACACTGTTACTCACGCTCGCGGTTGTGGCACTGTGCGTATCGGGGCGCGCCCGGCAACTCCTCGGCGGAATCGCGTTGGGCATCGCGGGCGCGATCAAATTTTTCCCTTTGGCACTGTTGTTGATGGCGTGCTGGAAACGCAAATCGTGGTTCGGCATCGGCGCAGTCGTCGGCGTGTTTGCGTTCATGCTCGCCGGCGTGCTCGTACCGCCCGGCTGGGGCATCACAGCGAACGAATCGATCTTCGCGTTCTGGCGCAAGTTGAGCGAGGAAACGCCCGTGCCGCTCATCTTGCAGGGCAGTGCGCGCGGAGAATTGCTGCCGTCCGCTTTACCGCCGGCGTGGCTGACGAACGCCGCCGCGTATCTAACTGCGTTTCTGCTCGCATTTGTTTCGCTGCTTGCATGGTGGCGACTGCGCGGGCGAGAGTCCGACGGCTTGAACGCTAGCGCGCTGTGGCTGCTGCTCGCGCTGATGGTCGCGCCCGTGACGTGGTGGCACTATGCCACAATCAGCGCGCCGATGTTTCCCGCACTCATCGCGCTGCGCGCGCAACTCATACCGTCATTGCGCGTGCTCATTCCTGCTGGCTATATGCTGATGGTCGCGCAGCGCGGCATGATGCTATGGCTGCCGCTCGTTGCCATTCACGCGACCTCGTCGCTGATGCTGTTCGGATTTCTGTTGTGGTGGCTCGCCATCGTCATGTACGCACGAGGAGTTCAACACAAAGACCTCACGGATTTTAGAAACCTGTGAGGTCTGATGTTCAGTGAATCGTTCTATGCTCACTCGCGCTCGTATTCCGATTCTGATCTTCGTCATCTCGCTCGCGTTCTACGTCGCCACACTCGCGCCGACGGTGCAGTGGGGCGACTTCGGCGGCTTCCAGACGCGCGTCTCGCTTGGCGAATTGGAACTGCATCCATTTGGCCATCCACTCTGGAATTTGCTCGCGCGTCCGTTCGTATGGTTCGTTCCATTCGGCGACGACGCCTTCCGCGTCAATTTGAGTTCGGCGTTCTTCGCATCGCTTGCGCTGGTGATGCTTTATCTCGGCGCACTGCGCATCACGTTCTCGCGCGTCGCCAGTTTGTTCGCAGTGCTTGCGCTCGGGGTGTCGCACACGTTTTGGACGTATGCGGTGGTGCCGAAAGCATACTCGCTTACGCTGTTCATCTTGTCAGCCTGTATCTTGCTTTTGCTCCAATGGCGCGATAGGCACACGCGCATGTCCAGTGCGACCGGGCCTCGCCGTGCTCCGCGCGAAGCACAGACACAGAATGCGCGCATCGCGCTCGTCGCCGTGCTGACCGGACTCGGCGTCATGAATCATCTGGTAATTCTGACCGCGCTGCCCGGACTTTTGCTGTTCATGTTTTGGCACAGCCGCGCACGCGCGAAGGATACGCTGATATATGCGTTCGGCTTCGCGCTCGGCTTGGTACCGTACATTGTGCTATTGAGCACCGCGCCGGACAAAGGTATTGTGACCGGTGGATTCGTGCCAAGTTTCGTCAGCAAGTTTCTTGAGGTGCTGCTCTCACCAAGTGAATTGGCGAAAGGCATCGGCTTTACCGTTGTTAATCTCGGCTATCAGTTCATCTTCGTCACATTCGTCGGCGCGTGGGGTTGGTGGTTGTTACTCAAACGTGACCGCTCTGTGGCGTTGATGCTGCTGCTCATCTTTCTCGGCGACATGGCGTTCGTGATAGTGCCAACCGAGCCGCCGTACATGATGCTGTGGCATCTCTATCACCCAGCGTACCTCGCGTTCGCATACGCACTTGCCGTTGGCATTCACGAGTTGCTTCAGCGCCTCGGCAGTGACGCGCACTGGCGCACGGCGTGGGCGGTTGCGATTGTCGCGCCCGTACTGCTCATCTATTTCATACTCGCCCCGGCCGTCGCGCGCGCGATTGGCTTGACTGAGCGTTTGGGCGTGCGCGATTTTCCGGGACGCGACACGGTGACGTTCCTGTTCATTCCGTCAAAGGCAGGCGACACCAGCGCACGCGATTACGGCGAGCGTGTGTTCGCCGCGCTGCCGCCGAACGCCGTACTCATCGCAGACTGGACGCCCTATGCCGCGCTGTGGTACTTGCATGCTGTCGAAGGTCGCCGTCCCGACGTGAAGCTCGAGGGCTTGACCGATGAGCCGCTGCTGCACGAGGTGGATCGTTTTCGCGCGCGGCCCGTATATCTCGCCGACGTGAGCCGCTATTACGATGTGCAGTCGTTGCAGAACGCATACCGCATCGAGCCAGAAGGGCCCGTCTATCGCCTCGTGCCGGTCGCCTCTGATTATTGATGAACACCGACACGGCTAGCACTCTAACCTCTTCGCGCCCACTCACCCTCACGGTCCTCCGCACTCTCGCTCAATCGCGCACGCTCTTGTTCGCGCTCACGTTCGGCGCGTTTGCGCTGTGGCTCGGCACACTGACGCAACGCAGTGTGTGGGCAGACGAGCTCGGTACGATTGAGGTGCTGCGCCGCCGCGATCTAGCATCGCTACTCGCATTCGTCGCCGATGCAGAGCGGCGACCACCGCAGTACTTCGTGCTGCTGTGGTTGTGGACGTTCATCGCGGGCAATGCCGAATTCGCGCTGCGCTATTTCTCGCTGTGGTTCGCGGCGCTGTGCGTGCCGCTCACGCTGGCGCTCGCACGCGCACTCAATCGCCTGTACACGCGCACGAGGGTCTCGCCATTGCTCGTGACGACGTTGATCGTGTGCTCGCCTACGCTCGCGCTATATGGCGTGATGATTCGCTACTACTCGTTCGTGTTGTGCCTCGCGCTCGCACTCATGCTTATCTTCGTGTGTTGGCTGCTGTGCGCGCAAGCAGGTGCGGCATCGCGCGAACGAACGGCTCTGCAAGTGGCGTGGCTGCTCGTCGCACTGTTGTTAATCTACAGCGACTACTCCGCGCTCGCGCTGATTGGCGCGCAGGTGATCTGGCTATGGTCGCAGCAGCGCGCGCTGCGTGAATGGCGCGTCGTGCTAATCGCGCTCGCACTCGCATACATTCCCTTGCTGGCCAGTCTGCTCGAACAAGTTGGACGCGCGAAACAGGAAGCCGACTTATCGCGCGATGCGATTGGCGTTGCGTTGAAAATCGGTTATCCATTTTACTCGTTCACATTCGGCGAAACGATTCTGCCGTGGCACGTCGCCGTCGTCGCAGCCGTGCCATTCGTCGCCATCGCGTTTTGGTTCGCGCTGCGTGTCTTGCGAGGGCAACCCCTCGCGCGCTTCGCACTGTGGCACATGCTTCTGCCGCTCGCGTTCAACGTGCTCGTGCTCACGGCGATTGCGACCGACCTCGCCTTTCTCACCATCGCGAGCCGCACACTGTTCGTGCTGCCGCTCTTTCTCATTTGGCTAGCGAGTGGGATAATGGTACTGCCTATGCGATGGCGCACGCTGACGACGGCGCTGCTTGTGGGCGCGAATTTGTTCGCGCTCGTCAATCTGTTCGTGGCTCAGCAATACCACAATCCGATCTATGCGGTGCCGATGCGTGCGGTGGCAGACACGATTCAGCGCGAGAGTCAGGCTGGCGACATCGTCGTGTCGGATTTGGACACGGTGTTTTATTACTACTGGTATCAACAGCCACACGCAGGCGTAACACACTATCTCAGCGACGACGTCGAGTTGTCGAAAGCCAAAGCCGGAATTGCCGATGCCTATCCACTGCGCGTGTGGCTGCTCGTCTTCGGCCGCGACCGCAGCCGCGAGAACGGTCACACGCTTGAACTCGAACCACTCCTCGCGCCGCATTACACGCTCGCATCCGAGCGTGACTTTGCGCCGGTGGACGCGCTCTATCGCGCGGTGAAAACGAAACTGATTGGACGCGAGGCGTATGCATATAAGTTGGTCGTGCGGTTGTACGAACGCAAGCCCTAAGTGGCGACTACCTTGAGGGCAGCGTAGTTGCGAATTGCCATTGACGCGCGTACGATTGCCGATCACTTTCCGGGCATCGCGCGCTACACGTACAATCTCGTGCTCGCGCTTGCGGACATGGCGCCGCACGATGAGTTGCTGCTGCTGCACGATCCCAGACAGCCGAACACGCGCTTCGATCTGAGTGTGTTGTGCGCGAAGCCGAATGTGCAACTCGTCGCCGTGAGCGCACCGCCGTTCGCATGGAGCGCGCAGTGGCGTGTGCCTGCCGCTCTCGACGCGCTGCGGGCAGACGTGTATCATTCGTGTTATTACATCATGCCGTACTGGACGCGTCGCCCGACACTGGTCACGATTTACGATTTCATTCCGCTTCGCTACCCGCAATATTTCTCGCGCGTGCAGCGACTCATCTTCGGAGCGGCGAGTCGTCTCGCCGTTCGCAGCGCAAAGCGAAGCATCGCGATCTCGCACGCGACGGCGGCTGACATGCAGCGCTTCTTGCACGTCCCGACCGAGCGCATCGTCGTCACGCCACTCGCGCCGGACCCGAACATGCGGCGCGCATCCGCAGCGGCAATCGCCAATGTGCGCACGCGCTATCGTTTACCCGACACATTCACACTGTACGTCGGCAGCAACAAGCCGCACAAAAATCTTGTGCGCTTGATCGAAGCGTATGCGCGCATCGCGTCACGTGTGCCGCTGGTGATCGCCGGTCATTGGGATGCGAGCCATCCCGACGCGAAACAGCGCGCTGAGCGATTGGGCTTGGCGGACGTGCGCTGGCTCGGACCCATGCCGCAAGCCGACTTGGCTGCGCTGTACAGCGCCGCAACGCTCTTCGTGTTCCCGTCCGAGTGCGAGGGCTTCGGTCTGCCCGTGATCGAGGCAATGGCATGTGGCACACCCGTCGTCACGTCGAACGTTTCATCATTGCTCGAAGCAACGGGTGATGCCGCGCTGCTGGTTTATCCGTATGACGTGAGCGCAATCGCCGACGCCATCGCGCGCGTGCTGAACGATGCCGCTCTGCGCGAGCAACTACGTGAGCGCGGACTGGAACGCGCCAAAGAATTTTCGTGGAACACCGTCGCTCAGCAAACGTGTGCCGCTTATCAGCAAGTGCTGGATTCTGCTGCAACCTGAAATCTCGTTAGAGCGCGAAATGCGCTCTGACACTGTACCGCGCGCTGAATCAGCGCGCGGCGGAAATCTGAAATTCTCATGCGCCCTGCCATCTTTCTCGACCGCGACGGCACGATCAACGTCGAGGTGAACTATCTCAAGTCGCCTGACGAGTTGCGTTTGATTGACGGCGCGGCTGAAGCAATCAAACAGCTACACGCGGCGGGGTTCCTCGTGATCGTCATCACCAATCAGTCGGGCATCGCGCGCCGCTTCTTCACGCTTGACACGCTCGACGCCGTTCACCAAAAACTGCGCGTGGAGTTGGCGGCACACGGCACCGATGTGGACGGCATCTACGTCTGCACGCATCACCCCGACGAGCATTGCGAGTGCCGCAAGCCGCGCAGTCAGTTGTATCTGCAAGCGGCGCGCGAGCATGAGATTGATTTGAGCCACTCCCTGATGATCGGCGACAAGGACACCGATCTGCTCGCGGCGAAGGACCTGAACATGCCGAGCATCCTCGTGCGCACCGGTTTCGGCGCGGATCAGTTGGCACGTGTGAGCGCCTGGAGCGACTACCAGCCGCTATACATCGCCGACGATTTGGGCGATGCGGTGCGCTGGCTCGTGGAGCATTTTTGATGTTTGATCCATGATTTTCTGGTGAGATCAAATCCAAAATCAGATATTGCCATGCGTGTTCTGTTCGTTTACAAAGACTACTTCCCGGTCCTCGGCGGGATCGAGAACCACGTCAAATATCTGGCGGAAGGCCTGGCAGCGCGCGGCGTGAGTGCAACGGTGTTGGTGACGAACACCGAGCGCAAGATGATGGTCGAGTCCCGCAACGGCGTGCGCGTCATCAAAGCGGGACGCATCGCCGATGTTTCGTCCGCGCCGATCAGTTTCGATTTGTTTCGACTGATGAGCGAGCAGCAGCCCGACATTGCCCACTTGCACTTCCCGTATCCGATTGGCGAGTTGGCGTACCTGTTGCACGGTCGCGCGCGCAAGTTGGTCGTGACCTATCACAGCGACATCGTGCGGCAAAAATATTTGTTGACGGCATACAAACCGTTCCTAAAAAAATTGCTCGCGCGCGCGGACGCGATCTCCATTTCGAATCCAACTTATATGCGCAACTCGCCGTTCGTCGCGCCGCACGCAGACAAGTGCGTCGTGATTCATCACGGGCAAGACCTGACGCGCTTCACGCCGACGGCGCAATCGCTTGCGCGCGCGCAACAGATTCGCGCAACACACGGCAATGCGCCGCTCGTGCTTTTCGTCGGACGCTTGCGCTATTACAAAGGCGTGGAAAATTTGATCACCGCGATGCGCGAAGTAGCGCAGCCCGCTCGCCTGCTGGTCGTTGGGACGGGTCCAATGGAAGCCGAATGGAAGTCGTTCGCGCAATCGCTCGGCGTGAGCGAGCGCGTGTGCTTCGTCGGCAATGTCAGCGACGAAGAATTGCCCGCCTACTACCAAGCCGCAAGTCTATTCGTATTGCCCTCGACACATCCGAGCGAGACGTGGGGCGCGGTGCAGATCGAAGCGATGGCGAGCGGGCTGCCGTGCATTTGCACCGAACTCGGCACCGGCACGTCCTACGTCAATCTGGATCGTGTCAGCGGACTCGTCATGCCGCCGCGTGAACCGCATGCACTTGCCAACGCAATCAACGAGCTGCTCACGAACGCATCGCTGCGCGCGCAATGCGGCGCAGCCGCGCGCGAACGTGCTTGGCGCGAGTTCACACACACGGCGATGATTGAACAGACGATAACATTGTATGAGAGGTTGTTAGAGCGTTAGTTTGTTGCTTGGTTAGCGTGTTGATAGTTAAGCCTAACCAACGAACGAACCAACCAACCAGCCACCTATGATCTGCCGTGCGCGCGCCCCCTTGCGCATTTCGTTTTGCGGCGGTGGCACCGACGTGTCTCCCTACCCAGAGGAACGCGGCGGCGTGGTGCTGTCCACCACAATTGACAAGTATGCCTATGCGTCGTTGCGTGCGCGCGACGACGACGAGATCGAAGTGCGCTCGCTCGATTACGACATCGTGGCGAAGTACGATCGGCGCGATGCGCTGCTGTATGACGGCGAACTCGATTTGGTCAAAGCCGTCATCAATTATTTTCGCCCGCCGCACGGCATGGATTTGTTCCTGCACTCCGACGCACCACCGGGCAGCGGGCTTGGCTCGTCGTCCACGCTGATCGTCGCGCTGCTCGGCGTGTTTCGTCACTGGCTAAAATTGACGATGACCGACTACGAACTCGCCTCGCTCGCCTATCAGATCGAGCGCGTGGACATGGGCATCGCGGGTGGCAAGCAAGATCAATACGCGGCGACGTTCGGCGGCTTCAACTTCATCGAGTTTCACGCCGACTCGGTGATCGTCAACCCACTGCGCATCGAGCGTGCGACGCTGTTCGAGTTGGCGTATCGGTCGTTGTTGTGTTACACCGGACAGACGCGCCTCTCCGCCAAGATTCTCAGCGAGCAGACGGCGGGTTACATCGAGCGGCGCGCGCCGGTCGTCGCCGCGCTCGACGGTATGAAGGCGCTCGCGATCAAAATGAAGAATGCGCTATTACTCAATAAACTGCAACGCTTCGGCGAGTTGCTGCACGAGGCATGGCTGCTCAAGCGACAGTTGGCCAGCAACATCAGCGACGCGCACATTGACCAATTGTATGAGCGCGCTCGCGCCGCGGGCGCGATTGGCGGCAAACTGCTCGGCGCGGGCGGCGGGGGCTACCTGCTGCTGTTCTGTCCATTCGATCGCAAGCACATCATCGCCGCCGAACTCGAAGACGCAGGTGCACAGCCGGTGGACTTTGCGTTCGAGGAACATGGGTTGCAGACGTGGAGCGTGGGGAATGCGTAGATGTGTACACAGGTAGACAGGTACACACGTACACCGATACGCAAGCACCACCTGTCTACCAGTGTACGCATTCCTCCTGAACACATGATGACTGGCAACCATTCAACGACCACCACGTTCATTCTCGCGGGCGGATTGGGCACGCGCTTGCGCAGCCTGAGCGGCGAGCAACCTAAAGGCATGATGCCGATTGACGGCGAGCCGTTTTTGCGACGAATGCTCGAACGATTGGCGGCGCAAGACGTGCGCGAGGTGGTGCTGTGCTTGGGCTACGGCGCGGATGCAATCATTGAATACTTCGAGGCACATCCCCTGCCCTCTGTGCAATTGCATTACTCGATTGAGGACGAGCCGCGCGGCACGGCGGGCGCGCTGCGTGCGGCGGAGCCGTTCTGGTCGGAGCACAATCTGATTCTTAACGGCGACACTGAATTAGAATTTGCGCTTCACGACTTCTATCACTATCATCGCACAATGTGTGCCGATCTCAGCATCGGATTGGCGCACGTTGACGATGCCGCCCGCTATGGCCGCGTACGACTGCGCGACGATGGGCGCGTAGAAACTTTCCTAGAGAAAGACGGTATCCATCACAGCGGCTTGGTGAACGCGGGTGTGTATCTGGCCACACGTCACACACTCGACGCGATTCCGCGCGCGGGAGCCTACTCGGTCGAGCGCGAGTGGCTGCCAGATTTGTTGCAGCGCGACTGCGCGCTGTACGCGCTTCCGATTGCCGAATCATTCGTGGACATCGGCACGCCCGAAGACTATTTGAAATTAGCCAATCGGCAAGTAAAATAAGACGCAGGAGCGAAAACGGCCGACCCATTGTGTCGTTCGCCTTCCGTCATTTGTCATGTATGGTTGAGGAGTCGTGGTGCAAACCAAGTTCAGTATCTTTTGTGAGCGGATCATGGAGGCGGGCTGGCTGTTCGCCGCCTTGAGCGTTCCGCTCTTTTTTGACATTTACTCCAGCCGCGTGTTCGAGCCGGACAAGATGACGCTGCTGCGTTCCATTGCTTTGGTCGTCGCGTTGGCGTGGCTGGCAAAGTTTATCGAAACGGGTTTCGCCGATTTCCGCGCAGGCACTGGCTCGTTCATTCGCCGTCTGCATCAAGCAAACCCGCTCAGCATCCCCGTGCTACTGCTGATGCTGATCTACTTAGTCTCGACGCTTGCATCGGTCGCGCCGCCCGTGACCGTGTGGGGTTCGTATCAGCGCTTGCAGGGCACCTACTCGATGTTCTCGTACATCACCATCTTCGGCGCGATGCTGCACGCGCTGAAGTCGCGCAAGCAGTTGGAGCGGCTTTACACGATCATCATCCTGACCAGCCTACCTATCGCAGCATACGGTTGGCTGCAACATTTCAAATTAGATCCGCTGCCGTGGGGCGGCGACGTGAGCGAGCGCATTGCGTCGGCAGAAGGCAACTCGATCTTCGTCGGTGCGTACCTCATCATGGCAGTACCGGTCACGCTGGGACGCTGGCTGAACATCGTCGCGCAAGTGCTGCGCGAGCCGAGCGATGCCGCCACCAAAGCCGAATCGAGCGGCGATGGCGCGACGCGCATTGCGCCGACGGTGAAGCCGCCAGCCGCAAAACCATTCAACGACTCGCCCTACCTCGTGTTGGCGGGCTGCTACACCTTCATTCTCGCGTTCCAATTAGTGGCCATCTTCTGGACGTTTTCGCGCGGCGCGTGGATTGGCTTCCTTGCGGGCATGTTCGTGTTCCTGTTCCTGTTTGGTGTGCGCCGCCGCGCAGCATGGCTATGGGGTGGCTCGCTCGCGCTGGCAGTGGTCGGCATCGCGTTCCTACTCGTGATCAATATCCCCGGCTCGCCACTCTCGTCATTCAGCAAGATTCCCGGCGTCGGTCGTCTTGGCACCATCTTTGAAGACACCGGCACCAACATCGTGCGCTATTTGATTTGGGACGGCGCTGCCCAACTCGTCTCGCCGCACGAGCCGATTGGCTTCGGACCATACACCGACCGACTAAATCTGATTCGTCCGCTCATCGGCTATGGGCCCGAATCTATGTACGTCGCATACAACCGCTTCTACCCACCCGATCTCGCCCACTACGAAGCGCGCAACGCCTCGCCCGACCGCTCACACAATGAGACGTATGACTCGCTCGTAAACACCGGCATCATTGGTTTCATCATCTACATATTTCTGTTCGGCTCGGTCTTTTACTTTGGCTTCAAGTGGCTCGGACTGGCGAGCGACCGACACGATCTGTATTTATTCATCGCGTGTTGGGTTATTGGCGGCACGATTGCATCGGCTATTCCGATGATTTTGCAGGGGCGGCCGCGCATGGCGGGCGTTGCACTGCCCGTCGGCTTGCTGTTCGGCCTGTTGACCTATTTGATCGCGCAGACGCTCGTCTTCAAGCGCCGCGCCGTCATGCCGCCGCTCGACGAAGATCAAATCATGTTGATGGCGCTGATCGGCGCGATTGTCGCCCACTTCGCGGAAATTCACTTCGGCATTGCCATCGCTTCGACGCGCGCGTACTTCTGGTTGTATGCCGGGTTGCTCGTGCTGATCGGCTATCGCTTGCATCAGCGCACGCTGGCAGAAGCGCCTGTGCGCATCGAAGCGATGCGCCCGCAGAAGAGCGGCGAGCGCATGGCGGCGTTCGCATCGCTGTTCGCGCCAACGGGTGAGCCAGCCCTCGCGGGCGCACACGGCGCGACGGTGCATCTCGCACGCAAGCGCCGCCGCGACAAAGTCGCTGCCAGCACGCGCGGCAACGGCGCAGCGACTGCTCTCGCGCAGACACGCAGCGCGCCCGTGCTCAACTACTGGAGCAATGCGGTCATCGTCTATGGCCTGCTGCTCGGCACGCTGCTGCAAGTGATGGTCTTCAACTTCATCAGCCCCAACCTGACGGGCAACGCGAACCTCAATTGGATTTACGCGCTGTTCGCGTTCACGATCATTGTGACGACACTCGCGGCGACGGCGCAAGTGCAGGCGCAGTTTGGCGACACCTACACGCTTTCGGAATGGATTACACGCTTCATGCTGATCCTCGTCGTGGCCGGCGCAGTGCTTGCCATCTACACGCTCGTGCACGTACCGCGCCTTTCGCCGCGCCAAGGACTTGATGCGGTCGCAACCATCGGCATCGTGGCAGACACGATCAGCGTGTTCTATTTGTTCTTCTTCGGCATGATGCTGTTGCTTGCCGTGTTCCTGACGCAGGAGAGCCGCATGCCCGTTATCTCGATGCGCGAGCCATTTTTCATGCTGATCTACGCAGGCTTACTGCTCGTGGCGGTGCTCGGCGTGAAGATGACCAACCTCGACAGCATCCGCGCCGATATTTTCTACAAGCAAGGCTTGAACTTCGACAACAATCGGCAGTGGGACGGCAGCATCGCCATGTACCAACAGGCGATCAACTTGCAACCCGATCAGGATTTCTATTACCTGTTCTATGGACGCGCCTATCTCGAAAAAGCCAAGACCGTCGCCGATCCGAAGCAGCGCGCGACCTTACTCGAAACGGCGCGCGCTGAACTGCTGCGCGCGCGCGACCTCAACCCTTTGAATACGGATCACACCGCCAACCTCGCGCGCCTGTATCGCACGTGGGCAGAGTTGAGCGGCGATACGACAACGCGCGCCAGTCATCTGAATGAGTCGTTGAAGTACTACGACCAAGCCGAAACGCTCAGTCCGCACAACGCGCAGATCATCAACGAGTACGGCTCAGTCTATGCGCTGATGGGCCAAACCGATCTGGCACTTGCTAAATATAATCAATCGCTCGCGGTGGACGACCAGTTCGATCAAACGCATCTGCTGCTGGGCGATCTGTATCAGGGCAAGCAAGATTGGGATAACGCCATCAAAGAATATGAGCAGGCTGACAAACATAGCGAAAGCCATTCGGGTGCGAACGCGCTCGGCAACTTGTACATCAATCGGCAAGACTGGGACAATGCCGTGAAAGTCTATCAGCAGGTGTTGGAGAAAGACCCCAGCAACTTGCAAGCCCACAGCGCGCTCGGCTTGATCTACTCGCGGCAAGGCAAATTCGATCAAGCCATCAACGAGAACCAGATCGTGCTCAGTCGGCAGCCGAACGACTTGTCCAGCCTGCGCAATCTGGCGCTGCTGTATCAGCAGGCAGGCAACTTTGCGCAAGCGTTGCAATTCGCGCAGCGTGCGCTTGCCATCACGCCCGACAATGAGAAGCCACAAATCCAAGCGTTGATTCAGCAACTGCAAGCGCAGCTGCAAGGACAAAAATAATTTCAAATTTTAGATTTGAGATTTTAGATTTGAATGCTGAATCTAAAGTCTAAAGTCTAGAATCCAAAATGGTACATGGCTCCTTTCTTGATCATCTTCGTCGCCGCGCTTATCGTCGCGTTTTGGGCGACGCCTCTCGCGCAGCGTGCCGCGCACCGCTTCGACGTGCTCGACCAGCCAGCCGCGCGCAAGCTCCATCTCGCGCCCGTGCCGCTGCTCGGTGGCGTAGCGATCTATGCAGCGACCATCATCGCGCTGCTCGTGTTCAGCGACAAGCAGGAGATCACGCAAGTGGCGGGCATCGTAATCGGCGCGACGCTCGTCTCGTTCTTCGGCTTGTGGGACGATCGGCGCTCGCTCTCGCCCGCGATCAAATTGGTCGTGCAAATTCTGGCGGCGCTCATTCTGTACGCAACTGGCATCTCGGTCAGCCTGCTGCCGCACCCACTGCTGAATTTGTTCATCACGCTGTTATGGGTCGTCGGCATCACCAACGCATTCAACTTGCTCGACAACATGGATGGATTGTCCGGCGGCGTCAGCGCGGTGGCGGCGCTGTTCTTTCTTGTGCTGGCCGTGCAGGAACAACAGGTATTGGTGGGCAGTCTGGCAGCGGCGCTGCTCGGCGCGTGCATCGGCTTCCTGTGGTACAACTTCAACCCCGCGCGCATCTTCATGGGCGACAGCGGCTCACTGTTCATCGGCTTCGTGCTGGCGGCGCTCGGCATCAAACTGCGCTTTCTCGGTCAGCCGGTCATCGTGACCTGGATGATTCCGATTCTGGTGCTCGCCGTGCCGATCTTCGACACGACACTCGTCAGCATCTCGCGCTTGCGGCGCGGACTCAATCCGCTCACCACGCCATCGAAAGATCACCTGTCGCATCGGCTGGTCGCGCGCGGCATGTCGCATCGTGAAGCGGTGTTGAGCATTTATATGCTCTGCTTCTTGAGCGGCGTCATCGCCATGCTGATCGCGCAGGCGAATATCGGCGAAGCGTATGCGATTGGTGTCGTTGTCTTGCTGATCGCGCTTGCCGGACTCGTGTGGCTCGAAGCGAACTTCGTGCGTCCCAGCATTGGCAGCGAAACCTCGCCCGTGCACCACTAAGTACCCAGACCCGCGAGGTCTTGGAGACCTCGCGGGTCTTATCATCAAACAACCAATGACAACCAGTTCAACTTTGATGCAGCAAATCGGCGATCAGTCCGCGTGTGTGGGCGTGATCGGACTCGGCTACGTCGGCTTGCCGCTGGCGACGACGTTCGCGCGCAACGGCTACCACGTCATCGGCATTGATCGCGATCAATGTAAATTGCAAAAACTGGCGCACGGCGAAAGTTATATTCAAGATGTGCCGTCAGACTTGATCTCGTCGCTGCGCGCTGAAGAACGATTCGTCTCGACGGATGATTACGGCGCGCTGCACAGATGCGACGTGATCTTTATCTGCGTGCCGACGCCGATGACCGCGCAGAAAGCGCCCGACATGTCATTCATCGAAGCGGCGGCGCGCGGCATCGCAGGTCAACTGCGCGCGGGTCAACTGATCATCTTGCAAAGCACGACATATCCCGGCACGACGGACGAGTTCGTGCTGCCAATGTTGAGCGCGACGGGTTTGACGGTCGGCGAAGATTTTTTCCTCGCCTTTTCACCGGAGCGCATTGATCCTGGTCACACCAGTTCGGCCGGCTTCGACGTGAACAACACGCCGAAGGTGGTCGGCGGTATCACGCCGACTTGCACCCAACTGGCGGCTGCGCTGCTCGACCACCTCACGGCGAAGGTGCACGTCGTCTCGTCGCCGCGCGCGGCGGAGATGAGCAAGTTGTTGGAGAACACGTTCCGCAACGTGAACATCGCGCTCGTCAACGAGCTAGCGCTGCTATGCGAGCGCATGGGCATTGACGTGTGGGAAGTGATTGAAGCCGCGCGCACCAAACCGTATGGCTTCATGCCGTTCTATCCGGGCGCGGGCGTGGGCGGACACTGCATCGCGGTGGATCCATACTATCTCTCGTGGAAAGCGCGCGAGTACGATTTCTTCACGCGCTTCATCGAGTTCGCGGCTGATACGAACCAGTTGATGCCGATGCACGTCGTGCAACTCACGTCGCGCGCGCTCAATCGGTTCGGCAAGCACGTCAAGGATGCGCGCATCTTGATTCTCGGCGTCGCGTTCAAGCCGAACATTGACGACGCACGCAACTCGCCCGCCGAGCGCGTGATCGAACTACTGCTAGAGCGCGCAGCGCACGTCGAGTACAGCGATCCGTTTGTGCCGACGTTCTGCGTTGGGCAGAATGTGTTTCATAAACCCGCGATCACGCTGAACTCAGTTGCGCTGACGGACGAGGTATTGGTTGCGTGCGACTGCGCCTTGATCGTGACTGCGCACCGCTCATTCGACTACGACCAAATCGTGCGCTGCGCGCCACTCGTCATTGATTCGACGAACGCCACGCGCTTCGTGCGCGACGGGCGCGACAAGATCGTGCGCATCGGAGCACCGATGTAGATTTTTGATTTTCAGGGGGATAGATTGAATCGCATTGCATTAGCCTTCGTGATTGTCTCATTGATGCTGACAGCGGCATGTGGTCCCGCGGCGACTACCGCCAGCCAACCGAATGCGGCGAGCACGAAAATTCCGTTTAGCACCACAGCGAGCAGTACCATATCAAGTTCTGGAGGAGCAACCGTGCCAAGCAACACACCATCCGCATCATCTGCATCAGCTACCAGCGGCAAGTCGGTCTGCAGCGGCGAGCGGCCCACGACGCGCCGCACGGATTACCAAGCCGCCGACGACATGCACATTGACGCTAATAAGGGTTACATCGTGACGATTGAAACCGCGAAGGGCACGATCAAGGCGGAGTTATACCCTAAGATCGCGCCGAAGACCGTCAACAGTTTCGCGTTTCTCGCGTGTCAAGGTTACTTCGACGGCTTGACGTTCCATCGTTATGAGCCGGGCTTCGTGATTCAGGGCGGCGACCCGGCCGGCAACGGCACGGGCGGGCCGGGCTATCGCGTTCCCGCCGAGTTCAATTCAATGAAGCATGAGGCGGGCGTGCTCTCGATGGCGCGCGCGAACGACCCGAACAGCGCCGGCTCACAGTTCTTCATCATGCTTGGCAGCGCGCCGCATCTCGACAACCAGTATTCGGGATTCGGCAAAGTGATCGAAGGCTTGGACGTGGTGATGAAGATTCGCGCGGGCGACAAGATGACGCGCGTGACCGTGAACGAGAAGTGAGGATGGGGTGCGTGCTGTGTGTTCGGTCGTGATTTGCTCAAGAGCGACACCACGCAGCACGCACCACGTTTCGATTTGACAGCCCGTGTGTCGTTCAATAGAATAGTCGTAACGACAGCGAACAAGAGGAGTAAGCGGTTCGCGCTGAAAGAGAAGAGCGGACATCGGGTGCAAGCCGCTCGCAGCAGGGAATCGCCGAACGTCGCTTGGGAGTCGCTCGACTGAAACCTGTCCTGAGCGTAGTCGAAGGATCATCAAGTCGAGACGGTGACGACCGTTAGAACGTGAAGAGTGCCTATCGTGGGGCAACCCTTGTGGTTCCTACATTGATGACGGCAATCAAGGTGGTACCACGGGAATCCTCTCGTCCTTGCGACGCGGAGGATTTTTTGTTTGTATGTCCGGCAAATGAATTGACGATTCCCATTATCGGGTCATTCTGAGCGAAGCGAAGAATCTCTATCAGGTTACTCAAAATTGATTGTCGTCGTGCAATCAAACCGCTGCGAGTGGACTGCATGACGACATCCGTGTACGGCAAACGTCTCAGAGACCCTTCGCTGCGCTCAGGGTGACATCCGAAAAAAATCAGTAATGAGGTGATTGCCATGACTACCATGCCCAAAGCGTACGACTTTCGCGCAACCGAGCAGCGGCTGTACGAGTTCTGGGAACAGAGTGGCTGGTTCAAGCCGGAGGCGGCAAAGAACCCAAACGCCGAGCCGTTCGTCATCGCCATCCCGCCACCGAACGTGACGGGCGAGCTGCATCTGGGCCACGCGATGTTCGTCAGCATCGAAGACCTGCTGATTCGCTATCAGCGCATGAAAGGACGACGAGCGCTGTGGATTCCCGGCACCGATCACGCCGGCATCGCCACCCAGTTGCAAATCGAGAAGATGTTGCGCGACGAGGGCACTTCGCGCGAGGCACTAGGGCGCGAAGAGTTCCTGCGCCGCGCGTGGCAGTGGAAAGACAAATACGGCGGCATCATCACGCAGCAGTTGCGGCGGCTCGGCGCATCGTGCGACTGGGAGCGCGAGCGCTTCACGCTCGACGACGGACTGTCGCGCGCAGTGCGCGAGGCGTTCGTGCGCCTGTACGAGAAAGGCATGATCTATCGCGGCACGTACCTGATCAATTGGTCGCCTGGACTGAAGACGGCGGTCAGCGATCTCGAGGTGGAATACAACGAAGAAGAAGTGACGCTGTACTTCTTCAAGTATCCGCTGAAGGACAGTGACGAGTTTATCCCGGTAGCGACGGTACGGCCCGAAACAATTTTGGCTGATACTGCCGTCGCCGTGCATCCGGACGACGAACGCTACGCCAAGTTCATCGGTCGCACCGCGCTCGTGCCGATGCTCAAGCGTGAGATTCCGGTGATCGCCGACGAAGCCGTGTCGCGCGAGTTTGGCACGGGCGCCCTCAAGGTCACGCCAGGGCATGACGCGAACGACTACGAGATTGGCCAGCGCCACAAGCTGCCCGTCATCAGCATCATGAAGCCGGATGCCACGCTGACGGACGAGGCGGGCCCGTACGCGGGCATGGATCGCTTCGCGGCGCGCGAGCAGTTGTGGCACGACATGCAGCAGGCGCGACTGACGATCAAGACGCAGCCATACACGACCAACGTGCCGCGCACGCAGCGCGGCGGCGAGATCGTGGAGCCGCTTATCTCGACGCAGTGGTTCGTGCGCATCAAGCCGCTGGCCGATCAGGCGACACAGATCGTGCGCGACGGCCAGATTCGCATCATCCCTGAGCGATTTGAAAAAGTGTATTTTAACTGGCTCGACAACATCAAGGACTGGTGCATCAGCCGCCAGTTGTGGTGGGGGCATCGCATCCCGGTCTGGTATTGCGAGAATGGTCACCAATTCACGGGACGCGAAGACCCGACGCAGTGCCCCGAATGCGGCTCGACGCAGATCGAGCAAGACCCCGACGTGCTGGATACGTGGTTCTCGTCGGGACTGTGGCCCTTCAGCACGCTCGGCTGGCCCGACGAAACCGACGACTTCAAAACGTATTACCCGACCGACGTGATGGAAACGGGTTACGACATCCTGTTCTTTTGGGTGGCGCGCATGATTATGCTCGGCTTGGATTTCACCGAAGAGCCGCCGTTCCACACGATCTACTTGCACGGCTTGGTGCGCGACGAGCATGGGCGCAAGATGAGCAAGACGCTCGGCAACGTGACCGACCCGCTGACGGTGATGGATGAGTTCGGCACCGACGCGCTGCGCTTCACGCTGCTGACGGGCGGCACGCCGGGCAACGATCTCAATCTGGCGATCAGCCGCGTGGCGTCGAACCGCAACTTTGCGAACAAGCTTTGGAACGCGGCGCGGTTTGTGATTGGAAATCTGAATGTGACGGCGGACGGCGGACGGCGGACGGTGGACGACGAAGCACGAACGACGACGGACGAACGACCAATCACAGATGAGTATGTGGAGCGGTACGATTTGCCCTCACGGTGGATCAGGTCGCGGCTCAATCGCACGATCCACGACGTGACCGGCTTGCTGGACGATTACCAGTTCGGTCAGGCGGGCACGCTGGCATATGAGTTCGTGTGGGGCGAGTATTGCGATTGGTACGTGGAGATGAGCAAGTTGACGCTGAATGGCGACGATGCGGCGGCGAAGCACAACACGCTCGCGACGCTGGTGCACGTGCTCGACCAATCGCTGCGGCTGCTGCACCCGTTCGTGCCGTTCGTGACCGAAGAAGTGTGGCAGCACCTGAAGCGCGCGGGCGGCGAGTTCACGGAAGATTGGGATGACGCGCTGATGATAAGCGACTGGCCCAAAGGCGGCGGGTTCGACGACGACGCTGAGCAGCGCATCAACATGCTGATCGAGATCGTGCGCGCCATCCGCAACGCGCGCGTGGAGAAGAAGGTCGAGCCGAGCAAGAAGATCGCCGCGACGATTGTGGTGGGCGACTTGCAGGAGGAGTTCGCGCCGCTGGCGGAGATGATCGCGCGGCTGGCGAACGTGGACGAGGAGCAGCTCTATATCGAGACTTCCATTACCGACAAACCCAAAGATTCACTCGCGCTCGTCGTGCCGGGCGCGGAGATTTATTTGTCGCTCGCCGGCATGGTGGATGTCGGCAAGGAGCGCGATCGGTTGGAGAAGGAGTTGCAGCAGGCGGAGGGCGACATCATCCGCTTGGAGAAGTTGCTGAGTGGGAGTTTCGCGGAGCGCGCGCCCGCGAACGTGGTGGAGAAGGAGCGCGCGCGCTTGGCGGATGCTTATGCGCGGCGGGAGAAGTTAGCGGCCGAGGTGGAAGGGATGACGCAAGCGATGTGAAACGGACGGGCCGCGGCTACCGGACGGTGTCAAGTAATTTGTGTAAATGGTCTTGAGTCAGTGCGTGCTGGTTAGGGTAACGAGACTCTGCCTTCGAACACAATGGCGAATTGCTGCAAGGCGCGGTGCCAGTCACGAATGGGCATCGTCCACTTCTGGC
>JBBPZQ010000134.1:0-7646 GCA_038198935.1 Anaerolineae bacterium
CATTAACAACCTCCTCGTCGGGTTGCTCACGCCGCTCGGCTTCACGAGCTTGCCGCAACTCCGACGCTACTGCGCTGCGCGACCGGCCCACGCAGTGGCCATGCTCACCTGTCGCACACTATGACTTTTGAGTCACCGTTATTGTGTCCTCCTAAGACATTGTTTTTCTGATTGCTGTTGAGTGTAGAATACCACCCGCCTGTCCCACCGAGCGTCCTTTGCGGCGTCCTCAGCCAAAATCATTTCGACACGACGATGATCATGATGGCTCGCAGGGCAATGGCTAGCGAGTACGGGCGAAAAAGGGAGGGCTAAAAATTTCGGGTCAATTGGCGTGGCGTGCATGATTCTTGGCAAAAACTCCCAGTCCTATGCCGCCGTTACGCCGAATTGTTGTATAATCCCCGCGTGCTGGCTCGTGATCCGCTCGACCGCCTCATCAAGCGCGAACGACTGTTCATCCGCCTGCGTTATGGCGCGCTGCTGCTGCTGCTCGGCATCGTCGCGCTCGACCCGCGTCAACAAACCTCGCTCACGCTGACGCTGTACGTCGTGGCGGCGGGCATCCTACTGAACTTCCTCGCGTGGCTGCTGCTGCGCATCCGTCGGCTCGTGCCGATGCTCGTGCTGCTTAGTGCCGTCGCGGACTCGCTCTTTCTCCTCTATTACATTTTCACAACGGGCGGCGGTCAGTCCGACTTGTGGTCGCTCGTGTTTGTGCTGATCGCGGCGACCGCGCTGCGTTATGGCGTGTGGGGCGGCTTGGTGATCGCGCTAGCGTTCGGCGCGATTCATCTCACGACGGGATTTGTGGAAAGTGCTATTGCGCCCACGGGAGTGTATTCGTCCGCCGTGCGCACGCTCGCGTATGTCGTGATGGCACTGCTCGTCGGTTGGGTGATGCGCTACGAGGAACAACTCGGGCGCGTTGAAAGTGAGCAGGCGCAACTGGAGTTGCAGCGCAAACAATTCGACATCGAAGCCTTCGCCAAGTTGACGGGCACCATGTCCGCGAACACCAACTATCAGGTGACGCTGCAACAAATGCTCGACCTGTCGCTGCGCGGTTTGCGTACGCGCGAGCCGAACGACGGCGCTATCGCGGGCATGATCCTGCTGTTCGACCAGAGTCAAGATGAAACATTGTTCGTCGCCGCGCACTACAATCTGCAACCGCCCGACGACACGCGGCGCAGCACGCCGATTGTTGGCGCGATGCGCGGAGTGCTGCGCACGGCCGATCCGATCATGCTGAAAGCCGCGCGGCGCGATCCACTGCTCTGTCAATTCAACGTCACACAGCAATTTCCAGCCGCGGTCATTCTGCCGCTGCGCGCGGGCTTGAGTTTGTACGGCGTCGCGGTGTTCGTGGGCGGCGAGCCATTGCTCGAGACGTTCAAGCATCGTCTCGAATTGATGGAGGCATACGCGACGCAGGCAGCGATTGCCGTGCAGAACGCGCAGCTCTACGCGCAGCTGCGCGCCGAACACGACCACGTGGTGGACAGCGAAGAGAAAGTGCGGCACGAAGTCGCGCGCGATCTACACGATGGACCGGTCAATAGTGTGGCTTCGATCACGATGGGCATTGACTTCGCGCGCACGCTCTTGCATGACGAGCCAGCCAAGGCCAAAGAGGAACTCGATCGGTTGCATCGGCTCGCATCGAAGACCGCGCGCGACATGCGCATGACCATGTATCGCTTGCGGCCGCTCGCACTGGAATCGGCGGGACTGAGCGCGGCACTGGAACAGTACGCCTCGCGGTTGCAAGCCGAGCAGTCGCAACCGCAGATTCATTTCAGTGGTCCGAACCCAAACCAATTTGAATCGCGTTTGTCCTCGAATGCGGCGACGATGGTGTTCGACATCGCGAGAGAAGCGGTTGGCAACGCGATCAAACACGCCGAGGCTAAGAACATTTGGATCGTTTTGCGCGTCAGCGCGGATTGGCTGATTGCCTCCGTGACGGACGACGGCAAAGGCTTCGACGTGAACGCGGTGCGGTCGAACTACGCGAAGCGCGGCTCGCTAGGGTTGGTCAACATTCAAGAACGGGCGGTGCTCGCACAGGGCGACGCCGAGATCGAGTCCGCGCCGGGCAAAGGCACGACCGTCACCGCGCGTGTGCCGCTGGAAGAATAAGACTGGAGACTGGAAGCTTCAGAGTAAAGTGTGGGTCTCCAGCCTCCAATCTTCAGTTTATCCTGTATTATATGAGTACGTTCTCCCTCGCTTGGTGGGTCGCATTCGCGTTTGCGGCGCAAGCCGCGGCGGCGAACGTCGCAGGTTTCGTGCGAGCGCGTTCGCCGCGTTCGCACAGCAGCAACTGGCTGCGCGCACTCGCGCCTTATGTTCGCGCGCTGTGGTTCGTCGGCGTGCCGTACCTCGCGCTCATTGCGGGCGTGGCGAACCCGCATCTATTTGCGCTTGCCGACGTGGACGGGTTGCTTGCACTGCAAGCGGGTTGGCACCTCATTGCGCTCACATTGGTGGCGGGCGTTCTCGTCATCTGGCTGCACGCGCGCGGCGCGCTGCATACCTATCCCGCGTTCGTGCTGCCCGCGAGCGAACGGCGCGCGCAGCTCACCGAACCGTGGGGCGTGTGCTTCATCGCGCTGGACACCATCGCGCTGCAAGCACACTGGCTGTTTTATCGCGCGGGCGCGATCGTGTTTCTGCGCGATGCATATCTCGGCGCGCTCGGCGGCATGGCGCTGGTCATGGCAGAGTGGCTCGTTGATTTGCGCTGGTGGCAGCGCGTGCGGACGCATGGCCTCTCCGAAGATTTGTTTTTGCAAATGGCATTGTTGCTGCTGACGACGCTGCTAGCCATCTACGCCAACGATTTCTGGTTGATGCTGATCGCGCATCTGTTCGTCTGGCTCGGCTGGCTCGTGTGGATGCAGTGGTGCTATCGCACGCTCGCACTCCAGACAGGGTTCAACTCCTCGGCGGTGCGCGATGTGTGAAGTAGTCGTTCGCATCCCGTCTGGCGCGGGACGAACGGTCGGCGCACTTGTATTGATGCTGTGCTGCCTCGTGCAGTGCGCGCCCGCTGCGCCTGCCAACGCTGTGCCGCTGGCTGCGCGCACTGCCAGCGGCGCGATTGCAATCACGCCACTGCCGCCAGCGCGACACGAGCGCGGTCTCGTGTTCGTCACATTGGCGGGCGCGCGCGCAGACCTAACCGCCAAGTTCATCTCGGACAACACGATGCCGACGCTTGCGCGCATCGGCGCGAACGGCGCACGCGCCGATGCGCTGCAGCCGCTCGATCCCACTACTGCTGCCTCAGCGCAAATGAGTTTGCTCACGGGCGCGAGTGCCACGCGCACGGGCATCGTCGCGGATAATTTTCGCAAAGTGGGCCAGGCGATTGGACAAAGCGTCAACGGCTTTGAGTTTGCGTCAAGCGTCGAGCCGATCTATCGCAGCGCCATGCGCGCGGGCATGACGGCTGCGCTCGTCGGGTATCCCGCGAGCCTGTTGAACGCGAGCGGATTGCGCGCCGATTGGATGGCGACGACAGGAACGATGCTCGCGCCGGCCGCGCAGCACGTTTTGAAATTTGCCGACGCGAAGGGTTGGAGCAACCTGCCGTCGTCGTTCAGCGCGCCTAAAGAAGCGAAGTCCGCTATCGTGCAAAGTGCGGGCACGCCGCCGCTCGACCTGTTCGTGCTCGCGCTCGATACCAGCGACGATAAACAAGAGAACTACGACACATGGCTGCTCAGTCGTACGAGGGCGATTGACAGCAGCACGCTGCGTTTGCGCCTGAATGAGTGGGGCACGTTCGTCGTTGATTCGCTGCTGCAAAGCAGCGTCGCGTTCAAAGTGACGGACGCGAGTCCCGCGCACTTCGCCATCTATCAAAGCGCGCTGATATTGAACCAGATCGCGCCGCCTGAGCTTGCGCGCACCATTACGCAGCAGTTCGGCACGACACCCGCGCCCGCCGACGGAGACGCACTCGAACGCAACTGGATTGACGAAGGCACGTATTTGCAAATGGGTGAGCGCGCGCTGGCGTGGCAGTGGGCCGTCAGCGGTTTCATCCATCGCCAACTTAAGCCCGACGTGCTGTTGATGCGCGTGAGCGTGATCGAAGAAGCGCAGCGCGAGTTGCTGCTGACCGAACCGCGACAGTGGCGCTACACGCCCGAACGCGCGCAGAGCGATGCGGGCGCGGTGCGCCGCGCATACGAACTGGTGGACACGGGGTTGGGGCAGCTGCTGATACAGCTCGATCTGAACACGAGTGCACTGGTCGTTGCATCGGATCGCGGCATGATGCCCGTGCATACGCAAGTCAATCTCAATCGCTGGCTCAACGAGCGCAAGTGGCTGACGTTTCAGAAAGACGGCGTGGACGTGAGCAAGAGCAAAGCGTTTGCGCTGACGAGCGACGGCGTCGCGCACATCTACATCAATCTCAAAGGACGTGAGCCGTCCGGCATCGTCGAGCAAGCCGAGTACAACAAGTTGCAGAGCGACCTCGTGAGCGGCTTGAAGGAACTGACCGATCCGATTGACAATCAGCCCATCATCGCGCGTGTGCTGCGCAGGCAGGACTTGGCTGCGCTCAACTTGCAGCACGACAACAGCGGCGACGTGTTCGTGCAGGCTTGGCCCGGCTTCGTCTTCAGCGCGGCGCGGGAGCGCAACACGAACGTCGAGCCGGCCACGTTCCACGCGGCGAGCGGTTACGACGCGAGTCTGCCGGAGATGCGCGGCATCTTCTTCGCGTATGGCGCTGGTATCGGCACTGGCTCACGATTGTCGTCCGTGCGTGCGCTTGACCTCGCCCCGACGCTCAACACGCTGCTGCGTCTCACGCCCGCCACGTTCGTCGAAGGCAAAGTGATTGAGGGCGTGCTGAAAATGCAGTGAAGGGTGAACCGTCGCCATTCATCAATCACTATTCACTCGGGTACATTTCAGTTTGGGGCGAGTTTGCCTCCGCAACCCGCCTGCCGCTCAAGTGGCGGGCTACAAACCAACGCCTGCTTTAGCGGATTGTATTCAAGCCCCGTCCACGGGGCGCCGACTCGTAGCACCGCGATTCATCGCCGTGCGTTCCGGCGGCCCGCTACGACTTTTGACATGCCCTTCCTTTTCCCTCGATTCGCTTTTGACAGCACTACTCGCCATGTTATAATAATTTTTGCCGCTCATGCGCTGGTGGCGGAATTGGCAGACGCGCTAGGTTGAGGGCCTAGTGACCGTTACAGGTCGTGGGAGTTCAAGTCTCCCCCAGCGCATCAGGCTCACCAATGCGAAACACCCCTGAATCATGTTCAGGGGTGTTTGTGTTTACATATGCGACTCACGCACGCTGGTTCACCGCGCTCATCGCCACCGCTTGCGCGACCGTAAGTCCCGACGTGAACAGCAAGCCGATGCAGAACAGTGCGGCATAAGCGGCGATGATCCAATTGCCGACGTGCAGCGCGAGCGCGACCGTGCCCGCGTTCAGCAGCGCGAACGCGAACTCGACGAACACAATCGGATCGAGGCGTAGTTGATAGCGGCGCGTGCGCCAGTCATCGTGCTTGGCCGCGATGCCGAACTTTGGCGTGCGCGTCAAATAATCGCGCGGCGGGATGAAGTCCGCGTCGAAGATGGCGATGAACTCACCGCGCGCGTGCGCGAGTCCGTGCGCGAGCGCGCCCGCCTTGAAACCGTCGCGCTGTGTGCGATGGAGCTGAACGATATACACACCCTGCGCTTGCCAGCGTTCGACGGCTTCGGGCGCGAGCGTCGTGGTCTCATCGGTGGAATCGTCGAGCACTTGCACGTCGAGCAAGTCCCGCGGATAGTCGAGTTGCGCGGCGGCGTCAATCAAGCGGCGCGCGACGTACAGCTCGTTGTAGATCGGCAGCTGCACCGTCACACGCGGGAGGGTTTGCAAACTCGATGTCGGCGTCTGCGCGTGACGATGCCGCCACGCGAGGAACGCGAGATAGAAAAAATTCACGCCATACACGAACAGCAACCCGATCACGACGAAATACAACAGCGCGGTCGGAACGAACAGCAGGTCAAGCATCATTGCCTTTGCGTGCCGATTGATAAGCGACTGCCCACAAGCCCCACGCGAGCCATTGCCACAATCGGCCAGGCGCGAGCAGCCATGTATAGTAATCGAAGCAGCCGATAACAGTCAGCGCGAGCAGCAGACCCGATATGACGGTGAGCGCAGGCGTGAACGTGATACGCTTGCGATCCGCAAACAGCGCGAGCCACGGAGCGAGCAGCAGGGCGAGATAGAGCAATCCGCCGAACGCGCCGGTTTCCGCCGCGACGTCGAGCAGGGCGACGTGTGCGGGCTGATAATAAGAACCCCAATCGGGAAAAGTCGTCATCATCGCCAGCGGCAACGCGCCCATGCCGACGCCGAGCAGCAAGTGCTCCGCAAAAATCTGATTAGCCGCCTCATTGAGAGCCGCGCGCTCGGACATCGAGCGGTCTTCGATCATGACGTGCGTGAAGGAGTCGCCTTGATTGAGCCGCATGCCGATGAACGGCGCCGCCTGCCACGCGAACGGCAGCACGATGATAGCGCTGGCCGCTGCGAGACTTAGCCACGCGCTCAGTGATTGATGCTGTCGCGTTTTGACAAACATCAACACGCACCACAGCGCGCCCGCGCCGAACGCGAGCCACGCCGCGCGCGAGTAGGTGAGCAGCAGACCGACTGCGCCGAGCGCGAAAACAGTGCCGACCAACATGCGCCAGCGCACATGCAGCTCGTCGTGCCGCAGCGCTAACACAAGCAAGCCAAACGTGAGACAGCCGCCGAGAATGTTTGGGTGATCGCTTAAGCCGTACGGGCGCAGTGAGCGCACACCGTCGGCGAACACAATGCTCACGCCGCTCCACGCGGGGTCGAGCAGCAGCTCGCCGAAGTCCTGCAAGCCAATCGAGTGCTGCGCTAATATCTGTGCGATGCCGATCACTGATTGGATGAGCATTTGCAGCGCGACGGCTACGCCGATTGCGCGCAGCGAGTGCACCTCGTTGACGACGAGCAGATAAAATCCGAACAGCAGCCACAGCCGTACTGAATGATAGGCTGACAGCAATGGATCAACCGACGTGACCGTGCTCAACATTGCGATGAGTGTCAGTCCGAGCAGCGGCAGGGTGATGAGCCACGCGCCGAATGAGATGCGGCGCGGCGCAGCAGCCAGCGCGAGCAGCCACAGCGCGAGCGCGCCGATCAGCGTGATGTCACTGGCAAATGCCAAGAAGTCGGTGTAGTCGTGATAGAGCGTGCCGAACGCACGCGCTTGCAGCACAGTGCGTAAGCGGAAAGGGATCAGCACGATGGTCGCAAGCAACAGCCCATCCGCGCCGACGCGCAGCGCGTTGGCGGCGCGCACACGAAGTGAAACCGATTGCATCACTGGCCACTGGTTCAGTTGAATAGGACAGCGGATTGAGCGCTCATAGCAGCCACGCTTGCGTGCGCGGTGGGCCAATGTTGCTGAATGAAATCGGCTGTCCTGCGTGTGATAGGTCGGATCTCAAAGTGCAGAGCACGTATAGCGTGCAGAGCGGTGAGCAGCGTCGGCTGTATGGCTGTGTCCATTGTCGCTGCTATTTTTCTGAGACGTATGGCAGCGCACTGGCGGGACTGC
>JBBPZQ010000135.1:0-39870 GCA_038198935.1 Anaerolineae bacterium
CGACGTGATTCGTCAGTACATTGAGTCGCAAGGTGAACGCCCGGCCCCGGATGACAACGAACGCTTCGGCATCGGAGAGCTTTAGGCGAGTTTCACTCGCGGCTTCAACCCACCGCCTTTAGGCGGTTGTAATTGAGTTCCTCGCGGGCAAAAACTTCTTCGGCATGATGCAACGCATCGAGTAGAGCGGCACTTGTAGTTGGCCGGGGCGCGCGTGCCCCACGAGGCCGACGAGGTAATACGCCTCGCGCTTGCTCAAGCCCGTCAGTTCTTCAATCCACAAAATCATCTCGCGCAATGCAAGCCGTGCTGCTTCCTCTAGCGGACTTGCCATCGCCACCGTCACGATGCTGTCGGGTGTCTCTATGCGAGGCCACGACATGACGGCGCTGCGTCCTTTGATGACCTCGCAACTGAGCGTGACGAGGCTGCGCATCTCGACCTCGTTCAGCTCGCCGTCGCTCTGAATCGCGTGACAATCGCCGAGCGCGAGCAGCGCGCCCTCGACGTGCACGGGCAGGTAGATGGTGCTGCCCGCGCACACTTCCTGCGTGTCCATGTTGCCGCCGTGCCTCCCCATGCCGCCGGACAGAATCGCTTCGACTGCGGGTGTGGTGCCGATGGTGCCAATCATCGGGCGCACAGGGATGTGAATCTCGTCTTCGCGTAGAGACGTTGCAGGCAACGTCTCTACTGCCACCTTGTTCGTGCGAGCAAGTTTGAAGATAATCTCGCCATCACGAATCTCGACAAGCGTTGTGTCGGGCTCTGTGAAAAAATCTTCGAGGTGAAAGAGGAAGGGCCAGTAGCCCATGTAGCCAAGCGTGTCGCACTCTTGCGCCTGAATGTGGACGGCGAGCGTGTCGCCGGGCATCGCGCCCTCGACGTAGATGGGACCCGTCACGGGATTGCCGTAGTAGCCCTGGCGGCGCATCGCCAACAAAAATTCGGGCGTCGTCGTTTCGGGCGTGCGTGTGCGTCCGCTGCGCGAGTCTTCGGTCTCGACGATGAATGTTTCGCCCGGCTGCACGCGCATGACGGGCGCGATGTGTCGGTCGAAGACGACGGTGGTGTGGTCGCGGGTGAGGCGCTGCATGTTTTCGTAGTAACGACTTAAGTCGTTACTACGTTTCTCTCCCAAACCTTAATCGCCCACAAAATCCCGTTCGTAATCCCATCCACGCGCTCGGCGAGCGGGCGAGCGAGCGGCGCTTCGGTGCCGTAGCCGATGCCGAACCTACAACTATAGTCAATCAGGTTGTAGCCTTCGTTGCGCTGCGTGCCATCCGCCCAGAAGAGTCCGGGCAGGCGCGGCTCTGGCTGCATCCACGTCGGCGCGTAGTTCTTGCCGACGTTGCGGTCGGTCGCAATCCAATCGTCATAGGTGGTGATGGGATAGCCGCGCGTGTTGATGTAGTCGAGATACGCCTGCGTCATGTTGAAGACGAGTTCGGGATTCGATTGCTTGCGCATCGGCATCCAGAAGCCCGCGCCATTGCCCTCGTGCAAATCGCAGGTGAGGCCGGGGCGAATCGTCTGCATCAGTTGGTCGACGGCGGCGACTTCGGCTGGCGCGTCGGCGCGACCGAAGAAGCGATTGAGGTGCATCCATTCGCCGCTCGCGCTGAATACGCCATGCCAACAGCGGCGCATCTCGCCCGTGCCTTCGACGCCGACGCTCGCGCACATCGCCATCACACGCTTGCCCCACAACGGCTTGAGCGCAGCGGGGTCGTCGCGCGACAAGGTGACCAGTCGCGCTGCCATGCTCATCATGCGTTCCGCGCCGGGTTGCGGCGTGTCCCACATGAAGCCCAGCTCGCCGAGCATGAACACCTGCAATGACTCTTCACTCCACAGCAGCTTGCCATGCTCACGCAAAAATTCGAGAGCGCCCGTGTAATCGGCTACGGCGACTCGCTGACCCGTCGCAAAACTCAACGCGTGGTTGACACCATTAAAGCCGAGCGGGTCGCGCAAGGGCAAGACGTGCGTCTCGTGTTCGGTCTCGAGCATCGTCAACAAGTTGAGCGCGCCATGCACGCCCGCAGTCTCTGGCGCGTGCGAGCCGGCAGTGATGAAGATGGCCGGCTGCTTGTCGCCGCCGATGCGCGCCGCGAGTAGAGGCGTGCCATCAATCGCGCGCCCCCATTCGCGCAGTGGCTTGCCGCTCGCGCGCAATGCGTCGAGCACATCAGCGCTGGTGAGGTTGGGGTTGGGAGTTTTCATAGTCGTGGAGTTCTACCTCACCCCCAACCCCTCTCCTGCAAGGAGAGGGGAGAAATTTCGCCCTCGCCCAGCGGGAGAGGGTTGGGGTGAGGGAGAGTTCTTGTCAGTCCGTCAACCCCAGCAGCGTCAAACTATCGCGCTGAATAATTTTTTCAATCTCGTCCAGCGGCACCGGCGGCAACTTGGTGCCTTCGAGAATTTCGTTGACGCGGCGCGTGCCTTCAATCGTTTCGCTCGGCGTGGCGATGGGGTAGTCGGAGCCGAGCAACAGTTTGTGCAGCACGCTCCACTCGGTGGCGAAGCGCAGCGTGTTGTACATGGACCACGGACGATAGAACAGCGCGGAGATGTCCGCGTACACATTCGGATGTTTGCGGATGACCACAATCGTATCCTGCGTCCACGGATGTCCCATGTGCGCCAATACCATTTTCAATTCGGGGAACGCGATGGCGATGCGGTCAACGTACAGCGGGTACGCTTCTTCGAGCGGCGCGAAGCGCACGGGCGAGGTGCCCATGTGAAAGAGGATGGGCAGCTTCAATTCTTCGGCGCGCTTGTAGATGGCATACGCGCCCGCGCCGAGCAACTCCGCGCGCTGATAATTGAGGCCGAGCTTGATGCCCTTCAATCCCAACTCGCCTGCGCAGCGGTCAATCTCGCGCAGCGCGTGCGGGTCGTCGGGATGAACCGACATGAAGCCAATCACGCGCCCGTCGTGCTCGGACACAAACTCCGCGACAGAGTTGTTGATGGTTTGTGCGGGCCCGAAAATAAAATCGTATGCGCTGCGCGGCTCGGAGCTTTGTTCTTCCGGATATTGCGCGATGCCAAAGGTGATGGCGTAATCGACGACCGACAGCGCTTGCTCGTACTCTGCCCACGTCAAGCCACTGCTCACCGCTTTGTCGGGCCGCCACGCAGGCGCTTCGATTTTGAGATTGTCCGGCACGCGCTCGCGAAAGCGCGGCGGATGAGTGTGAACGTCAATGATCATGTGCGGCTCGCTGTCTGAGGATTGGCAGAACTATATCAAAGTTAGATGCGAGTGTCAACGCATTGACAAGGCGCGTCATTTTCTGGTATAACCCCAGCAAGTCCAACCTCGATTGTCTCATCGTGCCCTCCACGATTACTGTCTTCTGAAATGATGTGACAATCCCATCACTGCACTCAATCGTTTCTCGAACAGCGTATTCGATTTGCGGTTTCAACTAAGGAGGAACCCATGTCTCAGCACGACTCGCAAGGAAAGTTGTACAGCGATTTGAACAGCGGTCGCATCAGTCGGCGCGATTTCTTCAAGGGCGCGGCGGCGCTCGGCTTGAGTATCACGGCAGCGCAACTATTGGCCGCGTGCGGGCCATCCGCGGCCACCAGCGTGCCCGGCGCGCAACAGCAGCCGGCTACCACTGCGCCCTCGGGCCCGAAGCCGGGCGGCGTGTCCACCTGGGCGGCGGAGACGGATCCGGTCGCGCTCAACCCCATCACCAACTCGAACTTCTCGTCCACGCAGGGCTTCGAGCACTGCTATGAAAGTTTGACCGCCTTCGATTCAAAATTGAATGTCGTGCCGGCGCTCGCGGAATCGTGGACGACGCCCGACGACAAGACGTACATCTTCAAACTTCGTCAGGGCGTGAAGTTCCACGACGGCAGCGAGTTCACTGCCGACGACGTGAAGTACACGTTCGACATCGTGCTCGACCCGAAGGGCCCCGCCATCTGGCGCGGCAACTTCGACCAAGTCGACAAGGTCGAGGTGGTGGATAAGAACACCGTGAAGTTCACAACCAAGGCACCGTTCCCGCCGCTGCTCGGCGCGTTCGCCATCCTGCGCTCGTCCGCGATTCTCAAGAAGGGCGCGATGGAGAACACGAAGCTGGAGACGACCATCAACGGCACGGGTCCCTACAAGTTGGTGGAGTACGTGCCGAAGAGCCACGTCAAGCTCGCGCGCAACGCAGACTACTGGGGCAAGCCGCTGCCGTATCTGAATGAAGTCACGTTCAAGGTCATGGAGGAAGAGGAGCAGCGCATCGCGGGCTTGCGCAGCAAGACGATTGACTACGCGTTCCTCACCGCCGATGGCGCGGCGCGCTTGAAGGACGAGAAGGGTCTCGCGATCAATCGCGGACCGCGCGCCTATCTTTACTCGTTCGTCATCAATTGCCTGCGCAAGCCCTGGAGCGATAAGCGCGTGCGCCAAGCCGTCAGTCTGGCGACCGACCGCCAGGAGTTCATTGACAAAGTTTTCTCAGGTCAAGCGACGATGGCGGGGCCGATCGCCACCGGCTTTGGCGACTGGTTCATCCCAGAGGCAGACTTGAAGGCGAAGTGGTACAAGACCGACCTTGACAAAGCCAAGTCGCTGCTCAAAGACGCGGGTGTACCACAAGGGCAGGAAATGGATTTGATGATGACCGCGTTCAATCAGAACTTTGCGGGACTGGCAGTTGTCTTCAAAGACCAGATGGCGAAGATCGGAATCAACGTCAAGATTCGCACGGTCGAGCAGGGCGTGTTCATCAAAGAGGGGGCGCAGGATGTGTGGAATTACGACATGAACGGTAACGCATTCACGGCCCGGCACGATCCCGACGGCTATGTGTATAACGGCATACACTCCAAGAGCCCAACCAATCCGGGTTACAAGAATCCGACGCTCGATGATCTGTTGGATAAGGCGCGCACGACGATTGACAGCGGGCAGCGCCACACGATGTACCGCCAGATTCAGGAAATCCTACTCGACGACCCGAAGAACATCTGGCTGTGCAACGACCAGGTGATCGAAGGCACGCAGACCTACCTCAAGGGCTATTCCCAGAGCTTCTACACCTATCGCTCGTGGGGACTCAAGAACGCGTGGCTGGATAAGACGTCATAAGTGTCAGGTGCCATGTGTCAGGTGTCATGTGTTTACGTGACACCTGACACGTTGACACATGACACAAGCCCGATATCTGACACGATTGCATGAGCCAGTACATCCTCCGCCGCGTCGTCCTGCTCGTGCCCACCTTACTCGGCATCTCGATCCTCGTCTTCGCGCTGATGCGCTTTCTGCCGGGCGATGTGGTGCAGATGATGATCGGCACGGAGATCACGCTCTCGCCGGAGCAGAAGGCGACGCTCTACAAATTGGTCGGGCTCGATGCGCCCATTCACATTCAGTTCCTGCGCTGGCTCGGCGATGTGCTGCGTGGTGATTTAGGCGTGTCGCTGCGAACCGCGCAACCCGTGACGACGATCCTCATGCAGCGTCTGCCCATTACCGCGGAGATTGCCATCTTGTCGACGCTGTTCTCGTGGCTCGTCGCCATTCCGCTCGGTATTTTTTCGGCGGTCAATCGCAATGGCAAAGCCGATCTGCTTGTGCACGTCATCGGACTCGTCGGTCTGGCATTGCCGAACTTCTGGCTCGCGACGATGCTGCTGCTGATCACCTCGGTTATCTTTCGCTGGCAGCCCGCGCCGACATTCGTCACGCCGCTTGAAGACCTCGGCACCAACTTGCAGCAGATGCTGATGCCCGTGCTCTCGTTGAGCGCGGCGCTGATGGCGGTCGTGATGCGCATGATACGCTCCTCGATGCTCGAAGTCTTGGGACAGGATTTCATCCGCACCGCGCGCGCAAAGGGATTGCGCGAACGAATGGTGATGGCGAAGCACGCGCTCAAAAATGCCGCCATCCCCGTCATCACCGTGATGGGCGTGCAGATTGGTTTCCTGCTCGGCGGCTCGGTCGTCATCGAGCAGGTCTATGGTTTGCCCGGCGTCGGCTGGATGATTTTGAACGGCATCTATCAGCGCGATTATCCGGTCGTGCAGGGCGGCGTGCTGTTTCTCGCGTTCGTGTTTGTGCTCATTAATCTGGTCGCGGATTTATTGTACGCGTATGTTGATCCGCGCATTCGGTACCGGTGACAACGTAATTCGTAATGCGTGATGCGTAATGCGTGAGGAAATGATTACGAATTACGAATTACGCATTTCGCATCACGCATTACGACTCTGTTCTACAAGGAATCAGTTCATGGCGGTAGCAGCAGCACCAGCGCTGGAGCGCGCGATTGCACAGAAACCATCACGCGGACTGCTGTCCAATGTGCTGACGCATCTCGCGCGCAACCCCGTTGGTGTCGTGGGCGTCGGGTTGGTGCTGCTGTTTGTATTGCTGGCCATCTGCGCGCCGCTCGTCTCGCCCTTCGACCCCATCGCGCAGCCTGCCAAGCGACTGCTGACGCCGGGCAGCCCATACATTTTTGGCACCGATGAATTTGGCCGCGATGTGTTGAGCCGCATCATCTTCGGCTCGCGCGTCTCGCTGCAAGTCGGCATCATCTCGGTCGGCATCGCGCTGCTGGTCGGCGGCAGCGTCGGCGTGGTGTCTGGCTATTACATGGGGATGTTCGACAGCCTCGTGCAGCGTCTGGTGGACATCGTGTTTGCGTTCCCCTCCATCATCCTCATCATTGCGATTTCGGGTGTGCTGGGTGCCAGCATCACCACTGCGATGCTCGCCATCGGCATCGTCTACTCGCCGCTGTTCGCGCGCATTGCGAGAGGACCGACGCTGGCGGTGATGCAGCAGCAATACGTCGAGGGCGCGCGCGCGGTCGGCGTGCCGCAGTGGCGAATCATGCTGCGCTACGTGCTGCCCAACATCGCGGCGCCGGTCATCATTCAGGCGACGCTCTCATTCTCCACCGCAATCCTCAGCGAAGCGACGTTATCATTTTTAGGATTGGGCACGCAGCCGCCCGACCCGTCGTGGGGCACGATGCTCAGTTCGGGGCGTAAGTACATGGAGCTCGCGCCGTGGGTCGCCATCTTTCCGGGCATCGCCATCGCGCTCGCGGTGTTGGGGTTGAACATGCTCGGTGACGCGCTGCGTGATGCGCTCGACCCGCGCTTGCGGCAATTGTAGTGATGAACTTTTCTTTTGTGCCTGCTTCCTCACTCACGCTCGCGCAACTTGCCGACCTCTACACACGCACATTCGCGGATTACTTTTATGAAGCCATCATCACGCCGGAGTTGATGGCGCACTTCGTGTGCATTGACCATCTCGATTTGCATCGTTCGCCGGTTCTGCGCGTCGGCGATGAGTTGGTCGGACTCGCAACGGTCGGCGTGCGCGGTGATGAGACAAACTGCAAAGGCTTTGGCATTGTCGTGCCGTATCGCGGACGAGGACTGGCACATCATCTGTGTATCGAGGTGCTCAATCAAGCCAGACTCGCGGGCGCGCGTCGCCTCACGCTCGGCGTCTTACAGAAGAATGAGCGCGCGGTGAAAACTTATTTGCGCGCGGGACTGCGCATACGGCGGGAGTTATTTTCATTTGAATGGAACTCTACCTCACCCCCTGCCCCTCTCCTGCAAGGAGAGGGGGGACGCTCCCTCTCCGCATCCTGTGCCACCGCGCATAGCGCGGTCGGCGCGCAGTCGCGCGCGGCACAGGGTGTGGGTGAGGGGTGGTCACGCGAACTTCAAGCCATCAGCCCACAATTTGCATTGCAACACTTCGCCGCGCTACATCGTGTCCCGCCCATTTGGGAGCGCGACCTGCCAACGCTGCAAATGCTCGACGACCTGAAGGGACTGGCGCTTGCGAACGGCGACACGCCATGTGCGTACGTGTTGTTTCAGCAGACGAGCGATGACACGATTGAGATTGTGGACATCGCGAGCGTAGGGGCGAAGCATGCTTCGCCCCTACTGTGTGCCTTGCAACCGCAATACTCACACATCACGTGCGGCAACGAACCCGCCGACAGTCCGATGGTCGCCGTGTTTCGCGAGGCGGGCTTCACGGAGACGTGGCGAAGATACGAAATGGAGATTGAATTGTAGAATAGGGAGCAGGCACACAGGGACACAAGTTCATACCTGTTTCCTTGTTTACCTGTGTCCCCATTTCATACAACGGAGTCAACGATGCTTATCGGTTATGTCAGCGACGAACGCTACGTCGCGCTGCATGATGTCGCATTAGAGTTTGAACGCGATGGTCAATCGGTTGCGGTCGTGCGCTCGACGCCGCGCGGCGCGGTCTATGCTGACCTCGACGCGGGTGAGTATCGCGTCACGCTCGTCAAAGATGGATACGGCAACAAGAGCGTCACGATGCGCGTTGGCCGTACGGGCGACCCTCAGTGGTCGCCCTATCAGTTTCGCTTGTTGTCCGATGGCTTGCTCGGATACGCCTGGCCCAAGTGGGTGCAGGCGGGTGAGCGCGCCGAGTTTCGTGTGCACGCGGTCGAATCGTATCGCCTCAGTTTGTGGCGCTATGGATTGAAAAAAGAATTTGTGAAGCTGCTTGGCTGGTTCGATGAGCATGGGCCGCGCGCGACGATGCAAATCACGCCCGACGGCGACTATACGCAGACGGGCGTGCAGTGGAACAAAATCGGTTACGGTAGTCCGCACCACACGCAGACGGTCGCGGGGCCCGAACGCAGCGGGCTCTATTACTTTCACGCCGAGACCGAGTCGGGCGCGTTCTTTTCGTTCCCGTGGATTGTCGCGCCGAGCAAGCCGCAAGCCGACATCGCGGTGCTCGCGTCGAACATGACGTGGAACGCGTACAACAATTACGGCGGGCGCAGCAACTACATCAACTCGAATGGCTTGCCGCCTCAGCCGACCGTCAACGCGCGGCAGGATTTGATTCGCTACACGATGGTCGGCTCGTTCAACGTCTGGGGCTTCAAGGATAATGAATATCCGCCGCTCTCGTTCGACCGTCCGGAGTTGTCGAACCTCGTGCCGCGCGACGCCGAACCGCACGAGCCGATTCGCGGACGCACCGAATGCGGACACGCGCCCGCCGAGTGGCGCTTGCTCGCGTGGCTCGAGCGCGAGGGCTTCAATTACGATTACTACGCCGAATCGCAATTGCACGACGGCACGCTCGACCTCGACGCGTACAAGATTCTCGTCCTGAGCGTGCACCCCGAATACTGGACGCGCGAAATGGTTCAGCGTGTGAAGGATTGGGTACAGCGCGGCGGATGCTTGATGTATCTGGGCGGCAACGGTCTCAACTGTGAAGTGGAGATTTTGCCCGATGGCGCAATGCGCTGCAAGACGTATCTCGCGCCGGCGACGGGCGGCGCGCTCGGTATGCCCGACCCGCACAATCCTGAGGTGTATCTTGAGAGCCGCATGCACCGCGCGCACGAGAGCGAGGCGAACCTGCTTGGTGTCGTCACGACTGAGACGGGCATCATGACTGCTGCACCCTATCGCGCCATCAACACGGCGCACTGGGTCTTCGCGGGCACGGGCTTGCGCGATGGCGACGAGTTCGGCGCGAACAGTTTGCACGAGCGCGTGATGGGCGGCGCGTCGGGACACGAGACCGACAAGATGAGCAAGTCGTCGCCGCCGAACACGGTGCTGCTCGCTAAGGGTCTCAATCCCGACGAGGGCGGCAGCGAGATGGTCTGTTACGAGTTGGCCAACGGCGGCGCAGTCTTCTCGGTCGGCTCGATTACGTGGAACTCGTGCATCATGGTTGACCCCGCCATCTCGCGCATCACGGCGAATGTGATTACGAGGTTTTTAGGAGATTGAGAAATGCTGCTACGTCGTTCTAAATCGCCTCTCACTGACCATGAGAAGGACTTACTTGAACGCGCTCGTGCAATGGCCGCTGATGAGCCTCCTCATCCATGGGGCAAGCGAATCATCATCTCAGCTGCGGGAGTAGCAGCAGGCGGGTGGGATGGTGCTGAAAACGTCGTACTCATTTCACATGAGGGCGACAGTACAAGCGATCCACGCTCAGGTATACGTCTAATGCGAAATCGAGATGCAGAACTTACGTTCAGTTCGATATCAGCAGATCGGTTGTCCTTCAACATTCCAGACTCTGATACTCAAATGAAAATCTTCGGCCTCTGGGGTGGAGATGGGACTCATGTTACGGATGATGGTTGGAACTTGGAAGTAATTTATCCCTGGTGGCCAAAAGCAAGTGCGATAATACGCACGCCGTTCATTATAGGTTCAGGACGCCATGACTATCTCGCTCGTGCACACATGATAAACTTGTGCGGCTAGATGGATGGTTGAGGTGCGGATTCTCCCTATCAGGCAGGCACTTCATGATCTTGGGTTCTGCGGGAGCCGAGATATTCTCACGTTGAATGTGAATGAAAGAAACTTAAAAGCGAATGAGCATTTACGAATCCCTCGGCGTCACGCCCATTATCAATGCGACGGGCACGTTCACGCGACTTGGCGGCAGCCTCATGCCGCGCGAGGTGATCGAGGCAATGGTGCAAGCCTCGCGCGAGTTCGTGGTGTTAGAGGAATTGCAATATCGCGCGGGCAATGTCATCGCGGAGCTGGTCGGCGCGGAAGCGGCGTATGTCGTGTCGGGCTGCTACGCGGCGGTCGTACTCTCGATTGCGGCGTGCATCACGCGGCTCGATCCTGCGAAGATGGATCGCCTGCCGCACACAGACGGCATGAAGCATGAAGTCGTCATGCTGAAGTTGCAGCGCAACCACTACGATCACGCGGTCGAGGTCGCGGGCGGCAAGATCGTCGAAGCAGGTCACGACGATGTCTGCACACGCGACGAGTTGGATGCGGCCATCACGGCAAACACCGCTGCCATTTTCTTTCTGCCCGACTGGCAAGGGACGCCATTCAGCATTGCCGATGTGGTCGCGATTGCGACACAATACGGCGTGCCTGTCGTCGTGGACGCGGCGGGACGGCTGGACAATCCAGACAACCTCAAAGCGTACGTCGCGCAGCAGCCCGACCTCATCTGCTTCAGCGGCGGCAAGCACATCCGCGGTCCGCAGGCGTCGGGCTTTGCGTGCGGGCGGCGCGACCTCATCTCTGCGATTGCCTTCCAGCACCTCGACATGGACTTCACGCCCGAAGTCTATACCGCGCCGCGCGAACTGCTGCCCGTCGAGTCGCTGCCGTTCATGCCGCGCCAAGGTATCGGGCGCGGCTTCAAGGCGGGCAAAGAAGAAATCGCCGGACTGGTCACCGCACTGCGCCTGTTCATGCAGCGCGACCATGCAGCCGAGCGCGCGCGCATGCAGCGGCAGGTGCAAGCGATTGTCGCGGGTCTGGCTGAGGTACCGTTCGTGCAGACGCAGATGCTCGACGGCAACACCCCGCTGGCGCGCGTCGCCATTGACCAGCAGGCACTGGAGATGACCGCCTACGAGTTCATTCTCGCATTGAAGCGCGGCAATCCTGCGATCCATCCGAGCGAACGCGAACTGGCGAACGGTGCGATCGTCGTCAATCCATTCGGCTTGCAGGCTGGCGAAGAGCAATCAATCGTGCGCCGCGTCAAAGAGATTGTGGCGCAGGCGCGGGGCACAACCTATTGTCGTAGTGGCGACTTCAGTCGCCCATGAGCTAATGACTGAAGTCGTGACTACAGTGGGTTCATGATGAAACCCGATCAACTCAAAGACAATCTGTGCGGCGTGCTGGCATTCGCGCCGACGCCGTTCACCTCCGACGATAGACTGGATGGTGATGGACTCGCGCGGCAGGTGGACTTTCTCATTCGCAGCGGCGCGCACGTCGTCGTCGTGTGCGGTGGCGTCGGCGAATTCTTCTCGCTGGAGTTGGATGAGTATCGTGATTGCATCCGCATCGCGGTCGAGGCGGCGCAGCAGCGCGTGCCCGTCGTCGCGGGCATCGGGCACAGCACGCGCGTGGCGTGCCAACTCGCGCAATACGCCGAATCGGTCGGCGCGAATGGCGTGTTGGTGCATCCATTCTATTTCGTCTCGCCGTCGGATGAGGGTATCGTGCAGCACTATCGCGCGCTTGCGGCGGCGATGAGTCTTGGGCTGATGATTTATCACACAAAAGAAGCCGTATACTCGCCCGCGCTGGTCGAGCGACTCGCCGAGATTGATGCGGTAGTCGCGCTCAAAGATGAAGTGGGCGACCTGAAAACGTTTGGCGAGATGCGCGAACGATTGGGCGCGCGCTTGGCGTGGATTAACGGCATGGCCGAGTTGCTCATCGAACCGTATCTCGCGGCGGGCGCGCAGGCGATGACGACGGGCATCGTGAACTTCGCGCCGCAGTTGAGCCTGAGTGTGTGGAACGCAGCGTGCGCGGGAGAGCGCGACGAGTTACATCGGTTGCTCGCGCAGCAGATACGCCCATTAGCGAAACTACGAGAGAAGCGCAAAGGTTACGCCATCGCCGTCGTCAAAGAAGCGATGAACATGCTTGGACTATCAGGCGGTTGCGTGCGCGCGCCGCTGATGCCGATGAGCGATGAGGATAGAGCAGAGTTGCGCAAGATTTTAACGATGGTTGGTTTGTTGGTTGGTTAATGGGTTGACATCAAACCAACCAACAAACCATCTAACCACCAAACTTCGAGGAGCCTCCCATGATTGTAGACTGTCACACGCACATCATGTGGTATCCCGACCACGTCAGCGAGCAGTACGCGCAGGAGGCGCTGGCGTCGAAACTGATCAAGTTGAAATATTCAGGCGGTGAGGCGTACTCTGCCAAACTCGATCTGCATTCGTATGACTCGAAGCCCGAAGTGCACTGGGAAGTCTCGAAGCCTGCCGATAAGGTCGTAGTCTTTGGCATACAGGCGAAGGCATCGGGCATTTACGTGCCCAATGAGTTGATTGCCGACTATGTAAAACAGCATCCCGAAAAATTGGAAGGCTGGGCATCGGTGGATCCCAACGACCCGGCCTGCATCGAGCAGTTAGAGTATTGCGTGAATGAATTGGGCTTGCGAGGTTTGAAGCTGGGGCCTGTCTATCAGCACTTCGATCCGCAAGATCAGAAACACTGGCCGCTGTTCAAGAAGGTACAGCAGCTCGGCTTGCCGATCATGTGGCATCAGGGCACGACCTTCCCCAGCAAGGCGAAATTGAAGTGGGGCAACCCGCTGCAACTCGAAGATGTGGCGATGGATTTTCCCGACCTCAAGATGATCATCGCGCATCTCGGCCACCCGTGGGAAGAAGACATGATCGCGCTGGTGCGCAAGTGTCCGAATGTTTACACCGATATCTCCGCCGTGCACTATCGGCCATGGCGCTACTGGCAGGCAATGTGCTCCGCGATGGAGTACGGCATCGCGCACAAGATTCTGCTCGCCTCCGATTTTCCCTCCGCGACGATCAGCAACGTCATCAACGGTCTGCGCAACGTGAACAAGCCTGTCGAAGGCACGGCGCTGCCAAAGATTTCTCACGAGATACAGGAGCGCATCATTCACGAGAACTGGAAAGAGTTCTTCCCGCAGTGGGCGTAGAGTGGGGAGATCATCATCGAACGTCCGCTGTCGAATCATTGACATTGGAGCATGTGCCGAATACGATCTCGGCAACAACTGCAAGCCGGCTGACACGATGGTGCGAGTTGCATAATTGATTCTTTTGAACGTCGTCGGGATGCTCTGACTGCGCCCTTAGATCGGTATAATGAACTCATGCAAGTCTCCGAAAATTTCTACGACATGGTTGAAAACGCCTGTCGTGACCTCTACATTGATTCGCTCAAGTTCATTCCGCCTGATGTGGTCGCCGCGATTGAACGCGCACGCGAACGAGAATCGCATCCCATCGCGCAGCGTGTGCTTGCGACCTACCTGCGCAACATCGAGCTCGGCAAAACGGAAGCGATGATCGTCTGCCAAGACACGGGACTGCCGATCTATTGGGTTGAGCTTGGCGGCGAACTGTGCGTGAATGGCGCGCGACTGAGCGACGCGATCACGCGCGGCACCGAGCGCGCGACCCGCGAGCATCCGCTGCGCTCAAGCGTGTGCGCGCCGCTCACGCGTGAGAATCGGCAGACGGGCATCGGCTATCGCATACCCATTATTCATTATGACTTCGTGCGCGACTCCGACGCGCTCGACATTCTGTTCATGCCGAAAGGCTCTGGCTCGGAGAACATGTCGTTCTTGAAAATGCTCGTGCCTGCCGATGGCGTGAATGGCATCAAGCGCTTCGTACTGGACTGTGTGGTCGAAGCGGGTGGCAAGCCATGTCCGCCGACAATCGTCGGCGTCGGCATCGGCGGTTCGTCGGACTTGTGCATGACACTCGCGAAGAAAGCGACCACTCGATCTGTCGGTTCGGCCAATCCCGATTCCGATCTGGCCGCGCTCGAAGCAGAACTGCTCGACGCGATCAACCAGACCGGCATCGGACCGCAAGGCATGGGCGGCAACACGACCGCGCTCGCCGTGCACATCGAGAGTGCGTGGACTCACATCACGTGCAACCCGGTCGCCGTCAACTTGCAGTGCTGGCGCGCGGAGCGGCGACGGGCGCGGATTGATCGTGATGGGAATCTAACGGTTGGTTTCTGAGAGTTTGCTAGTTGGTTAGTTGGTTAGTTGGTTGGTTGGTTGATGGTTGAACAAACCAGCAAACCAACCAACGAACCAACTTCGTCACCATGCCTGACTTTCATCTCACCACACCCTTCTCCGAATCCGACGTGCGCCAGCTCGCGGTGGGCGATGTGGTCACACTGAGTGGCGTCGTGTTCGGGGTGCGGGACGCAAACCTGATTCGCATTTTCGATCAGCACGTCGCGCCGCCGGTGGCTTGGCGCGGCGCGGCACTGCTGCACGTTGCGCCTAGTGTGCGCAAAGTCGGCGACCACTACGAGGCGCTCTCAGTCGGCACGACGACCAGTATGCGCATGGATCGGTTTACGGAAGGGCTGCTGCGCGATTATGGCGTGCGCGCGATTCTGGGCAAAGGCGGACTGTCGCAGCACAGCGCCGAGTTGATGGCACAGTCTGGCGCGGTGTACCTCTCCGTCACGGGCGGCGCGGCGGCGAGTGAGACGTTGCAGCTGGAGGCAATCGAAGCCGTCTATTGGGAAGACCTCATGCCGGAGTGCATCTGGCAGTTTCGCTTCAAGGGTTTGGGCCCGCTCACGGTCGGCATTGACGCAAACGGCAACAACTTGCAGTGGGATGTGCAGATGCAAGCGCGCGAACGACTGGCGGAGATTCACAAGCGAATGGGGCTGACGTGATACTTCGGTTCAATGCGAGTGAATGCACGCCCCCGTATGTGAACGCTGTCATGGCTCTCGCGTTGTAGTTCTGTTTGCTGAGTCACATGTTCTATAGCTTGCGCGTGCGGCATTGGCACGCAGGCGATTGGAGTCGCGCTGCACGGTCATCGCGTGCACGCCACCGACCTCAGTCCGGCTGCCGTGCAGCGCGCCGCGGACGAAGCGGAACACCTCGGCGTGAGCATGACGTTCGGTGTGGCGGACATGCGCACGCTTGCGACGCAAGTCGAGGGGAAGTTCGACGTTGTGTTGTGCTGCGACAACGCGCTGCCGCATCTAATCGCGGATGACGACCTGCTGCGTGCCGCCGCGAACATGCGCGCCAAGCTGCGTATGGGCGGACTGCTGCTGGCCAGCATCCGCGACTATAATGCGCTGGCGCGCGAGCGACCGACCTTCGACAATCCACGCCTGCTCGACGGGGACGCGGGCCGACGCATCGTGTTTCAGTTGTGGGATTGGTCGAGCGATGGACGCGACTACGCGGTACAGCAGTTCATTCTGAACGAAGCGGCTGGCCAATGGCAGACGCTTCACGTCGCCACGCGTTATCGCGCACTGCTGCGCGGTGACTTGAGCGCGATCTTGCAGCGGGCCCACTTTGCGGATGTGCGCTGGCACATGCCCCACGAGACGACCTTCTACCAGCCTATCGTCAGCGCGCGCGCCATTAAACAGGACAACTGACGCTTGACGGACTTGGCCACTTTGGCGATAATGAGCGACAGCGTTGGTGGATTCGACGAGCACAAATCAATTCACGATGCACGACATTGAGGAGGCGACACATGCCAGCACAGAATACCAAACGTTCGACAGCCAGCACGAGTCAACCCAAACGCGCGAGTGCCCCACGCAAGAGCGCGAACACGCAGATTCAATCGGAGATTGACCGTGACCTCAAAGCGTGGATTCGCCAGAATGGCAAGCGTGGCGCGATGCCATCACGCGGCGAGCTGACCAAGACGGGCCATGGTCAACTGGCAACGCGCATCCATCATCACGGCGGCTCGGGGGCGATTGCCAAACGGCTGGGCTTACAACTCCGCTCACAGCGTGGGGCAAAGTCGGGGCGCTAACCCGTCGCCAACGGCTTCGCGGCTCATCCACTGCATTCGAATCAAACTACGCGCAGGCACACCGCTATCCCCGGTCGGCGTGCCGGCGCTGTCGCGCGCGCTATGCACCACTCAGGATTGCATCAGCTCGCGTATGTACACATTCATCAAGCGGCCTGTGGGATCGAGTTGCTGTCGAACCGTTTGAAATTCATCCCACATCGGATAAAGGTCGCGCAACTCATGCGCGCGGTACGAATGCATCTTGCCCCAATGCGGCCGCCCGTGATGATTGCGGAAAATGTGTTCTGCGTCGGCGAAGAACTGCTCATGCGGCAACTCGGCCGCTTGATGAATCGAAATCGTCACCGTCGCGCGAGCATACGCCGGACTGAGCCAGATGTCGTCGGCGGCGAGCGTGCGATATTCGATGGGCCAGCTCACTTCAGGGTGGCGCATTTGCATCAGCGTGCGTATCTCGCGCAAGCAGTCGGGTCCTTGTGCGGCAGGGACGGCGAACTCCATTTCGTTGAAGCACAAGTTGCGCTCCGACGGGAAGATGCGGTAGCTCCAATCCACTCGCTCCGGTTTCATGTAGCGCGCCAGTCGGCCCTGCCCGAGCGGCGCGGCGTTCACGACACTCCGATCAGCCTCCGTTAGATTCAGTGACTTCATCGCGCACGCATCGTCGCGCGGACTCCAGAAAAATTCAAAGTGGCGATTGGACGCAACCAGTTGGTCGAGTTGCGCCATGCATTCGTCAAACTCCGCCACCCATGTGCGCTCGTGCAGACGATAGGCGGGCAGCACACGCAGCGTCACTTGTGAGATCACGCCCAACGTGCCGAGCGAGACTTGCGCAGCTTTGAACAGTGCTGGCTCGCGGGTCTCCGAGCATTCGACGACCTCACCCGATGTGGTCACGATTCGCAGCGCGCTCACTTGCGTGGACATGCTGCCGAGCGTGTGACCGGTGCCGTGCGTACCGGTGCTGAGCGCGCCGGCGGTTGTCTGCCGATCAATGTCGCCTTGATTCTCCAGCGTCACGCCGCACGCGAGCAGCGGTTCGCCGAGTTGGTGAATCTTCGTGCCCGCCCAGATTGTCGCACGAGCCGTGTGCACATCGCACACAATCACACCTTGCAACTTGTCCAGCGAGATGAGCAGGTCATCAGTCGCACACAACGGCACAAACGAGTGCCCCGTGCCGGCGACGCGAATCGTCCGATGCGCTGCGTCTTTGATCAGTGCAATCAACTCAGCTTCGCTCTGTGGTGATGCGACAACGTGCGGCGCACATTGCACACTGCCCGACCAGTTCGACCATTGTAATGTCATATCGTGCGACGGAGAGATGCCTCGCTTCGTTCGAAACGACACGGCGAACTTCTGCTCATCAAAGCGATTGAATGTCGCGGACTTGATGATGCGCACCGTTGGTACGCCGAGTTGAACGCTGCCGTGCAGGTTCAGTCGCCATCACTCTGCCCTCGTTGATGCTGCGAATTATATCGGAGCCAGCAAGACGATGCAACGCGCGCAGGAAAGGGTGTGCGAACTATCGTCGTGCGCCGTATGCAGCATGACGGCCGATATGTGTTGCCATTCATCACTCGTCGGAACAACTTGAACTTGACATTTAAGAACACTTGTTCTATACTCATTTCAAATTCAAGTTGCGGCACTGCCGCCTAGAAAGAGCGAGGTCCTGAGCGAGGCGATCCTTTAACCTATACTTTGCCACCAACCGCTTGGTAACTTTAATCTGTCTAAAGGAGACGAACGATGCGCATGAATGGTCATGGTCTCAGCTCTGAGATCATCGAGATGTTAAAAGAACCGATGGAGTTGTCGCGCGTGAAGACGCGCAAGACGTCGGCAGGCGGCGTCGTGCCATACATTGACGGCGCAGACGCGATTAGCACCGCCAACCGCATCTTCAATTTCGACTGGTCTTCGCAAGTCAACGAGATCAAATTCCAACCTACCGAGGAGCGAACTGAGGTGCGCTGGAATCCCGACACGCAAAAGCGAGAAGCCACAGGCGAGAAAAAAATCACGGGCATCTATTACGTCACGGTCAGCGTGACAACACACGGCGTCAGCAAAGGCGACGTGGGACGCTGCATCTGTGACGGCAACAACCCTGAAGCGCACGACATGTCCATCGCGGGCGCGGTGACAGATGGGCTGAAGCGTGCGCTGCGACAGTTCGGCGATCAATTCGGCAATGCGCTGTACGACAAAGAGAGCGACACGTTCAAAGAAGCCATGAACGGTCAGACGCCTGCTTGGGGGTCGAAGCCAGCCACGCCAAAGACAGGCGTGCAGCCTGCACCCACGAGCGCGACACGACCGGCACCCGCATCCGCGCAATCCTCAAGCGCGAACACACCCAACACCGCGCGGCCCGCCCCGGCGCAACCAGCGACGACGAACATACCCGGCGCGGCACGGCCCACGCCGCGCGTCGTACCCGAACGCGCATCGCGTACTGACACTGTGCCAAGCTCCCCTTCAGAGTTCGGCGAAGGACAGCCCAACGCCACACCGACATCGCGTACCGCTACACCCACCACACGACCTGCGCCGAGCGCGCCAGCCACAGGCGGCACGAACCGTGTGCGCCCTGCAACGGGCAGACCCATCGGCGAGATCATCAACAACCCACGACGGAGCAATACACAATTGCCATTAGATGACTAACTGAACACGCGCAAGTGCATCCTTGCACTTGTGCAGATCATAGTCGTTACCCTTAATCTTAGAAAGCGAGTAACTCATGTATCAGAAAACGACTATCCTCGGCCACCTCGGAACCGATCCGGAAATGCGCTACTTGCAAAGCGGCTTAGCCGTCACGTCGTTCCGCGTCGCCGTGAACACGGCGCATCGCGGACGCGACGAGATGCCCATCAAAGAGACGACGTGGTTTCGCATCAGCGTCTTCGGCAAGCAAGCGGAGCTGTGCAATCAATACCTGACGAAGGGGCGCACGGTGCTCGTCGAAGGCACGCTGAAGGGCGACCCGACCACGGGGAACCCGCGCATCTTCGAGCGTAAGGATGGCAGCGTCGGCGCATCGTTCGAGATCACCGCGAACCAAGTGAAGTTCGTCGGTGCGCCGAGCAACGGCGAGTTGGCCACCGTCGGCGAGAACGGCAGCACTGGCAGCCTGTTCGGCGACGAAGGTGACGAGTTTCCATTCTGAGTCCGAGTCGAATCGAAACACAAAACGCATCGTGTGTTGGAATAACGATGCGTTTTGTGTTGCAGCACAGCGAATCGTCCATTACATTGCGTCGTCTGCGATCACGTTGACTTCTGTATGCGCAGCAGCTCGCGCGCGAAGCCGAGTGCAATTGCACATTGCGCGATACCAAGCAGCGCGAGCAGTCGCCGCGCGCGAATGCCCGTTGCACTAGCGAACGGGGCGCGCAGCAAATTGCGATAAAACGAGCGCGGTTCAAATTGGATGCGCGCACGCCGACGTTGCGCCGCGAGACGACGATATTGAAATGCGCCGCGTCCATAGTTGAAGTGCTGTCGCCAGAACGTGACGAGGTTGAGTTCGTGCGCGTGCTGCACGATCACGTCGGGCGCGAAGTTCAGCGTGTAGCCACGCTCTAGCCAGCGCGCGCAGAACTCGCGGTCTTCGGCGGCGGCGCGCGTGAAGCGTTCGTCGAATCCGCCCAGCGCCCGAAACTGTTCGGCTGAGACGGCGAGATTATTGGAGCTGAGAAAGCGCGCGAGATTCGGATCACGATTGTAGTACGCAAACAGGTATTGCACGAGCAGGTCGCTCGCCACCGCATAAACATTTTGCGGCAATGCGTTCACCGCGGGTCCCCCGACCGCGCTGGTCGGGGTGATGTGTGAAGCAATGGCGTGCAGCCAAGTCGGCGCGGGCATACAGTCGTCGTCCGTGAAGACGAGATACTGTCCGCGCGCGTGTGCCGCACCCTTGTTGCGCGCGGCAGCAGGTCCCGCGTGCGGCTGATGCAGCAATGTAATGTCGAGGCATTCGCGCCACGGCGCAAGCGCCTCGCCGAGCGATGTGCGCCCATCATCATCCACGACGATCACTTCGAAGTGCCCGCGGTTTGCATCGAGTCTCGTCAGGGCGCGCAAGCAGTTCTGCAATGGTTGTGCTCGATTGCGCGTTGGAATGACGATTGAAAATTCTTGCAAGCCAAAGTCTCCTCAGTCGCCCAATAAAAAACTCCCGACTGATTCGGGAGTTTTAGTAGCGGCGCTTGGATTCGAACCAAGGACCGATCGATTATGAGCCGATTGCTCTGCCACTGAGCTACGCCGCCACGCTCTCTGATAGCGAATGGCTGGTAGCAAGCAGTTCACCATCAACCATTTGCTAGCAGCCATTTGCTCAGGTAGCGGGGGGCAGATTCGAACTGCCGACCTTTGGGTTATGAGCCCAACGAGCTGCCACTGCTCCACCCCGCAACGCAAAGCCCATTATAACGGCAGCGCCAGCATCCGTCAAATCAGTGTCCGAAGATTTGCCCCCAACCGTCGCGCGGTGCGTTGGTCGGCTGAGGCGCGCGCGCACTCCCGCCGATGACCGCCACCTCGCCGGGCTTCGCCAGCTTCATATCCTGGCGCGCCACCGATTCAATATAGTCATCCGATTGCACCTGCCGTTTGCGCTGTTCGAGTCGCTGCTTGTCGGCGCGCAGCGCATCATTGCCCGCTTGCAGAATTTGCCGCTGCTGCCATTGCACTACGTCGCTCGCCATGCGCTGACCTTGTGTGATCAACAGGAATATGGCAAGCGCGACGACGACGATGCTGAATATGTGATGCGCTGAGAGGCTGCGGCGCGAGTTGCTCATGGACGGAGTGTATCGAAATCCAACTCATGCGTCAAACTCGCACGCACTCGCGCGATACCAATCAACACGGAGCGAGTTGATCTCGGGCGCGCTGCGTCCGAAACGCGACGATTCTAATTCGGCTTATTGCGGTGAGCGGTATGACGGACAGGTTTAGTTATACGAATCCATCAGGCGCAGCGTCACCCAATCTTGCTGCGCACCCACGCCGTCGTCGGCGGGCGACCGTTCGGATTCGTACGCCACATCATGCTCGGCGGGCGTCACGAACATCGGCAGTGGCCCTCGCTCGCTCGTCGGCTCTTCAACAAAATACTCGGCGACCATAGCTCCTCCTGAATGTGAGCAAAATAAAACCGCCTCCGTTGCGGGAGGCGGTTTCGATCTTGTTAAGATAGACGTTATCGCTTGCGGCGAATGCGCGCGTACTCCCGAACGACAATGGGCTTCTTGGCAATGATAACGCCAAGAAGCTGAATAAGGACGAGGCTAATAATCGAGAGCGCGAGCAACTGCAATTCGTACATGGTCGTGCATACTTCCTTTCAGGAATATTGTTGCGAGTATATCACAGATGCCGATGCTGTCAAGCGGCTGCGCGGATGCCGCGGATGGGGCGCGGATGGCGATTCGGCGGGAAAAGTAGCGTATTCAATACATCGGTGCGCGGCACCACCTTCGTCATGTCCCGCGCCGATCAAAGAAGCGTCGTGCCTTCAATTCGAAGCGCGGCAGGCTGCCGCCGGGCACAACGCGGATGATTGGTCGTAGGCTGAGTTGACGTTGAATTTGATTCGAGAGCGCGCCCGCAACGCTCGCGTCGTCGTACGAGTCTATTTCGATCTTCACGACCAACTCATCAAGTTCGCCGTCGCGCATCACCTCGGTCGAGTATTCGCTGATGGTTTGGAACTGCCGAATGATCGCGTCAATCGCCGAGGGAAATACGTTCACTCCGCGCACGGTCACCATATCGTCGGCGCGGCCGATGATGCCGCCCACCATGCGCGCGTAGGTGCGCGAGCATTCGCACGTTGCCTGATCGAGCCGCACAATATCGCCCAAGCGATAACGGATGGCAGGCATGCCCAACCGTCCAAGATTCGTCACGACAAGTTCGCCTTCGCCGAAACCCGATTCGGGTTGCGGCACAATGCCGTCGCCGAAACGGGAATTCCGTTTCGGCACAAGGCCGTTGGCTGAATCAGCCAACGGCGCGCTCGCGGGCTCAAGCGAGATGGGATCAATGACCTCGAAGATGAACTCGCTCTCATTGAGATGCACGCCATTGCGCGCGACGCAAGAGAACCCCGTCGCGCCGACCTCAGTCGCGCCGGTGTGGTCGAAGCACTGCGCGCCCCAACTTTCCTCGATGCGCTGGCGTACGCTCGGAATGCTCGCGCCCGGCTCACCCGCTTGGATCGTGACGCGAATCGAGCCATGTGCGATATCAACATTTTCGCGCCGCGCAACGTCGGCGAGGTGCAGCACATAGGTCGGCGTGCATACCAATACCGTCGCTTGATTTTCGAGAATGGCTTGCAGCCGCTGCTCGGACGACATGCCGCCGCCGGGGATGCTCATCGCGCCGACGAGCCGCGCCGATTCGAACGCGCTCCAGAAACCGATGAACGGGCCAAAGCCGAACGCGAAGAAGATACGATCCCCTGCACTGACTCCAGCCGCCTTATAGACCGCGCCCCAACAGCGCAACCACCATTGCCACGACTGCTCCGTGTCGAGCCAGCGCAGCGGGCAGCCCGTCGTACCGGATGTTTGATGCAGCTTCACGAAACGTTCGAGCGGGTAACTGAGATTCGTGCCGAACATTGGATTTGCCAATTGGTCGGCGACAAGTTCGCGCTTGGTCGTGAATGGCAGGCGGCGCATGTCGGACAAGGAGCGAACGTCGTCCGCCGAGCGCAAGCCACAGTCAAAAAACTTTTTTTGATAGAACGGATTCGAGTCGAGCACGACGGCGAGTAGCGCGCGCAGCTTCTTCACTTGCGTTTGCTGCAAACTTTCGCGCGGGGCAGTCTCGGCGAGTAAGTCGAAGAAGTCGGTGGACATGGCGGAGTCGTCATTCGTCAGACAAAGATGCTTCACACTGACGACCGACGAACGGATACAGATTCGCGCGGGCATTGTAGCGAATCACGCCAACAGAGTCAACGAGGCGTGACATAGTGGACAGGCGAAGCAAGCCAAGCGAGGGCGACTCGCTCAGCGCAGGCGACACGCGAAGAACAGGGCGATGTCGTCGTTCGGGTAGAACTGATCGTTGTAGCCGCAGAACTTGTAACCGAGCTGTTGATACAACTGGATGGCTGGATAATTTTTGGGCTGCGTCTCCACCATCAGCACGCGCAGCTTTTGATCTTGCGCCCACGCGCGCGCCGCATTCATTAGCCCGCGTCCTAAACCGCGCCCACGAAACTCGTGCGCCACCACCAGATGATTGATCCAACCCGCTTGCTGCCATGCTTGCGTCGTGAGATCAACAAAGCCGAGCACCTGTCCTTGATGCTCGATCGCCAGAAAGCACTCCTGCCGTTCCCAATTCACTTTGACGTGCTGCGGGTCGGGCGGCGTGTTCACAGTGACGGCACGCGGCAGATGCAGCACGCGAAAGGTAATCTCGACGCGCTCGCCGCTGTCGTGCGACTGCATCTGCCAGACGTGATCGGTTTCGTATGACCAATCGAGTGCGAGACACTGCTTGAGGTCGGCGGCGGTGGCGAAGTGGAGTTGCATACGAGAGTGGAAAGTGGAAAGTGAAAGGTGGCAAGCACGAGCTCACTTTCCATTTTTCGCTATGTTCTTGCCCGCCCCACATCCAATTTCTGACTGAGCGCGTGCGCGAGGTCGTCGTCTTGCTTCACGGTGTAAAGCGGTACGTTACTGGTAATGAGTGCGGCTTTCACATTGTCGGTGGTGACGGAACTGCCAAAACTCTGCGCGTCAATCGTGACGGCGAGCGGCTGCAACGTACGCCGCGACATCTCGCGCGCCATGCTGATCCAATCGGTCCACACCGACGGCGTGATGACGACGACGGTGACGTTGCGCCCAAATGTCTGACTCTCGGCGGCGAGCACTTCCGCGAGCGGAATGTTGCCGATGGCACGCACGACGGCGAGTGTTTCGAGAATCTTGTTCAGTTGCCGCTCGCCACGATCCGCCATCAGCACCTCACGCCGTTGGCCATACGTGATCAAGCCGACGGACTTGCCGCGGCGAATGAAGTGTTTCGCAATCGAAGCTGCGACTACAATCGCGTACTCTTCGGTCGTCGGCTGAATTTGCTGACTGGCTTGCGCAACCCACAGGGGCAGCAGCGAGGTGTCAGCCGCCTGCTCGCGCATCGTGCCGAGGTGCACGCCCTTGTCCATGTCGAGGAATAGCCAAATGTCCGCGCTCGGATCGAGTTCAAATTCTTTGACGATGAGGCGCCCGTGCCGCGCGGTGGACTTCCAGTGGATGCGATTGAACGAATCGCCTGGATAGTATTCGCGCACGCCGGAGACGTTCGTCGTGATATGATGCGTGCGCCGCTGCAGCGCTTCGCCGCCGGTCAAGCGGCCAATCGGCGGCGAGAACGTCGGCAGGTCAACCGTCTGGGGCCAGACGACCAAATGCTCGACGACGTTCAACTCGCGCGTGTTCTCGAAGATGCCAAACGGATCGCTGCTGCGCAGGGTGATGGGACCCAACGTGAAGCGGCCGCGCTGGCCGCAGAGCGTGCGCACGATCCAGCTGCGCTCGCCGTTGCCCGGCAGAAAATCAATCACGCGTCCCGCGCCGTGATTCGGCAGATCGGAATGGTCGCGCACTTCGAGCCACAACTTCGGCAAGCGGCCGTGATTACGCAGGAGGATGCGCTCTTCGTGGATGCGCCCAACGGACGTGCGCTGCGCGCGCTCGTGCCGCTCCAACGTCACCCAGCGCACGCTGTACCAGACCCACAAGAAACTGAGCACTAGCACCGCACCGAGCACGTAGGTCAATTGGAAAAACAAATCGCGCCCCGTTGCCAGCGACGCGCCGAGCAAGAAGCCGAACAGCAGAAACGGTTTGATGTTGAGTTTCATGATTTTGGACGGCGGCCGACGGACGGCAGACGGCAGCAAACATTTGCGATCTGCCGTTCACCATCCGCCATCACATTTATGTGCGTGCTCTCACCCGCGAGCCGGGAGCGGGCACGGTGTCGAGCACTTCTTGGATCACCTGCGACGTGGAGACGTTCTTCAAGCGTGCGGCGGGGCTGATAATCATCCGATGTGAGAGCGTCGGGATGGCGAGCGCCTTCACGTCGTCGGGGATGACGAAATCGCGCCCTGCGACGGCGGCGCGCGCCTGTCCCGTGCGATACAGCGCGAGCGACCCGCGCGGACTCGCGCCCAGATATATGTCGGGGTGCTTGCGCGTGGCGGTCACGAGCTGCACGATGTATTCTTTGAGTTGATTATCGAGATACACGTCGCGGATGGCTTTCTGCCCGGACAGCAATTCATCCACGCCGACAATTTGCGTGAGCGAATCAATTGGATGCGTGTGCTGCTGCGCGTCGAGCACGGCGATTTCGTTCTCCGTGCTCGGGTAACCGAGATTCATGCGCAAGAGGAAACGATCGAGTTGCGCTTCGGGCAGTGGGAACGTGCCTTCGTATTCAATCGGGTTCTGCGTGGCGAGCACGAGAAACGGATCGGGCGTCATGTACGTTACGCCGTCCACTGTGACCTGCCGCTCTTCCATCGCTTCGAGCAATGCCGACTGCGTCTTGGGCGTCGCGCGATTGATCTCGTCCGTCAGCACGATCTGCGCCATGATGGGTCCCGGCCGAAACTCGAACTCGCGTGTCTGCTGATTGTAAACTGAAATACCCGTCACGTCAGAGGGAAGCAAATCGGGGGTGAATTGGATGCGCTTGAACGTGCAGCCGATGGACTTGGCAATGGCTTTGGCGAGCATTGTCTTGCCAACGCCGGGCACGTCTTCAATCAACACATGACCTTTGCACAACAAGGCGACCAACGCCAGACTGACCTCACTACGCTTGCCAACGATGACGCGCTCGACGTTATCAATGACTCTGTTGGCGAGCTGTTGAACTTCGGACATTCGGTGACCTCAATGTAATTTCAGATTTTAGATTTCAAATTTCAGATCGGTGAGGAGCGAAAAAATTATACCATACGTGGTGCGTGATGCGCGGTGCGTAAACCGAATAGGTAACTCGTAATCGGTAATTCGCAATTTTGCGTATCACGCATCACGCATCGCAGCCGTCATGCTATAATTTTCGCATGAGCACACCAACCTTGGATCGCTACGTGCGCCAGACAATCTTCCCCGGCGTCGGCGTGGAAGGTCAGCGCAAATTGCTCGCCGCGAAAGTCGTCGTGATTGGCTGCGGCGCGCTCGGCAGTTCGCTCGCCAACTTGCTTGCGCGCGCAGGCATCGGTCAACTCGTCATCGTAGATCGTGACTTCATCGAGTTGAACAATTTGCAGCGGCAGGTCTTGTTCGATGAAGACGACCTCGCGCGCAATGTGCCGAAGGCGATTGCGGCTGCCGAAAAATTAAAACGCATCAACTCGGACATTCACATCGAAGGCATCGTCGCGGACGTGAGCAGCGAGAACATCGAGTCGCTCATCGAAGGCGCGGGTGTCGTACTGGACGGCACGGACAACTTCGAGACGCGCTACCTCATCAACGACGCGTGCGTCAAGTACAACATCAATTGGATTTACGGCGGCGGCATCGCCAGCACGGGCATGACGATGACCATTCGACCGCACCAGAGCGCGTGCCTGCGCTGCCTGTATCGCAAGCCGCCGCGCGCCGGAGCGCTTGACACGTGTGACACGGCAGGCGTGGTCGCGCCGATCATTCAGGTCGTGAGCGCGTGGCAAGTCGCCGAAGCGATGAAGCTGCTCACTGGACATGGCAAGTTGAACGATGGCTTGATGCACTTCGACGTGTGGGAAAATATGTGCGAGCGATTCAAAGTAGAGCGCCGCGCCGACTGCCCGACCTGCGTGCAGCACCAATTCGATTATCTCGACGCGAGTGCCGGCACAATCACAACCGCGCTGTGCGGACGCAATGCGGTGCAAGTGCGTGTGCACGGCGCGCAGCCAATCGCGCTCGACGCGTTGCAGCGTAAGCTCGCGCCTGCCGTGACCAATATCAATACCAACGAATACTTGCTGAGGTTCAGCGTGGACGACTACGAGGTGAGCGTCTTCCCCGACGCGCGCGCCATCATCAAAGGCACAGATGATGAGAGCGTCGCGCGGACGATCTATGCGCGGTATATAGGAAGTTAGTTTGTTGGTTGGTTCAGTGAATTAACCAACCAACAAACGATCCAACGAACAAACTACCCAATTTACTTCATCCCAAACACCTGAATCGCAATCCCCTTCTGGTCGCTGGTCGAGATCACGCCGACGCCGCCGACGTTCCACATTGGCGACAGAATGTTGTCGTGATGCGGCTTGTCACTCATAAACCAATTCATCGCCTTCTGCGCGAAGCCTGAGTCGTAGGGCCAATTGACGTAGAAGTTCTCGCCCATCGGCCCATTCACGTTCAACTGTTGCAGCATCAATTGCGCCGACAACTTCCCTGTCGTCGGATCGTAGTGTGAATAGATGCCCGTGCGTGCCATACTGTCCGCGCGCGCGCGCGCCACCGCTTGAAACGTTGGATCGTTTCGCAGCAATCCCAATCCCGCCTTCAGACGCTCTTGATTGATGAGCGAAAACATCTTCTGCTCGTCCGCGTTCATGTCCGACGTGCTGCTGAGCGCATTCGGCGCCGCTTGAGATGTTGCCACGCTCGTCGTGGTTGCTGTCGGACGCGGGGTGCTGGTGGGCGCGCGCGTCACAGTGCGCGTTGCAGTTGGGGATGGTGTGCGCGTCGCGGTTGCCGTGAGCGGTACAGACGCTGCGGTGTCCGTCGCCGTGGCGCTGGCTGTCTGCGTCGGCGGGACGCCGATGGGCGCGCTGGCGACGATCACAGCAGTGGTTGTGTCTGGAACAAGATCGGTTTCAGTTTTGGTCGTGGTAGCACACGCGGCAATGGCGAGGGCGAGCAGGCTTAATAGAGCGATTCGAAAGAAGTACACGTACCCGATTACCTCTTGCGTGAAAGATACCAGCCAGTGCGCGAAATGCCGTTCGCGTCTATGCCGGCGTCGTGCGCTTCGAGCAGCTCAAAGCCGACGGGTTCGAGTGCGCGCTTCACGTCGTCGGCGTTGAGACCGTGCGGTCCGCGCTGGCGCAGCAAGCGAAACAGTCCGCGACGGCGTGGCGTCATGCCGGGCTTGAAGCCGAAGGTCAAATGCACAGCACAATTCCGCGCAGGGGGCTCACTGGCTAACACTTGAATCTGAACCCTTTAACATCGCCGAAATAAAGATTCCGACATCGGACGAGGAGCGTACGACTGCCACACACGATTGAACGCTCACTGCTTCTGTGACAAATACCAACCCGTGCGCGAAACACTATTGGCGTCAAAGCCGGCGTCATGTGCTTCAAGCACCTTAAAGCCGTGCGGTTCGAGCGCGCTCCTCACATCATCCGCATTCATCCCGCGAGGACCACCTCGAATCCACCTCAACAGACCGCGCCGTGGTGCCATGCCGCGCTTGAATCCGAATGCATAGTGGTAGCTTCCCCGCTGTGTGACACGGTCAAGTGTGGCGGCGTAGCGAGCGCGGTCAGCATCATCGAAAATATGCATGACGCCAATATCCATTACAAAGTCGAACGGGCCTGTTGCGGGGAAGTGGTCGGTGTCTAGCAAATCGGCAACATACAGCGGTGCCTTGATGTGGGCGGCTTCTAATTTCTTTCGCGCCTTGGCAATGGCGCGCGCCGACCCATCCACGCCCACCGCATCGAACCCATGCTGCATCAGGTAGATGACGTTTGTACCAGTGCCACACCCTAGGTCAAGAGCGCGTCCAGGTGGAATGCGGCCACCTTCCACCAGCGACACAATCTCCGGTGGAGTAATTCCCGAATCCCAGGGTGTCCAGGCAAGCAGATAAAAAATATCCCAGATATTCATCGCAATCGCTCAACCACGAGCGTCACGCCCACAACCAGAGTTCCAATAAACGTGCAATGTTTAGCAAGGCTCTATGTGATTCTAGCATCGGATGGGAATAGCACCAAGCCATCCGGAATTGAAGATTTTGGCGTGCCTGAACGCCAGGCTACTGCTGTCCCACACAAACTATCTCGCCATCTATGTGCTAGTAGTGCTTCCACTTTTCTTCCATATTCTTTCCAAACTGCGGGGAGGGGCTTCCATTTCCACGCGCGGGTGATATAATCTCGATGAGGTACAGCAGTGATTCAATTCTGATCCAGTTCACGCATGACTGAAAAACCATTGGACACATCCAATCTCAAGTCCGTTCTCGACAACCTCTCCCGCCCCGGCAGTTTGCAGCACGACGACTTCCTCCAGTCGTGGGTCGTACAGGAGTGCTTGGCTACCATTCCCGAAGCGCGTACCTGGCCCGCTGAATACCTCATCGGGCGCGCGCTTGAACTTCAGTTACAACAGTGGAGCGACTCCTTCCGCTTTGATGGCGCGTACCGCAAAGCGTGGATGGAAATCTTCTGCCTGATGGCCGCCTATTTTCGCCATCAGCCGGGGTTGCCGGCCTACCAAAAGCGTCCCACTCTGTCGCAGTTAGGCCGCACCTTCTTGGATCTCGAGGAATTGTCACGCCTCGTGCCGGGTCGCGAACACGAGGCAGATCAGTTGCTCAACGCGCTTGACCTCAAGCCGTTTTGGTATGCGTTCGCCCGCAAGGAGGACGAAACCTATGGCACCTCGACGATGGATCAGTTGCTCCGTCGTGCCATTGCCCATTTGGCCGCGTGGCTCGACACGCGCACGCGGCTGAAGAACGCACCTGCGGCACACATGCCGCTCGCGGATGACACTCGGCTGAGCACGAATGGTACGACAGAGGAACCGACGACAATTACCATGACAGACGTGCTGCGTCTGTATCGTGAGCACGTCTTTCCTCCGTCGCTCGTGTTTGTGCCCGATGAGTGGCAGTCGCTGTTCGAAACACTACAGGTGGATGGGCTGGTCGTCCTGCGTGGTTGCGCGGGCAGCGGCAAAACGCATTTTCTGTATGCATTGGGTGCGCATATCCATCAGGCTGGTCAGGTGCCGCTCTACGTCTATTTGCCCGACTACGCCCCCTTCAGCACCGATATGGATATCCTACGGTTCGTCGCCATCCATGGCAGCTTTGGCCAATGCTATCGGGATGAGCGATTGCAGAGCGACTTCGAAAAAGCCCTCGCGCTGGCGCAACAACATGGACACCTGGTTGTGCTGGCCGACGGGGCCGACGATTTGTTTGAGCACGAGGTCGCGTCTGTGGCCGCTCGGCTCGTGCCTTTTCGACGGATGGTCGTCGCTGAGCGCACGCCACGATTGCCAGTGGAACGAAATACGAGTCCGATATTGCACATGCCCCGATTAGGGGATCAATCGTTTACGGCGCTGTTGGCCGCTTGGCAAGTGACGCCGGAGAAAGCGGATAATGCGATTGCCATATTTCACCAGCAAGCTGGGGTGGACAACCTAGAGCTGTTGCTACTGACTGGCGAAATGGCCCGTACTGCTCCGCATCTTCATATTGCGCCCGTTGTTGGTGAATGGATTAGACGCCGCTTGCAGCGCGCGCGGTCCACGGGCAAGGTCGTGGATGAACAACGCAAGGCACAACGGCTGCTGCAATTGCTGGCCCTCAAGCGTATCGAGCGAGACTTCAGTCCGGGTGCGCATCGCCGTTTTGCCCGAGAGGATTTGCGGAATATGTTCTGGACGACGCTCATCAAGCCCGACCACGAAGATGAGGGTTGGCTGCTCATTGAACGCTGCGAGCGTGCCGGGCTGCTGGTACGCGATTCCAGTGGATGGGACTTCACCGACCGTGCTGTATTTCAATGGTTGTCTGCCGACCGGCTAATTGAGCAGGAACGCTATTGGCTATCATGGCGATCAGCTTATCAGCCACTGCTCCAGTGGACGGCCGCGCTAGTGGCGCATCGCGCTGAGGCTTACCACATTGAAAAGTTTTTCGAGCGGTTACGGACCACGTTGCCCTATTGGTGCGATCTGGCCTATCTCGACTTAGCCGATGTGCTGTCGATCTTTCGTGACCGCTCGCGTCCGATGGTGGCGCGCGTGTGTGAACAGGTGCACGCAAAGCTCAAGTTGTTAGCGCAAATGGATTCGGAACGTTTGAGGCAAGCCGCTCAAGAACATGCGAACCGTGCGGGGATTGATCTCGGCTTGGCTGCAGCGCAGTCTTCGGCATCTCCGCCCGCAATCCCTCACGAATTGGAAAGCCGCGCGTGCGATTTACGAGACCTGCTCAGTTGCTTAAAGATAGCTCTGCCACGTGAGCGTGAGGAGCACTGGCTCGAAGATGCATCGGTGCAAAGTGGATTCATCGAAGTTTTATGTATGGCCGACAATGCAGATCTGAAGTGGGACTGCGCAGCGTGGTTGCGCCGTTCGTCACTTTTGCGCATCGTGCAAGTGGCACTGTTCCCGCCTCGGCGCATAACTGCTTGGGAATTGCTTGCGCGGATTGCGCGTGACCCGCAGCGAGACAATCTCACGCGCACGGCTGCTCAAAGTGTTCTCATGCGTGATGATCTAATATTGAGGTTGTGGCATAGTGGTGAGATTTACCAAGCATTGGTTTACGACCTGCTGTTAGCGACGGGCAAGCGCCTACATCTCATTTACAATACGAGTCAGTGGGAGTTGGTGTCATGATCAAGTAGCGGGATACTCGGTCCCTCTGGTTACTTTTCCAGTGTACCCGCAAAGGCTGTCCTCTTGAACGACTGACATTAGTCACGCCCGCCGTCCGTTCAGCGATGCTATGCTGTTCGCAAGACATCGGCCGATTATCGTGCAGCACCATTGCACGGCGGAAGCCCAACGGTTGGAAGCAGTCGCACTTGTGCTGATTCCCAAAACCATAAAAAAATAGTCGTGGCCGCCCGCTTGACGCTCAGACCCGCTCGGTCTAAGTTACCGCCCACGCAAGCTGAGCCCAACAGTATCATGGCGGCGGGTGTGACGGACTGTGCCAAATTCTTGCTATCGGTACAGGAGTTAACTCAATGCGTTTACCAGCCTGTCAATGTCATCCGACGTGTTGTACGCCTGTATCGAAATGCGGATGAACGGTTTCTCCTGCCATGTGACAATGGGCACCTCAATGGCAAACTCATCGTATAGGCGCGCTTTCAATTGGACGGTGTCACAGGGCGGCAGCGGCACCGTGACCATTTGCATGTACCACTCGGTCGAGTCAGGACTGAGGGGTGGCAGTTCAGTCAATTCACTGATTCGTTGCCGTGCTTCTTGAGCAAGCCAATGGCAATACTGACGAACATAGTCCCAGTGATGTTCGTCCATGAATTGGATAGCGGCTGGCACAGCGCGGTTCACCAGCAACACATAGATGTCGTCGATCGTCGGTAGGTTCAGCGCCGCGTTGAACGCCGTCACGTCGAGGTAGAGCGTGATCGTGCGCGCGCGCACCGCCGGGTCCGGGATGCCGCCGCGCATGCCGCTGTCAATGAAGAACTGCTGGATCCAGTTGTATTTCTGCAGCGTGGGCAGCTCGTAATAGCACAGGCCGGGGTATTGCTTCGCCGGTCGCTCCAGGCATTCGCCCCACGTGTCCCCGTTGGCCTGCTGCTCGCGCAGGTAGTGGATGAGCACGATGTTGGTTTCGCCCTCGAAGTCCTGCGGCAGGCGGTATTCCTTGCCGGACAGGTTCGAGCCGTGCACGGAAGGGAATTTCATAGGTTCTCCAGTTAGCCGCGCGCGGGCCGCGCTGCGGCGGGCTGCCGGAAGCGGCGCCACACGGCGGCCAGCAGCAGCAGGCCGGCGGCGCCGGTCGCCAGCCACGTCGTCGTCACAATCACGGGATAGGGCGCCTGCTTCACGGCGATGCCGGCGAACGCCCAGATGATGACCAGCACATACGCGATGTCGCCGCGCGTCAGGCTCATCACGGCGGTGAGCAGCAAGGCAACTACCATCACGACGGCGAACCACGCCTCGGGCGGCAGGCCCCAGCCGTTCCAGCGCACGTAGTCAAGCACGTCGGCCGCGTTGGCGATGGTCGCGACGCTGATCCACCCAAGATAGATGCTGAACGGGATGTTCACGCACCACTGCGCGCCGCCGCGGGCCGGCTCGCGCCCGATGCCAAGCCGCCGGTAGAGCGCAATGAGCAGCAGCAGCAGGCTCACCATTACGACGAGCGTCAGCACGTAGTAGCCGTAGTGCCAAAGGAAAATCCACGCGCTGTTGGCCAGGCAGCTCAGCGCGAAGAGCCGGCCCGTGCGGCGCAGGCGTGGGTTGGCACGCTGGGCGGGGAGCGCCTAGTAGATGCCGAAGGCGATCAGGCCAATATAAATGATGCCCCAGATGCTGAAGACGTAGCCCGCGGGCACGAAGTAGACCTGGAACTGGTCGGAGATGGAGGCCGTCGTGTGCCCGTTCAGCGGCACGGCGTTCGCCAGGCCGTTGACCACGAGCGTCACGATGACCGCGAGCAGGTTGACGGCCTGATGCACTCTATCGTGATGCATGCTTGCTCCCATTACGAACGGTGACTTAGCGCGCTGTGGCCTCGGCGCGGCGCGCGATCGACTCGGCCAGCCCGCGAAAGACCACAGCATGGATCGGATAGATGAGCGCCCAATAGACGTGGCCGAGCCACTGCGTCGGCCGGAACAGCGCCCGCTGGACCAGCAGCGTGCCCTGCGTGGAGGGCAGCAGGTAGAAGCCCAGCCGGCCTTCGCCGCCCAGCTTCATCTCGGCGTGCAGCACGAACACCCGGTCGGCCTCGACCTGTTCCACGCGCCAGAAGTCGAGGATATCGCCCGCGTGCCACGCCGCCGGCCGCGCGACGCCGCGCCGCGTGCCCACCCCGCCGATGAGCTGGTCGAGCCAGCCGCGGACGTTCCACAACCAGTTGCCATAGTACCAGCCGTTTGCGCCGCCGATGGCCGTGATGACCCGGTAGAGCTGTGCCGGTGTGGCGGCAGTCTCGACCGTATAGATTTCCTGCTTGTTCTCTGGCGCGACGGCCGGCAGCCCAAGCCGCTCCGCGGCCGTGGGATCGAGATGGCGCGGCGCGGCCGTCATGCGCGCCGCCCGGCCACGGATTCCTTATCCGCATCATCGTCGCGCGCGCGCCGGGTGGCCGCGCGCCGGCGGGGGAAGATGTTGGCGGCGAAGCGCACGGGCAAAGTCTCCTCAGCCAACGCCAGTCGCGCCGCGTCCTCGTATGTCGTAAGCTGGATGGGAATCCATTCGCGAATCATGTTGTTCTGGCAGACCGCCTCGTTGCGCAGGCCTTCGATCAGCGACATCGCGATGCCCGCCGGAATCGGCGTCATCAGGTTGACCCAATAAGAGGACAGGTGCGGCGTCAGTACCGGCACGCCCAGGATATACAGGTGGCGGCCCATCACGGCGGCGAAGCGTTCCATCATCTCGCGGTAGGTCATGATTTCCGGGCCACCGATATCAAGCGTCTGCCCGCGCGTGCGCGTTTCGTCCACGCAGCCAAGCAGATACACGATCACATCGCGGATGGCAATCGGCTGCGTGCGCGTGTTGACCCAGCGCGGCGTGATCATCAGCGGGATGCGCGAGACGAGGTAGCGCAGCATCTCGAACGACGCGCCGCCCGCGCCCAGAATAATCCCGGCGCGCAGCACCGTGGTCGGCACGCGGCCCGCCTGCAGGATCTCACCGACCTGGTTGCGGCTGCCCAGGTGCCGCGAGAGCTGCGCCTGCCGGTCGCCGAGCCCACCCAGGTAGATGATCTGCTCCAGCCCCGCGCGTTCGGCCGCCCGCGCGAAGTTCTGCGCTGCCTGCCGGTCCCGTTCTTCGAAGGCGTAGTCGAGCTTCCACGCCGTGCCGCCCATCGAGTGCACAAGGTAGTAGGCCGCCCGCGCGCCATCCATGGCGCGCGCCAGCGCCTCGGCGTCCATCACGTCGGCCTGCACCCACTGCACGGCGCCGGCCGATGGATGCGCAGTGCGCGAGAGCGCGCGCACGCGGAACGCCGCGTGCGCGCCCGACAGCGCGGCGAGCAGCCGCCCTCCGACAAAACCGGTCGCGCCGGTCAGAAGGATGCTATCCTGCATATGCCTCCATCTATGTTATACCTCCGGCAGCGCAATTTGCATCCATGATTTTAGTCCATGGTGGGGTTCAGTCACCAACGGAACACTTTTTTTCTTTAAGGGGACACGGAAGGGGACCGGTGTGAACTGCGCCCATACGATTGGAGAGTTTTAGGCCCAAGCTAAGGGAGGGTATGAGACATCTGCATGTGCTTCCACTGCGCTTCAAACTGCGTTGGGCTGAGATCACCGAACGGTGCGTGAATGCGCTTGCGATTGTACACGGCATCAATAAACGGCCATATGTCAAGTGTTGTGTCAAAACGTGACTGTTCAACGCGTTCAACGGTTGGTGAACAAGGGTAGAATACGGCACTTTAGCGACGGAGTGCCCAATGCATTTGAATGTCCGCATACCCAAGGTCGAGCCAGAAAGGATTCAAGCGCCAACCGGATGTCCCTATCCGGATCGCAAAGGTCCGAAACAGCAATGCACAGGCACGAAATTCAAGCCGCATCAGTTGAATTGTCACAAGTCGTTGCGGGATACACGCCATAGCCATGTGCGCGTAGCGCGCTATCGCTGCCTGAAATGTCGGCGCACTTTTTGCGTGTACTCGACGGGCGTCTCGTCAGCGCAGCAGTCGGACACGCTCAAGGCCCTCAGCGTGTGGCTGTACATTTTAGGCTTGAGTTATCAAGGCGTCGCTGACCTACTGGAAGCACTGACACACCCGCTATTCAAAAGCACGGTTTACAACAACGTGCAAGCCACAGGCTAACGAGCGATTCAACTGCGCCACACTTGGCTCAAGCAACAGACCGCGAAAGTGGAGGTGCTGGGCATTGATTTCACACGTCAAAGTGCTCGGACAGGATACGATTGTGGCAGTCGCCAGTTCCATCTTGAGCGGTGCGCCGTTGTATTTCGAGATTATTGAGGATGAATCGGCTGCGACCATTACGATCTGGATTCGCGCCCTAGCCGAAACGGTCGGGGCCGAAGTCGTAGTCAGTGATGACACTGATGCGTTCAAAACCGTTGCTGACGAACTGGGACTCGATCATCAAATCTGCCGCGCGCATGTGAATCGGAACGTCCATGACCTGATCGCCAGCTTGGGCACTAAGCTGGACTTTAGCCATTTGCCGAGCGGTCAAATATAGGGCGGCTCAACCCAAGCCTACTTTACCGCACGTTTTGTACAGTGCTTTGAGGCATTTGGAATTATTGCATGTCGCTGCCAGAAGGGCACTGGTTCAGTTGAATGGGTGCAGGTAGTGTATACGGAACAGGTCAGCGACAGATAGAGCGACGGCCACAATGCCCTGAGCCACGGCTGGCACTTGCTTGGTCGTGAAAGGTGGTCGGACAAAATTGTGCCAGAGCCAGTAGACATCAAGCCGACCTTGCAGCTGCACGTTTTTTTGCATCGGTATTGGCTTTGCGCCGATAAGCGGCCAGACGCCGCCGTAAGGACGCATTGAAGCCTTCGAGATGATTGGCATGAATGTCGTGTGGCGGGATGGCCGTGTGCGTGTCAGGGTGCTCTGGGAGCGGGGCCTCAGACTTGCTACGTTTGCGTCCGCGCTGATGGGCCTGCGCGCCTTTGTTTTTCATGCGTACGCGTACACCTTTGGGCAGGCTCTGTCGTGGCCGGCCACGCTGACCCGTCCGCACGGTGGTGCGACAAATCTCGAAGAGGAGTAAGCTGTAGCGCCGCTCACCATCGGTCAGTCGCGTCACGTCGCCCGTTTGCGTAATCACATCGGCTAAGGTCTGCATCGCTTGCTCAAACAGACTGCGCTCACGCTCGCCACAGCTCAATTCCCAAATGAAGCGACTCGCGCGCTCCATCAGCACGACCGTCCAGCCGGTGGATGCGGCGGGCGGCACCGTCTGGTTGACTTGGGTGTACAGTTCGTCGCCTTCAATCACTGGCTGCACGAATTGATGGCAGAGCGCATATAACAGCAAGGCTGCTTTGACCGGCGTCAGCCGTGCCTGCCAATCCGCGAGCGTGTTCTTGGAGACATGAAACGTGCGGCAGGCTGCATTCACACCCAGGCCGTCGTTCAGTGCATCGAAAATCTGTTGAATCCGACTGAGCGGTGTGCGCACACCCGCACAGGCGGTGCCAAACGTCTCGGGAAAATAGCACCGGCAATCGGGACAACGATACAGCAGCCGTTGCTCGCCACCCTGCAGCGTGTATTTGCTATGCACGCTCGGCTTGGGCCGATCACAACGGGGACAGCGCATCTCCTGATGAATCACACGCCACCTCCACTCGTTAGAGTTGGCGTCATTATGCGGCAATGTCCCTACCTGTTCAACTGAACCAGTGCCAACCTATGCTGGATGGTGGTCATATGGCAAACGAAATGGGAAGCCTAATCCGTCTGAGAATTGGGTCAGAGTCGCAGTCCCGGCTATCGTGGATCGCGATATGTGGCAGGCAGCGCAAGAACGCTTAAAACAAAGCAAAGATCGTGCGCTTCGGAACAGCAGACATCAATACCTGCTGCGAAGACAATACGTTGCGGGTGTTGCAATCGTTACCTGCAAAGTGAAACGCAACGGCAGTATGTCAAGCCTTGTGTAAGAGTTTCGGAGTCGAGTTCGGTAGCGGCTAGTTGGTCATGGACACTTTTTTGAAATGTAAGGTGCGCACCACGGCATAGAACATTAACAAACAGCTGTCTTCATTGCGGAAGGCAGCGCCCATCTTGTGACTGCGGCGCTTCACTTCCTCGAACAGGCGCTCGATGACATTGGTGGTGCGAACGGTACGCCAGTGACTGGCTGGGAACGCGTAGAAGCTCAGACACGCCTCCAGGTCGCGCCCCAAACACTCGATGGCGGTCGGATAAAGCTTGGCGTACTTGGCACAGAACGCTTCCACCGCTTGGTCGGCAGCAACACGATTGGGCTGGTAGAAGAGCGCCTTGAGCTCCGGCTCGATCAGTTCGTGCTGCTGCTTGGGCATATAGCTGAGCACATTCTGCATCTTGTGAAGGATGCAGCGCTGGCGCGGTGCACCCGGAAACTTGGCCGCGAGCGCGTTGAGCATGGCCTGCTGGCCATCAGTGACCCACAAGTCCACCTGCTGCACGCCCCGCGTTTTGAGATCGGCGAGCAGATCTGCCCAGGCGGCTTGATGCTCGCAGTCGCCGACGCGGAAGGCCAGCACTTCCCGCACCCCATCGGTGCGAATGCCGATGACCGCTAAAATCGGCATTTTGCAGCCTTCCGCGTTGTAGATGACGCTGAAGTAGGTGCCATCGGCAAACCAATAGGCATAGTGTGCCGCTAAAGAGCGTGTTTTCCAAGCCTGATACTCGGCGTCCAAGGTCTGGAAGACGCGCGAGACGGTCGAGGCACTCGGCTTGGTCTCATTCAACTGCTCCAGCACCTGGCCGACGCCTTGGGTACTTACGCCGCGGATGAACATCTCGCCAATCGTCTGGTCGACCTCGGGCCGGCGGCGTTTGTAGCGCTCAAAGACTTGGGTTTGATGGCCCCGCCGGGTGCGCGGCACGAGCAAATCGGCAATCCGTCCAACGCTGGTATCCAGGTCACGGCTGTAGTGACCATTGCGTCGGTCCCGACGTAGCGGACTGCGTTCGTAGCGGCTGGCACCAATCAGGCACTCAACTTCGGCGTCGAGCACGCGCAAGAGCGCCAGGCGCACCGCTTCGCGCAGTTCGCCACGGATGTACGCTTGGAATTCGGCTTGACTCAGACCTGTAGTTCGAGTATCTTGGGCTGCGGGAGCCATGAGTATCCTCCAAACGGGTAGTTGGTCGCTACCTCAGGGTACTCGGCTCCTGTCCCTTTTTCAACTTTTACACACAATTCAATATACAGCCCAGCGCAAACGCAAGTTTCAATCTCCGATTCGAGATTCTGTTCTTTGCGACAGCCAATCCACCGGATAGGCGACGAATTTATCCTCGGCGTTTCAATCTCCGATTCGAGATTCTGTTCTTTGCGACGTCATAATAGCGCGCGTTTCAGGCGACGGTTCCTGTGTTTCAATCTCCGATTCGAGATTCTGTTCTTTGCGACTGAACTGTTCGCACGCACGCGCGGCAGCGTCAGTGGTTTCAATCTCCGATTCGAGATTCTGTTCTTTGCGACATCCACACCCACTCCCGCCGCGCTGGTCCATCGCGCTGTTTCAATCTCCGATTCGAGATTCTGTTCTTTGCGACCGAAAAGAGGGCGTTTAGGGCGGCGATACTACTTGTTTCAATCTCCGATTCGAGATTCTGTTCTTTGCGACTGCTAGTGACTTGGCGGATAAATTCTGCAACAAAATAGTTGCCTAAAATAATCGACTGTGCTACGGTTAGCCATCAAGTCCAGTCTGAACAGGCAGGTGAGCGATGCGCGGTCGAAAAGCCGATCCG
>JBBPZQ010000136.1:0-14495 GCA_038198935.1 Anaerolineae bacterium
TAGGCGCGGTACTCGGCGAGTTTCTTCATCGACAGCACTTTGGTGATGGCGGCGGTGAGGGAGGTCTTGCCGTGATCAACGTGCCCGATGGTGCCCACGTTCGCGTGCGGTTTGTTTCGCTCAAATTTTGCTTTCGCCATTGCTGCAACTCTCCTTTAGACAGATAAAGTGGAGCCTCCGATCGGAATTGAACCGATGACCCCTTTCTTACCAAGAAAGTGCTCTGCCAGCTGAGCTACGGAGGCAAGACAACCAAACTGCAAGTGGACGGGAACGGATTCGAACCGCTGAAGGCGTACGCCATCTGATTTACAGTCAGACCCCTTTGGCCACTTGGGTACCCGTCCAAAAGCCGACGATCGGACTTGAACCGATAACCGGCCGATTACAAATCGGCTGCGCTGCCAATTGCGCCACGTCGGCTCGTCCGAACAATTATTATAAAGGGAATCAGAATGAGCGTCAAAAGCGGACTGCAGACGACGGACGATGGACGACGATCATCGTCGCGTCGTCTGTCGTCCATCGTCCATCGTCGCGCGTTGCTTCATCACCTCGTACAGCACGATCGAGCCGGCAATGGAAGCGTTGAGTGAGTCAATGTGACCGCGCATCGGCAGTTGCACGAGCCGATCGCACGTCTCGCGCACCAAGCGACTCAGTCCCTGCCCTTCGCTGCCGACGACGACACCAATCGCGCCCGTCAAGTCGGCGCGCAAAAAGTTTTCCGCCGTTTCGATTTTCTCCAAGCCGACGAGCCATACACCAGCCTTCTTCAACTGCTCCATCGCGCGCACGAGATTGGAAACTTGAGCGATCTTCAGATGTTCGACTGCGCCTGCCGAAGTCTTGCGCACCGCCGCCGTGATGCCGACCGCGCGATCCGCCGGAATAAGCACGCCGTGTGCGCCCACCGCTTCGCACGTTCGCAAAAGGGGTCCAATATTGTGCACATCCTGAATGTGATCGAGCAGCAGAATAAATGGCGGCTCGTTACGCGCGCGCGCGACGGCAAGAATGTCTTCGAGGTCGGCGTATTGATACGGCTCACTCTCGGCGATCACGCCTTGATGCCGCGCTGTGCCCGCCGCTGAATCAAGCGCCTGTCGTGGGAGGAACTGCGTCGGAATATTCTTCTCGCGCGCGAGCTGCACGATTTGCTTCAGTGGTCCGCTGACGTCCGCGCCCTGCGCCACCAAAATTTTCGTGATGCCGTGCTCGGCTTTGAGGGCTTCCAGTACGGGGTTGCGACCGAAGATGATGTCGGACATGAAGAAGTGTCAAGTGCCATGTGCCAAGTGTCACGTGTCAAGCAGTTCTTCACATGACACTTGACACCTGACACATGGCACTTATCCGAGCCGCCACGTCGAGCCGTTCGCACCGTCCTCGACGATCACGCCGAGTTGGTTCAGGTCGTCGCGGATTTTGTCGGCGAGCGCGAACTGCTTGACTTTGCGTAAATCTTGGCGCGTGGTCAGCAGCATTTCGATCAACGGCTTGGCTAGTCCCGCGCCTTCGTCGTGGCCCACGTCGTCGGGAATGAGGCCGAGAATCTGCTCGCCCAATTCACGATACAGTTCGTCAATGGCGAGCAGCGTCTCACGTGAAGGTGTGCTGCCGGCGAGCAGCGTGTTCACGTCTTTGGTGAAATCGAACAGGGCGGCAATTGCCGTCGCCGTGTTAAAGTCGTCGTCCATCGCGGCCAGAAACTCCGCACGCGTATTGGCGACCTTTTGGTTCCATGCGTCGTCCACGTCGCCATCACTCGCCGCATTCGCCAGCCGATTACGCACCGCGCGCACCGCACTGTGCAATCGCTCCAATCCACTCTTGGCTGCTGTCAGCGCGTCCGGATCAAAATCCACGGGGCTGCGATAGTGACTGCTCAGAATAAAGAAACGAATCGCGAGCGGGTCGTGCTGCTTGAATAAATCTTTCAGGTCGAACGCGTTGCCGGTCGAGCGGTGCATCTCTTCGCCGCGCTGCGTGACCATGTTGGTATGCAGCCAATACTTCGCGAACGGCGCGCCGTTGGCGCACTCGCTCTGCGCGATCTCGCACTCGTGGTGCGGGAAGCGATTCTCTAAACCGCCGCCGTGCATGTCAAACGGTTGACCGAGATATTTCGTGGACATCACCGAGCACTCGACGTGCCAGCCCGGATAACCTTCGCCCCACGGACTGGGCCAGCGCAAGATGTGTTCGGGTGCCGCCTTGCGCCACAAGTGAAAATCGGCCGGGTGTTTTTTCTTCGGATCGGCTTCGATGCGCACCGCGTCTTGCAGCATCTCGATCTTCTGGCCCGACAACTTGCCGTAATCCGGATCCGATTGCACCGAGAAGTACACGTCGCCGTCGGCTTCGTAGGCGTGCCCGCGCTCAAGCAGCCGCTTGATCAATTCGATCTGCTCGATGATGTGCGCGCTCGCACGCGGCGAGATGTTCGGCCGCTGCGCGCGCAGCGCGTCCATGTCTTCAAAATAACTGCGCGTGTATAGCTCGACGACTTCCATGGGTTGCACGCGGTCACGCTTCGCGCCTTTCAGAATGCGGTCTTCGCCCGAATCGAGAATGTGGCCCACATCGGTTAAGTTCTGCACGTACAACACCTTGCGCTCACCATACACATAACGCAAGTAGCGCACAATCACGTCGAACGAAACATACGACTTCGCGTGCCCGATGTGCGTGGGCCCATAGACCGTCGGGCCGCACACATAAATGCCGACGCGTTCCGCCTGCACCGGCACAAACAATTCTTTTTTGCGCGTCAGCGTGTTATAAACTTGCAATGGCATACGTCACCTGCGGATAGGGTCAGATGTCACGTGTCACGTGTCAGGTGTCACGTCTCGTGTGTCATGTGCCAAGTGTGACCTATTACGATGCTTGCACTTAGCACTTGACCCCTGACACTTGGCACATGACGCTTGCCACTCGTCAGCGTCGTCCTGCCAGCGCGCGCTCTTCCGGCTGCGCGAAGATCATGCGTCCCGCAGCCGTCTGTAACACGCGCGTCACCATCACGTCCACCGTGTCGTTCATGTAGCGCCGCCCCTCCTCGACGACGATCATCGTACCGTCGTCGAGATAGGCGACGCCCTGCCCCGCCTCGCGTCCTTCCTGAATGATGCGCACGCTCATCATTTCGCCGGGCAGCACGACTGTCTTCACGGTGTTCGCCAGCTCGTTGATGTTCAACACGCGCACGCCTTGCAGAGCCGCGACTTGATTCAGTTTGTAATCGTTGGTGACGATGGGGCACTTCAACTGCTTCGCCAGTTTCACCAACTTTGCGTCCACCTCGCGCACGCCTTCCACGTCCATATCGCTGATCTGGATCGGCACCACCGATTCTTTTTGCAAGCGATTGAGGATTTCCAGACCGCGCTGGCCGCGATTGCGCCGCAAGCGGTCGGGCGAGTCGGCGAAGTGCTGGACTTCGGCGAGCACGAACTGCGGCACCATCATCGTGCGCTCGATAAAACCGGTGCGTGCGATGTCGGCGATACGCCCGTCAATGATAACCGACGTATCCAGCAGCACGTAGCCGAGCGTCTCCATTTCGCTGTCGCCGTCGCCGCTGCGTCGGACATTGATCAGACTGAAAATGTCGCGCTCGCGTGTGACCATCACCGTCACGCCGACGAATGCGAACAGCACCGCGCCGATGAAGGGCAGGACTTGTCCCAATGGCGCGGGCAAGAGTGAGAGCGGCAGCGCGAGCAGCGCGGCGATGACCAAGCCTATCGCGAGGCCGAGCGTGCTCGCCAGCAAATACTGCGCTGGAATCTGTTTGACGAGCGCGCGAAACCAGTGGTACGGTCCGAAGGTAATGTGCGGCGTGACAATCGCGCCGAACGCGAGTCCCGCGAGGAACAGCACCGTCGCCAACTGCGTGGGTAAGCGAGGATCAATTTGTCCGTCGGGCAAACTGGTTACTAACAGTCGTCCCATTTCGGAGCCAACCCATGCTCCGAGAATGGCGAACGCAATCATGCCGACCATGCGGAGTAGCAGAGTTTTGCTCATTGCTTCCTCCCGTACCCGTCGGTACGGTGTCGGCCTTATCGTATCCGTTCGTGAGCCTCAAGCGCGCAAGTCGCAGCGCTACGCCTCCATGCCATTCGGCTTACACGAACCTGACTGCACTATCCGTGAAGTCATGTGCCTGCTACCTCTGAAACCCGACCGACTTGCATCGCCAACACTCTTGCGAGAAACGGGATAACAGCAAGATAAGACCCAACATGAATGAATGATGAATTATTTCGAGGATAGCATAGCCGTTATTGAAAGTCAAAGCATTGGAATTTCAACCTTAAATTTGATGAGTGGATCACTTCTGTGCGGCGACAATTACTTCGGTCAAATGGAAGTGCAACACGCCGCCGATGCCTTCGGGTCGAATCGTCGCCGCGGCTTCGGGCGACTGCATCATGCGGTGCAGTTCGGCGATCTGGTCGGGTGGTGTGTTCATGCGCTTCACCCAGTCGTCGAATGCCGTCGGCTTGTCGAGCGTCTCCTCGAACGTCACGCGCAAGCCCGCATCGTCGAACATCGCCGTCAGTTCGTCAAGCGGGTAGCACCAGTGGTGTGATGGATCTCGCACGCGCTCGTAGCGATTGACGAACTCGGCGAGCTGCGGATCCGGCGGCACGACGTTATCCACCAAGACCACTTGCCCGCCGCGCTTCGCTACGCGTGCCATCTCACGGATGCCCTGTGCCGCTTGCGGCCAATGGTGCAGCGCGATGCGGCACACGACGACCTCGAACGATTCCGTTGCCAACGGCAGCGATTCGACATCGCCAATCGTCCACTCGACATTGCTCACGTTCCTTTCTGCCGCGAGCCGCCGCGCGACGGGCATCATGCCGGGCGTAAGGTCGAGTCCGACGACCTTGCGCACATGCGGCGCGAGCGCGAGCGCGGTGTGCCCCACCGCCGTCGCCACGTCGAGCGCGATCTCGTCGCCGCGCGGCTGCGTCAGTTCCACGATGCGGCCCAGACTCGCGCCGCGTCCATGCGTCACGGAGGTGACGTAGGCTTCGGCGTTTTGGGAGAACTGCTGTTGGACGAGTTTTTTTGAGTCATTCATAAGTTTTCTCACCGCGAGCCCTGTGCCGCAGCCGTTCGGCTGCAGGCGCGCGACTACGCGCGGCACAGGGAGAAGGCGCAGAGGACGCGGAGTTTTCGTTTTATCTCTGCGTCCTCTGCGCCTCTGCGGTTTAATCGTTTATCTGAAGATTAAGCACTTCTCCGCCGTTGTACTTCCTCATCCGCTCCGCCGCGCGCTGTACAATCGCGTGCAGGCCGTCGTGCGACACGTCGGGCGCGAACATGACGAGGTGGATGTCGCGCGTATCGGACGTGACCATCGCGCGGGTCGAGTCGGAGATGGGCGAGCCAAACGCGCCAACTGCATCGGACAAGATTAGCTTGCCTTCGAGCGAGACGAGCGATTTGCCAATGCCTTCATAGACTTCGTTTTCGCGTCCGAGCCGCAGCAGCACATCGCCTTCCACGTGCGCCGCATCGTAAATGCCGAACGGCAGCCGCTCTTCGAGCGAGCACCAGTTGTTCACATCCACCGCCGTGTTGATTTGGTATAGACCTTTGCCTTGTGCCACTCGCCGCACCAGTGCTTCCGACGATGGCCGATAGCGCGACGGGTCCACGCCAATCGCTTTGAACATGCGTCGCACCGCGACGATGCGCGCGTCCGATGCAATCGCGTTCACGCCGCAACGCGCGGCGAACTCCGTCGCGGCTTGCTCAATCGTCTGCCACAACTCCTCGTCGCGCTCGCGCACGTTGAGCCCGCGTATCGAGAGCAGGCCGAGCCTCAGCGACGGCACGCGCGAGGCAACGTCAGAGGCAATGCTAAGGTTCATAGCCTAATACCGTAGGGGCGAAGCTTGCTTCGCCCCTACACGATGCGAACACGATAATGATTTTCTAAACTCTTCTCGCCGTACTGCATCGTCAGCACCAACCGATGGTCGCCTGACCGTGCTGCTTTGAACGAAATGCGCTGCACCAACTTCGCCGCGCTGTCGGGCTCGAGCGTCGTTTGCATCTCGCCGCTCTGCCACACGGATTGGTCGTGCGGGTCGAGCAACTCGGCGCGCACGCGCACGTCGGGGTAGTCCCACAGCGAATCGTTCACGACGTAAAGCGGCGCGTCAATCGTCTCGCCGACCTCGTACTCGTCTTTGTCGAGCAGCGTGAACACGTATTCGGGATTGAGCGCGACTTGCATGTGGTAGTACGACTGTTTCGGTGCGCGCCAATAATCAACGATGCTCCACTGTACCGCAGGATTCGAGTCGAGGAACATGAACGGCGCGAAGCCGCCGCACGGGTTGTACTTGTGCAAGCGCAGGCGATCAATGTAATACTGATTGATTTCGATTTGATAGTCCTGTGACAGCGCGATCAGTTCGTCGAGCGACTTCGCATTGCGCCAGTCATACCACACGCTCATGATGTTCGGCTGAAAGTGATGGCGCTCCACCAGATGGTTCCAGTCAATCTTGCTCACGTCGTCGGGCATGAACTTGCGCGCCGATTCGCGATTGGGAAACGACTGCGCGCCGAACTCCGTGACGAATTGCATCACACGCGGATACAATTTCGTCAGCAGCTCGAAGCGGCGCTTCGGACCTTCGGGTGGCGAGTACCAGCCAAAGTAAAAGTGCGAGTCCACGTCTTTCATCCACGGCAGGGGCCACTTGCCCGAGCAGTGCAGTACAGGTCGCGTCGGGTCTTCGCGCTCCGCAATCTTCTTCAACTGCACGTCCATCACTTCGCGATCCCAACTATAGACGAACGATGTCCAGATGCTTTTAAACGTTGGTGCGAAGCCCGTCTCTTTAGTGTCGGTGATGTGAATCGGCTCGTTGTGCATGCACCAGATCGCAACCGATGGGTGATTGTATAGCGTGCGAACCATCAGCGGCACTTGCCGCTCGGCTTGCGGCAATACTTCGCGCGCGTAACTCCACTGCATTGGGAAGTCCTGCCAGATGAGGATGCCTAACTCGTCGGCGACATCGTACAGCTCCGGCTTCTCCACGTGCGCGTGGATGCGCATGAAGTTCATGTTGGCGGACTTCGCCAACTGAAAGTCTTGTAAGTAGCGCTCGCGCGTCATGGAGGCGATGCGCGTGTCGCCGGGCGGATAATTGTTGCCCTTGAGAAACAGGCGATGCCCATTGAGATACGGAATCCAATCGTGCAACTCGAACCAACGCAGTCCCCAGCGAAATTCCCACACGTCCAGCCGATTGCGCAGCAATTCGTCGCCAAATGTTTCGACCTTCACCGTGTACAGGTTCGGATCGGCGAGGTCGTGCGTCCACCACAACTTCGGGTTCTCCAACTCGAAGAAGCGCTCGACGACGTTATCGCCGGGCGCCGCGTTCGCTCGCCACGCGATGCTGAATGGCTTGCCGTCAAAATTGTACGGCGTGAACGTCAGCCGATAGACGGGCGCGGACGGCACGGACGAGTTGGCCACGATGTCCGCGCGCAGTTCAATCGTGTCCGGCGGGTTCTCGTCGGCGAGTCGAACCACATCCTCGCGGCGCACGGGCCGCAAGCGCAGTTCGCTGATGTACTGCGCGCCGCTCTCGATGATTTCAACCGACTGCCAGATGCCGCCGGGGTTCGTCTTCGGGTCCAGACAGTCCCAATGCGAAAACACGCCGGTGATGAGATGCTTCGCGTTCTTGTTGTGCTCGTCGGGACAGTCTACCTCGACCAGCAATTCATTCGGCACGTCCTGGTCTTTTAGGTGCTCTGTGATGTCGAACTCGCGCGCGAAAAAGTAGCCTTCGTTCTCGCCGAGCCGCATGCCATTCAGGTAGGCGATGTAAAAATAGAACACGCCGTTGAAGCGCAAGCGATAGCGCATGCCCTTTTTCTTTTTGATGCTGAAGCGTTTGCGATACACGACCTTGCCCGCGTAGAACTCCAGCTCTGGATGCTGCTGCCAGTGACTCGGCACGGTCATCGTCAGCCACTGCTCATCTGAATAGTAGTTGCCACGAAAGGATGTGATCGGCAGCAAGTCCCATTCACCGTCCAACTTCAGGCGCTGGAGTATTTCGGGTCGGACATTGACTAAATTGATGTTGCTGGTCATCGGGTCTCTAGCGGGTTTTGAGCTGCTTGAATAAACACGAGCACGTTGAGTCTGTCGAGCCATGTTTGTTCGGATGAGAAGAATGCACTCTTCGGCAGGCTCAGCGTGCTGATGGTGCTACGTCTCACGCAACGAACGCAAAAAATCCAAACATCGTAGTGGTCAATCACAGGTTGAACATCCCTCGGGTAGCAGGGCAGACGTGCTGCCCGTCCGCCCAGCACGTCTGGACTACGACCCTTGATTCAAGATGTTCAATATCTCGTTGACCACTACGCAAAAATTTCAAACACCTATGCGTTCGTTGCGTGAGCCAAATCTTTAGCGCGTTCCGCCGAGCACAGCCAAGAATGCGCCGTCCGCCAACTTCGTCAAGCCGCTGCCGTCGGGCCGCACCACCCACACGGCGGCGGTGCCCGCTGGAGCCGCAAACGAATTGGATTGCAGCACAATCGTGTTCGCATCGGGCCAGCCGACGACGGAATACCAATCCTTCGCGGCGCTCTGCGCAATCTGCTTCGCGCTGCCGCCCAGACCGTCGCTGACGAACACCCAGCCTTGCTCGTTGTTCGGGTCGCCGCGCGCAACCGCGAACGCGACGCGCGTGCTGTCCGGGTTAAACGTCGCGCTGCCGATCTGCTGGAACTGAGTGCCCGCGGGCGGTTGGATCGAGCGCGGCGGCAGCACGCGATTGTTCAGATCGAACACTTGAATGCTCTTGCGGCTGCAATGCGTCGCCACGAACTGCTCGTTCGGAGAGATGGCGTCAATGCAGATGAAGCCACCCGCCGCTTTCTCGCCGAGGGCTTCGCTCGTCTTACCATCTGCCGTGTTCGCCGTCCACAGACTCGTCAGTCCGCTGAACAGAATGTAGCCGCCAATGCCCGTCGGCTCTTTGCCAAAGAAAATGCGCGCGCCGTCGCGCGAGAACTTCTCGACGCGATTGACACGCGGCTCGCCCGTGAGCGTCTCTTTTGCGAGTGATTGCTTATTGCTGCCGTCGGACGTGCTCACGTCAATCTGTGTGGTGCCGTTGGACTGCAATACGCCTGCGCCCCACGCGAGCAATGGCGTACCGCTGCTGCGCGGCGCGAAGCCGTAGAACTGCGTCGGAATGAAATCGAGTTTGTGCGCGCCCTTCGCGTCAATCGCGTGAACATTTGATGGCCCCGCACCCGTACTGATCGCGTACACTGTATCGCCCACAGCATACCATGCTCGGCCGGGCTGCAATTGTAAATCGGTCCTCGTGAGCAGCGTGCTCTTGCCGCTCAAATCCACAAGATTCACCGCTTTGTCCGGCGCTTGCACCGCGATACGCACACCGCTCGTCGCGCCCGTGCTCGTCGCGGCACTGGTCGCCGAGGTTGTTGCCGCCGATGTTGCGGAAGTGGTCACGGCACTCGTCGCTGCCGCTGTTGCTACATTGGTGCTTATTGCAGTCGCCGCACTGGTGGATTGTGCCGTCGCTGGAATCGTCGCCACCGCTGTGGCAGCACTCGTCGCGATGGCGGTTGCGGCGGACGTGGCTGCCGCCGACGCGGTGGCTGTCGAGGGCGCGTTGGGCGCGCATGAGACCAGCGCCAACACCAAGATTAAAATGATGCTCAATCGTTTCACGTTCCCTCTCGTTGGTTGTGATGCAATCCTGTTGACGGTCAACGGCTCATCTTGAGCAATACCGCGTGACGTCGTCGCCCTACAGTCGCGCGCGGCGCAGGGGTTACTATTCACTTTGCTTATGAACTGGTGTGGGCCAAGTTCGCTCGACGCCTATAGCGTTTAGCTTGCGCGTCAACTCGGCATCATCCGTGATGCCCGCAGGATTCGCGCGCGTTGGCATGCCGCCGACTTTGATGTAGGGAAGCAGTGACTGACTCGCGATGGTGAACACGCGCCGCAATTCGGCAACCGGATCGGCATGCTCGTCCACTCGTAAGTCTGCGTATGCATACTCTTCCGTATCATACACCTTCAGCGCCGCCGATTGTCGTCCGCGCCTGTCGCCGCCCGCCGCTTGGCCCGCTTCGAGCACCTTCAGCAATCGCTCGGGTAGGTCGTCAGTCTCGTTCTGCTCGAAGGTTTGCGCCATCGCATCAATCGTTTCCTTACCGACGAGAATGTTGCCCCGCACCGAATAACCGTCGCCGCAGTGATGACCTGCCCACTCATTACACTGCGGGCCCGTATACGCTGCCACGCGTCCCTGATTGTCAATGATAGCCAACTGTCGTGACTCGCGCATCGGGTCGTCAATCAGCAACTTGTCGAGCGCGCTTTGCGCCGACCAACCTTGCGCCAATAACTTCAATCCATCAATGCCCAGATACGGGTTGACGCGCGCCTGTGACGCAATCGCGCCGACGCGCGCCATCACAAATGGACACAACATGCCGACGGCCGGCACGCGCGTGCTGACCGCCACGCCGAACATGCCCGTACGCTTGCAGCGCGCGGCGACGGAGAAGGTTGAGAGATACATAAAATCCATTTCAAATTTCAAATTTTAGATTTGGCGTTTCAATCTAAAATCTCGCTAGAGCGCGAATCGCGCTCTAGCACTGTGCCGTTCGCTGCATCGGCGAACGGCGAAAATCTAAAATCAAAAATTAAAGTGTGGCAGCACTTCACGCCCCAACACCTCAATCGCTGCGAGCGGATCGGGACCGAGCGGCGGGCCAAAACTGATGTGCGCCGCGCCCAGCGCGATCAATTGTTCGCAGCGTGCAAGCACGTCGCGCGCGTCGCCGACCACGCCGATACGCAGCATCGCATCGGTGACCAAGCCTTTGCCTTTTGCCAAATCGTTTTCGACGACGACGGCGTGACGAAGCGGCGCGAAGTCGTCGGCGGTCAAGCCGAGTTGCCGCATGATCGTCGGGCTGAGGGCGTGACCGTAGTACGCGATTTTTTCTTTGAGCGCGTCAAGCGCCACCGCGCGGTCATTTGCAATCGAGCACCAGATACACGCCGCCAAATCAATCTGCGACATCTCACGCTGCGCGCGTGCCGCGCCTTGCGCGACGATAGGCAGCACGTTCGCAAAATGTTCGGGCGGGAACAGCAGCGGCAGTCCGCCGTCGGCATATTCGCCGATCAAGCGCAGCATCTTCGGACTCATCGCGCCGAGATAGATCGGCACGCGCCGCGCGGGAAATCGCAAGTACGCCTCGTCTGTCCAGCCGCGAATGAACGTCGCGTCGAACGGGACACGCTCGCCCGTGAGCAGCGCATTCAGCACCGTGATGGCTTCGCGCATTGCTGCCAGCGGCTGCCGCTGCTCAATGCCAATCCAACTCAGGAAGTCTGCTGCGCCCGCGCCGATTCCGAGATTGAAACGCCCGCGCGACAACTCGTCGAGCGTGGCGGCAGCCATCGCGATCTCTGCGAGATTGCTCGAAAACGGATTGACGATGCAAGTGCCAATCTCGATGCGCTCGGTCGTTTGCGCGACGGCGGCGAGAATGACCCATGCGTGCCGCAAGAACAAATCGTGGCTGACCCAAAACTGCGCGAAGCCAAACTGCTCGGCGGCTTGCGCCAACTCGACGTAGCGCGTAACGGGTAGATCGTTGTTCAAGCGCAGACTAAACTTCACGACTTCATTCTAACGCAGGTTCGCTGTGCGGGGGAACGGCGAGCAGTGAAAAGTATTACGACGATGGCTGTTCACCGCTCACTGCACCACTGCGTCCGCCTCAATCTCGACGAGCGCATCGGCGGGCACAAGCGAGCGCACGACGACGAGCGTGTTTGCAGGTCGCGTGTCATGGAAAAACTCGCCATGCACACGCGCCACAACCTCCCAGTCTTCGTAACGCACAACGTAAATGCGCGTGCGCGCGACATCACGCAACGCTGCGCCAGCCGCATTTAGCGTGCGCTCAATTTTTTCCAAAATGTAGCGCGCTTGCTCGCCAGCGTCGTTTGCGTGAACGGTGTTGCCGTGCTCGTCACTCGCCGTCGTGCCCGACACGAATAGCATGTTGCCGACGCGCAGCGCGCGTGAGAAACCTGCAAGTGTCTCCCATGGGGTGTTGGAGGAGATTTGTTGACGCGCGGACATAGCGACTGCGCCGACAGACGGTGGTCGTTACGCTTCCGTCTTTGGTGCCTCGTCCTCCGTCAAGAATTCGAGCACTGCTTCCATGCTGCGCTTATCGCCGACCGTGGTGAAATGATTGCGGTTTGGAATCACAACCAGCTGCGCGTGTGGAATGGCTCGCGCCAACTGCTGTGGACTGCCCGCGATGCCATCGTTCTCACCGACGAGCAGCAGCACAGGCACTCTAATCTGCTCAATACGCGACACGTCGCGTGCTCCCCAGAATGGCCCGCGCATCACGGCGCGCAGCGCGCGAATGTCGCTGCCTGTCTGCTCGGCGAAGATGCGATACTGACGGAGCACTGGGTCGGCGATCTGGTCCACATTGTCTGCTTCAAGTGCAGTCGCGATGTCGCTTGGCACACTAATCGCTTCACCGAGGCCGAGCACGCGGTCGCCGATACCACCAAGCACGACGTTGCGCACGCGTTCGGGATGTGTCATGGCTAAGTCGAGCGCTATGTAGCCACCCATTGAGTAGCCCATCAGATCAACGCGACTTAGGTTCAGGTGATTGAGCAGGTGAATCACATCACGGCTGAAATCGTCGTCGCGATACTGGCGTGTATCGTACAACTTCTCGCTCTGGCCATGTCCTCTCGTATCGAGACCGATCACGCAAAAGCCATGATCCGTCAGGAATTTGACCCAGCCCGGATTGTAGAAGTTGCGCACGAACGAACTGGTCACGCCATGTAAAAGCACGATCGGCTGGCCTTCACCGAATGTTTCGTAATGGATCGCAACACCGTCAGAGTTGAAGCTAGGCATAGGCAGAAATGCGTAATGCGTGACGCGTAACCCATGAGCTACGCATTAGATTCGCTTCTCACAGAAGATCGTCTCGTACTCGCTGAAGCCGGCTCTGCGATATAACTCGCGCGCGGCGTCGTTCTCGACGCGCACGAGCAAACGGACACCTGCCAACTTCAACTCGCGCGCTTGTTGTTCGACGTGTTCGATCAGCGCGGATGCCACACCCGCACGGCGGAAATTTTCGAGTACGAACAATTCATCTACGAACAAGAATCCTATCCGCACATCGGCTTTCGGAATACGCACGACCGACGCGTAGCCGACGGGCATGCCCGCCACTCGCGCCAGCAGCATCCAGCACGCATCCGATTGCGTAAAGTCGAACCCTTGCAGCGATTGATAGACGCCGCGCGCGGCGCGCTCAGCCGCCCGCTTATCGCGTGGATGCGCGTCGCTTTCAATCGCACGCAGCAGCGAGATGAAGACGGGCAGTTCGTCTGCGCCCACCCGCGTCATGGTGACTGCGCTCACAGTGTCTTGACCATCTCCCACAACTCTTTGTCCAATCCGAATCCCAAATCGCGCAACATCTCAGCCGCGCGGCTGTCGGCTGGCTCCAAACCGATGCGTAAGGTTTTCATCCCCGTCTCGCGCAGCGCCGTCGCGAGCAGCGGGCGCACATCACAAGGCGTCGCCTCGTCGGTCAATCCGAGCAATTGAATATTGAGACGCTTGCCATCGTTCCAGTCGCCCATCAAGCACGCGACTTCACGCCCGCCGTCGCTGGCTGTCCACAGTGCCGTGTGCCGCTGGCCCAACAGCGATGGCAGCTCGCGCTCCCAACAAGGCGGCGCGACGAAACGCGTGCCATACCAGCGCAGCAACGTCGCCGTCATATCGCCCGCGCTCGCCGCGCGGCACACATGCAAATCATTCGGAGGTTGTAGTGTACGCCAACCTAAGTCGTTCAGCGTCGCCGTGTAGTCGTTCAGCCGCCGCGTGTATGCGTAACCTTCTTGCTCGTACACATGCCGTGCGGGCGCATTGTTGTCGCGCACTTCGAGCGTAAGAGTTTTCAATCCACACTGCCGCGAACTGTGCGTCAAGCGGCGCATCAATGCTTGGCCGAGTTTCTGATTCTGGAATTGCGGAATGACTGCCGCATCGCCGCACCAGCCGCGCTCGCCGCGCACGCCGAGCAGCGCCATGCCCACGACCTGTCCCACCTCATCGAGTGCAGTCACCGAACGCGCGAGATCCACTTGCGCGACCCGCAGCTGTTCGGCGTACTGAGTCGCGGAGTCGCCGTGCTTCGGATAAACGAGGTTGATGGCGCACACTAGTGACTTGGCGGATAAATTCTGCAACAAAATAGTTGCCTAAAATAATCGACTGTGCTACGGTTAGCCATCAAGTCCAGTCTGAACAGGCAGGTGAGCGATGCGCGGTCGAAAAGCCGATCCGTTTCGGCTGAAACCA
>JBBPZQ010000137.1:0-19001 GCA_038198935.1 Anaerolineae bacterium
GGTCGTGGTGGACGACGTGAACGGCAAACTGGTGTTCGCGCGCGATGGGCAGCTGGCGAGAGTGGCGTGAGCAGACCTCGCGGGTTTTGAAAACCCGCGAGGTCTTGCATCAGACGCGGAGCACGCCAAGAGCAATCCTCTTGGCGGTCTTTGTTGTCTCATCGCTCGTTATGATTCAGTCAGCGGAAACGTCGCTCCAGCCAGTTGTCCTTCAGTCCTTCTTGGCGCTGCTGTTTGAGCAAATCGAACGAATCAGTAGCGGTAATTGTGCCATGCGGCCACTGCTCGAAGCCTAACGGATATCCTGCTTCCTGTATATTCACTGCGTCGTGCGCCGCGAGTTGCTGGAATTCGAACAGCAAGCCGCCAGAATTCGGTGCATTGCCAGTCGGCATGGCCGCCAAGCGTTGTCGAAGCCACTCTTCGCTTAAAACGTCGTCATTGTGGCTCATCGCTCTCTGTGTGGTTACAGTCGTGCTACGATGCTCCAGCCATTTGTCCTTCAAGTCCTCCTGTTGCCTCACATTGGCACCGGTGGAGGCATTCACGGTAACAGCAGAATCGGTTGATGCAGCCGTTGAGCCGCCGATAGGCAAGAGCGCAATCACTGTGATAACCACTGCAACGACCACGAGCACTCCCATAAATACTGACAAGGACTTCGTCTGCATGTCATTCTCCTTTTGGCGTATAGACCGAGCATATAGCTGGGTTTGTTTGGGCTCTCTCGCAATAGCGCCGCTTCATTGATAGTCACATTCTATCTCTGGGTTTTCGAGAGCGCATCGGCAATTTTGCCTGACCGACTACCTATTTGAGACTTGAATGTCATCGAGCATGGGTAGGCAACAATGCCTGTGCGCTTGAATAAGAAAACCCGCCTCTCTCGGAAGCGGGTGGACAACTTTGACTCTTATGGCTTGCAAGCAATTCATAAGAGTTTGAGGTCCAGTGCGACGCGAATAGCGGCTGTACGCGAGGTCACGTCTAGTTTGCTATAGATGGAGCGCAAGTGACCATTCACCGTGCGCGGGCTAATGACCAACTGCACGGCAATCTCGGCGTCGCTCAAACCTTTGGCGAGCCATTGGAGCACCTCGACCTCGCGCGCGGTCAGGCCGGCGGGGAATCCAGTTTGTGGTGGAGTTGGAGTTATTGCCGAATGTTCGTCGGCGGCGAGCTGCTCGGCGAGCGCAATGGCTTCCTTCAAGGTGAGCGCGCGACCTTCGGCCCACGCTTTCTCGAAAGCAGCGGAGCTCAGTTTGGAACGCGCAATCGAAACATTTTGTTCATATTGCTTGCTGTCATAAGAATGTATCACGCTAGAGATTTTTTCAAACAAGCTCTCGATAGCGCCAAACAAGCGAACGGCCTCAAGGGTATTGCCTAGCGTCATTGCGATAGCGGCTAAGGCTGCCAGACTGGCCGACATACCCGCAATGTCGTTCGTCTTTCTGTTGAGTGCCAAACTTTCTATCGAGAGCCGAATCCCCTTTGTAAGGTCGCCCTCACGCAGCGCAATTTGCCCTAAGCGGTGCAGGGGCGTTGGCGTCCACGTATCGCCGATTTCGTGTCGTCGTTGAATGCTTTCTTCAAAGAATAGCCGTGCTTCTGCCCAGTTACCTTGAAACATGGCTATATCGCCCAGCATTTTCAACACATACCCGATGAACGCTTTGTCCTTAGCAGTTCTGCGCAACGCTAAAGCTTCTTTCAAATAGGCGTTTGACTCTGCATACTGGCCTTGTTGTATGCAGACTCGGCCCAAACCTGTCAAGGCTGCACTGATGCCCCATGGTCCTCTCAAGTCACGAAAGAGTGTCAGACTTTCTTCCAAACAGCGACGCGCATAGTCAAGATCAGGCATGTTTCCCAAGTAGCGCAGCGCCATGGCGAGCCCCCATTTGTCCTCTATCTCGCGGGATAATGCCGCGCTCTCTTCCAAAATCTGTTGTGCGTCCCTCCAATCATGCAGTTGGGCGTGCAGGTTGAAGCCAAGGGTGCGCAACGCGAAAGCCAGCCAGCGTTTATCTGACCACTCACGCCAGAACGTCACGCTTTCCACCAGTCGCACGTTCCCCAAGATCACATCGCCTTGCTCACCAGCGAGCCAGCCCGCCCCAATCAGTGCCTTGGCCCGTGTTGCCGTGCGCTGAGCAAGGTCGGGATGTGTTAAAAAGGTTTCCAACTTATCGCGCACCTCGCGCTGATAACCACCTGTGTCCCAATAATACATTAGGGCAATTGCTAATTGCACGCCCTCATCAATCTGCCCGCCTGCCCTTGCCCAGTACAACGCAGCGCGAATGTTATCCAGTTCCGTTTCCAGCCGATTAGCCCATTCAGGTTGGTCAGGACCTTTGAACTGCCGCTCAGCGAGCTCTGCCCATTGCCGGAAAAAACCAAGATGATTGTTGCACATGCTTGCGCTCTCGCCAGACTCCTCCAGCTTCTCGTTGGCATACTGCCGAGTCGGCTCCAACATGCGATAGCGCGTCTCGCCCTGACGCGACTCGGCGACGACCAGCGACTTGTTCACGAGTTGCGACAGCAAGTCGGTGAACGGTAAGCGGTGAACGGTGAACAGTGGCGACCGTTCACCGTTCACGGTTGACGGTTCACTGGTCACTGCTTCCGCCTCCAAGGTCCACCCGCCCGCGAAGACCGACAACCGACGGAACAACGCACGCTCGGGCTCGCTCAACAACGCATAACTCCAATCGAGCGCGAATCGCATCGTCTGTTGGCGCGGCAGCGAGGTGCGCTTGCCGCCCGAGAGCAAGTCGAGACTCATGTCCAGATGCGCCGCGATTTGTTCGACCGACATAGACGGAACGCGCGCCGCGGCCAGTTCGATGGCAAGCGGGATGCCGTCGAGTCGCTGGCACATGTGCACGATAGCCGTCGCATTCTTTTCGGTCAACTCAAAATTGGCTTGTGCCGCTTGCGCGCGTGCTACAAACAACCGCACGCTCTCGTTTTGGGCGAGTTCAGCGGTTGGAATTTGGTTTTTGGGATTTGGGATTGCCAGCGACGGCACGAGATAAACTTGCTCGCCGTCCACATTCAACCGTTCGCGGCTGGTCGCCAGCACACTGAAGTTTGGACAGGCTTGCAACAATGCCTCGACCAACTGAGCGCACGGCTCAATCAGGTGCTCGCAGTTGTCGAGGATGAGCAGCAGGTGTTTGTCGCGCAGAAAGTTTGTGAGCGTGGTGAGCAGTGGTTGATTAGTTTGCTCGCGCACTTCGAGCGCAGTGGCGACTTGTTGTGGCACGAGCGCGGGGTCGGCGAGCGATGCGAGCGCGACCAGCCACATGCCATGGTCGTAGAGACGTTGCGATGCAACGTCTCCACCAATCTTCAATGCCAGCCGCGTCTTGCCACAGCCGCCCGCGCCAGTCAGCGTGACGAGGCGCGCGGACGTGAGCAGTTGCTTCACCTCGGCGATTTCGCGCTCGCGCCCAATGAAGCTGCTGAGTTGTAGGGGCAGATTGTTGGGAACACTGTCAGCCATTGCGGCTGATATTATTTCGGTTCAAAGGTCGTGTCAACTGGCAAACTCAACTACAGCAGGTTCAAGACCTTTTCGAATGGTGAAGTTAGGATTTAAGAATTGATTTTGTTATAATCCGCTTTGATGCCCGACAAGACGATGACTATGCGCGACGCCATCGCGCAGTTTGTGCCCGACGGCGCGTCGGTCGCGCTGGGGCTTGCCCTCGAATCGCTCATCCCATTCGCGGCCGGACACGAACTCATTCGTCAGCGACGAAAAAACTTAACCTTGATTGGGCCTATCTCCGACATGCTGTTCGATCAATTGATCGGCGCGGGTTGCGCGGCGCGCATCGTCGCCGCGTGGGTCGGCAACGTGAGCGCAGGCTTGGGACACAACTACAGAAGAGCGACGGAAGACGCCGACATGACGGCCGATGGTAGAGACCTGATCGCCGAACGCGAACAGGCGTCCGCCGTCAATCGTCCGCCGTCGAAACTCAGCATTGAAGACCATTCCAACTTCTCGATCTCGCTCGCGCTGAAAGCGGGCGCGATGGGTGTGCCGTTCATCCCGACGCACTCGCTGTTGGGCACTGATCTGTTGCGAAGCAATCCATGCTTCCGCGTCATCGAAGACGATGGCACGAAACTCGTGCGCGTGCCCGCCGTCAATCCGGATGTGACCATCATTCACGCACAGCGCAGCGATGCCGATGGCAGTGCGCACTGCTGGGGCAATCTCGGTATCGGCGAAGAAGCGGCACTCGCGGCCCAGCGGGTCATCATCATTGCCGACGAGCTTGTGCCATCATCTTTGATTCGCTCAGACCCTAATCGCGTGCTCGTGCCCGCGTTCAAAGTGTGCGCAGTCGTGCACGAGCCAGGTGGCGCGCACCCCTCGCCCGTGCAAGGTCACTACAATCGCGACCACGCGATGTATCACGAGTATCATCAGGCGAGTCGTGATGAAGGCGGGTTCGTTGGTTGGTTGAACGATTGGGTCACGGGCGTGCCGAATCGCGAAGCGTATCTCGATAAACTCGGCGCGGAACGCTGGGGCGCACTACAAGCCAAGACCACGCGCAATGCGGCGGCCGTTAATTACGGATACTAAAAAAGTCCTGAGTGCTGAGTCCTGAGTAAAAAGAATCCTGCACTCAGCACGCAGGACTTACCACTCAGCACTCAGCGCTCAGCACTCCCATGCGCTTTACTCCACTCGAACTGATGGTCGCCGCCGCCGCGCGCGAGATTCGCGATGGTGAAGTCGTATTCGTCGGGATGCGCCTGCCGCTCATCGCCTTCGCCCTCGCCAAGCGCACGCATGCGCCCAACGCAGTCGGATTGTTCGAGAACGGCATTGTGCGCGACGAGCCAGCGCGCGAGTTGCTGTACACGATGGGCGACCCATCCAACGTTGTCGGCGCGGCGTGGTGTACGAGTCTGTTCAACGTGATGAGTCTGCTCTCGCAAGGCGCGGTGCAACTCGGCTTCATCGGCGGCGCGCAGGTGGACCGCTTCGGCAACCTCAACACGAGTTACATCGGCGACTTCCATCAGCCGACGACAAAGTTGCCCGGCAGTGGCGGCGCGGCGGATATCGCGTCGCTCTCGCAGCGGCACATCATTGTCATGGAACACGAGAAGCGGCGGCTGGTCGAGAAAGTGGATTACGTCACGTCGCCGGGCTATGGCGATGGCGCGAACTGGCGCGAACGCGTCGGCTTGCCGCGCGGCGGGCCCGCGGCGCTCATCACGACCCTCGCCGTGATCCGCTTTGACGAGCAGACGAAGGAAGCGTATCTCGCGTCCTTTCATCCGTTCTCGTCAGTGCACGAAGTTTGTGACAACACCGGATGGGAGTTGCACATCGGCGACCCTTCGACGGTCGTAGGTGACCGCTCAGGGCAAGCTGTGCCCGCGACACCCGCGCCGAGCGACGACGAACTTACGGTGATTCGCGAGATTGACCCGCAAGGATTCTGGACGAGATAATATCAGATCTTAGATTTCAAAATTGAAATCTAAAATTTAGAATTCGCATGGATACCATCCAACTAACTCGCTCCGACTCCCTCTCCATCCTCACGCTCAATCGTCCCGAAGTGCGCAATGCGATCAACAACTTGATGATCGAAGAGTTGATCGCTGTCATGCGCGAGTTAGACGGCGACGACGAGGTGCGCGCGGTCATCGTGACCAGTGCGAGCGAGCAAGCATTCTGTTCGGGCATGGACTTGAAAGAACGAAAAGACATTTCCGAATCGGCACTGGCCAAGCAACGGCGGCGCATGGCCGAGATGTTCGGCGCGATCCGCCACTTGCAGCGCCCGATCATCGCAGCGGTGTGCGGTTATGCGCTCGGCGGCGGACTGGAGATCGCGCTCAACTGTGATTTCATCGTCGCGGGCGAGAACGCATCGTTCGGCTTGCCCGAAGTTACGCGCGGCATCATGCCGGGCGGCGGCGGCACGCAACTGCTGCCGCAGCGCATCGGCGTCGCGCGTGCGCGCGAGTTAATTTACACAGGCGAGACGATTGATGCCGCGACGGCAATGCAGTGGGGCATGGTCAACCATGTCGTGCCAACCAATGAGGCCATGCCCACAGCCATGAGCATCGCGCAGCGTATTGCGGAGAACGGGCCCATCGGCGTGCGCCAATCCAAGCGTGCGATCAACTTCGATCAATCGCTCGAAGAAGGCGTGCGTTTCGAAGCGGAAGCGTACCTGCGCGTGTTGTACAGTGAAGACCGGCGCGAAGGCTTCGCGGCGTTCAATGAGAAGCGCAAGCCGGTGTATAAAGGAAAATAGGAAGACAGGTACACAGGTACACACGTAACCTGTGTCCTTGTGTCCTTGTGTACTTGTCCACTTGTGTACCATTGACGAATGCCGAAGCAACTCATTCGACTCACGATCAACGGCGAGCAACACGAGGTCTATACTGCCGTACACAAGACGTTGCTCGAAGTGCTGCGCGAAGATTTGCAGCTGACCGGCACGAAGCACGGCTGCGAGTTGGGCGAGTGCGGCACGTGCGCAGTGCTGGTGGATGGCGAACCAATTCTCTCGTGCCTCGCGCTGCCGATTGAACTTGAAGGCAGCCAGATCACGACCATCGAAGGAATGGCACAACAGGGCAAACTGCATCCGTTGCAAAAGGCGTTCGCAGAGTTGGGCGCGGCACAGTGCGGCTACTGCACGCCGGGCATTTTGCTCACCGCGAAAGCATTGTTGGATAATGATCCGCAGCCGGCGCGTGAGACCATCAAGCAAGCGCTGGCCGGAAACCTGTGTCGCTGCACGGGCTACATCAAGATTTGGGAAGCGGTCGAGTTGGCCGCTCAACGGATGAATACTTATGATGAGTAGTCAAGTTTCAGTGGGCAAGCCGCCCGAATCGAAAAGCGGCAACGCCAGCGAGTTCGCGATGGAGGAGCGCATCTACTTCGCCGCGCTCGCTTTGCAGAACGTGCAGGAGCTTAACGCACGCGCCGACTCCAAAGCCTATCTGGTGCTTACGGCGAATGGATTCTTGATCGCGTTCCTCGGATGGGCGGCGCCATCGCTGCGTAAGAGTGTCGAACACGGAATTACCCTTAGCGCGCTGCTCACCATTGCCGCCACTACTGCGCTGATTCTCTGCGTTGCCGTGTCGCTGACGCACGCGTTCCGCATCATCTCCCCTCGCTTGAAACAGCGCGGCGACAAAGACATGCACACCGATCACGGCAAGCAGATTGACCGCGCCGAATTGATTTTCTTTCTCGACATTATTCGCTCACACGCGACCGACCGCGAGTATGCGAACGCGCTGCTGACGGCTACACCCGAAGAACTGCTGACCAATCTGAGTTCGTCGGTATACGGCGCGAGCATTTCGGCGCACGAGAAATACAACGAGGCGCGCAAGAGTATCCGCGCGCTCGGCTTTGTGCTGGCGGCATGGGTTGCTTTCGTGCTGCTGTCGTTTTCGGTGAGTTGAAGCATGTCGAATGGTCATTCAGAACTCAACATCATTGGCCAGCCGCTGCCCAAAGTGGACGCATGGGCGAAGGTCACTGGCGAAACGAAATTCGCCGACGACCTCGTGCTGCCGCGCACACTGTATTGCAAACTGCTGCGCAGCACTTTGCCGCATGCGCGCATTCGCGGCATTGATGCGCACAAGGCATTGGAAATACCCGGCGTGCATGCGGTCATCACCGGGCAAGACTTGCCGATCAAGTACGGCATCTTGCCCGTGTCGCAAGACGAAGAGGCGCTCGCATTGGACAAGGTGCGCTACGTCGGCGACCCGCTAGCAGCGGTTGCCGCAGTGGACGAAGAGACGGCCGAACGCGCGCTCGAATTGATCGAGGTGGACTATGAGCAATTGCCGACGATCATGTCCATCGAGGAAGCCTTGAAGCGCAGCGACGCTCCGATTCATGATTACGGCGACAACGCGAACGTGCACAAGCAAGTCTCGCTCGAATTCGGCGACGTGGATGCGGGATTCGCGCAAGCAGACTATGTGCGCGAGGACATGTTTTACTACGAAGGCAACACGCATCTGCCGATGGAGCAGCACTCGTCCATCGCTTACTATGGCGCCGACGGCAAACTCACCATCTGGTCTTCGACGCAGACGCCGCACTACTTACATCGCGCGCTCGAAAAAGTATTACAGATTCCGCGCGCGCACATCCGCGTGATCGCCACGCCGAACGGCGGCGGCTTCGGCGGCAAGTCCGATCCGTTCAACCACGAAGTGGTCGTGTGCAAACTCGCGATTATGACGGGCCGTCCCGTCAAGATCACGCTCACGCGCGAAGAAGTGTTCTACGCGCATCGCGGTCGCCATCCGGTGCTGATGTGGATCAAAACGGGCGTCAAGCGCGACGGCAGCATCACGGCGATGGACTTCAAATCATTTTTGGACGGCGGCGGCTACGGCAGTTACGGTGTCGCCTCGACGTACTACACGGGCGCGTTGCAGACCGTCACGTACAACGTGCCTGCTTATCGCTTTCGCGGCTTGCGCGTCTTTACGAATAAGCCGCCGTGCGGACCGAAGCGCGGGCACGGCACACCGCAACCGCGCTTCGCGCTCGAAGTGCAGCTCGACAAAATTGCGGAACATCTCGGACTCGATCCGTACGAGCTGCGCCGCCAGCACATCGTCCCCGACGACAGCATGACCATCAACCAACTGCACGTGACGACGAACGGGCTTGGCAAGTGTTTGGATGCGGTCGTGAACGAGTCGGGATGGCTCGAAAAGAGACGGCAGACGGCAGACGGCAGACAGCCGACCGATAACCGCGGTCAACCGTCCGACGTCCGCCGTCGAGGGATTGGTCTCGCTGCCTCATCCTACATCAGCGGCGCGGGCTTGCCCATCTACTGGAACAACATGCCGCACTCCGGTGTGCAGCTCAAAATTGATCGCGGCGGTGGCGTGGCAGTGTTCTGCGGCTCGATTGACATCGGGCAAGGCAGCGACTCGGTGCTGGCGTATGTCGTCGCCGAACTGCTCGGTATCGAGCCGAAAGATATTCGCGTGGTCACCGCCGACACCGACCTCACGCCCGTTGACCTCGGCTCATACTCGTCGCGTGTCACGCTGATGACCGGCAACGCGGCAATTGAAGCGGCGACGAAACTGCGCAACATCTTGTTCGAGGTCGCCGCCGATAAATTGCAAGTGCCGCCCGAAAGTCTGAGCGCGAAGGCGCGCACAATTTATTGCGTGGACGACGAGCATCGCACGCTGCCGTTCGTGGAAGTCGTGCAGATGGCGGAAGCGAAGCACGGCACGCTCGGCGCGGTCGGCTCATACAAGCCGAACATCCAGCACGGCAAATACAAAGGCTCAGGTGTCGGTCCCACGCCTGCCTATTCGTATAGCGCGTGCGTCGCGGAAGTGACCGTTGACGATGAGACGGGCGAGTACACGGTGGACAAGTTGTGGCTCGCGCACGACACGGGCAAAGCCATCAATCCCCTGCTGGTGATTGGTCAAGTGGAAGGCAGCGCGTACATGGGCTTGGGCGAGATCATGATGGAAGAGCAAATCTTCCGTCGTGGCTTGCACAAGATTCCTTCGATGCTTGAATACAAAAGCCCGACGACGCTCGAAACGCCGGAGATGCAAACGATTCTGATCGAAACACTCGATCCGAACGGGCCGTTCGGCGCAAAGGAAGCAGGGCAAGGTCCGTTGCTGCCCGTCATACCAGCCGTTGCGAATGCGATTTACAACGCAGTTGGTGTGCGCATTGACGAAGTGCCAGCCTCGCCTGAGAAAATTCTCAAGGCGCTTGAGCTCAAAGCGCGCGGCGAGGAACCACGTATGGGCCCCAAACGCATTCCCGACTATGCATTCCCCGAACCGTTTAAAGTCGCGCCGCTGCCCGAGCGCGCGAAAGCGCCGACGCGCTGGTGACATGGAGGAACAATGAGTAATAAGGTACGATATTTCCTTTATGTGGGGTCTTGGTATGCAACCAAGGCCAAATCAAAGCTGAAGACAAGATACTGTTTGTGACACTTCTCTTTCCCTCATCATCCATGACCGCGAAAGGGCCTAGATAAAAGGAGAGGCACCATGGAGATATGGATTGCTGTTATCGCTTTTCTCATTTTGATCCTCTATATCTCAACGCAATTCTTTGGACCACTAGGTATTTGTATTAGCCCTTGCTTAGCATACCTGCTATTGTCGGCAGTCGCATTGCTGTTTAAGCTACTCGATAATATTCGACCAAATTCTTAACACGTTTACAGGCGTGCAGGGAACTGTACTGCACGATCCATGTGACATACAAACTACACGCAAAAAGTGCGATCTTATGGCAGAAACCGAGACTGCCGAACGACTAAAAGTATATTACGACGCCGATGATGATACCCTCTATCTCGCATTCGGCGACGATGCGCGCGAAGCCGTCGCGGAGGAGATTGGCGATGAGGTGTTCGTGCGCTATGATGCTGAGTTCTTGCACTTCAGTAGTCGTATGGAACGCACGTTTGGCCAGTCAGTGAAGTTCCGAGAGACGGCACGTCCTGAACGAATCATTGCCCCAATCAGGTGAGCCTATGACCCATATCCGACAGATCCGCGCGGACGATTGGCAGAAGTTCAAGGCGCTGCGCCTCGAAGCGGTGCGGCTGCACCCTGAAGCATTCGGCGCGACATACGAATTTGAATTGGCGAAGACGGACGAGCAGTGGCAGCAGCGCGCGCGCGAGTGCGCGACATCGCCGGATAACGTCATCATCGTCGCGGACAACGAGTGTCAACTGGTCGGCATGGTTGGACTGTATCGCGACGCGGGCAAGCACGCGCACGTCGGTCACATCTGGGGCGTGTATGTGCAGTCCGACTTTCGCGGCCAAGACGTCGGCTGTGCGTTGTTGCGCGAGGTGCTGGCGTGCGCGCGTAAAATGAAGGGCTTGCGCAAAATTTCGCTGCAAGTGAACAGCGTCGCGACACCGGCTTATCGTCTCTATCGCTCGTATGGATTCACAGAGACGGGGCGCTTATTTCAGGAGATGTGTGTGGATGGCGTGTACTACGACATGATTCATATGGAGAAAGTTTTCTAGAGGAGTTGCTGTGCTTCGCCTTCCACCGTTTACGTATCTCGCACCCAAAACATTAAGCGAAGCGATTCGTGTGTTTCAAGAGCACGGCACAGACGCGATGTTCGTCGCGGGCGGCACCGACTTGTACCCCAACATGAAGCGGCGGCAGTTCGAGCCGAAGGTGGTGATTGGGTTACGTCAGCTTCCAGAGTTGAAAAAATTTTCAGCCGTGCATGCCGAAGGCATGCGCATCGGCGCGAGTATGACGCTGACGCAGCTGGCGCACAATCAGATCGTCCAGCAAGTCCATCCCGCGCTCGCGACCGCTGCGGGACTGGTTTCGACGCCGCAGTTGCGCAACATGGGCACGTATGGCGGCAACCTGTTGCTCGACACACGCTGCAACTATTACAATCAGACCTTCTTTTGGCGCAAGTCCATCGGCTTCTGCATGAAGTTGCCGGGCGACCCTTCGGCAGGCTCAGGGCAGTCTCCTTCTGCAATCACAGGGGGCCGCGCAGGGCAGACCATCTGCCTCGTCGCGCCCGGCTCGCCGCGCTGCTGGGCTGCGTCGTCCACCGACACCGCGCCGGTGACGATTGCGCTCGACGCGAGCGTGCGATTAGTCGGCGTGAACGGCGAGCGCGTCATTCCCGCGCGAGAGTTGTACAACGACGATGGCATCGCATACTTGCATAAAGCGCCCGACGAGATTTTGACTGAGGTCATCATCCCGCCGGCCGAAGGCATGAAGTCGGTTTATCTGAAACTGCGGCGGCGTGGCGCGTTTGATTTTCCAATTCTCGGCGTCGCCGTCGCGTTGCGGCAAGAGTCAGACGGCACGATTACATATGCGAAGATCGTGATGGCCGCCGTGCAGTCGTACCCACTCGAATGTCGCAACGCGGAACTGATGCTGCTGGGACAGAAACTGACGCCCGACTTGATTGACGCGGTCGCACAAGCGGCATACAAGCCCGCGAAGCCGCTCGACAACACCGATATGGTGATGGGCTACCGCAAGAAGATGAGCAAAGTGTACGTCGCGCGCGCACTAGAGATATTGGCGGCAGCATGAATGACAAAATTTTACTGCGCGACTTGGCGTCGCGCATGGCCGAATGCGCGACGAAATTCCTCGGCTCGCTCGACGAGGAACAGCACGCGAAGGCGCAGTTCGATTTTGAGAATCAAACTGAACGCACACGCTGGTTCTACACGCCCAACGTGCGCAATGGACTCACGCTGCGCGAAATGTCGCGCGTGCAGATTCGGCTTGCCCATCGCCTGATCGCGCTCGGCGTGAGCCGCACGGGCTTCGCGACGATGACGGCGATCATGGGTTTGGAGCCGCTGCTGGATTACAATGAGAATTGGGCGACACCCGATCATAACCGCGACCCGCTGCGTTATTACCTGAGCATCTTCGGCGAGCCAAGCGATTCGGCAGCATGGGGCTGGCGCTTTGAAGGGCATCACGTCTCGCTTAACTACACGATTGTCGGTGGCCAACTGATCGCGCCCACACCGACATTCTTTGGCGCGAATCCGGCCGACGCGCCGAGCGGCGCGCACGCCTTCTTGCGACCGCTCATGGCGACCGAAGACCTCGCGCGCGAACTCGTGCGTTCGCTCAGCGACGAGCAGCGCGCCGTCGCCGTGTTGTCTCCCATCGCACCGCCCGACCTCATGACTGCCAATCGGCCGATGCTCGTGGATGGCGCGGTCACGATTGCGCCATCTATTATTCAAGGCTACGCGACGAGCGCAGATGCGATGGAGTGCGCAACCCTCGCGCAGTTTCAGCGTGGCTACACAGTCGAACACGAATCGCGCTTGGCATACACATTCACGCCAAAGGGACTGTCTGCGTCGGCGATGTTACCCGCACAGCACGAGATGCTCGATCAACTCATTCGCGAGTACGTCAATCGCATGAGCGATGAGATCGCGGAGCTGGAATTGGCGCGACTGCGCGCGCACGGCATGGACGATGTTCACCTCGTTTGGGCCGGCGGTATGGAGCGTCGTCAAGGTCATTATTATCGTCTGCAAGGTGCGCGCTTCTTGATCGAGTACGACAACACGCAAGACGACGCGAATCACATTCACTCGGTCTGGCGCGATGCCGTGAACGATTACGGCGCTGACTTGTTGGCGCGGCATTACGCCACTGCACACTGAAAATAAAATTCAAACCCTCACACCGCTAGAAAGTCATTCTTGAACAAAACCTACGTAGCTTTGGATGCCGAGACGACCGGCTTGCAGGCCGATCATCACGCGCTGATCGAGGTGGCCGTCGTCAAGTTTCGCGGCGAGCAGGTGCTCGACTCGTGGTCGTCGCTGGTCAACCCTGGCCGCGAGCTGCCACTGAAAATCGAGCGCTTGACCGGCATCACACGCGAGCAACTGCGCACGGCACCGCGCATCGAGCAGGTCTCGCGCCACATCGCGCGCTTCGTCGGCGAGCACCCAGTGGTCGGGCACAACGTTGCGTTCGACATGGGCTTCATGCGGCGGCAGAATTTGCTGCTGACCAATGCGGCGATTGACACTGACGAACTCGCGCGCATCGTCATGCCGCACGCTGCGCGCTACTCGCTCAAGCAACTCGCGGCTGAGTTGGAGATTCCGCTGCCCGAACATCATCGCGCGCTTGCCGACGCAGAAGCGGCGATGCGCTTGTTCTTGGCGCTGTGCGAGCGCGCGACGCAGCTCGACGTGAACACGCTCAACGAAATCGTGCGCGCCGCGGAGCAAAGTAACTGGGGACTGCGCGAGGTATTCAAAGACATTCTGCGCGATGCCGGACGTCAAGCGTTCACGGGCAGCTCGATTGGCGAGCAACTGCGCGCGAAAGGCTTGATTAAAAACAATCGGCTGATGGTGCTGGACGATCCGTTCGAGCACGCGCCCGCGCTTCGTCCGACGCCTTATCACAACGAAATTGACGGCGACGCAATCACAAAATTATTTGATGACGGCGGCGCGCTCGCCGAGCATTTCCCCGGCTATGAGAAGCGCACGCAGCAGATCGAAATGCTGCGCGCGGTGTGCGAAGCGTTCAACGACAATCAACAACTTTTAGTGGAAGCGGGCACTGGCACGGGCAAGAGCATGGCGTACCTCGTGCCTGCGATTCACTTTGCCGTCGCCAACTCGCGCCCCGTCATCATCTCGACGAACACGATCAACCTGCAAGATCAATTGATCGAGAAAGATATTCCTGACCTGAAAAAGATTTTGGATGTCGAGTTTCGCGCGACGGTGATGAAGGGGCGCAGCAATTACTTGTGCCGCCATCGCTTCGAACAGTTCCAGCACAAGCCCCACAAGAGTGCGACCGATGTACGCTTGCTCGCCAAGATTCTCGCGTGGCTGCCGACGACGACGACCGGTGATCGCGCCGAGTTGTCCATCGCTCCAGAGGAAGAATTTGTGTGGGCGCAAGTGTGTGCGGACGAGACGTGCAACGCCGTCGCGTGTCCATACTTTCAGGCGGGCACCGATTTCTTCTATCGCTCGCGCCAGCGCGCCGAGAGCGCGCACGTCATCGTCGTCAATCACGCGCTGCTGTTGAGTGACATGGCGGTGGGCAATCAAATCTTGCCAGAGCACAAACACCTGATCATTGACGAAGCGCATCACCTTGAAGCGCGCGCGACCGAAGCGTTGAGCGTCGAAGTGAAACAAGATGCCGTGGAATCTTTATTGACCGAGATCAGCGGCTCGGGCGGATTCATGCGCGGATTGAGTGCGAGCCTTCGTGCGAGCGACGCGGCATCTGAAGTGCTAGAACAGTTGAGTGATTTGATAGATGCAGTCGGCGCATACGGGGACGAAGCTCAGCGCGCCACTTATCCATTTTTCAATCACCTGACGGACACCCTGCGCGCGCAGCATCCGCCCAAAGGCCCTTCGACATCCTTCGGCTCTGCTCAGGACAGGGGCTCAGGACGCAGCGACTTCGATCAGCAGGTTCGCTTGGTCGCGGCTTTGCGCGCCCAGCCGGCGTGGTCAACGGGGGAGATTTTATGCGAGACATTGACGAACGCACTCAGACGATTGAGCACAGCACTGGAAAAGATCGCGCGTACGTGCGAAGAGCATGACGTGCTCGAAGGTGATGACCGTCTCTACGAACTCGCGGCGTATCGCCAGCGCATTGACGAGCTGCGCGCGAACTTGATCGCAATCGTCAACGAGCCACAGGCGAACGGCATCTACTGGGCGACCATCGGCACCGAGAGCGGAGAGGTCGTGTTGAACTCCGCGCCGCTGCACGTGGGCGAGACGCTGCAAGAGAAAATCTTCCAGCCGAAGGACTGCGTTGTGCTCACGTCGGCGACGATGCGCAGCGCCAATAATTTCAAGTACATCCGCGAGCGATTGAGTCTGGATGACGCTCAGGAGCTCGCGCTCGACTCACCGTTCAATTATCAAAAGTCAACGTTGTTCTATATTCCATCCGACGTGCCTGAACCCGACACGCCGAATTACAACAAAATCGTGCACGACGCGCTGATCGCGCTGTGCAAAGCGACGCAGGGGCGCACGCTCATCCTGTTCACGTCGAAGAGCCAACTGCGCCGCACCTACGACGCGATCTGCAAGCCGTTGGAGCAGGCCGGCGTCCTCGTGCTCGGCCAATATATGGACGGCTCGCGGCGACAGCTGCTCGACAACTTCAAGACGATGCCTCGCAGCGTGCTGCTGGGCACACGCAGTTTCTGGGAAGGCGTGGATGTGGTCGGCGATGCGCTCTCGTGCCTCGTCATCACGCGCTTGCCGTTCGCCGTGCCGAGCGATCCGATCGTCGCGGCGCGCAGCGAGACGTTCGACGACGCGTTCAACGAGTACATGGTGCCGCAAGCGGTGCTCAGTTTTCGGCAGGGGTTCGGACGATTGATTCGCAGTGCGTCTGATCGTGGCGTGGTGGTCATGCTCGACCGACGCGTGCTCACCAAGAGTTACGGCAAGTCATTCATTGCGTCGGTACCGAAGTGCACCGAGCGGCGAGGACTGACGAAAGATTTGCCGAGCGCGGCGGAAGATTGGCTGAAGTGACTTCGGAATTCAAACTGGAAATTCAAATCTGAATTCTGAAATTGTCATGGTATAATCTCGCCACTGACATTGATTCGAGGAGAAGTCGTTCCATGATTGGTGTTGAAGATTTAAGGAAGGGTGTGACCTTCAAGCACGAAGGACACTTGTGGAAAGTGTTGGAATACTCCCACAACAAACAAGGGCGCGGCAACGCGACCATTCGCGTGCGCGCGCGCAACCTCAAGTCAGGCGGGACGCTGGAGAAGTCGTTTCAATCCGGCGCGCGCGTCGAAGACATTCGGCTCGATCATCGCGAGATGACGTACTTGTATCACGACGGCGATTTTTATCATTTTATGGATACGGAAACGTACGAGCAGAGCGCACTGCCGGCCGACATCCTCGGCGACGGCGTGCATTTCTTGAAGGAAGGTCTCGCCGTCAAAGTGTCGTCGCATGATGGCGAGCCGCTGGATGTCGAGTTCCCTTCCTCCGTTGAATTGAAAGTAGTCGAGTCGCTGCCCGGCGTGCGCGGCGACACGGCGACCAATGCCACCAAACCGGCCACGCTCGAATCGGGCTACACTGTGTATGTCCCTCTCTTCGTTCAAACTGGCGACACCATCCGCGTCAACACCGAGACCGGCAACTACGTGACGCGAGTGTAACAGCAGTCATCAGTCGTCAGTCGTCAGTAGTCGGATTTCCGCCTACTGGCGACTGGCTACTGACGACTGGCTACTCCGATGCAACCCGCTCTCTTCCTCACCACGCCGACCATCACCGTCGCGCAACTGATGCAGCACCTCAAGCACATACTGGAAGTGGACGACATCGTGCAGGATGTGTGGGTGCGCGGCGAACTGTCGGGCATCTCACGACCGTCGTCGGGCCATCTGTATTTTTCGTTGAAGGACGGCGACGCGTGCGTGCGCTGCGTCATGTGGCGCGGTCAAGCCGTCGGCTTGAAGCGGTTGCCCAGCGAGGGCGACGCGGTGCGCGCGCATGGCCATATCAGCATCTACGACGCGCGCGGCGACTTGCAACTCTACGTTGACGAGCTCACCTTCGACGGCGTTGGCGCACTGTGGAAGAAATACGAACTGCTGAAAGCGCAGTTGCAGCGCGAAGGATTGTTCGAGCGCAAGCGGCCCCTTCCGCCCTACCCGCGCTGCATCGGCGTTGTGACCTCAGAGAAAGGCGCGGCACTGCAAGACATGCTGCGCATTTTGCGCCAGCGCTGGCCCAGCGTCGAGGTCGCGCTGTGTCCGAGTCAGGTGCAGGGCATCGAAGCGCCCGCGCAAATCGTGCGCGCGCTCCGCACACTCAACAATGATGATGGCGTGGACGTCATCATCGTCGCGCGTGGCGGCGGCTCGATTGAAGACTTGTGGGCGTTCAACGACGAGAACGTCGCGCGCGCCATCTTTGCATCGTCGCAGCCCGTCATCTCTGGCGTGGGGCACGAAGTGGATTTCACTATCGCCGATTTCGTCGCCGACCTGCGTGCGCCGACGCCGACCGCCGCCGCGGCGATGGTCGTGCGCGACCGCGCCGAAGTCTTGCGCGAGATGCGCGCGCGTAAAGCGCGGCTGTGGCTGGCGATGGACAACCACATCACGACGCGTGACGCGCAACTGAAAAACCTGCGCCGCGTGCTTGTGCGTCTCTCGCCGCAGAGCAAGATCGAGCGCGAGCGGCAGCAGGTGGACGAGCATGTGCGTTCACTCGACAAAGCGATGCTGCACGAAATAAAAGTGCTGCGCGAGCGCGTGCAGAGCAAGCGGCGGCAACTCGCGTCGCTCAATCCCACCGCTATCCTCGCGCGCGGCTACGCCATCGTGCGCCGCGATGGTCACGTCGTCAATTCTGTCGCGCAAGTGGCGAGCGGCGATGCGGTGCATGTGCGCGTGAGTGATGGGGAATTCACCGCAACAGTAGCGAGTGATGCGTAATTCGTAATGGCCCGTTACGCATTACGGATTACGCATCTCGCATTGTGAGGTTCAATGCCAAAAACAAAAACACCCTCGTTCGAGGACGCGTTCCATGAACTAGACGAAACCGTCGAGAAGTTGGAAGCGGGCGAGTTGACGCTCGACGAATCCATCGCGCTGTTCGAGCGTGGGATGCAGTTGGCGGAGCAGCTGGAGCAGCAGTTGGAGCACGCCGAATTGCGCGTGCGCAAGTTGCAGCCGAGCGCGACGGAATTGGCCGAAGCCGAAGCGGAGTACGTCATCGCCGAAGCTGAGGACGAGTGACGGATATTTTTTCCAACCCTGTCTTCATGGCTGCGGCGTGGGCGTGGGCAGTGGCGCAAACCTTAAAGGTTTTGTTCTACTCCATTCGCGAGCGGCGCATCAACCTGCGCTGGCTGACAACGATGGGCGGCATGCCGAGTTCGCACTCGGCGACCGTCGCGGGATTGGCGACGGCCGTCGGCTTGCGCGAAGGTCTGCGCTCGACACAGTTCGCCGTCGCGCTCGCGTTCGCGCTCGTCGTGATGTATGACGCCGCCGGTGTGCGCCGCGCGGCAATGACGCAGGCGCGCATCCTCAATCAGATTGTTGACGAATTGTTTCAGGGCCACCCGATCAGCGAGACGCGGCTGCGCGAACTACTCGGCCACACACCGGTCGAAGTGTTCGTCGGCGCGGTGCTCGGCATCGTAATCGCGGCGATTTACATTCAGTGAATGCGGAACGAGTTAAGCGGGAATGGGTGAAAGGTACACTAGTACTACTCTGTTAGATGCATGACTGGCGGGACGTAACTTATGAGAAACTCGGCCAACGCTTTAGAACGGAAACACTCGACAACTTGGCGATGGATAGACGCCAGCGAGCGGCGGCGTCTATCGGGCCGAGGGGGAAA
>JBBPZQ010000138.1:0-9353 GCA_038198935.1 Anaerolineae bacterium
CATTCTCCGCAGTCAATGCGATTACAACCAACGCTTCGCTCATCCTTTCGCGTGGGAATGGTCGTGCCGTGATTTCAAGTACTGGCTCAATAATACGCCGTCTCTAATTCGTTGCAGAACTTCCGCTCCAGGTCACTAGGCTCCCCAATGATCAACCTTAAAGCGCAAGTTGTTTGCGCTGGCAGTGCCGAACGCTTCGATCAAATCGGCCGAGCCGCGATTGGTGACGACGATCACCGCATCGCTGCTGGCCTGCTGCGCGAAGGTACGGTCCGAAAAAGATAAGCTCTCAGTGTTGTGGTGCTGAGGAGTGCATCCGACGGCTTCGCTCAGGACATGACTTGCAACGATGAACCGCTGAGACGTTCGTTCGCGGCGAACGTCGTCATGCACCTGATACGCACGAATTGAGTGCAAGACGACGGTGATGTCTAAGCAGCGCTATACAGATTCTTCGCTCTGCCCAGAATAACACTTCGGGAAGTTATACTTTGACGGGCCCTTAGCGGCTTGCGCTCGCGGACTGTTTGTGCCAGATGCGCTCTAGCCGGCGCTGCAAATCCGGCAGAAGTTTTCGGCGCTCTTGTGAGGGAAACGATTCGGAGGAAACAATTTTGATGGCGTCGAGCGTCATGCGCTCGGCTTGCGCGTAATCGCGCGTGCGATGCTCGTAGTATTTCGCCAGTGCGACATACGCATACAGCTCGCCGTGCGTGATCGCCTCGTGCCATATCGCCAGTGCGCGCTCGTGCTGGCCGCGCTTGCGCTGCAAATACGACAGCCGCTGCGAAGCGTCGCGATACGACGCGGGCGGCAACTCGGCAGACAGACCGCGTTCGTATGCGCGCGCGGCAAGGTCATGCTCGCCCCACTCCTCGTACAGCTTCGCGACGGACACGTAGTCCATCGGATGCTGCATGGCAACGTTGAGCGGATCGTCCAGCATCTGGGCGACGTGCGCGAGCAGCGCCGCCATTGCGAGGATGTCCATCGCGTTGTGATAGAAGATGCCGCGCATCGAACGCGCATCGCCGCTGCGCAAATAATCGAAGTACATCGTAGGGATCATCCAGCCCGACACATCCTGTTGCGTGCGCGATGCGCCGAGGATGTGCTGCTCCAGCGAGCCAAGCGCGCGACTGGCGAGACGGTCGCGCCACAAGCGGCGTGCGAGCGGCAGCAGGTCGAGATGCGCCGTGCGTGCCAGCGGCATGGTGCGCCGATGCAGTGTGTAGCGCGCGGCGACGAGCGGCATGTCGAATGCTTTGCCGTTAAATGTGACGAGTGTGTCGCACGGCGCCAGCCACTCACTCAGCGCGGTGAGAAGCGCGGCTTCGTCGGCGGGGTCGCGCATGAAGAATTGCGCGACGCGGAACTGATCGCCCTTGAATCGGCCAACCCCGATCATGAATGGCAGCGTGCCCGTGCCGCCGGCCAGCCCCGTCGTTTCGGTGTCGAGAAAGACGAGACACTCGCGCGCGCACGTGGCGATGCGTTCGTCGCGCGCCCAGCGCGCCATTGCGTTCAACGTGAACGATGCATGTACGGGCGTGCGTCCGTGTGCGTACTCGCCGTCGAAGAAATTCTCGACGACGAAGCACGCGCCGTCGTCATTGGCGACGACGCGCCCGCTCATCACATTCTCGATTGCGTAGCGGTTGAGCCGCTTCTCTTTCTCCGCGGGCTGCGGCGTGACGTCACGCGCGCCGACTTTGACGCCGAGCGATTTGAGTTTTGAAGAAACTGAATTGGTCACGATAAATATATGAACCGCGAAGCGAGCATTGATACAACGCTCGGAAGAACGCGAAGTTTAGTTGTGCTCGTGCGCCGCGCGGCGTCGCGCGTTATCGCTCAATGCTTCAATCAACGCAACCGTCTGCTGCTTCGCGCCTTCGCCGCTCTCGCCGGCGGGGCCAACGCATGACGGACAGCCGTCGAGGCAATCGCATGACGTGACCAGTTCGTGCGCGCGCGCGAGCAAGTCGTCGTGCAATTCATAAAGGCGTTCGCTCAAGCCGATTCCGGCCGGCACCTGATCGTAAATCACGACGGTGGGTTGACCATTGCTCAACGGCGACTTGGGATCGGAGTGCACGCCCACGTCACGGCGGTCGCACATCAGGAAGAGCGGCGCGAGATGTCCCAAGACGAACGACAACCCCGCGAGACTGCTGCGCACGTGCACCGCAAGTTCGACCTTCATGTGGCACGACGGGCAGAGTGTCACCAAGTTCAAGAGTTGGTTGGCGAGCTGATGGTTGGCAAATGTTTTGAACGGCAGTTTGTGATGGACGTGATGCTCCGTGCCGTTCTCTTTCACGCCGCAGTTCTGGCAGCGGAACGCATCGCGCTCGCGCGTGCGCCGTCGCAGCTCCTGCCAGTTGGGTCCATAGTCGTTCGGGTCCGCGCGCCACAACCCGAGCGCGCGCAGTCGCTCGACTGTCGCATCGCTGACCGTGAGCCAGTAACCCGTCGTCAGCAATTCGGACGATGGCATCTCCAACAGCCCCGCGCCGAGAATCTCGTGCGTGAACAGTTTGATTTTCTTGAAGCCCGTGACTTGCGACGTGACTTTGATCTCGCCGTGTGCTTTCGTGCCGCCGCATACTTCGGCTTCTGCAAACTGCTCGGACAACTCGATCGTGACTTCCTGTTTCGCTTCGGTATAGTAGTCCACGCTCACGCGATGCACTTGCGCGATCTTCTTCTCCATGTCGAGCGCGGCAACGAAATACTGCTGACCCTCGTGCATGTAGATCGCTTGCGGGTGCAGCATCCAGAACGCGCTGTGCAAATCCACTTCGCCAAGCGCAGCGGGTGGTTCATCAAGGAAACCCCCATCCCCTGCCCATCCCCCGCCACGCAGGGGAAGGGTGTCATCGTCCCTTCCCTTGTGCGCGCCCTTAGCGAACGGGGGAGAGTTAGGGTGGGGGTTCGCCACATGCTGTATCACGACCGTATCGGGCGATGCGCTGCGCAATGAGACCGAATCAGCCGGATATTTCTCGGACATCCAAAAATATTTTTCGTTGGATGGATGTAGCACGCCTTCGTCCGTCAGGAAATCCAGAAACTCTTTGACGCGCCCGCCTTCGATGTTGCCGAACGACTCGCCTTTGACGAACGGCAACTCGAACGCGGCACAGCGCAAATGATGCAGCAAGATGATGAGGTTGTCGGGATTGATCAGTCCGTGCTCAGGCGTGCGCCCGAAGAACCACGACGGATGATGCGCGAGGTATTGGTCAATCGGCGCGGCGGATGCGACGAGCAGCGCGAGGCTCGTCGCCGACGTGCGGCCCGCGCGGCCCGCCTGCTGCCACGTCGCCGCGATGTTGCCCGGATAGCCGACCATCACGCTCGCGCCCATCTGGCCAATGTCCACGCCGAGTTCCAGCGCATTCGTCGCCACCACACCGCGCACCTCGCCCTCGCGCAAGCCGCGCTCGATCTCGCGGCGCACCGACGGCAAGTAGCCGCCGCGATAGGCGCGGAGCGTGGGATGAGTAGTTTGATGGTTGGTTGCTTGGTTGAACAGATCGCCAACGGGACGCGACTGCTGCAAATAATTCAACGTGAGTTCGACGGTTTGGCGGCTGCGTGCGAACAGAATCGTCTGAACGTCGTGATTGAGCAATTGATTGCCGAGCCGCACCGCTTCGAGCACAGCCGAGCGGCGCAAGCCCAAGTCTTTGTTGACGACGGGCGGATTGTAGATGATGAAATGTTTTTCGCCACGCGGCGCACCGTCGTCGTCAATGAGCGTCACCGTTTCTTCGACGATGCGCTCGGCGAGTTCGATCGGATTGGCAATGGTCGCCGATGCCATGATGAATTGCGGCGACGCGCCGTAAAAGTTGGCGATGCGCTTGAGGCGGCGCATCACGTTGGCGACGTGTGAGCCGAACACGCCGCGCAGCGCGTGCAGTTCGTCAATCACGACGAAACGCAACTGCTCGAAGAACGCCTGCCACTTGGTATGATGCGGCAGGATGCCAGTATGCAGCATGTCGGGATTCGTGATGACGATGCGCGCGTGGTTGCGAATGGCTGGACGCTGGTCAGTGGGAGTATCACCATCATAAGTTGCAATGATCGGTGAATGGAGATTAGGGAAAATTAGGGGAGATAAGGGAGATAAGCGCGCCGCGTTCGCTCCCGCATTTCCCTTATCTCCCATATTTCCCCTAACATCCCTTATCTCGCCCAATATCCCTCGTACTTCATCGGCTTGGTCTTGTGCCAGTGCCTTGGTCGGAAAGAGATAGAGCGCGCGCGAATCGGGCTGGCGCAGGAGTTCATCCAACACGGGCAAGTTGTAGCAGAGTGTCTTGCCGCTAGCGGTGCCCGTGACGACGACGATGTGCTTGCCGTTTTGCGCGGCGCGCCACGCGGAGAGTTGGTGCGAGTAGAGTTTAGGGATGCCGCGTCGCCGCAGCGCATCGCCGAGTTGCGGATGCAGGTCAGTTGGAAACTCGGCGGCGCGCGCCGCACGCGCAGGCAGCACTTTCCACGCGGCGACGCTTTGCGCGAATTGCCGCTCGTGCCGCCAATCGTTCAACAGTTCAGGAAGTGCCATTGTATGCGCTTAATCCATTTTTCGTATGCGCGGATTGCGCCACGCGAGCAGCAGCGAACTGAGCGCGCCGAGGCTGCCGCCAATCGCAACGGCAATCGGTGCGCCCAACGCTTCAGCCAACGAGCCGATCAACAAGTTTCCGAGCGGTTGCATCCCAAACGTCAAACTCAGTACACTGAATACGCGTCCGCGATATTCGTCGGGCGTGGTGATTTGCACCAGCGTCGAGCCGAGCGAGCCGAGCATAGACCACGCGATGCCGGAGATGAACAAAATAAATAGCGACAACGGGAACGACGGCGAGATGCCGAACAGCGCGACGAGCGCCGCATACGCAATCGTCACACCGACGAGCAGTATGCCTTTGCGCCGCACCGCGCCGAGCGTGGCGACGATGAGCGACGCGAGCAGCGCGCCCAATCCAACCGCACCTTCCATCAAACCCAGTCCCGTCGCGCCGACTTGAAAGATGATGCGTGCGAACAACGGCACGAGTTGCAAATAAGGCAGCGCAAAGAAAGTTGGAATCGCACTGAGCAGCATCAGACTGAGCACGTTTACGTCACGCCGAATGAAATGCAGCCCGTCCACGAGGTTGCGCAGTGGACTGCGCTCGTGATGCGCCGTGTGTTCGTGCGGCGGAATCTGCATCTGTACGATCCACAGCATCGCCCAGATATAGCACACGACCATCAGCCAGAAAACGCCCAGCGTGCCGATAGTCGAAATCAACACGCCAGCGAGTGAGGGGCCAATCACGCGCATCGAATTGAAGCCAACCGAGTTGAGCGCGGTGGCGTTGAGCAAATCTTCGCGCTCGACCAGCGACGCAACCAGCGCCTGCCGCAGCGGAATGTTGAGCGACATCATCGAGCCGAACAGAAACGCGATGACGAGCACGTGCCAGATTTGCACGAGATGAAACGTGACGAGGACGGCGAAAATGGTGATGAAGGTCGTGCTGCAGATCTGGTATGTGAGCAGCAACTTCTTGCGGTCGAAGCGGTCCGCCAGCACGCCGCCGAACAATGAAAACAACAGCAACGGCAGGCCATTGGCGAAGCCGACCACGCCGAGCCACAACGCCGGATTGGATTGCTCCATGTCCAGCACGAGCCAGCCTTGTGCCACGCCGAACATCCAATAACCGGCTTGTGTGGCAATGTTGCCTGTCCACAGTAAACGAAAATTGCGATAGCGCAGTGAGCCAAACGTTCGCGCGACTGAACGCCGCAGCGGAGACTGCCGCGCGAATAATTTGGTAGCCATGAGTCATTCGTCAGCGATTAAGATTTCTCTAGTATAAGCGAGAACATCTGTCTCATGCGAATCACGCTTGCGAGGCAGGGAGCGCGATGATAGAATCGAGCAATAAATAAGTAGGCAGTAGTCGGTCGTCAGTCATCAGATGGAATACGCTTAAGTCTGACGACTGACGATTGGCGACGGGAGGATTGATGGACAACCAAGAAATCTGGGACGCGCTGCACAAACATCTGCGCACGATTTACGAGCGCGACCCCGACGGCTATCGCAAGTCCGTGACCGACGACCTTGTAATTTACGAATGGTACGTTACACCGCATCGGCAGGACGGCGTCGGCACGCATATATTCTTCATCAGCGAGACCGACATGTTCCCGCCTGGCGCGAAGTATTTCTACGAGTTGCTCGAACCCAAGTTGCAGCGCTTCGGCGAGGTGGCGATTGCGTGCTATACACTGCTGCTCGCTACGTCGCTGAACGGCGAACGCAAGGTCACGACGATGAACGAGTCGCGCGTGCTCGTGAACGTGGACGGACAATGGAAAGTCGCGCACGTGCACAAGAGTCCGACAGGCAATGTTACGATGTAGAGACGCTCCGTCGGAGCGTCTCTACGAAAGGCATCCGATGTTGAAAACCGCAACCCGCGCCCCCGGTCCCCGCAACCTCATGCCGCTGCTCGAAATTCCAAAACTGCAAAGCGACCCGATGGGCTATCTGCTGAACGCCGCGCAGAAGTACGGCGATGTCGTGCATTTTGAAATCGGGCCCGTCAACATCTTCATGCTCAGTCACCCGGACGACATTCGCGATGTGCTGGTCACGAACAACAAAAACTTTATCAAAGGTCAGGGCTTGCAGCGCGCGAAGAATCTGTTCGGCGAAGGACTGCTCACGAGTGAGGGCGAGTTCCATTTGCGCCAGCGCCGCATGATTCAGCCGGCGTTTCATCGGCAGCGCATCGCCGCCTATGGCGAGACGATGATCGAGTACGGCGCGCACTTCCGCGAGTGCTGGCGCGACGGTGACGCGCTCGACTTCGAGCGCGAGATGATGCGGCTCACGCTCGCCATCGTCGGTAAGACGCTGTTCGCTACGGACGTCGAGCACCAAGCCGACGAGGTGCGCGACGCACTCGGTGATATGACCGACGCGCTGAACGGCTTGACCGTGCCGCTGGTCGGCATGTTGGGACCCGTGCCGAGCGACAAACAGAAACGCTTCGACCACGCAAAAGCGCGGCTCGACAAAATCATCTTCGACATGATCGCGGAGTGGCGCGCGAATCCATCGGATCGCGGCGATTTGCTCTCGATGTTGCTGATGGCGCAAGACGTGGAAGGCGACGGCGCGCGCATGGGCGATCAGCAGGTGCGCGACGAAGCCATCACGCTGTTCCTCGCGGGTCACGATACGACGGCGCACGCGCTAACGTGGACGTTCTACTTATTGGCGCAGAATCCGGACGCGGAGAAAAAATTGCACGCCGAGTTGGACGGCGTGCTGGGAGATCGTCTGCCGCGCGTGAGTGATCTGGAACGTCTGCCGTACACGCGTATGGTCTTGAGCGAAGCGATGCGCTTGTATCCGCCAGCCTGGTCTCTAGGACGGCGCGCCATCGCCGATTATGTTCTGCGCGATTACGTGATTCCCGCAGGCGCGTCGGTCATCATGAGTCAATGGGTGGTGCATCACGACGCGCGCTGGTATCGAGAGCCGTTCGCCTTCGAGCCTGAGCGGTGGACGACGGAGGCGCAAGCCGCGCGTCCGAAGTTCGCGTACTTCCCGTTCGGCGGGGGACCGCGCATGTGCATCGGCGATCAGTTCGCGTGGATGGAAGGCACGCTGCTCTTGGCCACTATCGCGCAGCAGTGGCAGCCGCGCGTTGCGCCCGATGCGCGCGTCGAACTGAAACCGATGATTACGCTCGGCAGCAAGCACGGCGTGAAGATGATGTTGCACCAGCGTGGCAAGTGACGAGTGATAAGCGGAGTGCTCGCCGTATGAGCATCTCTCATCACTCGTCACGCTCTGAAAGAAATTCGAGTGCGAGCGCGGCCGACCATGCAAAATCGGTCGCACCCAGCGGCGCGCCGTCGCGTGGATCGAAATACTCACGGCAGCCGTGAGTCTGCAAGAGCGCCAACGTGTCGGCGCGCAGCGCCGCCGCTGGCTCACGTAGTTCATAGCGTCGCAAGCCGATGTACGACAACCAATTGATGATGATCCAAATGGGCCCGCACCAATAGCGGCGCGGCGCATAGCGCGGCTCGTTCTTGCTCGTGGTCGGCAGCCGAAAGCGCGAATCGTCGCTCGGCGCGTACTCGTGTAGATCAGACCAGTGCTGCATTAGGCGCGCGACTTGCTCGGACGACGGTACGCCCGCGAGCAATGGCATGAATGTCGCAAACGTGTTGACGAGTATTGGCTCACTCGCACGCACGTCGTAATCAAGATACAGCCCGCGCGTCTCGTTCCAGAAGCGCGCGTCGAACACTTGCCGCGTTTGCCCCAGCCACTTTTCGATCTCGCGCGTATCCTCGTTCACGATTTTTCCGAGCGCACGCAAGTCCTCGTCGGCGCGATGCAGAATCGAGCAGAACATCACATCCTGCACGAGAAACGGCGACTCGGCCAGCAGTCGCGCCGAATCCCAACCGATGCGCCGCCCCCGATCAATCAAATACACGAATCGTTCGTAGTCTTGCGCGAGCGGACGCTCGTCGGGCGCGACATGCTGCGTGTCGCGGCGGCGAAACGGCGGCAGGTCGTGTGGCGTGATGCGGTCGAGTGCGGCCGCCCAGCGCGGCGAGTTATCGGTGCCCGACTCCCATGGATGAATCAAACACGGCAAGCCGCTGTCATCCACAGCCCGCGTGTGATGCAGCCAACGATGCCACGCGAGAATTTTCGGAAAGACCTCGCGCACGAATGCCAGTGACTCTGAATCCGCATGAGAGCGTTCGTGCAGCGCGCGCACGACGGTGGCGACGAGTGGTGGCTGCGTCAGCGCGGAGGATTCGATGGCGCCAACGTGTGGTAAGCCGTGCGTCTGCCAGAAGTCGGGCGGCGGAAAATAATCCGACGCGCCGTGATGATAGATGATGTGCGGCAGCATACCGTCGCGCCACTGCGCGCGCAGCAGTGAGCGGATTTCCGTGCGCGCGCGCGACACGTCGAAGTGCGACCAGCCGAGCGCGATCAGCGCCGCGTCCCAATTCCATTGGTGCGGGTATTGGTGCGGCGATGGTGTGCTGAACTCGCCGCGATCATTGCGCTGCAAAACGTCGTGAGCCCGATTCCGTAATTCTTCAGAATTCATTGATGCTCTTGTAACCGCAGAGCCACAGAGAACGCAGAGGAATTCATTATTCCCTTTAGCTAAAGTTGCTTTACAATAGTGGCATGACATGGAAACCAACGAAACTCACACGCGCACAAATGGAAGAACGACGCTTGGCAGGCGGTCGCCTCCTGAAACGGCGTAAACTTTCCAAAGCCCGCA
>JBBPZQ010000139.1:0-47508 GCA_038198935.1 Anaerolineae bacterium
ACCGTTCGTCCAGCTTGACTGGATTGACTGGGTGATCACCAATTGCCCAGATGAGACCGTGACCGCGCAGGTCGCTCAAGACGCGAACGACACGCGCTGGCAGGTCGAAGAACTGCATCGCGGCATCAAGCAACTGACGGGAAGTGAAAAGTGTCAATGCCGTAAAGCACGCTCACAACGCAATCATCTGGCGTGTGGTTATCATGCCTGGCTCTCCCTCAAGGTCAAGGCCAAGCAGTTGAACAAGACGCTCTACCAAGTCAAAACTGATCTATTGCGGGATTATCTGCGCGCTGAACTACGCCACCCGCACATCTCTGCCTTTCAGGTCGTCTAAGCGAAAGTCCTAGTCAAATAAATTTTACGCGCGCTCGCTCATCGCTTTTGCGCTGGCGCTGCGCGGCAGAAAAGCAGGCGATTGAAATCGCACCTAATGAGCCTTCGGCTGATCGTCCGCCTGCGCGGACGAGGCGAATGGTTGCCGTTGCGGGCGTCCACGCAGGTGGACGCTCGGCTGCAAGCCTCTCAGGCGCGACTTCCAGTCGCCTGCTTTGGTGTGCATATCGCAAAATGAGAATTGCTGTTCGTCGGAACGTTTGGTTGTGCTTGGGTCACAGCACATGGTAAAATCGGTGACATTCAATCTCGCCCACGACGCTATTGAAAGTACAAGGAGAACCCATGAACATCGAACGACCAACGTTTCAAGACGTGCTGCTCGCAAAGCGGTTGATCGCACCTTACTTGCGACCGACGCCGCTTTTTCGTTATCCTGCGCTGGATAAAGAGGTCGGCACCGAAATCTATGTAAAGCACGAGAACCATCAGCCGATCGGCGCATTTAAGATTCGCGGCGGCATCAACCTGATGGCACAACTGAGTGCGGACGAACGTACGCGCGGCGTCATCACCGCTTCGACCGGCAATCACGGCCAGTCCGTCGCGTATGCGGCGCGACTGTTCGGCGTGAACGCGATCATCGGCGTGCCAAACGGCGCGAATCCGCTCAAGGTCGAAGCGATGCAGCACCTCGGTGCGCAGGTGCTGTTTCACGGACGCGACTTTGACGAGGCGCGTGTCCACGTCGAAGACCTCGCAGAGGAACGCAACCTGCGCTACATCCATTCAGCCAATGAGCGGCTGCTTGTCGCCGGCGTTGGCACGCTCACGCTCGAAATGTTAGAAGCGCAGCCCGACCTCGATATGATCTTCGTGCCGCTCGGCGGCGGCAGCGGCGCGAGCGGCGCGTGCATTGTCGCGAAAGCGGTCAACCCGCGCATTCGCGTAATCGCGGTGCAAGCCGAAGCCGCGCCCGCCGCATACCTTTCGTGGAAGGAAGGGCAACTGGTCGAGGCGGAGAACAGCACGTTCGCGGAAGGCTTGGCGACGCGCGTCGGCTTTACACTGCCGCAGTCCATCCTGCGCGATCTGCTCGACGATTTTGTGCTGGTCGGCGACGATGAGATTCGCTACGCGGTGCGACTGCTCATCGAGAAGACGCACAACCTCGCCGAAGGCGCAGGCGCAGCCGCGTTGGCCGGCGCGCTGAAGATGAAAGATGAGTTGGGCGGCAAGAAAGTGGCCGTCATCCTGAGCGGCGGCAACACTTCGATGCAGCATCTGCACGAGGCGCTGTCCCTGTAACGATGAAGCGCTATAAGACGATTCTGTTCGATCTCGACGGCACGCTCGTCTTCAACGATCCTGACTTATGGGAATTGTACGAGCGTTTCGCGCGCGAGTTCGGACTGACCGTCTCGCCCGATGCGCGTCGCCGTGCTGAACGCTTCGCGCATTTTTATTTCTCAGGCTTGAACTACAAAGGCGATCGCGAGCGCATCGGCGTGGCCGGCTTTCGTCATCACTACTTGACGCGCGTGCTGCACGAGATGCAGTGTGATGGCAATATCGAAGCAGCAGCAGACTACGTGTTGCAGCGACTGCGTGAGACGGAGCGCCGCAAGCTCATCCCAACGGGCACGCGCGCGACGTTGGCGCATCTGCGCGAGCGCGGCTACACACTCGGACTCGTCACCAATCGCCGCGGCGACGAAATGCCCGAAGCGTTTCAACCACACGAACTCGATCAATACTTCTCCTTCCTCATCACCTCAAGCGATGCTGCGAACCCCAAACCCGACCGCGCCATGTTCGAGCTCGCGCTCGCGCGTGGTGCGTGCGTCTGCGAAGAGACGATGCACGTCGGCGACAACTACTTCGCGGACGTGGCGGGCGCGCAGGCGTGCGGCATCGAACCCGTGCTGCTCGATCCCAAAGCGTTGTTCCCCGAAGCCGAATGCCTCGTCATCCGCACGCTGCCGGAGTTGCTGAATCACGTTTGATTTACCTCATCAACTCGGCGGACCGAGGATTTCATCAATGACTCCGCGTCCTCTGCGCCTCTGCGGTTCAATTCAGTTTCGTTTGTTGCGTTAAATCCACTTGTGATAGAATCGCCCCGTGCGCGTGCTCCACATTTATCACGATTTTCAGCCGGTGCGCGGCGGCATCGAAGACCATCTCGCCGACCTGACGCGCGCGCAGGCGGCGCACGGACTCGAAACGATTGTGCTGTGTGCGAATGGCGGTCCGCGCCCGCGCAGCGAATGGTGGCATGGCGTGCATGTGCTTCGCGCCGCGTCGCTCGCGCGTTACTTCACCCCGTTCTGTCCGAGTTGGCCACTGTGGATCGTGCGCCTCAAGCCCGACCTCGTTCATCTGCATCTGCCTTGTCCGCTCGGCGAATGGAGTCTCGCGCTCGCGCACGTGCCGCGTCTGATCGTCTCGCTGCACAACGATTACGTGCGTCCGCCGCTCGCGTTACGCCTCCATCGCCCCGTGCATCGCGCCATGCTCAAGCGCGCCGATGCGATCATCGCGTCGAGCGACGACTACGCGCGCACGTCGCCCGTGCTGCGCGACCTGCAAGGCAAGGTGCGCGTCGTGCCCTATGGCATTCGCGTCGAGCAGTACACGCCGTCAGTCGTCCGTCGTCGGTCGTCCGTCTTGTTTGCGGGCCGTCTGTGCTATTACAAAGGCGTCGAGGTGCTGCTTGACGCGGCGCGACACATCCGCGCACACATCAGCATCATCGGCGATGGGCCCTGGCGACGGCGATTACGATTGCAAGCAGAGCGCAATCGTCTGAATGATCGTGTGTGCTTTCGCGGCGCACTCGGCGAATCGGACTTGATCGAGACGATGCGCGCGAGTGGCGTCTTTGCTTTTCCTTCGACCGAGCGCAGCGAAGCGTTCGGCATCGCGCAGCTCAAAGCGATGGCGTGCGGCTTGCCCGTCGTCAGTTCGGATTTGCCCGGCGTGCGCTGGTTGAATCGGCACGGCGAGACGGGCCTGACCGTGCGCACACGCGATGCGTGCGCGCTTGCCCATGCGATCAATCAGTTGCTGGACGACGACCGTCTGCGCGCGCGCATGAGCGCGGCGGCACGCGAACGTGCGCAGCAGTTCACGTTAGAGCGCATGACGTGCGAGACGCAGTGCGTGTATGAAATGGTGATGAGCGGATGAGCGGGGGCCGCGTGCGCAACGTGCTCACCTTCGATGTCGAGGATTGGTATCAAGGACTCGACATCGCGCCCGCGCGCTGGGCGGCATTTGAACGGCGCCTGTCAGTTGGACTAGAATTCGTTCTAAATACTCTCGACGAGTTCGGCGTGCGCGCGACGTTCTTCGTGCTGGGCATCGCCGCGCGCGAGCATCCCGTGTGGGTGCGGCGTATCGCCGATGCCGGACACGAGATCGCAACACACGGCTGGAGCCACACGCCGATCTACCGCCAAAGCCGCGAAGCGTTTCGCCGCGAGCTGTGTTGCTCGCTCGACACGCTGCAGCAATTGACGGGCCAGCGTGTGCACGGTCATCGCGCCGCATTTTTTTCCATTACTGCGCAGTCGCAGTGGGCGCTCGCTGAACTGGCGCAGGCAGGATTGTGTTATGATTCGAGCATCTTTCCGGTGCGCAACTACCGCTATGGGATACCCGCTGCGGAGCGATTTCCACATCGGGTGCGAATCCCCACCCCGACCCTCCACCGTTTCACAGGCGAGGGAACAGTGTGGGAACTGCCCATCTCGACCGCGCGCATCGCGGGTGTGAACGTGCCGTTCGGCGGCGGATTCTATTTACGCTTCTGGCATTATGCGTTCGTGCGCTTGGCGATTCGCCAGTTGAATGTGGCGGGCAAAGCGGCGGTCATCTATTTTCATCCGTGGGAATTCGATGCGCAGCAGCCGCGCCTCGCACGCGAATCGCATTGGCTCGCGCGCGCCACGCATTATCATCGGCTGGACGGCACGCGCGCGACGCTGCGGCGATTGTTGAGCGATTTTTGTTGGACGACTGCGCGAGGGTACCTTGAAAAGACCCGCGAGGTCTGCGAGACCTCGCGGGTCTGAAGTGGCGACGATGCTCGATCAGATGCCGCAGAGTCAACTACAAACGTGCCTACCGCTCGATCCGATCGCGCACGCGTACGCTTGCGTCGGCTTAAGTGCGCGGCCCGCGACGCTGGCAACCGTGTGGTGCAATGATGAGAAGCAGGTTGAGGGTGCGCTGATAGATTGCGAGTGGTCGTCGTACCAATTGATTGCGAGCTCGCGTGAGGCAGTGCGCGCGCTGCTGGAATGTTTGCCTAATCACGCCGACGCGGGCTGGCGGCTGTCGTTCCCCGAATGGGCGATGCGCGAGGTGCGCGCGCGCTATCCACGCGCGGAGCACAGTTACGAAGTGCTGCACCTGTGCACGCTCGAAAATTATCGCGCGCCGCGCCGCACGCAGGCTGACGTGATCCGCCTGACGCCGCATCTGATCGAGCAGTACGCGCACGATCTCGATATTGTGAAGACGTTGAGCGGCACTTCGACGCAGCAGTGTCGTCGGCCATTGTATGGTGCCATCTGCGACAATCAGCTCGTGTGTATCGCCGACGGCACGGCAATGACGGCGCAGGTCGCCATCGTGCAGCAATTGTTTACCGTGCCGTGCTATCGGCGGCGCGGCTTCGGGCGTGCAGTCGTCGCGCGCCTGAGCGAAGAACTGATCGCGCTCGGACGCGCGGCGGTGTACTGTGCCGACTATTTCAATCACGCATCGCTCGCGCTATGCCGCTCGCTCGGCTACAAACCCGTCGCCGTGTTTGGCTGGGCGGAATACGATCCCAGTTGAAGGCGGAGAGGTGTCATGTGGCATGTGCCATGAAACATGGCACATGCCACATGACACTTATCACTTTCCACTTTTCACTCACTTATGACCCCCGTCCTCTACCAATCCACCAAGTATGATGGCTCAGCGAACTACCAATGGCAGACGCAACTCGAATATAGTTACGACAACCTGATCATCCTCTTCACCCCCGCGCACACCCCATTCACGGGTCGCCGCTCCGGCGCGATGGCATATGCGAAGCGCATCTACTTGTGGACGGATCGCTGGTACAACGTCGAGCAGTCTTACATGTGGAACGAGGGGCGCGGCGTGCGTCATTATGTCAACATCACTACACCCGCGACCTTCGACGGCAAGACGGCGACGCAGGTTGATCTCGACCTCGACCTCGACATGAACAATGATTGGCAAGTCGCTTTGCTCGACGAGGACGAGTTCGCGCAGCACGCGCGGCAGTTCCGCTATCCCGCCAGCGTGAAACAGCGCGCCGAACAAACCGTGAACGATGTGCAGAAGCTGATGGCGTCGCGCGCATGGCCCTTTGCCACCTCGATGGACGCCGAGCGCGTGCGCGTGCGGCCGTTCTTTTGGAGCGACTTGGCAAGCATGGATCGCTGGCGCGGTCAGTATGAGCCGTTCGACGATCCGTGGCTGGTGCCCGCACCCAACTCATACGAGCGGCAGCATTGGTTCGCGTCGTACTTGCAAGCACCGGTCTGTCGGCTGTACGCGATTGAGACGTGCGCGGGCGAGATGATCGGACACATTTCGCTGCGGGAGATCGCCACGGCGCAGCAGGCACGGCTCGGCATCGGACTGTCACCTAATCACACCGGCAAGGGTTACGGCACGGAAGCGCTCCACACGTTCCTGCCATACTATTTCGAGGTGCTGCATTTCGAGCGCATGGTGCTCGACGTAGCGGCGACGAACTTGCGCGCGATTCGCTCCTATGAGAAGGCAGGCTTCCACCGCAGCGGCGAGCACTTTCGCGGCGCGGGCGACGAGTCGCAGTGGAGCGACGTGATGCGCCAACCACAACACACCAAACTGCGCGGCTACTTTCGCCGCACGGCGTGGGGTTTGCAGCAATTGCACTACGACATGCAGCTCACGCGCGCGGAGTGGAAAAGACAGTGAACAGTGAAAAGCCTGTGAACAGTGAACGGTGAGATACGTAACTATTGACCGTTCACCGTTCACTGTTGACTGTTCACCGTTCACCAAAATGGTGGATGATGTGCGCGGTGTGTTGTGTGCCTTTGAGGTAGAGATCGAGGCGGATGTTCTCGTTGGGCGCGTGCGCTTGTGAGCCGGGGTAACTGATTACGGTGTTGCTGATTGGCACGTGCAAGTAGTGGATGAACGCATGATTCGGTCCGCTGCCGCCGACCATCGGCGAAACTTGCATTTCTTGATCAAACACTTCGAGGCTGCACTGCTGCACCAACTGGATGAACGGGTGATCGGGATCAGTGCGCGCGGGTTTCTCGCCCGCCAGCATCTCGACTTGCACATCGGCGAAGCCCTGCGCGTTCAAGTGATTGCGCAACTTCACCATCAGGTCGGCGGGGTCTTGCTCGGGCACCAGTCGGAAGTCCACCTTCGCGCTAGCGCGCGCGGGCAGCACGGTCTTGGTGCCCTTACTTTGATAGCCGCTCGTGAGTCCGGCGATGGTGCACGTCGGCACGAACACCGCTTCGCGGCGCAATTCGACGCCGGGCTGCAAGTCCTTCAAGAATTTCTTCACGCCATAGCGACGACGCAAATCCTCTGCACTGTCGGGCAACTTCTCCAGCAGTTCCATGTCCCGCGCGCTCGGCGGCTTCGCGTCGTCGTACCAGCCGGGGATGAGAATGTTCTCGTGCTTGTCCTTCAACGTGTTGAGTGCCCACACCAAGCGCCACGCCGCGTTCGGCAGAATCGAGCCGCCCAGTCCCGAATGCACATCCTGTGATAGCGTCTCGACGGAAAACTCGACGTAGAAGATGCCGCGCATGCCCAGCGTCATCGTCGGCTGATCGCGGAAGTTCACACCGCCCGCTTCCCAGATGCACGCGTCGCCCGCCAACTCCGCCGCGTTCGCCTCGACAAAATGCGGCAGCGACGGCGAGCCGATCTCCTCTTCGCCTTCGATCACAAACTTGATGTTGCAGGGCAGCTCGCCTTCCACTGCCTTCACGGCGTCAATCGCGGCGAGCCGACTGGCGATGTGGCTCTTGTCGTCGGCGACGCCGCGCGCGTACAACTTGCCGTCGCGGATCGTCGGTTCGAACGGCGGCGTCTCCCACAAGTCGAGCGGCTCTGGCGGCTGCACGTCGTAGTGGCAGTAGAAGATCAGCGTCTTATCGCTCTTGCCTTTTGCGTGACCGACCACGACGGGATGAATCGGCGTCGGTCGCACGCTCGCATCGAAGCCGCGCAGCCGCAGCATATCTGCCACCAACTCGGCGCACTGGGTGATGCCGAGTCCTTGCGCCGAAACGCTCGGCTGCGCGCACAAGCGCGACAACTCGGCGATGCTGCCGTCCATCTGCTGCTCGATGTACTCATCAATCTTTGAGAGTGTGTCAGACATGAAATTCCTTTGAAAAAAGTTGAAGGATGAAGGATGAAATACTCATCCTTCATCCTTCATCCTTAACGAAGTCGGCGCGTTAGCCAGTCTCAAGGCGCTCGTCGTTGCGGAAGCCAACGCGCCACCTAACATGAGAGGAATCGAGTAGAATTATCGTCCCTTCGTGAGATTACCACCGCCTGCTGCGACACGCTCATCACCTGAGTCGCTGCCAGACTAGGTCTTCTGTTCGTACGGTTCGGGTTCACTGCCCATCGCATCCGCGTTCATGCCTTGAGTGACCGACATAGTCGGCATTGGCGTAGTGGCAGGCATGCGCGGGCGCGCGGGCGCCTTCTTCTTGGCGGCACCCATCTTGCTGCCCTCCGTATGCCCCATCGCCGGCATGGCTGTGGAGGACTTGCGCGTGCGCGCGGGTGCTTTTTTCTTCGCGGCCATCATCTTGCTGCTCGCCATTTTTTTCGACGAGCCGGCTTTGCTTTTCATCGGCGCCTTCTTGGCGGTCGCCTTTTTTGCAGGTGCTTTTTTGCTGCTGGTCGGCATGAAGCCTCCTTGAGTGAACCTTAAAATTTGCTACGAGCGTCTTGAGTCTGGTGCGATAATAACATCACGCGCGGATGCTTGTCAATACTTTTCGTTAAGATTGGGCCACGAATCTTTGCAGATGCTGGTTCCAACCATGGCGCACGCGCGCTTCGTCCGGCATGGCCAGATGCAAACCCAGAATGCGCGCCGTCGAGCGCAATGCGAATAGTGCGTATTGCCGCTCGCCGCTCGGCAGTGATGCATTTGCCGCTCGCTTCGCGATGGCGTCGAGTGCGCTCACGACACGCGGTGTATCCAAATCATCTGCCAGCGCCCCATACAGCGCGGGAATCTCGTCGGATTCAATCGCGTACATCGGCTGGTCCTTGACGCTGATGGTGAGCACCGTCGAGTGCGCCGCCACGCGCCATTGCTCCGCCATCTCCGCGCAGCGGCGCATGTCGTCCGCGTTCCACTCCCAACTGTCGCGATAGTGATGGCTGGCGAGATAGAGCCGAATCGCATCGGGTGTGTATGTCTTCAGCAATTCGCTGACCCACACGAGGTTGCCGAGCGACTTGCTCATCTTCTCTCCGTCTTTGCGCACCATCGCGACGTGCATCCACACGCGCACGAACGGCACGACGCCCGTCGCGCTCTCGGCTTGCGCGATCTCGCATTCGTGATGCGGGAAGATGAGGTCGCCGCCGCCGCCGTGAATGTCCACCGTGTCGCCGAGAAACTTGCGGTTCATGGCAGTACACTCGATGTGCCAGCCGGGTCGGCCGGGCCCCCACGGCGAATCCCAGCCCGGCTCGCCCGGCGCTTGCGCCTGCCACAGCACGAAGTCGAGCGGGTTGCGCTTATGCGGGTCGTCGGGGTTGTTGCCGCGCTCGTTGGCGACGGCGAGCATCTCGTCGCGCGGGATGCCGCACAACGCACCGAATCTATGGAACTTGTTGACGTCGAAATAGACGCTGCCACCCGACTCGTAGGCGACGTCTTGCTGGATGAGCGTCTCGTCAATCGCGATAATTTCCGCGATCACGTCCGTCGCGCGCGGATAGTGGTCGGGCGGGCGCAGGTTGATCGCCTGCATGTCGCGCATGAAGTGCGTCGTCCACTCATTGCCCAACGCTTGCCAATCTTTGCCGTCGCGTTTTGCCCGCTTCAGAATGTCGTCGTCAATGTCGGTCACGTTTTGCGTGTACGCCACCGTCAAGCCCTGCGCCTCGAGGAACCGAATCAGTATGTCGAACGTGTGGTACGTGAACGCATGTCCCAAGTGTGTCGTGTCATAGGGCGTGATGCCGCAGACATAAACGCTCACGTGGTTGTCGCGCGCGACGAACTCTTCCTTGCGCTGCGTCAGGCTGTTATACAGTTGCATGAAGGCTCCAAGAATTGAAATGACGTAGGGGCGGGCCGACGGCTCACCCTCCGCTCAGGGTTTCATTATCAAAGGCAGGTATGTTTGTTTGAATGTTCGCGCGTATTGAATCGCGCTCAACGCATTCACAATGCCGTAGCCATACACATTGTTGGGCACCGAACTCGTCGTGTCGCTGCCACATAGCTGTATAGCCGTTTTCGCGTCAGCAGTATGTTCAATGACAAAGGTCGTGAGGGCAATATTGCCCGTCATAGTCGGCACGGCGCTCCACAGCAGCGCAGCCACACCGCTCGTGTGCGGCGACGCCATCGAGGTGCCGCTGGCAGTGCCGTAGCTGTTATTCGGAAAACTGGAGCGCACATTCACGCCCGGCGCGGACACGTCCGGCTTGCGACGATTGCTGCCGTCCGCCGTGACCGGACCCCGTGCGCTGAAGCCGGCAATGTTATCGCCACTGTCCGTCGCGCCGACCGTGAACGTTTCGGCATAGCGCGCGGGCGCTTCCGCAACGCCGCCGCACGTCGAGCCGGGGTTGCCCGCCGCCGCGACGACGAGGATGCCAGCCGCGTTCAACTTCTGCACCTCGGCACGCAGTTCGTCCCCCGTCGTGCAGCCTTCGCTCGCCGGACACGTCCACGAGTTATTGATGATGTCCGCACCGAGCTCAGGTCGCCCTTGCGTGAGTGGGTTCCCGCCGATGGGGTAGGGCGCGAGCATGAACTCGAAGCATTCGGTGTAGCGCGCCGGCGTGCCGTCGCCGTTCGCATCCATGTTGCGGCAGCCGATCCACTTTGCGCCGGGCGCGACGCCAATTTGGTTGCCCGCGCCGTCGTCGCCGACCATCGTGCCCGTGACGTGCGTGCCGTGTCCATAATCGTCGCACGGTGCGGTCGCGTTGAACAGACAATTAACAACCGTGCCATCGTGAATTGCATCGTGCCAGTTGTAATTGTGATTCGCGCTCGCGCCGTTCCAGCCGCGATAGTGCGCCTTCAAGGCCGGATGATCCCACTGCACGCCGGTGTCTGCCGTACCGACCACGACGCCTTCGCCATGCACGCCAAAGGTGTTCCACACGTCGGGCGCATGGACGCGCGTCACGCCCCATTCGATTGACACGACGCTCGTTGGCTCGTTGGTTAGTTGGTTCGTTGGTTGCGGCAGATCGGCGCGGGTTGGCATATTCACGTCGAGGCGCGTGACTTCGGCGAGCGCGGCGAGCTGCTGGGCGATGGCTGCGTCGCTGCTCACGTCAAGTGCGTTCAGCAAGTAATGCTCGCGGAACGTAACACCGTTCGCTTCCAGCAGTGCGCGCGCGCTGGCATGTGTGCGTTGCGCTTGCGCGCGCAGCCTGTCATACACAAACTGTCGGCGGGTGTTGCGGTTGCCGATGGCTGGCGCGCCGCTGAGGTCGGCGTCGTCATTGAAGATGACGAGATAATTGACAATACTTTGGGTTGCAAACGCTTGTGAGAGTGCGGGCGAGAATTTTGGTGAGCGCGCTGTCGGTGCAATGGCGCCGATGCTCGATACGAGCAGCAGCGCGCACAAGACGATAACACCGTTCCCACTCCATCGAGCAAATTTCATTTGTCGTTCCCAATCATAGGTGAATCAACTCGCGCTCGAAGGTCGTGAGTACCTCGACGCCGTTCTCCGTGCAGACGACGTTGTCTTCGATGCGCACGCCGACCTTGCCCGCAAGGTAAATGCCCGGCTCGACGGTGAAGATCATACCGGGCTCCAACGGCGTCTGGTTGCCCTCGACGATGTATGGCGGCTCGTGCGTTTCGAGTCCAAGTCCGTGACCGGTGCGATGGATGAAATAGTCGCCATAGCCCATCTCTTCGATCACGTCGCGCGCGGCGCGATCCACCGCCGCACATGCCACGCCGGGGCGCGCTGCTTCGACGCCCGCGCGATTCGCCGCGAGCACCGTGTCGTAGATGCGCTGCGCTTCGAGGCTCACGTCGCCGACGGCGAACGTGCGTGTAATGTCGGCGACGTAGCCATCATAGGTCGCGCCGCAATCAATGATGACCAGATCGCCCGCTTGCACTTTGCGCTCGGTCGGGACGGCGTGCGGGTTAGCGGCATTCAGACCTGAGGCGACAATGGGCCCGAACGGCATGACTTCGCAGCCCGCGCTCAGCGCCGCGCTTCGATAGACCGCCGCGATTTCTTTTTCGGTTGCGCCAATCTTGATGGCTCTCATCGCTTCGCGCAGCGCCTGCTCCATGATTGCAACGGCTTTGCGCGTGGCGGCAATCTCGTCCGCGTCCTTGAGCGCGCGGAAGTTGGGGAACACCTTTTCGAGCGAGAGCAAGTTGATGCCTGCCGCGTGCTGCTCGAACGCTTTGACTTCCAACCCGCGCATTTGCAAATATTCAATCGCCATAGTGCGGCCGCTCAATTGCAACTCACGGCTCGCGCGCGCGAACGCACCTTCGTGTCCTTCGGCGTCGCTCCACGCGAACACCTGCACGCCTTCGCCGAGTGTTTGCGCCACACGCGGCGCTTCGAGCGCGGGCGCGATGATGCCCATGCGCCCGTCGGCGGCGACGATGAACACTGACGGGCGCTCGCTCAAGTGCAAATGCAAACCCGTCAGGTAGATCATGTTCGGACCGGGCACGAGTGCAAGCGCGTCAAGTCCATGCGCTTGCAATTGTTGTTGCGTGCGTTCCAATCGCTGTGTGTTCATGTGTCCTCGGGCCATATGAAGTGGTGAGTGTATTATAAACACTTCTGTGCAGCCGCGTTCGTCGTAGGTGTGCTCACGAAATATGTGTCAGTCTTGGTACGATTAACCGCGCGAGTGAAGAATAGACTATAAAATCACAAAATGCGAAATTTGACAGAACCAGCGACTTTGCTTAGAATAGCCATCACATTATGGATGCAGCAGGTCAGCAGGTGAAACTAAAAATTCTTGTCGTGGCGCTTAGCGCGCTCATTGTGTGTGTGTATTTCAACTGGGACTCGGCACTGCCAAGTGCAACCGAGTCCCAGTTTGTTTTGTCTGGCGGCAGCGGCGGCGCGCCGCGCGCCGCCGCGCACCTCTCGTCGGAGCATCCATCCGCGCCGTCAGTGCACACCGCTGCACCACTGCCACAATACAAACCGTTCGCCGCTTATACTTACGTGCCGACGACCGCAAGCGCGCATCAACCGCTGCAAGTCCTGGTCGCGCTGCACGGCATGGGCGGCGAGGGCAAAGGCTTTGCCGCGCCGCTCATCAAAGAAGCGGAGCGCAACGGCTGGCTGCTCGTCGCGCCGACGATTCCCTACGGCGATTGGCACAATCCCGATCAGGTCGCGCAAGAAGATGTGGAGATTGCGCAACGTTTGATCGCGACGATTGATTTGCTTTCCGAGCAAATGCATCTGGCGGTGAAGCCGCAAGTGCATCTGATCGGTTTCTCGCGCGGCGCGCAAGTCGCGCATCGCTTCGCGCTCTTCTTCCCCGACCACGTGGATCGCGTTGTCGCCTTTTCGGCCGGCACGTACACTTTGCCGTTCCGCACCAGAGACATTGACGGCGACGGCCAAGCCGACATGATCGTGCTGCCGTATGGCGCCGCCGACATGAACAAGCGAGTGGGCCACCCGATCAATCCAATTCGCCTCAAGCAAGTGCGCTTCCTCATCGGCGTCGGCGGCTCCGACAATGTCGCCAACGACGTGCCGCGTCAGTGGGACGCTTACGTCGGTAAGACGCGCCTCGAACGTGCGCACGCATTTGTGGATGCATTGAAGAGCCAAGGCATGCACTGTACGCTGCAAGTCTTCCCCGGCGTGGGCCACGAAGTCACGAACGCGATGTGGACGCAAGCCGTGCAGTTCCTCAGCAGCAGCGATCTCCAACTGAACTAATCATCAGCTGATGGCACGACTGCGCGCGCTTGCATTCGCGCTGCTTGCACTGTCGTTGATGGGCGTGTGCAGCATCGTCGTGTTATTCGCGCTCACGTCGGAGCGCTCACTCGCCGCACTCACACAACTCGTCGTCACACCAACCACAACGCCCTCGCTCAGCTTAACGCCGACACTGACACCGATACCCACCAGCACTCCGCGTCCGACTTCCACCACGACGCCACTACCAACCGCAACGCCGACCGACACACCTGAGCCAACCGACACGCCCGCGCCGACCGACACAGCACTGCCGACTGACGCGCCATCGCCGACGCCAACCAAAGTGCTGCCAACCAGCACGCCCAAACCGACGGCGACTATCACTCCGACTCGTCCGCCGACCAGCACACCACTGCCGAGCGGCGCGAGCGACATTCTGACATACGAGTTGGCAAGCGCCGCGCTCGTGGGCAATCTCAGTCCCGCGCAAAACAATCCGCCGATTGACACAAAGTATTGCCGCTGGGTACAGAACAACACACGCATCGGCTGCACGTATCAAGTGTTCGTGCCGCCGGGCTATTACGATTCCGGCCGGCGCTATGCGGTCGTGTATCTGCTGCACGGCTGGGGCGGCGAGTTCGACGAGTGGGGCGTGTGGCTCGGCGCGTTCGGCAAAGCCGATGCAATGATGCGCAGCGGAGAGATACCGCCGTTCATCATCGTCACGCCCGAAGGCGATCACACCTATTGGTTGAACCATGCGCTGGATGGCGAGCGCTGGTCGGATTACGTCGCCGACGAATTGGTGAGCATAATTGACGCGAGCTTCCGCACGCTCGCCAAGCGCGAGAGCCGCGCCATCGGCGGGCTCTCGATGGGCGGACTCGGCGCGATACAGATCGCGCTCAACCATCCGGATGAATTCTCGCTGGTCGGCATGAGAAGCCCGACGCTGCGCCGCATCGGCGACCCGTATACGCCCAACTTTTTCGGCGATCAGAATTATTACAATCAATATGATCCGTTCGTGCTGGCACAGCAGGGCGATGCTGCTGCGCGCCTCAAGTCATACTTCATCATCGGCGATCAAGATATCTGGCTCGGACGCACACAGGACTTCCGTAAAATTCTTGACGAGAAGGGCGCGGCTTACGAGTGGCACGTTTATCCCGGCGATCACGAGCAAGCCTTCTTTGCGCAGCGCATCGAGGAAGACTTACGCTTCTACGGCGCGAACCTGGCCATTCGTTAAGCGTCGCTCACGCCAATGCACGACGCACATTCTTATCTTTGCGTCTTCTCTTCTGGGCGTGAGATTACACGATTGAATGATGGTCGCTGCATGTGCCACAACTGAATGGCTGCCAACGGCGCAAGCCACAGCAGCACCGCGACGAGATTGATCGCCAATTCGTTCGCGGTGTTCAGCCAATCCGCATACCAGACCCACGCAAAATCGAATAGGATGTACAAGCCGAGCGCGCTCATCGCCCACACGACTGCGATGCGCTGCTGTCGTGCGCTTGCCAATGGCATAAGCGCGATCAGCCACACAACATACCACGGTTGAAACCAGAGCGTGCCGATCATGAGCAGCCACACGAACACGTTTAACAGATGTGCGTGCAGCGCGCGCTCGTCGCTCGGCGTGCGCGACAGCAGAAACACGAACACGCACACAAACACAAGCGCAAACAAATCGCGCGTCCACGTCTGCGCGCTCGCCGTGCCGACGTGCGCTTCGAGCGCGAGTTTGACGACGGCGGCGAGCGATGTGGTAAAGCGTTCGTTCTGCAAGGCGATGCCGCTCAAGGTTTCGAGTCCCCGCCAAAACGGAATGTACAGCGCGATGACGACGACGACACACGTGAGCAGTGCTTTCACGATGAATCGTATTTGTATTGGAGTCAGGCGGCGGCCCGCCCCGACTTTTTTCGCGCACGCCACGAACAACACGGGCCATGCCACCACAGCCGCAACTTTCACCAGCGCGGCACACACGCACGCGACGAGCGCCAGCGTGAAATGTTTGCGCGTGTAAAGCCACAGCGCCGCGAGCACGCACGTCATCATCACGATGTCGTTATGCGCGTTGACGACGCTCTCGAATAACAGCAGCGGGTTCCACGCGAACAGCAGCACACCCGCAATCGCGTTTTGGTCGCCGCGCGCGCGCAGCAGATCGTAGATGATGATCGCGCTTGCGACGATGCACACTGTCGGCAGCAGCTTGAAAGCGAACAGGTTGCGCAGCAAGTCGTCGCCCGCCAGTTGGTACAGCGCGAACGAGATGTCCGTCCACACGGGCCCATACGACGACGCCGCCCACGTCCACACGACGTAGGGATACCACGCATCGCCACTCACTTGCGCAGGCGTGACGGTGTGCGGATTGTAATCGTACACTGCCCACTCGCGCGCGCGGAAGACGTAATCGTAAATATCATTCGCACCAATCGGATACACCCAAATCAAAATAAGACATAATGCCAGCGCGCAGCCGAGTATGAACACCACCTCGCGCGGCGAAGCCAAGTCTCGCGTGGCGCGATAGGCGGCGAGATAAAAGGCGAACAACAATGCGAAACTGATCACGAATGCCAACGCAAACGCGGGTTGGTAGTTTGCAATCTTACCCATGTCGAGCAGTGGCACCGCGTAATGCGCGAGCAGCGGATACGCGCGCACGAGCACGACGAGATAGACGAGTGCAGAGCCGAGAGCGCACGCGCACACCCGCCAGTGCGCTGAAAAAAAGAACGGGAGCCATTGCCCCCGTCCGTCGTCTGCCGTCCGCCGTCGCTTATTTCTCATCGTCCCATTTCATCACGAGCGGCTCGTCGTCGTGCACCGCCATGTTGCACACGACGCTGTGCTTGAAGATGCCCATACCCGTCGTGAGTGAGATAGTCCAGCCCTCCTGCTCCGTCGGGATGTCAACGATTTTGCGGCCGTAAATATCGTACAGCGTCGCGATCACATCGCCCTTGTTGACCCTCTGCCCCGCCTTGACGTGATGGCGCAGCAGGCCAGTTTCGGGCGCGCGCGGATGCGACTCGCGGCGCAGTGGGACAGCACTTGCAATCTGCGGCACGTTCACAGGTCGCTGCGATTCATCCAACATGCCGACCTGCACCAAGCAGTTGTGCAAGCCGTTCACTGCCGCCTGCACGATCTCCGGCACGATCATCTGCGGCGCGCCGAGCTCCGCCGTGAACGACGGGATGCGCGCGAGGTTCAGCGCCGCGCCGCTCGTCGAGCGATGGAGTTTCATCTGCACGTAGCGTTTGCGCTTGAACTCGAACACGGCGGGCAGACCGAACGCTTTGATCAATTCGCCCGTGCGCTGCTGCAACGTTACCGCGCTGCTGCGCTCACGGTCCTCCGCGTAATACACTTTGTCGCGGATCGAGAACAGCATGGATTGCAGCGACGAGTTGTGCAAGTCAATCAGATAGTCCGCTTTCGCTTCGATCTCCTCGAACAGCCGCGCCCACACTTGCTCGACCATCGAAGGAAACTGCGGCTCTTCTTCACTTTCACTTTTTCTCTTGCGATCGGGAAACAGCCGATTCGGGTCTTGCGGATCGAAGTACGGCTGACGGTTGCGCACGCGAAAGCCGGCCGGACTGAGCGACGGAATGCACACGAGCGTGCCGCGCAATCGCTGCGCGAGTTTCGCTTCGTTCACCAGATCGTGAATGACCGCGATGCCCGTCAGTTCGGGCCCGTGAATGTTCGCCGTGACCCAGAACGTAGGCCCGTCGCGTGTGCCCTGCACGATGATGATGGGCAGTTCCTCCGGCGTACCCGTCGGATGATCGAAGGCGTGCCAGCGTCCATAAGTGATGCGGCCCTGTTCGGCGCGCGCCGTGCCGAGTGTGATGTCTTTGGGCATAGTCGTTGTCCTCAATGTTGCTCAAAGATGATGACGGGAGATCGAAGCCTACATGCGGCCTAAGTCATCCGTCGGATATTTCGATTCTACCAAACATCTACTTCGCCGCGCAAAGTGTTTTGTCGTTGCAGGTGAGTTTGTTAGAATCAGGACGAATCCATTCGTGTCGAGGTCATCCGCTTGAATATCATCGTCTGCATCAAGCAAGTGCCGTCCATCGAGCATCTCAAGTTCGACAACCAAGCGCGGCGCTTGATTCGCGAAGGCGTGTCGAATCAACTGAACACGTTTGATCGGCGCGCGATCACCGAAGCAGTGCATCTGCGCGAGCAGTTCGGCGGCGAGGTCGTCGTCGTCACGATGGGGCCGCCGCAAGCGAAAGATGCGCTGATGGAATGCCTGATGATGGGCGCGGATCGCGCGGTGCATCTGCTGGGCCGCGAGTTCGCCGGTGCGGACACGCTTGCCACCGCGCGCACGCTTGCACTTGCGTGCAAAAAAATCGGATACGATCTGATCTTGTGCGGAAAGACGGCGACCGATGCGGAGACGGCGCAAGTGCCGCCGATGCTCGCCGAGTTGCTCGACGTGCCGCAAGTGATGAACGTGATCGCCTTGCGTGTGAGCGAGGACAGGCAGAGCATGACCGTCACGCGTGAGACGGACGAGGGCACCGAAACACTGGAGTGCACGTTGCCGGCCGTGCTGAGTGCGGGCGAGCGATTGTGCAAACCGATTCGCGTGGGACCCGCCGATGCGCCGCAAGCGGACGGCAAGCCGTGCGAAGTCTGGACCGCGCAAGACTTGCACGCAAACATTTCGCAATTTGGTCTGAGCGGTTCGCCCACTTGGGTCGAAGCGATCTACAGCATCGAGCCGCAGCGCAAGCGCATCATGCTCGACGGCGACGTGCAGCACGCCGCGCAGAAATTGCTCGACTGCTTGCGTGAGGAAGGCTACGGCGCGCACGAGTGGAAGTCGCGGCCCCATCAGCACATCCGCGCATCTGACCGCAAACCCTATCAACGCGGCGCGAAGGCGATCTGGGTCGTCGCCGAAACGGTTGGCGAACCGTCACCGCTGATTCACGTCCACACCGGGCAGTCTGTGCGCGACGTGACGCTCGAACTTATGGGCGCGGGCATTCGGCTAGCCAATCAGATTGATGGCGAACTGGCAGCGGTGGTGCTCACGCACAAGCCGAACGAGCTGGTGAACGCGCTCGCCGCGCACGGCGCGGACAAAGTGTATGCGGCCGACGCGCCGTTGCTCGCGCGCTACACGACCGAACCGTTCACGAAAGTGGTGTGTGAGCTCATTCAGCAGCATCGTCCATTCGCGGTGCTGTTCGGCGCGACTGCGAATGGACGCGACCTCGCGCCGCGCGTCGCCGCGCGACTGGGTCTCGGCTTGACGGGTGATGCGATTGACGTGCAGATTGACGACCAAGGTCGCGTGGTGATGCTCAAGCCCGCGTTCGGCGGCAACATCGTCGCGCCGATCCTCAGCAAGACGACGCCCGCGCTCGTGACCGTGCGGCCCGGCATGTTGCCCAAACCCGAACCCGATCCCGAACGGCACACGATTCAAATCCGCGTGCCGATCTATCCGATGCCGACGCGCACGCGCGTGATCTCGGAAGCGATCATCACCGCAGAGGGATTGGAACTCGACAGCGCGGAGATCGTGATCGGCGTCGGCACGGGCGTTGGTGGGCCCGAAAACCTGCCCGCCGTGCACGCGCTCGCCGACAAATTGCACGCGCATCTGGCGGCGACGCGCAAAGTGGTTGACTACGGTTGGATGCCGCCGCAGACGCAAGTCGGGCTGACGGGCCGCTCCATCGCACCGCGCGTGTATATCATGCTCGGCATCAGCGGCCAGTTCAATCACATGGTCGGCGTGCAGCGCAGCGGCGTGATCGTCGCCGTGTGCGACAGCCCCGACGCGCCGATCTTCAAGCAGTGCGACTACGGCATCGTCGCGGACTGGCGACAATTCGCGGAGGCATTCGCACAGGTTGTTGGTTAGTGGCTTGGTTGGGTTGTTGGTTAGTTTGTTAGTTGATTGATGGTTCACAGCTTGAATAGGGGTGCGTGATGAAATTGAAAATGCTCGTCGTGCTGTGCTTGCTAATCCTCGTCGCGTGCGAAAGCGCGCCCATGCCAACCGTCATCACCTCAGCAACCAACCAGCCAACCAACCAACCAACTTTCAAACCATCTATCCAACTGTCGAACCAACCCACCAACCCACCAACCATCCAGCCATCACCCCAACCATCTGCTCGCATCAGCAAACTCGGCGTCCACCTCTTGCTCGAAGACTTGAAGAAGCATTGGCCCCAAACATTGTGGCACGAACACCTGCGCTACGCGCGCGACCTCGTCGGCGATTGGGGCTTCGTGATCGCGCTCGTGCGCCTCGACGATCTCGAACCGGAGAAGTGGCAATTCTTTTTCGACGAGTGCTGGCGCTTACACCTTACGCCGATCATTCGCTTCGCCACGTTCTACGACAACGATCACAAATGGTGGGCAGCCCCGATCCGCGACAACGAAGCGCCGGGCGGCTACGTCACAGTTGCCGAGCAGTATCGCGACTTCCTCGACCATCTGAAGTGGCCCACCGAGCCGCATTACGTCATCGTCGGCAACGAGCCGAATCGCGGCGACGAGTGGGAGAACCAACCCAACGGCGAAGCATACGCGCACTTCCTCGGCGACGTCAGCAAGCGGCTGCGCGAGAACGATCCAAAGCTCGTCGTGCTGAACGGCGCGCTCGACTTGTACGCGCCGAACACGAACAGCCAACCGTTCAACGACGGCTATCGCTACATTGACGCGGACACGTTCATCAACCAGATGGCGAAGTGGGACGCTGACATTTTCAAGAAGATTCAACTCTGGAACTCGCACGCGTATCCGGCGGGACCGTTCCGCGAGTCGCCCGACAAACAGTTCATGCAGTTCGATTATTTGAACGGTTCGCGCAGCGCACGCACGACACCTTGGCCGAGTGGATTATTCAATCGCGGCGTCAACTCGTATGCGTGGGAATTGGCAAAGATTCAAGAACTCGGCGCGCCGCAACTGAAAGTGATGATCACGGAGACGGGTTGGCGGCACCGCGAGAGCACGTCGCCCGACGCACTTGACGCGGCCAACGCCGACGCGAGCGCGGCACAGATCGCCGATTACTTCGAGTTGGCGTTCGTCGGCAACCGACGCTTCACGCAGTATGCGCAGTCGGGCTGGACGCCGTGGCAGAGCGACGCGCGCGTGATAGGCGTCATTCCGTTCGCGCTCGACGGCTACGCCGGCGATTGGGGCCACTCGAATTGGCTGCTGCTCGACGAGGACGGAAAGGTGCGCGGCGTCTATCCGCAATATGCGCGCATGATGGAGCTGCGGGCAAAGCAATAAGCCTCGCCCGGATGTCTTCGCGTCGGCGCGGCTGCGGTTCGATTTGGAGAACGAGATCATGCTGCACGCGCTGTCATCTTTTCCACTTTGCTTATTTGTTGCAGACGCGCATTCCGCGTTATAATTTCTGCAACATCTATACACACAGCGGTGTCCAGTCCGAAAGGCTGGACTGAAATGGGGAAGTTCGGTACAAACCGACGCTGTCCCGCAACTGTGAAGTCAGTCGCCAGTCGCCAGTCGCCAGATGAATTGTTTATCTGACGACTGACGACTGACGACTGAACAAGCCAGGCTACCTGCCGCTGTGTTGACCGCGCACCTTCGCGTGAAAGGGGGCAGGTTACTATGCACGCATAGTTCCTCAGCCCCTTGTCAACCGACAAGGGGATTTTTGTTTTAGGACGCCGTTCATTTCAAAAGGAGAAGACATGAAGCGAACTACATTCGCATTGATATTGACGTTGCTGTTCAGTCTCGCCGCGTGCGGGCCCAGTGCGTCGCCGACTAGCGCGCCTGTCAGTGCACCGACGCGCGCACCGACGACTGCGCCGACCGTCGCACCAACCAGTGCGCCGACGAGTGTGCCGACGAGTGTGCCGACCGCCGCTCCGACAATTGCTGCCGCTGCATTTCCGCTCACGGTCACCGACAGCGCGAACCACAAAGTGACCATCAACAAAGCACCACAAAAAATCATCTCGCTCGCGCCGAGCACGTCGGAGATGGTGTATGTCCTAGGCCAAGGCAGCAAGCTGGTCGCGCGCGACGACTTCTCGGATTTTCCGTCCGAGGTGCAGTCACTGCCCAAAGTCGGCGGCATGAAAACGAACTTCGAGCAGATCGTCGCGCTCAATCCTGATCTCGTGCTTGCGGCAGGCATCACCGCGCCCGACACGCTCAAAAAACTCGAAGACCTGAAGGTCACAGTCGCCGTCGTCGGCTCTGCGAAGACAACCATAGACGGCGTGATGAGCGACATCAAACTCGTCGGGCAGATGCTCGGCGCCTCTGACAAAGCGCAGCAGCTGACCGCGGCGATGCAGCAAAAAATTGACGCGCTCAAAACGAAAGCCGCGAGCGCGAAAACGAAGCCGAAGGTGTATTGGGAACTGGACGCCACGGATCCGATCAAGCCGTTCAGCGTCGGGCCGGGCAACTTCATCTCCGACATCATCACGCTGGCGGCGGGCGACAATGTGTTCGCCAACGCGAGTTCGCCGTTCGCGCAAGTCAGCGCCGAGCAGGTCGTCGCCGCCAACCCTGACGTCATCATTTTGAGCGATGCGGCCTATGGCATCAGCCCTGAGTCGGTGAAGGCGCGCAAAGGTTGGGACGTGATCGCCGCAGTGAAGAACAACAAAGTGTTCCCGATTGACGATTCGCTCGTCAGTCGCCCCGGTCCGCGCATCGTGGAGGGACTCGAAGCGGCGCTGAAGTTGATTCATCCCGAATTGTTTCAATAAGCCATGACGGCAAAGACCGTGATGGTCGTCGGCACGGCGTCGTCCGTCGGCAAGAGTTTGCTGGTGGCGGCGCTGTGCCGCATCTTCGCACAGGACGGCTGGCGCGTCGCGCCGTTCAAAGCGCAGAACATGTCGCTCAACTCCTACGCCACGCGCGACGGCAGGGAGATCGGGCGCGCGCAAGTCGTGCAGGCACAAGCAGCGGGCATCGAGCCGACGGTCGAGATGAATCCGATTCTGCTCAAGCCCGAAGCCGAGACGCGCTGTCAGGTCGTCGTGATGGGCAAGCCGTGGGCGACGCTGTACGCCGGCGACTACTATCGGCGCAAAACCGAGTTGTGGCAATTCGTCACGCGCGCGCTCGACACGCTGCGCACACAATTCGAACTGGTCATCATCGAAGGCGCGGGCGCGGCCGTCGAGCCGAACTTGAAAGCGAGCGACATCGTCAACTTGAGCGTGGCGCAATATGCGAACGCGCCCGTGCTGCTCGTGGGCGACATTGATCGCGGCGGCGTGTTCGCGCACTTGCTCGGCACGCTCGACCTGCTGACGAGTGACGAGCGCGCGACGATTCGCGGGTTCATCATCAACAAGTTTCGCGGCGACCAGAACCTGCTCGCGCCCGCGCTGACGTTCATCGAGCAGCGCACCGACATTCCCGTGCTCGGCGTCGTGCCGTACGTGCGCGACCTGCGCATCGCGGAGGAGGATTCGGTGGCGTTGGATTCGGTAGAGACGACCAGTCGGGTCGTCTCTACCCCGATTGACATCGCCGCGATTCGTCTGCCGCACATCTCGAACTTCGACGACCTGGACGCGCTCGCGCTCGAACGCGATGTGCGCGTGCGCTTCGTGTCTGCGCTCGACGAGCTCGGCCAACCCGACGCGATCATCTTGCCGGGCACCAAGAGCACCATCGCCGATCTCGCGTGGCTGCATCAGAGCGGATTGAGCGCGGCGGTGCGTGCGCACGTGCGCAGGGGAAGTGCCGTCGTCGGGTTGTGCGGCGGCTACCAGATGCTCGGCACACACGTCCGCGATCCGCTGCGCGTCGAATCGGCTCGCGACGAAATAGCGGGCTTGAATCTGCTGCCCGTCGAAACGATTTTTGACACTGCGAAAGCGACCGAGCAGGTGAGCGCGCAAATTGTCGCGGACTGCGGCTTCATGAGTGCGCTGCGCGGACAGACAGTCAGCGGCTACGAGATTCACATGGGACGCACGACGGGGGCTGCGCCATTCTTGCAAATCGTTCGACGTGGCGAATATGATGTGCGCGATGCCGATGGCGCGGCGGACGAGTCTGGAAAAATTTTCGGCACGTACTTGCACGGCATCTTCGACAACGCAAACTTTCGGCGCGCGTGGCTCAACAGTCTGCGTCCACACGTGACCTCTGCCGAATCACTTGGCGAGGTGCGCGAGCGCGAGTACGATCGGCTCGCCGCCGTCGTGCGTGCATCACTCGACATGCGCGCGCTGCACCAGTGGCTGCAATGAGCGGCGTTTAACTTGTCAATGGCTGCGTGCTTTGCGCGCCGCTTGCCACCTCACATGCCATTCCTCGCCGCCTTACACTTTCTCACCACCATCCCGCTCACGCCGCGTTGCATCTTCACACAGCGTGAGTTGGGCCGGAGTCTCGCGTTTTATCCAATCGTCGGCGTTGTGATTGGCAGCGTGCTGATCGGAATGCAGTTCGTCGCATCACTGCTGTTCAACGCGACTGCCAGCGAAGTGTTCGTGCTCGCCGCGTGGGCGCTCATCACGGGCGGGCTGCATCTCGACGGCTTCATGGACGCGTGCGACGGTTTGTTCTCGCGTGTTGGTGAGCGCGTTCATGCACAGCGGGTAGCACGAGGTCGTTATGCGAATGCAAAGAACGCTGCTAGTCCCCACAGCGCGACGGCGAAGCCGAGCACGAACAACACGCCCGAGGCGCGACGCTCCAAGACTGAATCCGTTGGATTGTGCGCATCGTAGTAAACATCCACCCGGCTGCCGACCGCATACTTCGCCGCCGCTTCGCTGACGAACGATGGTGCGCGTCCTGCAATAGAACTACTCATGGTTCCGCCGAACGACACGTGGTCGCTAATGAATTGTTGGCCGTTCACGTCGAAGGTATAGACGATGCTCGGACGGAACATCGTCGTGTAACGGCTGCTGCCCCCTGCACTGCTCTGCCATTTCTGATACGACTCCACATCGGCGACGAGAATCTTTCCTTGCGTCTTGCTCCAATCGTTCGCCGCCCACACTTGCTTCTGCATCGCGTACGCCATCAGCAGCGCGAACAAGCCCATCGCGCCGAGCATCGTCACGGCGAAGGCGCGCTCCGGATGCGGCAGCCATGGCGCGAGCCAGGTGCCTGCGCCCGTGAATGCGAACGGCAACAAGATTGCCGCGCCGAGAAAGAAGATAATGATGGCGCCGACAACCACGACCATGATCGTCGGCAGGTCGCGCTCCAACACCGCCTGCTGCGGATTGGCTGGATCGTAATACACCTGCACTTGCTTGCCCACCGGATAGTGCGCGAGCGTCGGCAGCACGTCCGCACCGCCGATGCGCTCGGCGAAACTGATGCGCGTGCCGCGATACGGTGTGCCGTTCACCTGATACTCGTACTTGACCAGCGGCTCGCTTTGATACTCTTGACCGGCATCATCAGACTGGCGCTTGCGTGTGCGCACCTTCGATTCGGTAATCTTGCCCGTCGTCGTCGGCCAACTGCGCGCGCGATAGACCTTCAGCACTTGCGCTGCGAGCGCAATCACGAACACGCCGGCGAACGCGAGGCCCGCCAGCAAACAAAATTGCTGTAAGTCGGGGTCTATGTTCATGTGAGTCTCTGAATCATTACACCACGCTCACGTCCTGCGGTGATGAGCAATCGCGACAGCGAAAACACGGATTCACCTCAGCGCACGACGAGCGGCAGCCACACATTCAGCCACGCTTCATAGGCACCGATGTCGCAGCGCCCGCCGGCCGGACGCCGAGAGCCGCGCTGATCGAATAACAGCACTGCACCGAACGGGTCGGTGCAGCCCGACGGATTACCAGCGTTAATGGCGGGGCTGCCGGGCAGCAACGCGTGGGTGGAGGTCGAGCCGCCGTTATCTTGCAGCGGCCCAAGTTTTGGATCTTGTCCGATGATGTTGCCTGTGCTTGTGCCGCCGAGTGTGCAAGCTGTGGTGTCTTCGACGAGGTTATAACCCTGCGAGGTCAGCGTGCCCTTGCAATCGTCGGCAACCGAAAAAGGAAAGATTCCGACGCGATGAAAGTTGTTTGCCACAATCGTGTTCTGCAATGTGAGCGTGCCGCCGAACTGTTTGATGCCGCCGCCATTGGATGTATCGTTGTTGTCATCATCGGCGATGTTCGCGGCGACGGTGACGTTAAACAGACTGGTGCTGCCGCTGTAGTTGTATATGCCCCCGCCCTCACCATCGGAGCGGTTGGCGCTGAGCGTGCTGTTGGTGAGATAGACCGTGCCGCCGCCCGCGCCGCCGTTGTAAATGCCGCCGCCGCGATTGCCCGCCGTGTTTAGAGCGAAGAGCGAATTCAGCGCGCGCACGATTCCAAAATTGACGATGCCGCCGCCGCTGTCATTTGCGTGACCGCCTTGCACCAGCGTGTCGCTCAACACAACCGACGCATTCACGCCGTTGTAGATGTTACCGCCCAAGTCAGCACGATTGTACTGGACGGAAGCATTGGTCAGCGTGAGCGCGGCGAAATTGACGATGGCGCCGCCAGTGGTGGATACGACCCCGCCCGACGCAAAGTTGTTGTAGATAAACGCATTCGACAGGCTCGCACGCCCATTGGTATCCGTGTTGAATAATGCACCGCCTGCGACGGAAGCATTATTGTCAAACAGGTAAGTATTGCTGCCGTTCAGCGTGCCTGCGTTGTAAATGCCTCCACCTTGCTGCGCCTGACTATACCCCACAAAGACAAATCCCGACAACGTCAGCGCGCCGTCGTTGTAGATGCCGCCGCCAAATTGCGCGGTGTCGTATTCAATCACGGCATTGGTCAAGGTCAGCGCCGCGCCGCTGGCAATAGCAATACCGCCACCATACGGGAGTGGCGCGCTGACGGCTTTGCCGCCACGCACGAATACGTCTCGAATCGTGACAGCCGCGCCCGGCAGGATGTGGAACACGCGGCTCTTGGTCGTGTTGCCGTTGCCGTCAATCACCGATGAGTTTGCGCCTGCGCCATCAATCGTCAGCGTGCCGCTGATGTCGAGATCGCCGTTGAACGCGCTGTCGTCGTAGCCCACACGCGTCAGCGTTACCGTCAGCGCGCCGATGGCGATGATGTCTGCGCCCGGTAGCGCGTTGGCTTCCTGAATGGCGGCGCGCAGTGTGCACACGTTGTTGTTCACCACGGTCTCGCACCTGCCATCGCCCGGCGAGGCATCGGGCACATCGGCTGGGCTATTCACGGTGAAGGTCATGCCGTTCGTACTGGCCAGCGCGCGTGATTCGGTCTGTATCAGCGTGATTGCGATCACGAACGCCAGCGTCAACGCCACCAGTGCGACCATTACGATTGTGCTGTGCTTGCTCATTTTCCACCTCTTGATCGAATGACGTGCCTCACGTCTGTGCTCGTTTGATGACGCACACTATCGCTCCAACGCCGACTCAGCAGGGTTGGTGGGATTATAGTACACAGTCACCGTCGCGCCGACCGCATAGCGAGCGATGGTCTGCTCTAGCTGTCCCGTGATGCGGACGCGCAGGAACTGATCGCCGGCGCGTATACGCTGCCCCGTATACGCTTGTCCGTTCACGACGTACTGATATACGATACGCGGATAGACGTGGCGGCTGCGTCCCGTGCGCTGCACGGCGACTTGCGACATCAGCACCGTGCCCGTCGTGCTGTGCCACTGCTGCGCCGATTGAAGCGCTGCGTTGGCTTGCCGCGAGCGTCTATACAGCGCCACACCAAAGATGGCGAGGATCGCAATAGCGCAGCCGGGCACGAGCACACAGGTCAGCGCGCCTGAGAGCAGTCCCAAGCCGCCTGCGCCGGCGCTGAACCATCGGATGATGTCGTTCGGATCCATTCGCATTCTCCATCGTCGGCGTGTCAGAGCACAAACTTGGCATTCACACCGTCGCGCAATGCCTGCGCGCGCTCACTCTCGTTCGCGTCGCGGATGACGGGTTCGCCGACCCACATGCTGTTCGGATGTTGCTCGCGCGCCGCTTGCAGCGCGAAGTCGAGCGTCTCTTCACGCGCGACATGCTGCGTGCCCGAGGCGATGCTGGATGTCGCGCCCGCGCTGAAGGCGTCCTCGACCAGCGACGCGTCGGGCCCAAACACCGTCGGCACGATCACGCGGATGGCTTTCGTGTCGCCCGACGGCGTGCGCACTTGGCCAGTCACGACCGAGAACGCATCGTTCTGATTCGCCAACGCCAATGGCGCTGCCGTGGCATCGCGCACCGCGCCGCGCGGATTCAGCATGATCGGCAGACTGGCGATCAGCGCGAGCACGAACGGCGCGATGATGAGCAAGATGACCAGTGGGCCCACCGGCTGATTGATCGGCTGCACCAGCACGAGCAGCGCAGCCGCGCCGATGGCGGCAATCCACAGCAGACTCAACACGATGGTTTGCCACGCGGCGAGCGTTCGATATTTCATCGTAAGGTCTCCCACACCCGCCCTCGCAGGTTTTCGATACCCGCGAGGGCTTGACTTCAACGCCTGATGAGCGGCAGCATGATGAAGCGCACGACGAAGGGCAGTTCGTTGGACGTGCCGCCGCCCGGCGTTGGATTCGTGACTGTCAACACGCCGCCGCTGTCCGCCGTCGTGAGCGTGACTTTGAGTTGGCTACCGTTGACGAACGTCGCCGCGCGTGGCACGCCGTTGATGCGCACTTGCGCGCCTGCGTCGAAGTCGCTGCCGTTGACGTAGAGCGTCGTCCCAGCCACTACCACGCTCGTCAGCACGGGTACGGGTTTCTCGCTCGGCAAGCGAACCTTAAACGCGAGCGGCTCGGACTCGCCGACGTTCGGCGTCAACACGCTGATGAGCGCGTCAGACGCGGTGCGCAGATCGTCGCTGCTCACGAGCATCTTCAGTTCCGCCGCATTCACAATGACGGTGCTGCGCGCTTGGCCATTCCAGCGCCCGACCGACTGCGCTTGCGGATCGGTCGAGAAGTTGTGACCCGAGAGCGTGACCCAAATTGCCGCGCTGCCTGACACCACCGACGATGGCGCGACGGCGGTAACCGACGGCAGAGCATTCTTATCCGCTGCCGATATGCTGAAGCCCACCACGCTGGAGTTATTGCTGGCAACTGCGCTCGCGCTGAAGGCGGCAAGCGCAGCGCCGCCATTCGAGACAGCTAGCCCGCCCGTGCCCGGTGCTTGCAAGATTGCTGCGCTCAACAGCACTTGCAGAGTCTGCGAGTTGATGAACGTGGTCGGCACGGCTTTGCCATTGTAGGTGACCTGCGCGTTTGCTGCAAAGTTCGCGCCATGAATCAACACGCTGAGGTCGCCGCCGCCGAAGGATGCCTCCGGCGGCTCGACGCTTTCGATGGACGGCACGAGCGGAGTGCCCGCTGGCACGACGGCGAACGTCGCCGCGGCTGAATCGCCGCCGCCCGGCGTCGCGTTGCGCACCTTGATCACGAAATTACCGGTCGGCATGATGAAGCCCGACGGAATCTGCGCCTTCAATTCATGGTCGTTCACGAATATCGTCGTGAGCGGTGTCGCGCCCCACACGATCTTCGAGTCGCGATAGAAGCGGCCGCCTTTGACGGTGAGCGTGAACGCGCTGGTGCCAGCCACCGCCGCCGCCGGCGAGATTTGGCCCAGCACGGGCGTGCTGTGCACGGTCTCGAACAAGCGCACGCCTTGGCCGTCGAACAGTGAAGCATACACATGCAGGTTGTCCGGACTGACGGCGAAGAACACGGGCCCATTGATGTTCGACGTGGGCGAGATGTAGTTGTAAGTGCCGACCAAACTCAGCGCGCCCGTGTCGGCGTTGCGTCCGAAGTCCATCACTTTGTCGCCTGCGTACTGCGCGACGAACACGCGCTTGCCGTCGTTATCGTGCGTGGTCGCAATGCCGTACGCGCTGATCACGCCGGTGATCACGCTCGACAGACTGAGTTGGCCGTCGCCCGTGCTGCGCGTGAAAACGTTGATGGCGCTGTCCGCGTTCGACGTGACATACACAAAGTTTGCATCGGGGCTGACCGTTACATCTTGCGGCCCGTTCAAATAGTTCATGCCGCCCACGCCGTCCTTGTACGACGCGACCAGACTGAGCCGTCCGGAACTGGTGCGCTTGAACACCGCCAGCGTGTCGTCAGCCGCCGCCGTCACATACACATGCGCGCCGTCGGGACTGACACTGATGCGCGCCGCGCCGCCCAGCACGTTCACGCCGGCAATCGTGCGCGTGATCGCTTGCGCGAACGAGAGCAGACCGCTGGACAGATTGCGATTGAACACGGTGAGCGAGCCGTCCGTGTAGCCACTCACATACACAAACTTGTCGTCGGGGCTGACCGCGACGCCGCGCGCGCCGTTCATGCTGCCGATCGAGCAGAACTGTATGTAGCCACACAGATAGCGCGTGCCCGTTGTCAGCACCTGCGCGAAGCTCAGGCTCGTCCCATTGCGGCTGAAGTTCACCACGCCATCGCCGGCCTGGCTCGTGTAGTAAACATTCTGGCCGTCGTGACTGAACTGAATGCCATAAATTTGCGTCATGCCCGCCGAGCCAATCAGCGCGGAGGCGCTGAGCGCGCCCGTCGTCGCGTTGCGGCTGAAGACGCGCACGAGCTGGTCGTCATAGTCGCCCGCCAAGACTTGATTGCCTTCGGGGCTGATGGCGATGCCCGCGATGTGCGACGGTGTGCTGGTGAACACGCCGGGCTGCAACGCTTCGGGGGGCCACGCCACCGCGCCCTCGCACGCTGAGTCATAGTTGATCTTTGGCGCGAGCGGATCGTCGGTTGTCAAGACGAACGTGTTGACATACACGGCGGCGGCCGGTGGCGTGCACGACAAATCGAGTTTCAGCGTCTCGCCCGGATTGAGCGTGAGCGCTGACGCACCTTGCGGCTGCAACTTCTGCGCGGAGGGCCCCATCACTTTCGTGCCCGTGCTCGTCCACATCGCACTGCTGTCCGTCCAACCGTAGTTGGTCGTGAGCGGCATGTGTCCGCGATTGGTGGCATATATCGTCGCGCTCGACGTTTGCCCGGGCGCGCCCGTCGGCATATTGAACGCGCCGGGCTGCTCGCTCATGCTCGCCAATTGCTGCGAGCCGACGGCGGTACAGCGCAACTTGTAACTCGCTCGCTTTTTGTTGGGCGCATTGGTCACGATGTCAAACACGTGCCAGTATTCGCCGAGCGGCGGTGTGCATTTGAAGCCGAACGTGAACGGCTGATTCTTGAACAGCGTTCCCGTGCGCGACGCCGCCGGCGTTTGACTTGTCGCGAACGCGCTACCGCCCATATCCATCAACTCATACGTCATTGCGCCGCCGCCAGCATTGCTGATGCTGAGACTGACAGTGGACTCCGTTTGTCCGAGCGTGTTATCCACGATTGGAAATTGAATCAGACCCGGCAGCGGGTTCGACGTGAAGAACGGCGGCTGCTCGCCGACTTCAATTGCGCCCGCATCACACGCGCCGACAGGACGCGAGGCTTGGTTCTGGTCGTGGCGCAAGACGTGCGCTTCATTGCAGCCCCACTGATCGTCGCGGCCGATGTTGACCGCTGGACTGTTGCTCTCAATCGGCATCACCTTATAGTTGGGCACGTTCGCGCTGCCGTTGGCGAGCGGCTGCAAGAGCGGATTGGTGTTGGAGATGTCAACGCTTGCCCCTAAGTCCGTCTGCGGATCGGGCACGGTCACGCAGATACCGCTGATCACACTGCGGCCGTGCGTGTACAGCACCTTGTCGCACTCGCTGTCAATGATCGAATTGCTCAACCAGATGCTGCGATCCGCTTCCGAGTAGAGCGAATTGTATCCGCCCGCCGTGTTCTTGCCGATGGTCGTGTGGTAAAGGTGCACCTCTCCGCCCCACGCGTTGAACTCGTAAACGAAATGGTCGTTCACCAGCCCGCCATGCTGATTGAGTGCATTGTTGTTGGCGATAGTTGTGTTGTAGGCGAACAATTGGCCAGGCCGATGGTTGAAAATCGCTCCCGCTCCTGCGACTCGTTGCCATGTATCGAGCAGCGGTTGATGTGCATCACCCCGCCGTTGATGATCGCGCCGCCAAACGCCTTCACGTAGTTGTCGTCTGAGGTGGCTCGGTTCTTGGTGAACACACAATCTTCCAATTCCGCCAGACCGGTGTTGTCCATCCCGCCGCCGCCCTTCGTCACCGAGGCGTGATTGTTCTCGATCAGCGTGCGGATCAACTGGAGATGTCCGTTGTTACTGATCGCGCCGCCGCCATTGGGATCGGAAAACGGCTTGTAGTTGGAATCGGTTGGATCAAACGGCGAGCGTTTGGCGAGATTATCTTTGAACTCCGACTCGACGACTTGCACCGGGTCGGTCGTGGGATCGGGGATGTAAAGCGCGCCGCCATGCGCCGCCTGATTGCCGATAAACTTCGTCTTGAAAAAATATCCATACTCAGTGGCGACCGCCCCGCCGCCATTGAGCGCTTCGTTGTTTTCAAAGACGGATTCCGTCACGAAGAGATTGCCCGTCTGCACCTCGATCGCGCCGCCGTTCTGCTCCGACGACGGATCAACGACCGCATGATTGTTCTTGAACGTCACCTTGTTCGCGGTGACGGTGCCGCCGTTCATCCAGATCGCGCCGCCGCCACGGCGGTTGCCGTTCTGCAACGTGATGTTCTTGAGATTGAGCGTGCCGCCGACGACGTGAAAGATACCGTCGAAGCGATTCGGGTAGCCGCCGTCAATGATCACACCCCACGCATCAATGTTGACGATCTTTCCCGTTCCGCCGACCATTGGTAATTCGCCGTCGAGCGTGAGTTTGAAGGTGCCCGAGCCGATGAACTTGATGTCGAACTCGTTGACGTTGGGCGGCGTCGCGCCGCAGCCACGGTTGCCGCTGCCGAACGCTTTGTCCAGCGCCTCACGCAGTGAGCAAAACGTATTCGCGCTGGCTGGGTTCGCATCGTCATCCCATTGATCGAGATAGGTGTTGACGAGGATAGTGGCTTTGGGCGCGGTCGGCGCCGCAGACGGCTGCGCCTGTACGGGCGCGGACTGCGCGGCGACGTACAGCGCGCCAATGGCGAACAACAGCACCAGAAAATATTTTGTCTTTTGCATCACATTCCTCCTCAACTGAAGACTTCGCCCGTGTTCGCTTCCAACTTCCACGAACTGCTGTTGCCATCATAGCCCGCGCGCCTCATGCCGTCAGTAGCACACACTGACACTTTTTATGACACAAACGTTGCACCATGCGATATAATCAGGTCATGTCCGACCTCGCTCCATTTGCTGCGTGGCTGCGGCGGCGCCGCAAGACGCTCGACCTGACGCGCGAGCAACTGGCGCAGCGCGCGCATTGCTCCGTCAGCACGATTCGCCGCCTCGAAGCCGCCGACCTGCGCGCGTCAAAGCAGCTGGCGGGTTCGCTCGCCGCCGCGCTCGCTGTGCCGGCCGATCAACATGCAACGTTCGTCGAGTTCGCAAGAGGAAGCCGCACCAGGTTCGACGGTGGACAGCAATCGGCAGATGGCGGTCAATCAGCTGTTGTCCGTCGTTCACCGTCCGCCGTCGCTTTTCTTCCGGCTCCGCTCACTTCGTTCGTGGGCCGCAAGCGCGAGTTGCGCGCTGTGTGTGAACTGCTGCGCCAACCGAGCGTGCGACTGCTCACGCTGACGGGTCCACCCGGCACGGGCAAGACGCGCCTCGCCATTGCGGTCGCGCACGAAGTGACGGCGGACTTCGGCGACGGCGCGCATTTTGTTTCACTCTCACCCATCAGCGATGCCGCGCTGCTCGCCGTCACCATCGCACAGTCGTTGGAGGTGCGCGAGAGTGGACGCGAGACGCTGAGCGATGCGCTCAGGCGTTTCTTGCACGACAAGAGTCTGCTGCTCGTGCTCGACAATTTCGAGCAGGTCGTGGCGGCAGCCCCACTGCTGACGGAGCTGCTGCTGAGTGCGCCGCGCGTCAAGGCGCTAGTCACCAGCCGCGAAGTGCTGCGCGTGTATGGCGAGCACGAGTACCCGGTGCCCGCGCTCGATTTTCCCGACGCGCATCATCTGCCCAGCACGCAGGCGCGCTCGTTCTATGCGCGCTTCCCTTCGATCCTGTTGTTCGCGGAGCGCGCGCGCGCAACCCAGCCGTCGTTCAAGTTATCGCCCGACAACCTGTCGGACGTAGCGCGCATCTGCGCGTGGCTGGATGGCTTGCCGCTCGCCATCGAGATGGCTGCCGCGCACGTGAAGTGGCTGCCGACCGCGCAGTTGTTCGAGCAATTGAGCAGTCGCCTCGTGCTGCTCACGGGCGGACCACGCGACCAGTCTCCGCGCCAACAGTCGCTCAGCGGCGCGATTGACTGGAGCTACGAGCGGCTGGACGCCGACGAGCAGACGTTGTTCGAGCGGTTGAGTGTGTTTGTCGGCGGTTGTGACGATGAAGCCATAAGCGATCAGAGCGTGGAGATAGGAGACTTGAAGGCCGGTGCAGCGCGGTCTCAACGCTCCACTCTGCACGCTCTCGTCGAGAAGAGTCTGCTCCGCTACGAGCTTTCACGCGCAGGCGCGCCACGCTACACGATGCTGGAGTCCATCCGTGAATATGCGTATGCGAAATTGGAGGCGCGCGGACAATTGGAGCGCGCGCGGCAGTTGCACGCCGAGCATTACTTGAGGTTGGCACAGACGGCAAAGCCGCATCTGCTCAGTGGCGGCGAGCAGGCGCAATGGCTCAACCGCTTAGAGCTGGAGCACAACAATTTGCGTGCAGCATTGACGTGGGCGAGCGTATCACGAGAGCGGTCAGAGCTTGCATTGAACCTCGTGGACATGCTCTATCATTTCTGGCATGTGCGCGGCTACTTGAGCGAGGGCCGAACGTGGATGGCGAAGGCGCTGGCGCTGGACGATGCGCCGAGCGAAGTGCGCGCGCGTGTGCTGAACTACAGCGGGCGACTGGCGCAGTTGCAAGGCGACTTCCAGAGCGCACAACAAAATCAGGAAGAGGCATTAGAAATTCAGCAATATTTGGGCGACGAGTCTGGAATGTGCCGCTCGCTGGAGACGCTCGCGATCATCGGCGGCAGTCAAGGCGACTACGCTCATGCGGGCGAGTTGATGGAGAAAGCATTGGTCGTGCGACGCAGACTTGGCGATAAGCCGGCGTTGCTGCCGCCGCTGAACAATCTCGCCATCGTGCAGCGGCGTCTCGGCAATCTGTTGCGCGCCGAAGAATTCTATCGCGAATGCGCGACGGTCAGTCGCGAGATTGACGCACCGAAGCCGCTGAGTCACGCGCTGCACGGGCTGGCAGAAGTGCGTTACGATTTGGGCGATTATGCGGAGGCGCTGTCGCTCTTGCGCGAGAGCATCGCCATTCGTCAGCAACTGGGCAACCGCACCGACTTGGCAAATTCGTTCGGCGTGATCGGCATGACGCTGTATCGTCTGGGCGATGGCGAGAGCGCCGCGCGCTTAATCGGCGCGTCTCTGAAACTGAGCGAAGAATTGGGCACGGTAGTCTCGCCAGCCAATCGCGGCGAGGTGGAGCGAAACATTGCGCTCGTGCGCACGCTGCTCGGCGATGCGCTGTTCGAGCGTATGTGGGCCGAAGGGCGCGCACTGAACGTGGACGACGCGGTGCGGCTTGCGCTCTCGGCTTTTCCAACAATGACAGCGCCTGAACAGACCGATTGATTATCAAATGCCGTAAGATCGGCGTGAAGTCACGTGCATTAAAATGCGTAGCGCAATAGGGTGCAGGTCAAGACACGGCCAAGGCGCCGATAGAGATTGAGACTCAACGTGGCGCAACCATATACTGGGTCAACGATGTTGGCGAAGCGGCTGTCCAAACTTTCAGAAGGCGAGCGCGCGACGATTGCGCATGCGATGGACATTCGGCGGCCGCGGTTCACGGTCACGCCGAACGCAAAGCGCAGCGCGGGTGCGCACTGAGTAACTCGTTCTTCAATTCAGCATGTCACAATCGTTATCTTCGCGCCTGATCATCGGCATTGGCTTGATCGCACTGGGCGGCCTGCTCCTCTGGCTGGCGCATTCCTCGAACACAAGCACGCCGCACTCGACGCAGCCGCACGCCACGCCTGCCGTCAAGTCGGTCGTGATGGAGCCGCCACCCGCGCCAATTAGTCTCGCTCCTGCACAGACATTTTCACAAGGCGCACGCGGCAACTTGCAGCAGCGCGAGATCGAGAGCTCAGCCATCGTCGGCAGTATGCACCCATCGCAACCGCTACCCGACGAAATCGGCGATTGCCATTGGGCGGACTCCGATGAGCCGCGTATCGCATGCAGCATGCAAATCTTATTGCCGCCCGGTTATTTCGACGATGGCCGCCTTTATCCGGTGGTGTACTTGCTGCACGGCTGGGGCGGCTGGGATGTGCACAGCAGCAACAGCGAATGGAACTTGTATGGCACGTATCAAGTCGCCGATGCGCTGATGCGCGCCGAGCAGATTCCACCGTTCATCATCGTAGCGCCCGAAGGAGGCCACGCGTATTGGATGAATCACGCGGGCGATGGCGCGCGTTGGGCGGATTACGTTTCTGGCGAAGTGGTGCCGTTGGTTGATGCGAACTATCGCACGCTCGCGGCCCGCGCGAACCGCGCCATCGGCGGACTCTCGATGGGTGGACTCGGCGCAATGCAGATCGCGCTCAATCATCCGGACGAATTCGGCGTTGTCGCGCTGCGCAGTCCAACGCTGCGCCGCATCGGCGACCCGGACACGCCGCCGTTCTTTGGCGACGCCGACTATTACTCGCGCTATGATCCCTTCGTCCTCGCCGAGCGAGCCAACGCACTGATGCCGCTCGCCACGTATATTTTGAGCGGCGATCAGGATGCGTGGCTGGAGCGCACACAAGCGTTTTGCCGCTTGCTCGATCAGAAAAATGCGCGCTATGAATTACACGTTCGTTCCGGCGGGCACGACGGCGACTTCTTCGGCAGCCACCTCGACGAGGAACTGCACTTCTACGGCGCGCACTTGGCGACGCGTTGAACGTTCATCACGTGCATTTGCGTTTCAGGTCTAACGGCCACTGCGCTACCGTTCCAATAATTCAAGATGGCCGAATCGTTCTTACAACAACTCCTCTCTCTTCTCTCCGTCCGCTCTTTGCAACCACACTCGATGATGCTCTTTGGTAGAGATTATGACAGAAGACGCTCTGCCAGTGACCCGATCATGTCGCGTTGTGCGAGTCTGTCACGCCACGTTGGCGGAATATTCTGCTCGCCATAGAACGCGCCCGCTATTTGTCCATACACCGCGCCCGTCGTGTCGGCATCATTGCCGAGATTGACTGCCAGCAAGCAGCCGTCGCGGAACGAATCGCTATGATAAAATGCCCACAGCGCCGCTTCGAGTGACTTGACCAAGTAGCCCGTACCTTGAATCTCTGGCGGATTGCGGCGCTTGAATGACCCCGCCGCAATCTCATCAATCTGCGGCACGAGTGGATGCGAGCGCCAATAGTCGGGCACGGGCGCATATCGCTCCGAGAGTAGTTCTGCTTTTGACGCACCGCGCAAAGCGCCGACCATTAACCCGCCGAGATAGCGACAGGCATCAACCGCCGTAGGTGTGCCATGCGTCGTGCGCGAACTCTCACCCGACTTCTCGATGGCTTTTGTTGGATGCTGCGCATAGAACATCGGCACGGGCGCGAGCCGCATGAGCGAGCCGTTGCCCGCCGAGAATGAATCGGTAGAGCCGGCATACGGCTCACCCGTGCGCTCGAAGCGACCCAATGCGGCACTGACGGTGTTGCCAATATCGAAACAGCGTCCATTACTACTGAGGTGACCACTGCGCCACCACTGCACGTAGCGGCGCATCTGGTCAGCAGGATCGAAGCCTTTACACTCAACCAGACTCTCCGCCAAGCACAGCGCCATTGAGGTGTCATCAGTCCATTCGCCCGCGCGCAAGCCGAACGGGCCGCCGCCGAGCATGTCGTCAATCGGCGCGAATGTGCCGGGCGGAGAGAACTCCAGTGTCGTACCGACAGCATCCCCAACGGCAAGGCCGAGCAGACAACCGCGATAGCGTTCAATCGTTTTCATGTTAACTGCCATTCTCGAATGTGATAATATCTTAGAAGCCACAACGTGTGCCACTGATATATCATCCAGGATGATCGAGATGGGCGACTTCACAAGGAAAATCTCTGGACTTGCAGCAAACTTCACCGGCAAGATTGGCGTCTGCGCGGAGCGGCTCGATACGGGTGAGCGGTTAGCATTCAATGCCGACGAAACGTTTTACTCGGCGAGTGTCATCAAGTTGCCCGTGCTGGTCGAGTTCTTTCGGCAAGTGGACGCGGGGCGATTGTCTTTCGATCAGCGCGTTGAACTCAATGACTTGGACAAGGTGATTGGTTCTGGCATCCTCAAAGAATTGCGCGCGGGACTTAACCCGACACTCGAAGACTTGCTCGCGCTGATGATGGTGATCAGCGACAACACTGCGACGAACATGATTATTGATCAGGTCGGCAGCGAGAATGTGAACGACACGATGCAGCAACTCGGTCTGACGCATACGCGGCTGATGGGCAAGATTCTCGTTGACCAAACACACCAGTCAGACACGCCGACGGGCAAGGGCGAACTGTCGCCGACGACCGCGAACGAAATGGTGGCGCTGCTCAAGCAGATCGAGCAGCGCGAGTGCATTATGGGCGACGCCTGTGATCGTCTGATCAACATTCTCAAGCGCGTGCAGACGGAAGGCGTGATCGCGGCCGGGCTGCCGTACCAGTTCGTGCGGCCCGATGAAGGTGAGCCGACAATTGTGATTGCGCACAAGACGGGCACGCTTTACAGCACAGGCGTGCGCAACAATGTCGGACTTGTTTATACGCCGCAGTTCACCTATGCTGTCGCGCTGCTCAGCCAAGACTCGAAGGACACGCGCGCGACGCCCGACCACGAAGGGCGCGTGCTGCTGGCGCAGGTCTCCAAACTCATCTACGAACATTTCAGCGGCTAAATTGTCGTGCAATCGAATGCGGCGAGGACACCGTTGCGCTTGCGAGGACAGAGCATGAAGAAATTGAGACTGATCATTGCCGTCATGGCATTGTGCCTCAGCACGGCTTGCGGCAGCGCGCAGCCGTCCGCGCCAACCGCTGTGCTCGCGCCGACGGCAACGGCGAGTGCGCGTGTGATCGCGATCCCATCGCTCGCGCCGAACTCGAACGTGCAAGACCCAACATTCAAAGCGCTCGACGGCGCAAAGGCATACGCGGGCCAAGTGGCGGGCGCGGGTTATCGCATCGAGATGCCCGACACGTGGAATGGCGAGCTCGTGCTGTACGCGCATGGCTATCGCGGCACTACCCCGCAGCTCACGATCACCAATCTGCCGGTGCGTGAACTGGCTATTCAGCAAGGCTTTGCGTGGGCTGCCTCGTCGTATCGCGCAAACGGCTACAATCCCGATGACGGCGTGCAAGATACGCTTATCTTGCGCGAGTTGTTCAAACAAAAGTTCGGCTCGCCGAAACGCACGTACATCTACGGCTCTTCGATGGGCGGGCACGTCGTGGTCGCCTCGCTCGAACAATATCCCGACATCTACGCGGCCGGCTTGAGCGAGTGCGGCGTGGTGAGCGGCATCGGCGAATTCGATTACCTGCTCAGTTACGTGCTGCTCGGCGGCTACTTCGCCAATGTGGATCCAACCACGTTAAGCAAAGGCGACGTGCAAGGCGCGGGTGCGTTGTTGAGCAAAATATACGCTACGCTCGGCGACGCGCCCGACAAACTCACCGACAAAGGCAAGCAGTTCCGCAGCGCCGTCATCCATCTGACCGGTGGCCATCGGCCGTTTGCGCTAGAAGGATTTGGCGAACGTTACAAGTCCGACTTCGAGGGTGGAGTTGGCGTGCTGCTCGATCCATCGTTCAAAGGTCGCGCGGCGACGAATGTGGACGTGAAGTATCACGTGGACGATGGCTTGGGTGTGAGTGACGAGCAGCTCAACTCAGGCATCAAGCGTGTCGCCGCCGACCCGAATGCGCGCAGCTTCGATTCACACTATGAGTTCACGCGCTTCAAGGGCAACTTGAAGGTGCCGCTGCTCACAATACACGACGTGGGCGACTTCTTCGTGCCGATCTTGCTGGAGCAACAGTACCGCGCGACGGTGAACGCGGCGGGCACCAGTGATTTGTTCGTGCAGCGTGCAGTGCGGCGCTACAAGCACTGCGACTTCTCGCCTGCCGAGCGCATCCGCGCGTGGAACGATTTGGTCGCGTGGGTGACGAGTGGAAAGAAACCCGAGGGGGAAGACCTGAGTGGCTCGCTTGCCGATGTCGGACGGAAGTTCACCGAGCCGTTGGCAAATGACGACCCGGGCCACGAATAATGTGCGGCACGCGTGCGCTCATCAGCGCGGCGATCCAATCGTGTTCTCAGACGCTATTGAGCGCGAGCAGTCTTGTCCTCTAATCCCTGAACAGTGTGAGTGGACGGATTTGCTGGTAAAACGAAATCGCTGAGGATGTCAGCGGAGTGGTCATGAAACATTATCGCATCAAACCCGACACGAACGTTAATCTGAACGATTGGGCTGCCGACGATCATTCGGCATTTAAATCTAACAAGCAGGACGCCAATGCGGAACAGCAGGCGCTGAACCGAAAATTAGAGCAATTGCAAGAGTTGCTCTATGCCGAGCACAAACATAAAGTGCTGATTGTCTTGCAGGCGATGGACACGGGCGGCAAGGATGGCACGATCCGTCGCGTCTTTGAGGGCGTCAACCCGCAGGGCGTGAAGGTGCAGTCATTCAAAGCGCCGACGCATGACGAACTCGATCACGATTATTTGTGGCGCGCGCATCAGCATGTGCCGGCCAAAGGCGAGTTGGTCATCTTCAACCGCAGTCACTACGAGGATGTGCTCGTCGTGCGCGTGCACAAGCTTGTGCCCGACGAAATCTGGAAGCGCCGCTACGAGCAGATCCGCGACTTCGAGCGGATGCTCGCCGAAGAAGGCACGACCATTCTGAAATTTTATTTACACATTGACCGCGCCGAGCAGAAGAAGCGCTTGCAGTCGCGGCTCGACGATCCGACCAAGCATTGGAAGTTCAACGAGGAGGACATCCACGAGCGCAAGTTGTGGGATGAGTACATGCAAGCCTACGAAGCGGTCCTGTCCAAGACTAGCACTGATTGGGCGCCGTGGTACATCGTGCCCGCCAACCACAAATGGTACCGCAACCTCGTCGTCGCCCGCGTGATCGTGGATGCGCTGGCAGACCTGAAGATGAGTTATCCAGAAGCGCAGCAGGACTTGGAAAAAATCGTGGTCGAGTAATGCGTACTGCGGGATACGGCGAATAATTCCGAGTTATGCGTCAGCAAGCGTCAGCGCCTCAATCACCTCTTCCACAATCGCGTCCGCCTTCGCACGCATCTCGTCGTCGGTCGCGTCCTGAATGGGGTGCGGCACGAAGACGCGGCGCACGTCGGGCAAGCCCAGCGCATCGGCTTGCGTCTGCGCGGCATGGTCGAATGCGGATGAGGCAATGAACACCGCAGGCTTTCCCTGAATCTCAAACCACACGCTGTCGTGCACACTGCACGTCGTGCACGAGCCTCAGTCGGCGAGCGCTTCGATGACGAAGCCGGCTTCTTGCAGGATCTTGCGCCGCAAGTCTTCGGGCGCAGGCTTGGTGTAGGTCGGTTTGCGATAGCGCGCGAATTTCACATCGGGCAGCATCTCGCTCAGGCGCGCCGCGAGCCGATCCATCAGCACGTCGCCGCGCGGCTTGCTGATGTCGAGCAGGGCGACCGTGCCCGCGAGCGTCGCGGGTCGCGCCGTCAGTGTGCGCCGAATTGGCACGCGCTCGTCGGTGGGGTCGAGGATTTGCATAGAACCTCCAAATATAGATCAAGCCTTTGTTGGACTTTTCTTATCCAAGTGCCGCCGCAGTTTGAGCACGGCTGCTTGCCTGCGTAAAATCCAGCGTGTCGGCGCGCAGGCCGTTTTCGCGAATGACTTGTGCGTACCACCAGCCGCTGTCCTTCACGATGCGCTGCTGCGTTGTGAAATCCACGTAGATGACGCCGAAGCGTTTGCTGTAGCCGAGCGCCCACTCAAAGTTGTCTAGCAGCGACCACACAAAGTAGCCGCGCACCGGCACGCCGTCCTGAATCGCGCGCTGCATCTGCACCAAATGATCGCGTAAGTATTGGATGCGCTTCGTGTCGTGAATCTTCCCCTCGCCGACTTCATCGGCGAACGCCGCGCCGTTCTCGGTGATGAAGATGTACGGCACGGCATAGTCGCGCTTCAGACGCATCAGCAACTCGTACAAGCCCGGCGCATAGACCTCCCAACCCATATCGGTGTACGCGTTGTCGTTCGGAAAGACAGGCACCGATTGGATCAGCGGCATGTAGCGCATCACCGTGCGACGATAGTAATTGATGCCGAGAAAATCCGTCGGCACGGAAATCGTTTTCAGATCGTCGGATTGAATCACGCCGCGCGAGAGCCAGTTCCAAATCCAACTCGGCAGGAACGACGGATACTCGCCTTTCAGCACGGGGTCGAGCGCGATGCGGTTCAGGAACGCATCGCTGAACTTGACCGCGCTGTCATCCCAGCCGCCGGGCTTGGCTGCATACACGGGCGACAGATTGAGCGTGATGCCGATCTTGAGCGGCTGCCGCGCCGCCGCGCGCATCGCCTGCACGGCGAGACCGTGCGAGAGCAAAAGGTGATGCATCGCGGACACGGCTGCGAATGGATTGTGCATACCGGGCGCGTGCTCGCCGTATAAGTGGCCCACGAACGCGGCGACCCATGGCTCGTTGTGCGTGATCCAATTCGGCACGCGGTCGCTCAGGCGCGCGACGACCGTGCGCGCATAGTCGGCGAAATACTTCGCCGTGTCGCGCCTCATCCAGCCGCCTTTATCTTGCAGTGGCTGCGGCAAGTCCCAGTGGAACAGCGTCGGGAACGGTTGAATGTTTTTCGCGAGCAGCACGTCCACCAGACGCGAGTAATAATCCAGTCCGGCTTGATTGATGGCGCCGATGCCATTGGGCACGATGCGGGGCCACGCTATCGAAAAGCGATACGCTTGCAAACCGAGTTGGCTCATCAGCTCGATATCGGATTCGTAGCGATGGTAAAAATCGCACGCCATCGCGCCGCTGTCGCCGCCGCGAATGCGCTTGGGCTGTTGACTGAACGTATCCCAGATCGAAGTGCCGCGTCCACCTTCGTCGCACGCGCCTTCGATTTGATACGCCGATGTCGCCGCGCCCCAAATGAAATCACTGGGAAACTTCAACAACTGTGAAATGGACATACAACTCCTTCAAGCACCGATCTTGCCGCATAGTGTAACAAAGTTTGCAATCGTGTGCCACGCGCACCGCCATTGACAAAGCAACTGGCGCGGCTCGACGCGAACCCGTCTATCGCGGGCCGAACGGTGCGTGCGCTATAGGACAAAAGGCGCAAAGTAATTTTGACTTTGCGCCCTTTGTTTGCTGTTGAGCCAACGCAAATGGAGATTCAACTCTTGGCGTGATCCCGTGCCTCCCAGTCGCCGTCGGCTCGATTGACATCCGCGCCCCGGCCGCGACGCGCCCGTCAGCCGTTTGCTTATCGCATCCGCAACGCGTGCGTGGGCAAACGGCGCGTATCATTGTTGCGCGTCGGCGTCAATCATGTATAATGCCGACCCAACACACGTCCCATTTTTACGGCTAGGCATAGATTGAGCACTACCTCCATTGCGTTGAACGAACTGGCTCCAGCTTTTAGGGGCCGCCCTCAACTCGCGCCCCTCTGGCAGCGCATTGCCGACGGCGCGACCGCCTTCACACCCGAAGAACAAACCGAGATCATCCTCGCCGAAGCGCGCATGCACGATCTGCGCGGCGATATTGCGGCGGCATTGGCGCGCGCGCAGCAGGCATTGAGTATCGCCGAGCAGCACGGCTGGGCCAACGTGATTGTGACTGCTTACGCGCAACTGGCGTCCACGCACTACTTTAACAACACCTATCGCCAGAGTGTGCACTTTGCCTCGGAAGCGCTCAAGCGTGCCGACGACGCGCCCGATTCACCGCGCGCGCTCATCATCCTCGGCTTATGTGCATTTGACACGAACGATTGGTCCAAAGCAGAGGCTTGCTTTCAGCAAGCCATCCAGTTGAGCAGGCAACTCGGCCAATTCATACACCTTTCCACTGCCTTGCTCAACTTCTCCCTGTTGCAGCGCGACCGTGGTCAATTCGCGCTGTCGTTGGCCACGCTGGATGAATTCCAGCGCCTGATGCTAGAAATGGGGATTCACTCAGACCGTCATGCGATGGGCAGGGCGTGGATTCATTTGATGACGAACCAGCGCGAAGCCGCGAGACAAGCCCTGGCCGACCTGAAGCCTTTCGCGCCGACCAGTTCCCTTGCGGAGGGTGCCTATCACCTGTTCGTCGCGCGCCTGGCGATGGACGAAGACGATTTCGAGCGCGCTGAAGATGAGTTGCGACGCGCGCGCGCCATCGCCGAGACGACGGGCATCGGCAAACTGAATCACTGGCTACGCACAGCATTCAGCCGCTTCCAACGCGGGCAATCTGATGCGGCGGGCGCGCTGACGTGGGCGCAGGAGGCGCTGACTTTTGCCCAACGTTTCAATGGCCAATTTGAAGAAGCCGTCGCATTGGTGGCGCGCGCGCGCGCATGGTGGGCGTTGGACGACTTCGCCGCCGCCCACGCGGATCTGCTCGCCGCGCTCGCCATCGCCAAGCAACTCGGCGCGGACTATCTCGCGGCGGAAGGGACGTTTCTGCTGGTCGCCTTGCGTCATCAACAAGCGCATGACGATCCTTCGACTGAGTTCACGACGGGTGCCGACGCGACTTGGCTCGATGCAACACGGCGCATCAAAGTCGGTGGTTACGGATTCATCCTCGAACGCGAACGCGCGCTGGCCTTCCCACTGGTCGCCGCACACGCTCGCAGCCGCGATGCCGAAGTTCGCAAGTCAGCTGAGACGATGCTCGACCAACTGGCGACAGTGGAACCGTTGCCGTTGCGTATCGTCGGGCTGGGCCAGTTCGCGGTGTGGCAAGGACGGCGGCTCATCGCCGAACGCGAGTGGCAGCAGCGACGTGCGGGCGAACTGTTTCGCTTCCTGCTGTTACAGCTGCAAAAGCGTGCCAGCCGCGATCTGATCTATGAGGCGTTGTGTCCAACACAATCGCCGCAAGCCGCACAGACTTTTCTGCATCATGCCACATCCACCTTACGGCGCATCCTCGACCCCGATCTGCCCGACAAGTTCCCTTCGCGCTACCTGTTCGTCGAAGCCGAGCAAGTCGAATTGCGCTTGCATTCTGGTTCCTCTGTGGACTTTGAGGACTTCGAGAAAAAGTTATCCACGAATCTCCGCGAATCTTCACGAATGCTTGGTGAAGATTCGCGGAGATTCGTGGATGAACATCTGCTCACCTCTTACCAAGGCGACCTCTTCCCCCTCGACCGCTATGCCGACTGGCCGACCGAGCGGCGCGAACAGTTGGCCGAATTGTACGTGCGCGCACTGCACGTCCACGCCCAACAACAACTGGCTGCCGACAATCCGCAAGCTGCGCTCGACGCTTGCAACAAAATCCTGAAGCGTGATGTGTGGCGCGAAGATGCAGTTTGGCTCGGCATGAAGGCGTGCCTCGCCTTGAATGACCGACCGGGCGCATTGCGATTGTACCGTGACCTCGAACGCGCTCTCCGCACTGACCTCCAAATCTTTCCACGCACCGACCTCCAAGCACTTGCGGCTTCCATTCGTAACGCTTAATCATTCCGTCCTCCGTCGTCGCTGGCAGTTCATTGGCAGTTGCCTTTGCTAAACTGTCTGTCGAAGACAACGATGCGACACTTTTACACGTTCGTCGTCAGGGTCCTCATGGACGACGATGGCACGCAAACCGTGCGCGGACAAATCACACAGCCATCCAGCATGGACGAATGGCGCGCGTCGTTCATCGGCGCGATGGATTTGTGGCAGACCTTGATGGAACGCCTCACGTTGCCGCTGCCATCAGCGACGCGCGCACACGTTGAGCCTGAACAACTCAAGGAGGAAACATGAAAATCAAACTTGTAGCGTCAATTGCGTTTTTGCTGGTCGTGATACCGCTGATGGCGACATCGCAGCCTGCACACGGCCGCACAATGCCCATGCCACAAGCTGTCGTGGTCAGCGGTCTCTCGGTTGGCGGGGTTGCCAACTACGCCTTGTTGCCAGATGGCGCGCTCAAAGCGTGGGGCGCCGGCCAAAACGGAAGAATCGGCGATGGCACAACGATCAATCGTTCCACGCCGGTGGATGTACGGCTCCAGCCATCGGATCAGTTACGACAGGTGTCCGGCGGCGGTGACCATGCCTGCGCAGCAACCGTCAACAATGACGTACTTTGCTGGGGGTGGAATGCTTACCGGCAAACAGGCTCAACCTCGTCCAGCGATCAACTGTATCCCTTCAAAGTAGCCGCCTTGAATGGCAGCGCTGCCTCTGTGGACGCAGGCGGCCAGCACAGTTGTGCGGTGATGAACAGCGGTGGCATCAAATGCTGGGGCGCCAACAGCTACGGTCAACTCGGCATCGGACCCTCCGGCACCTCCGTCTCTGCTGCGCCGCTAGATGTGGTCGGGCTGGGCGCAACAGCCCTCGCCGTAAGCACTGGCTATCTCCATAGCTGCGCGCTGCTGTCCAACCGCACAGTGAAGTGCTGGGGCCATAACGGTTATGGACAGTTGGGCAACAACGGCAACGCCGATTCGCCGTCGCCCGTAGACGTGATCGGGTTGGATGGCGACGTGAGCGGAATCGCCGCCGGCTGGTATCACAACTGTGCGCTGCACACCGCGGGCAAGGTGAAATGCTGGGGCAGCAACAGCAACGGGCAAATCGGCAACAACACGACCATGAATCAGAAGACAGCCGTCGAAGTGATCAGTCGTGATGCGCTCTCGATTGCCGCAGGCGGCTATCAGACGTGCGCCGTCCGGACGCTAGGCAAGGCGCAGTGCTGGGGAAAGAATAACTATAGTCAGCTTGGCGACAATACGACGACGGATCGCTGGGTGCCTGTGGATGTGCAGGGGCTGTATGGCTTCGTGCAAGCCATTGGCACAGACGGTGGTTTATATTCCTGGGGACATTCGTGCGCGCTATTGTCCAACAGTAAGGTGCAATGTTGGGGCAACAACTATTGGGGACAGCTCGGCGACGGCACCAGCATTGACCACAAACTACCGGCTCCGGTTGTGGGGCTGGAAGGTGTGAAACGCCCCGAGGCGCGCTTCAACTACAACACGGCAAAGCCGGGCAGCCCGCTCGTGCTGGTGGCCTCCGACATGCCAGAGTTTACGGGGCTCACGATTTTCGCCAACGGCCAGCAGATCCCTTCGGTGAATTTTGGCGGTACCCTGACGACAGACGCCAACGGCCAGTACCAGTTGGGCTGGATGGTATCTGGGACGACTGCGCCGGGTGTGTATGCAATCAAAATCAAGGCGTCTACGACAGGCTCGATGCCGATCAGTTCATCAGCACCGTCGGCGAGCGCCGAAGAGGTTGAGGCTAGCGCGGCAGTGTGGATCACGACCACCGCGCCTTTGCGCGATGCGCCGAACCCATTTCCATCCAACACCCTCAACAGCATGCCACCAGAAGTGATGCCCTACACCTTCTTTGTAAATCTGCCCTTAGTGCATTGGTCACAAGTTAAGGTAACGGTCAAACTGTCAAGTTTGTGATTCGCGCCATGCTGATGTATCAGAGAAGCATGGCCCCATTAGATGCTGCACCTGAACAACCAAAGAAAACGAGTTCCGACCGTCATACCCGTGCGATTCAGCGCGATCGCAGCAAGCGCCGG
>JBBPZQ010000140.1:0-36799 GCA_038198935.1 Anaerolineae bacterium
AGCCAGAAGTGGACGATGCCCATTCGTGACTGGCACCGCGCCTTGCAGCAATTCGCCATTGTGTTCGAAGGCAGAGTCTCGTTACCCTAACCAGCACGCACTGACTCAAGACCATTTACACAAATTACTTGACACCGTCAGATGATGCGCGCCAAAGCAAAGTCATTATTTCACGACATGACCGTAGCCCAACCCCGCCAGTGGTCGGCGCGCTCCACGCGCCGCTGAAGTTGGCCGTTGCGCAGTCCTAATCACATCAACCAAAATGCCGCCATTCACAAGCGCCCAGGCTGTGCTCAGCAGTAAGCATCAAGTGTCCCGTAGGCACCGTCGCGCATTCCGTAGGAAACATCATGCAGCCTGAAGGAAACACCATGTCACTTGAAGGAATCGCTGCGCAGCCCGTAGGAAGCATTGCGTGGCGCGTAGGAAACACCGTGCAACCCGTAGGCATCGCCGCGCGTCGGGTAGGATGCGATGAGCAGCCCGTAGGCAGAATCCCGCCGTTCGTCGGGCGCATTGCGCCGAGCGTAGGAAACACCGTGCAGCCAGTAGGAAGCGTTGCGTAAGCGGTAGGAAGCATTTCGCAACGGGTAGGAAACGCTGTGCAACCCGTAGGAAACACTGTGCAGCGGGTAGACGGCGCATCGCAGACGGAAGGAGGCATCGAGCAGCCCCTCACAAGAATCAAGCGCAAATCAGGCGCAATCCCGTATCCATTAACGTCGTTTCTGGCACGCCCAATCATCGCACAGGAGACCCAAATGCCCAGCAAACCGAAAAGTTCCATCGCCGAGCCGGTGCGCAGCTCGGCACGACCAAACAGTTGCAGTTAATCGAATCGCTACAGCGCTACCGCAGCCTCACGCCATACGTCGGCTCGGCACGCACAGCCAGCGACGGCGACAACAAAATTAGCGCGCCGGAATTTCCGCAATGGGTACACAAGGCGCTCAAGCACTACTGGGGTGGCCCTAAACTCAGCGAGTCGCCACTGCTCGACTTGCGAATCGTGCACGAGGCGCTGAGCGAGCACGAGCAGTCGCCGACGCAGGCGCTGCGCTCAGTCCTGCTCGAAGCGATTGAACTGATGCGACCACCCGGCGAGCCGGACTTGCACGCGCGCGAGTGGCTGATGTACAACATCCTGCGTCTGAAATTCGTCGAGGGCAAGCGCATCCGCGAAGTCGCCGAGCAGTTGGCCATGTCCGAGTCCGACCTGTATCGCAAGCAGCGCGTCGCCATCGAAGCAGTCGCGCGCACGCTCGCGACGATGGATCAGAAGGTGAGCGCGAATGGGAACGGAGTTAGCGGATTAACAAATTTTTCAGATGAAAAACCAGAGATACGGTATTCGTAAGCATAACAATATTTGTGCGACGATAGGACGTGGGTGCGGATATGAGCCGCACCCTTTTTATTTATTCGGACAGCCCATGAAAGTACCCTGAGAGGTTTTGGCAGGTAGCATGTGTTAGGATTCACGTTGTAGAAATGTAAGACTTGGCGGTTCTCGCCGACCTGCGAGGTCTTCTTACGAAATTCTCCGATGAAATCTTCTCGTCTCGAAGCCTTTTACCGCAAGCCGCTCGCGGAGCGCGCTTCACTCGTTACCGATTGGGCTGTGCTGGATGATGCCGATGCGCTCGCAATTCAGGACGGTGGGCTGGAGACTTCCGCCGCCGACAAGATGGTGGAGAACGCCATCGGCGTGTTCAGTCTGCCGCTGGGTGTGGTGACTAATTTCCAAATCAACGGTAAGGATTACTTGATTCCGATGGTGATCGAGGAGCCGTCGGTGATCGCGGCCTGCTCGTTCGCGGCAAAGTTGGCGCGCGCAGGCGGCGGCTTCGAAGCGTGGGCGACTGAACCGCTAATGCTGTCGCAGATTCAGGTGCTGGATGTGCCTGACCTCGACGCAGCAACGCGAGCGATTCTCGAACACAAACTCGACCTGATGCAGCAAGCCGATGCCGCGCACCCGAACCTCGTCGCGCGCGGTGGCGGCACGCGCGATATCGAAGCGCGAATTCTGCGCGACACGGCTGTTGGCGCAATGCTCATCGTGCATCTGCTGATTGACGTGCGCGACGCGATGGGCGCGAACATCGTCAACAGCGCCGCCGAGTCGCTCGCGCCGACGATTGAAGCGCTGACGGGTGGGCGCGTGCTGCTGCGTATTCTCTCGAACTTGTCGGATCGGCGCATGGCGGGCGCGCGCTGCCGCATCCCGCTAGACGCGCTGGCGACGGACACGCTCGATGGCAAGAGTGTTGCCGAAGGCATCGTCGCCGCGTGGGCGTTCGCCGACGCCGACCCATATCGCGCGGCGACACACAACAAAGGCGTGATGAACGGCATTGATGCGGTGCTGCTCGCCACAGGCAACGACTGGCGCGCGATTGAAGCGGGCGCACATGCGTACGCCGCGCGCGATGGACAGTATCGCTCGATGACGACGTGGAGAATTGGAGGCTGGGGAACGGAGACTAAAGATAATGGCAATGGCCAAGCGCCAGTCTCCGGTCTCCCGTCCATCATGGGCTCAATTGAATTGCCGATGGCAATCGGCACGGTCGGCGGCATGACCAAACTGCATCCGACGGCGCGCGCGGCGATGAAGATTCTGGACGTGCAGTCGGCGCAGGAATTAGCCGGCGTTATTGCAGCGGTTGGACTGGCGCAAAACTTCGCCGCGATCCGCGCACTCGCCACCGAAGGCATCCAGAAGGGGCACATGAGACTGCATGCACGGAGGTTAGAACAGTCCTGAGTCCTGAGTGCTGAGCAGCGCATTCACTCAGGACTGAGGACTTGGTATTCAGCCCTCAGCATGCAGCCCACTACTATTTATTTCGTCCGTCATGGCGAAGTGCTAGACCGAAAGAGCATCGTCTATGCGCGGCTACCGCGATTTCGACTGAGCGAGCGCGGACTGAAAGAAGCGGAGATCACGGCGCAGTTCCTGAAGCGCGAGCGCATCGGCGTCATCTATTCCAGTCCAATGCTGCGCGCACGGCAGACCGCTCAAATCATCGGCAGCTATCATCCCGATGCGCCGCTCCACCGCTCGACGTATTTGAACGAGATCAAGACCGGCTATCAGGGTGTGACGCGCGCAGAAATGCAGAAGATTGACTGGGACTTTTATGGTAAGCCGCTGAGCGCGGACGACGAGACGCGCGAGCAAATCCTCGCACGCTTGCAGCAACAATTGCGCTTGACGCTGCGGCGACACGCGGGTCAAAAAGTCGTGTGGGTCGCGCACGGCGATCTGGTCATCATCTTCACGCTGTGGGGCAGAGGACAACCGCTCACGGAGTTGCAGCAATTCAAAGGCGCAAACTACATCGGTCACGCTTCCGTCACCAAGTTCGTGTTCGATGCGGCGCACACGCTGCCAATCAGCGTCGAGTATTTCGACCCGCCAAAGGAAGCCTCGCCGCATTCGTGATCCGATCCGAGGTGCCGCGCACCGAGTCGAGTGCGTGAGGTGACCGATGTCAGATGCAACTACGTGGTTGCGGTACTTCCATGCGAACAGCCAACGTCTGCTCGACGTGCCGTGGGATGCCGTGGTGGCGCTCGCACCAGACGAGCGCCGCGCGATCACGAAGTCCATTGCCGAGTTTCAACGCGGCGAAAGTTCGGAAGGCAAGCAGCTATTCACATGCGCAGCGGCTTATGCCGAGCAACAGCATGACCCGGACTTTCTGGAAGCGACGCTGCGGTTTATCAAGGAAGAACAGCGTCACGCGCGAGACTTGGGCAGGTTCATGGATACGGTCGGCATCGCGCGCACGCGTTCAGCATGGCCCGACGAGTTGTTCCGCACGCTGCGCCACTTCGGCGGTATTGACGTTTCGACGACGGTGTTGGTCACGGCGGAGATCATCGCGCGCGTACTACCCCGCGCTCCAGCAAGCGACGAGCGATGCCGTGCTGTGGCGCATTTGCGAGCAAATCATTGGCGACGAACGCGCGCATGTGCAGTTCCAATGCGAGCGCCTTGCCGCCTTCCGTCAATCGCGGCACTATCTGCTCAAATTATTTGCCGAGCAGCTGCATGCAATCCTGTTTTTCGGCGCGGTATTGGTCGTTTGGCTGTAGCATGGACGTGTGTTCCGTCATGAGCAGCTGAACTTCGCGGCATATTGGCGCTACTTCGACGAAGCAATGCAGGTGACGCGCACCCAACCGGCAGCGCGGATGACAGAATCGCGGTGGGCAATCGTCGAGGGTTGAGAGGAGTTGGACATGAGTATTATGAAACCGAATCGTGCCGTCGGCATCGCCGGCTATGGCGCGTACGTACCGCGCTTCCGCATCCGCGCCGAAGAAATTGCGCGCGTGTGGAAGGGCAACCAAGATGCGCTGCCGATCACAGAGAAGTCCGTGCCGGGTCCGGACGAAGACACGGCGACGATGAGCATCGAAGCCGCGCGCAACGCGCTCGCACGCGCAGGCATCGCGCCGACGCAGCTGCGCGCGGTGTGGGTGGGCACGGAGTCGAAGCCGTATGCAGTGAAGCCGACCTCGACGGTGGTCGCGCAAGCGATTGGCGCGGTGCCGAGCACGCAGGCGGGCGATTGGGAGTTTGCGTGCAAAGCCGGCACCGAAGCGATGCAGGCGGCGATTGCGTTCGTCGGCTCTGGCATGGCTGACTACGCAATGGCAATCGGCATGGACACAGCGCAGGGTCGGCCTGGCGATGCGCTCGAATACACGGCCGCGGCGGGCGGCGCCGCGATGATCATTGGACCCGCCGACGATGCGCTCGCCATACTCGAAGCTTCGTACTCGTATGTGACTGACACGCCGGATTTCTTCCGCCGACAGCATGCACACTACCCACAGCACGGCAACCGCTTCACGGGTGAGCCAGCCTACTTTACGCACGTCACCGCATCGGCTGAGACATTGCTGCGCGAATTGAATCGCACACCGAAAGATTTTACGTACGCGATCTTCCATCAACCCAACGTGAAGTTCCCGACGACGGTCGCAAAGGAGCTCGGCTTTACCAAAGATCAGATCGCGCCGGGCTTGCTCGCCGGCGAAATCGGCAACACCTATTCAGGTTCTTCGATGATTGGACTGACTGCCGTGCTCGACATCGCCAAGCCGGGCGAGCACATTCTGCTCGTCTCGTTCGGCTCGGGCGCGGGCAGCGATGCGTTCTCATTCGCCGTGACGGAGCACATTGTCGCGCGTCAATCGCGTGCGCCGCGCACACGCCAATACATCGAGCGGCGCACGCACATTGACTACGCGCTTTATGCACGCTACCGCGAAAAGTTCGTGATGAATTAGGGAGTGGCGAGTGACGAGTGGCGGGTGGCGAGTGGACTCATGAGTGTTAAGTTCAAATTGACGCGCACGCATCTGCCATGGCTTGCGCCTGTGTTGCTGGTCGGTGTTGTGCTGTTCGCGGGCTACGGCCTCTTCCGCGAGAGCCGCAGCGCACAGCCAACGCATCCGAAGGCGACAACGGCTACGAACGCCAATGACCCCGCGGCGCTCGCCTTGCAGCGCGGCGATGCGGCATTCGAGCAGGGCTATTACGCTGCGGCGATTGCTGCGTATAGTGATGCGCTCGCGCTCTACCCGAATTCCGCTGAGGCATTCAACAATCGCGGCTTGGCGCACTTTTGCTTGGACGATAGCGCTGCCGCGCTCGCCGACTACGACCACGCACTTCGTCTGCGGCCCGCTTACGCCAACGCGCTCACTAATCGCGCCATCGTTTTGTTCGATATTGGTGACTTCAATGCGGTGATCGCCGACACGACACGCGCGATTGAGCTCGATGCGAACGCCGATTCGGCTTTCATGTTTCGCGGCAACGCGTATCAGCGTGACGGCGACTACGTGCGTGCGCTCGCCGATTGGCTGAAAGCAGAATCTATTCGTCGCACGCGCCGCGCTAGCAGTGGACTGTGACTTGACGAGGAGACCGCGTCATGACCGAAAGAATTTTTGAAGTCGTGCTGAAGTGGGTTCCAATGGCGATCATCATCACCGCTTTGTGCGGCTTGGTATATGTGAGCGTGCAGCAGAACTGGCGCGCGGATGCGAACAATCCGCAGATTCAGATGGCGGAGGATGCGGCCGCTGCGCTTGCCAACGGTGCGAGCATGCAGTCGCTCGTGCCCGCGAACAAAGTGGACATCGCCAGCAGCCTCGCGGCGTACGTGATGGTTTTCGACGAGCGTGGAGACGCGCTCGCCTCGTCGGCACAGCTCGACGGCACAACGCCGACGATTCCCGCCGGCGTGTTCGCATACACGCGCGAGCACGGCGAAGACCGTTTGACTTGGCAACCGCGCGCGGGCGTGCGCAGTGCCATTGTCGTCACGCATTTTAGCGGCGGCTTTGTCGTAGCGGGCCGTTCGCTGCGCGAAGTGGAACGGCAGGAGAGCAACTTGACGGCGATGGTGTTCGCCGCATGGTTCGCCTCGCTCGGCGCGACGCTGGTGGCCAGCATCGCGCTCGTATGGATGCAATCTTGGAGCAAGTCACTGCATGTGACCGCAACTTGAGAGGAGGTGTGCATTGACCGCAAACAAATGGCTCGGCTTCGGCTTGGTGTTGCTCGTGCCCGCACTGCTGCTCGAAGCGGCGGGCATGTCGAAGTTTTACTGGTCGCCGAGCAATCCCATCTATCTCGCATTCGAGACGGTGTTCAGGAACTCGGCGCTCAGTCTGGCGGCACAGGCGCTCGTGTTGATCGGGCCCGCGCTCGCCGTCGCGTTCGCGCTGCTGCCAATCTTGTGCGTGAACGTGCAACGCGACGAGGGCACGCTCGTGAGCACGATTGCGCTGAAGATGAATATCTTGCACTTCGTCGTGATTGCGTTCGGCTTGCTCGCGCTCGCGGTGATCGCGCTGTATGTCGTCGGCGAGAACGCGCCGTGTGTGTTGGGGTACAAGGTTTCTTGCTAGGGCGCATTGAGCAATCCGTCACCGATTCGTTACAGATTGCGCATCGCACATTACACATTTGTTCGTATTTCAAAAGAGGAGTTGTTCTCATGCGAAACGTTTCTATCATCGGTATCGGCCAAACAAAAGTTGGCGAGCTGTGGGACATGGGTATCCGCGATCTTGCAGTATGCGCCGTCCGTGACGCGATGCGCGACGCGCACATCGAAACGGCTGACGCGCTCTACATCGGCAACATGCTGTCGGGCGAAGTGACGGGCCAAGCACATCTGGGTCCGCTCGTCGCCGATGCGCTCGGCTTGCGCGGCATCGAAGCCGCTAAGATCGAGGCGGCGTGCGGCTCGGCGGCGTATGCGCTGCGGCTTGCCTACGTGGCAGTCGCCGGTGGTATGCACGACATGGTGATCGTGTGCGGCGTCGAGAAGATGACGGACCGCGCGCCCGGTACCGTCACGAACGGTTTGGCGAGTGCAGCTGACGGCGAGATGGAAGCCGCGCAAGGGTTGTCGTTCGTCGCGATTAACGCACTGTTAATGCAGCGTTATCTGTACGAGTTCGGTTGGCGCAAGAGCGACTTCGCACAGTTCGCCGTTAACGCGCACCTGAACGCAGCGGCGAACCCGAACGCGATGTTTCGTCAGCCGATCACGCACGAAGACTTCGAGCGGGCGAAGATGATCGCGTCGCCGATCAATCTGCTCGACTCGTCGCCGATAGCGGATGGCGCGGCGGCGATCATCATCACCGCCGATCCGCTGGCGAAAGAATTTTGCGAACAGCCGATTCGCATCAAGGCGTCCACATCGGCGACGGATTCCGTCTCGCTGATGGAACGGCGCGACCTGCTCACGCTCGACGCAGCCAAGAAGTCGGCGCTGAAAGCGTACGATGTCGCGGGGGTCACGGCGCAGGATTTAGATTTGTTTGAATTACATGATGCATTTACAATCATGTCCGCACTGTCGCTGGAAGCGTGCGGTTTTGCGGAGCGCGGTCAGGGCGTGCGGCTCGCACTGAACCACGACATCGGTATCGAAGGTCGCCTTCCGATCAGCACGATGGGCGGCTTGAAGGGACGCGGTCATCCCGTCGGCGCGACAGGCTTGTATCAAGTGGTCGAAGCCACACAGCAGTTGCGCGGGCAAGCCGGACGCAATCAAGTGCAGGACGCACGCCTCGCCATGACGCAGAACATCGGCGGCAGCGGCGCGACGGTCACAACACATATTCTTGAGGCATGGGCGTGAGCAGTGTCAAATTTTCGAAACGCAGTCTGGAGGCACCAAATGAACATTTCACTGATCAAAAACCCGAGCGCGTTTATTCCGTTGACAATGTCGTTGACAGCCCTTGCCATCGTGATTGTTCATGTTGCGATATTCGGCGCTGCCCGTGAGCCCGATGAGGGCACTGCTGCCCATCTCTGGCAAATACTGATGGCTGGACAGCTCCCGGTCTTGGCGTTCTTTGCAATCAAGTGGCTGCCGCGCAATCCAAAGCAGGCGCTGCTGGTGATGGCGCTGCAAGCCATCGCCGTGCTCGCGGCACTAGCGCCCGTGTTCATTCTCAATCTGTAAGCGGACAGACAATTGCTAAACGTGACCCGTCACACTTGACACGAGGATTTTATGGCTGAGATGAACTTGCCGCAGATGTGGAGGCTGCGCGATCAACGCTATCGGCTCGAAGGCGCGCAGTGCATGAATTGCGGCGAGCGCATGTTCCCGCGTAAGCAAATTTGCCCGAACTGCAAGCACGAGCGATTCAAGCCGTATGTGTTCAGCGGCAAAGGTGAAGTGTATTCATTCTCACAGATGTACCAAGCACCGCACGGCTTCGAGAAAGATTTGCCTTACACCGTCGCACTCATCAAGTTAGCGGAAGGTCCGCTTATCACTGCGCAGTTGACTGACGTTGATCCGGGTGAAGCACAGATCGGCATGCCCGTCGAGATGGTCACGCGCATCCTCACCGACGACGGCGATCTGGGCGCGATTGAGTATGGGTATAAGTTCAGACCGAGGCTCGGTGGTTAGTTTGTTAGTGAGCTAACGGTTAGTTGGTTCGATGGAGATCCTGAGAATTCAGCGTCTCCTTTTTTGTCGTTGCGATAATCCATTCAAGAGTGCGTATGCTGGCACAACCCACCATCCAACAAACCATCCAACCAACCAACTTTGAAGACCGATACATCACCATTCTCGGTATTCGATTGCGCTACTGGCAGGCGGGCGAGCGCGGCACGCCTTTGCTGCTGCTGCACGGCCTGAACGGCTGTGTCGAGAATTGGCGTTGGAATATTGGCGCGCTTGCGCAGACCCATCGCGTCTTTGCGATGGATGGGCCGGGTCACGGCTTGTCACAATCTGATGAGCGTTCGCTCAACTTGAGTTTCATGCGCGACCTTGCGACGGAATTCATGCGCGCGCACGAGATCGCGCACACAAATTTGATCGCGTTATCCGGTGGCGGACTGGTCGCGTTGACGTTGGCGCTGGAGCAGCCGCGCTTCGTGGACAAATTGGTGCTGGCGGATGCGGCTGGGTTGGGGAGGGGCATCAATGCGCGGCTGCGAATTTTTTCGATGCTGCCGCCGCCGCCGCGCCGCGTAATGAATCGTTCGATGACGCGGGAGCAATTGCGCGGCTACGTGCGAATGGCGTTCTTTCAAAATCGCGGTGCGCTGACCAATCCGATGCTCGACGACTTTTATGCCAACTTACGCCGCGAGCACGCGATGCGCACCGCAAGCCTAATGATGCGATGGGGCATTAATATATGGGGGCAGAAGTTTGAATTCACTCGGCAGTTAAAAAAGATTCTGTCGCCGACGCTGATCATTTGGGGCAAGCAGGATCGCTTGATTCCGCTGCGGCACGCGTATCGCGCGGTGCGACGCATCCCGAACGCTCGTCTTGTCATCTTCGAACCGTGCGGCCACTTGCCGATGTTGGAACATCCCGATGAATTCAACAAGGTGGTGTTGGAGTTCCTCGCCGAATGAATGGCGGCGCACCAATTACGATTCGCCATTCGCCTTCACGCGCCAATAGCGTGCGCCGTTCTTCGTGCGATCCAGCCAGTGCCCGTCCACCAACTCGCGGCGCAATAGGGCCGGATCATTCCACAGGTGCCATTGCTGCAGCAGCGCGTTAACTTCCTTCTCGCTGTACTGTTTGTCCCTCTCGAATTGCGATGCGAGATAGTCGAGAATCATGTGCTGCTCTTTGCGCTTCGTGGGCCAGCGCACCACGCGCGCCTGAGCGTCAATCAGTCCGCGCAGTTCGGCGGGCGCGTTGGTTGTGCTTTCAACTCGGGGTGGTGAGCCAATCGGCGTCGGCTCTGCCAAGTGCTGTTCCAGCGCGTGAAGCGTCTGCACGATGTGCGCGGGCGTAAGCCGATACATCTTCGTCGCGCCGCCGTGCCGCCGCACCTGGATGAAGCCGGCCGTCACCAGTTGTTTAAGATGCCGTGAGGCGTTCGGCTGGCTCAACTGCAAACGCGCGATCATGTCTTGCGCCGATAACTCCGTCTGCTGGGTAAGCTGCGCGAGCAATTGCAGAGAGGTCTCGTCCGCCAGTGCGCGCAAGCGCACCAGCAGCTCGGCTTTGCCGACAGGCGAGCGGCGCCAGATGGCGGGATGCGGCGGCAGACCAAAGAACAACCACAGCGTATGCTCGGTCCGAACCGCGCGCGCGCTGTGCTGCATATGTCCCGACAGGACGAAGACGATCGGCGTGCCGCGCAGTTGCGCGCTCACCGACGCTGGCACGTCGGCTTCGATCAACGCGTGCAGCCTATCGGCCGCTGTCGTGTGCTGTGCGATGCGTTGCGCGCAACCAGGTAACAAAGTTTGCAGCACAGGCGTCAGGTGCTCCCATTCACTGGCTAATACCGATTGCCAGAGCGCGCGCAAATGGGAGACAACCAGTGCCTGCAAGCGCTGTGGCTCGTTCAGCAGCATGTGCGCTTCTTGAAGTAGCGCAGGCTCCAGCGGCGACTCTGAGCGGCGGCTTACGTGCGTCACGAAGGTCTGTAAGTTGCGGCGCAGTTGCTCAGGGGTGCCCGCAGGCGTGTTGCCATAGGGCAGCGCCAATCGCCGCAGCAGTTGGTCGCGAAATGAGAGCGGCTCACGCGCGGCGAGCGACTCCACGTAAGCGGGAAAGCTCGACCACTCTTCGTCGGGCATGAGCGCATCGCCGAGCGCATCGAAGAGCAGGCGATTGTGTTGACGCTGCTGTGCGCTTAGGCTCAGCACCATCTGCCGCACGCCAGGACTGCGCATCGCCATCTGCCCCGCGCGGTTTAGCAGAGCAAGTGTGTTGAGCGCGTTGTGTGCAGGCGCAAGCGACAAGCGCGGCATGTTGATTGCAGCGGCTGCGTCTAGTGAAGGTTCGAGGACAGTCATCGAAAGCACCAATTATTCAAATTTTAGGATAATTGAATTGTAATCAGATTTGCTGCGGCGTCAACAGCCGATTTGCATGCAGGCAGCACTCGATTGACTTTGCCGTGTGCGCGTGCTACGCTGGAAAACGAAGATGGAGGTATATAGGAACATGCAGCGGTTCATTATCATCGGCTTGAATGTAGCAGGGTTGGTGTTGCTCGCCTCGGCGGGGTGGCTGGTCTTTACAGCCGTGAATCCCCTCACGCCGCCGGTGCCAGCCGACGTGACCATCGTGGACGACGCCAGTGTAATGCTGTTCCCGTCGCCGCCGGACAGCGTCTTGCGATCCAGTTTTCAACCGATGCCCGCGCCGCCTGTGCTGCCTGAAAGCAAGCCGACGAATCAGCCTGAAGATAGCACGGTCAGGCTCTCACAGTTCAAGCTCACAGGGGCAACGCTCGCGCAATATCGCTCGCAGGCGTTCCCGCCTCCCGCCAAACATATTCCCAATCGCATTGTACTGCCGACCATTAGTGTGGACAGCCGTGTGCAGGATGTGGGCTGGAAAGTCGAGATGCTTAATGGGCAGCAGTATTCGGAGTGGCTGGTTGCGGATTACGCCGTTGGCTGGCATAAGACGAGCGCGCTGCCCGGCGCAGACGGCAATACAGTGATGGCGGGGCACAACAACATCAATGGTGAAGTGTTCAAGAACTTGATTGATCTCAAGATCGGCGACGAGATATTTGTGTTCGCGGACGACAAAGTGTATCGCTATGCCGTTGCTCAAAAGCTATTGGTGAAAGAGGCGGGCGCGACCTTCGAGCAGCGCTTACAGAACGCACAATGGATTGCGCCGACCAATGATGGCCGTCTCACGCTCGTCAGTTGTTGGCCCTACAGTAACAATACACATCGCGTGATTATTGTCGCCAAGCCAGCCAGCGCAAGCACGTAGCAGTCGGCAGATCGCCCATCGCAAGTCACTGCGGGTTGAGGCTCGTCCGATCAGCCCGCTGTGACTTGTTTTGTTAGCCTTACCCATTCCTCAATTGTCAGTGTCTGTGCGCGGCGCTGTGGATCAATACCTGCGCCGCGCAATCGCTCCTCGCTCGCGCGCGCGCTCATGCCCAATCCTGCCGCGAGCGAGTTGTGCAGTTGCTTTCGCTTCTGACCGAACCCCGCTGCGACCACTTGGAAAAACCTTTCGACATCCACATCAGACGGCTGCGTGTGCATGTCGAGCCGCAGCACTGTCGAGTCCACCTTCGGCGCGGGATAAAACGCGCCGGCAGGCAGACGCATGACGAGCGAAGGCGTCGCATAGAACTGCACGCTCACTGCAAGCAGACTCAACTGACCCGGCTGCGCGAGGATGCGCTGCGCCACTTCTTGCTGCACCATCAGCACCAACACGCTCGGCTTGTGCCGCTGATCGAGGAATTTGCGGATCACGGCGGAGGTGATGTAGTACGGGAGGTTGGCGACCAGTTTGTAGTGAGATGCGGTTTGGGAGATCGGCGACGGGAGATCGGCGACTGGAGATGGGAGATTAGAATGCTCAGTCTCCAGGTGCCAATCTCTAATCGCAGTGTCAATATCGAGTTTCAGAATATCTTCGTGCAAGACCGTGACGTTCTCGACGCCACTCAGCGTCTCGCGCAGAATGGCGACCATGTTTTGGTCGAGTTCGACGGCGAGCACCTGGCGTGCGGCAAGTGCGAGTTGATAGGTGAGCGTGCCGACACCGGGCCCGACCTCGATCACGCGATCAGCGGGCGTCACATCCGCCGCGCGCACAATGCCGCGCAGCACGTTTTCATTGATGAGAAAGTTTTGACCGAGACTCTTCTTTGGACGCAAGCCGTGCGCGTCGAGTAATGCGCGCAATGCGGGGACGGACGTAGGGGGAAGTGACAAGGTAACTAGGGCATCTTTAACATGGTGGTCGTGATTTAGGGTAGCCGAGTAGCCGTGCTGCCCGTATCCGCCCAGCACGGCTGGGCTACTACCGGATGCACAATGAGTTTGTTAAACATGAACTAGCCGCTACTGTTTTCCGCTGGTCAGCGTGTCACTCGTTCAGTTTGTCAGCGCTCAAGGTCGTCTGCCGAAATTGGGTCCGTCGGGCAGCAGCCAGTGGATTTGCGAGGGTGCGGGCGGGGGCCAGAGCAGATATGCATCGGTCCATTGATGCCACGACTCATAGTTGTCGTCGTCGAAACCGAGGTCAACCAAGCGCGCTTTGACGCCGCTGCCCGTGTCGCCAGCGATGGCGATGCCGTAACCAGATACATAAAACTTGGAGAGCCACGGAATCACCGTTTGATCCACTGCGGCGATGCCCTTGCCCGCCGGCAGACCCGACGCGGTACGACCATACCATGGTTTATCTTGTGGCGTGCCGGAGCGGATCGGGCTATACGAGGTCGCATAGATTCGCACTTTGCGCCAGTACGTAATTTTGCCGTTGGGCGTGTCTAACTCGTGCGGCACGATCTTGCGGCCAAACGCCGTGATCTGCGCTTGTGGCTTGCGCGCGTCCCAATCCTTCTCCAGCACCCGCTTGACCTCGACGCCATTCTCGTAAGTGATGCGATACTGCTTGCGATGCTCGCCGTTGATGCCGACCTGCGTCAATTGCTGCTGATCTATATCCAAGTTATCGTCGGGTACGAGCAGCTTCGTGTACGTGATGACGGACGCAGTCTCAAAGAGGGCTTCGCGCACGCGCACCACTTGCACACTCATATTGTCCAACACGCGCGCGCTGATGGCGGGCCGCGTGTAATCCTTGCCGTCAAGTTTGATGCCCGCTTCGCTCAACACGCGCGCCACCGTCTGCTCGCGTGTGTACGCTTCGATCTGCTTGTTGTCCACCCGAATCGTCACAGGCTTCGAGCGTTCGATGCTGATGTGCAGCCCGGCGCTGATAAAGGTGTCGAGCGCCGGCGCGACACGGTCGTTCGGGTGCAGCGTAAAGTTGTTGGCGCGCAGCACGTCGCGCACGGTTGGCGCATCGCTCACGAGCGTCGAGGCGACGCCATCGTCGCTGATGACAATAGGCAGCGGACGCTGCACGCTAATCTGAATTGGCGTGCGCGCATGATAGAGGTCGAGCGGCTCAGGATGCAATTGTGCGAGCGGAGTATTAGGTGGCAGATAATTGTCTTCGAACCAGAGGCGATCCTCGCGCGCCAATCGAATGCCCGCCGCTTGCAGAACGTCGGCGACGCGTCCGCCTTGGGTGAAATACGTCGTCATGTGCTCATCGGCTTCGATGGCGACCGGCTGAGCAAGCCAGATTTGGAACGCGTTAGCACGGTCGAGCGGAGTGGTCAGCGGCGGCAGCACGATGTCGGCGGCGTTCAAGCGGACGCCGTTATCCGCCAGCATGCTGCCAATCGTCTGTTGATGCGTCTTGAAACTGAGGAGTTGCCCGTTGACAGTGAGCGTGACGGTGCGCTGGGTGGCGACGTACAGCCAGGCGTGCGAGCTGACGAGCAGAAGTATGAAGACGAACGCGAACTGTCCCGGGTAAATCCTGATGACAAGTTCCCGTTCGACAACGTGCGCAGGGCTTAGGGTTTGTTCGGTCACGCTGAGATGAAGGTAAGTACAGTGCGCGTCCGGTCGTGCATCGCGCGACTTGGCCGTCAGTTCGCGGGTTGGATGGCTGGTCGGTCAACCGACGAATACACCCACTCACCCACCAACTTTCCTATGTGCATGAGACTGCTGATCAGGCGACCCTGCGGCACCCAGAACGGTCTGCTTACCGTTGCTTCCTCTCGGCCCTGGCGGGGTTCGCAGTGTTCTGCCGCGCAGGACCCAATCAGCAGCCGCACGCACACAGTATGATTGTTGATCCTTGATAAATAATCCAAAATCAATGATCGCGGAGAGCGGAGAGGGCGGGATTCGAACCCGCGAGGCTTATCGCCTACACGCTTTCCAAGCGTGCGCACTCGGCCACTATGCGACCTCCCCAGACGGAAAAGATTATAGCATGAGCAATGGGGGCGACAAAACGAGGCGCGCCATCCAATTAGGGCGAAATCACGGGCTCGTGACGGCGAGGTGCTCTGCCCAGAACAACGAAGGGGACTGACCACCCATCCACCTCTCCCCACTTGCCTCGCCTCATGATCGGCTCGACTCGACCTTGATGGCTCTCCCTCGGTTCAAGTGTTCGCGACATCGCTCACTGCCAATACTTCCGCCTCAGCTCTCGCTTCAGCAACTTGCCTGCCGCGCTACGCGGCAGTTCAGGCACGAATTCCACCGTGCGCGGAGATTTGAAGTGCGCGATGTGGTCTCGGCAGTGGGCGATGAGGTCGTCGGCGCGTCGGTCGCTGATGACGTACATGACCTCTTCACCCCAGACCTGACACGCTTTCAAAATCTGTCAGGTCTCCATTTCCTGCATGAAAACGCTCGGATCGAGTGTCTCACTCTCGACCACCACCGCGCTCATGCCGCTGTCGGTACCGGACTCGTGCCTCTCGCCTTTCGTCCAGAACGCGGCTTGACCGACTGTGATCGGCACACGAGCGTCCGATGCGCCGCGCACCCAGCCTGCGCCTGCGACGACCATGAACAGTTGCGGCAGTGTAGCCTGATGACAACCAATCACGCCGCCCGCGCTCAGGTGCATCACGCCCACTTGGGTGAACGTCGTCGTGCGCACGCCGCGCGCGATCACGACGTTGCGACTGTCGAACTGCGTGATCGGAACGCCGACGGCGGGATCGAAGCGAAAGCGTTTCATTGCGGCAACTCATACTCGGCGAGGAGTGCCGAGACGAACGCGCTGCATCCCTCCACCAAAACCGTGTGCAAGGCCGGCGTTAAATCGAGCCAACAATACTGAAACTCGGAACCAACATCAATGCCCAGACCTGTGGCAGTGTGAAAGAAGTTAGCGATGGGTGGCTGCAAGCACTCCAGCACGAAAAAGTGTTGTTCTTCATCTTGCCAATGGGCCATGCCAATTTCTTTTACAATGCGCAGCGCGCGCAGACCGGACTCCTCGTCAACTTCGCGCAGCACGGCCTGTGATAAAGTCTCGTTGGGTTCCACACCGCCTCGCGGAACTTCAAAACCGTCTGTCACCCAACTGACGGATGCCAACAGTTTGGGCGTGGGGAGGTCCATGCGGACGATGTAGGCAAAAACTTTGCGACGAGGCATTGCGACTACGACTCGGTGTTGCGTTTGGAGACCTGTCTCTGCCGTTTCACGTCGCCCAATTTCTTTTTCGATTGCAGTCGCTTCTCTTTGGCTGCGCGCGAGGGGCGGCTGGCTTTGCGCGGCTTGATGGTTCTCAGCGCGGATGCCAACAACGTGACAAATCTTTGCGTCGCGTCTTCACGATTGTCGAGTTGGCTGCGTGTCGAGTGCGAGGTGAGATGCAGCACGCCGTTCGTGTCAATGCGCCGCCGCAGCGCCTTGATGATGCGCGCGCGCTGCTCGTCGCTCAGCGACGGCGAGTGCAGCACGTCGAAAGTCAATTCCACCTGCGTTGCGGTCTTGTTGACGTGCTGTCCGCCCGGCCCGCTACTGCGCGTGAATCGGAAGTTCAACTCGCGAAGGGGCAGGGAAAGTTCGGAGGTGATTGCGAGCGATTCGGACATTTTTGGGGTAGTCAATATGCAGTCGTCTCAGTGGGGCCAGAATTGATCCCAAGCCTGCCAGAAATCGGCGCCGCGCGAGATGACCGTGCGCTCTTCCACGATCTCGATGCCGACTTGGCCGCGATATTGGTTCGCTTGATCAATCGTGGCCAGTTCGACCTTGAGCGTTGCAGGTTTGGGGTTGAAAACTTTTAAGGTCTTGAGATGTTCGGGGCTGAGAGACTCGCGCACTTTCTGCTCGATCAGTTCGCGCGCGACATGCGGCACACGGTTGCGCGCCGCGTAGCGGCCGTGTCCCCATTTCACCACGGCGGCAGTCACTTGCGCGCCGAGCAGCGCTTGCACTTCGTCGCACGTCGCCTGATCGCCCGACACGAATGCGACGGGCACATTCCAGTGACCGACGATGGCGGCGCACAAGCCGCTTTCGCCAACCTTGCTATCGTTGATGTAGGCGTTGTACCACGTCTGCGAGGACATCGTATGTGAGAGCACGCCGTCCTTCGTGCCAGCCATTGCGTGTGCGCCGAGCAGCAGCACGGCGTCGCAGCCGTCCTCGAACGGTTTGGTGTAGCGCATCCACGGTCCGCCCAGAAAATACTCCGCGCCCGCGTCGGCTTCTTCGAGCAGCACGCTCTTGAACGAGAAGCCGTTGCCCGCGCCGTGCAAGTCCATGACCACAACTTCGTTTGCGCCGGCTTTGCGCGCACCACGCACTGCTGCGTTGATCTCCTGGGTGAGCAGGTGACGACCTTCGCTCATGTACTGCGGGTCGCCGCCGGTCACTTGATTCCACACGAAGATGCCCGCCACGCCTTCCATGTCAACACAAATTACGACACGCATGATTCACTCCAAAAATAATCTCGCTCCAAGACTCGAAGATATATAGTCGCAATAATTGCTTGTAGTCCCTTCGCATCTATGTGTCTTGCCGCGAGGTTTTGATAATTTCTTGTTTTAGTGAAGCGGGCATCGTCGGCTCGACGTGGCGGGCTTCAGCCTCGCTCGCTTCGTCGGCATTCGCATCGGGTGCGACAACCGTTGGCTGCGTGGCCGCGATACGCGCGCGCGCGATCTGATTGTACTCTGCCGAGATGTCAATGTGAATGTAATGCCGGCCCGTGCGCCGCGCGACGACGGCGACCGTGCCCGTGCCGCCGAATGGATCGAGCACGATGTTGCCGCGAAACGTATAGAACTTAATGAGACGATAGATCAATTCTTCAGGGAACGGCGCGGGGTGACCATTGCGCCGCGTCTGCGGCGGGATGTACCAGAATCCATCGCTATAGCGGATGAATTCGTCGCGCGTGATGTCCGCGTCTTTTGCGTCGCCCGCCAGATCCCATTTGTCTTTGCAGAACACGAGCACGTATTCCCATGAGGGCATGATGTGCGGATTGCGCGCGCTTTTCCACGAGCCCCACGCCGTGCGCCGATAGATCGTCTGCTTGTACCACAAGATTTCTGTACGCATGATGAAGCCGAGCTGCATCAGGTCGGCGGCCAAGTCGTAATGAATCGGACGAAAGTTTTTGATGCTGGTGGGTGCGACGTTCAATGCGAAGCGTCCGCCGCTGACGAGTACGCGCTTCAACTCTGCCCAGCCCTGCATCAGCCACGCGCGATAATCTTCGTACGCGCGTCGGTCGTCGTAGGTGGCATAGTTGATGCCCACGTTGTACGGCGGTGACGTGATCGCCATATGCACTGACGCATCGGGCAGCGCGCGCAGCTGCTCGATGCAGTCGCCTTCGAGAATCTGATCCATCAACGCGCGCGCTCCATCTGCTCGGCGATATACGCGACGTGCGCGGGCGCATACAGCCACCAATCGCCTACTATTTTCTTTGGGCGCACCGTGAGCGGCAACTCGATGATCGTGCCGCGCAACTGTGCGCGCTCGGGTCGGCGTGTATTGCGCTGCTGTTGTTTGAGCGTACGCCAGTCGTTCGCATCGCGCGTGCCGGCCGTTGCGCAGATGTAAAACTCGCGGGTCGTCTGATCCCGGATCAACACGTCCACGCCATAGAACTCGTCGAGGTGAATTCCGCGCTGCACACTCGCAAAGCGGTTTGATTCATTGCAGAGCAGGTATAAATGCAAATCGCGCACGAGCGACGGATACGCTTTCTGCAAACGCGCGACCGTCGCGGCGCGCACGTCGGCTGTGAACAACTCGGAGCGCGTATGCTGATAGTCGGACTCGAAGCCTGCGACGAACGCGATCTGCGTCGGCGGTAAGCCGTTCGCGTGGCGATGCTGCTCGAACGATTGGATCATCGAAGGGAAGTGCTCGAATTCAATTCGCCTGCGCTCCGCTTGAGGGCTAAAGCGCAGTCGGTAGTCATGACCCGCCAGTGCGCGCTCCACTTGCGCGACGCTGAGCAATGCGTCGAGCGGATTAGCTGGCTGGATGCTGAGACGTGATAACATCATGCTGCGCGGCTCGCCGACTAGGACAGGGGGGCGCGAACCATTATGACTGAATTCGGAAAATTTGGGAAGTCGCAAGGCGTTGTCGTCCGCGAGAAATTTTGTGTTACAATGCCCGTCTTGACTGACATGCAATCCATGGAGAGCTTCCCGCAGACCTCCCCGCGTTGGTTGGCGCGGCTGCTGCAATTTGATTGGCTGCTGCTGATCCTCGCTGCGCCCGTACTGCTCTTCTCCGAACGCTTTTCGCCGACACTGATTAGCTTTTGCCTCGCCGCGTTGGCGTCGGTATGGCTGGCGCGCGCGTTGAGTTCCCGACAATCTTTCATCGGATCGGCACTCAACATCCCGCTGCTGTGTCTGGTGGTCTTGCTGCCGCTTAGTTTTTTCGTGTCGGCGGATGTCGCATCGAGTCTGCCCAAGGTCACCGGGCTACTGTTCGACGTTGCGCTCTTTAGCGTGATCGCGCGCGCGTCGGCGCGCGAATCGGGGATGCCGCTCGTGATCGCCATGTGGACAGTGATCGCGTTCGCTATCGCGCTGTTCAGTTTCGTCAGCACCGAATGGACGGGCAAACTGCCACTGCTCAGTCAGATCGTCACGCGCATCCCACATCTGTTCAGCAACATTTCGCCGTCGGCCGTGAACGGTTTGCAGTCAAATGAAGTTGGCGGCGTGCTGACGCTGCTCATCCCGCCGTTCATCAGTGTGCTGCTCACGCGTCCTCCAATCACGTCGCATATCAGTGCGTTGCCCAATCGGGTCGCGCGCATGAGCGCACACTGGTTCTATCCGGCATCGCGCGTGGGACGTGTCGTGTGGTTCAGCGTGTTGCTGTTGTTGTTGCTGCTGTTAGTATTTACACAATCGCGCAGCGCATTGTTCGGAACGGCGATGGCTGTCGCGCTCATTCTCGCCGTGCGCAGTCGTGCAGCGCGCTGGCTTACGCTTGGTGCGAGTGTGGCGGCGCTGATTGCGTTCACGGTGCTCGGCCCGACGACATTAGGCGAGGCTTTGTTGGGCAATGGCTCATCAGCCAGTGGACTCGACCTCGCATCGCGGCAAGAAATTTGGCAGCGCGCGCTGTATGCCATTCAGGATTTTCCATTCACCGGCATCGGGCTGAACCAATTTGATCGCGTCGTCAGCCTGCTCTATCCCTTGTTCCTGATTGGGCCCGATGTGCAGATCACGCACGCGCACAACATGCTTTTGCAAGTCGCGTTGGATTTGGGCCTCGCGGGGTTGGTGGCGTACGTGGGGCTGCTAAGTGTGAGTGCCATGATGGTCGTGCGCGCTTACGCAAAGGTTCAAGATAGCGTGACACGTGCGTTGCTGCTCGGCTTCGGCGCGGGACTGCTGGCCCACGCGGGCTATGGTCTGTCGGACGCAATCACGCTCGGAGCAAAGCCGTCGTTTGAATGGTGGTGGTCGCTTGCTATCATCGCGGGCATCTTCTCGCGTGCGAGCGCATCACCCGCCACGATGTTGCGCATCTCAACCCTCGAAGTCATGCTCGTCTGGTTGCTCACCAGTTTGATCGCAATCGCCTTTGTCGGCGATAACGCGTTGCTCGGCGTCGCGCTCGCCGTGCTGGGTGGCTGTGTGCTTGGTTGCGCAGCGTTCATGCAAGCCAAGAGCCAAGTGTCGAGTGTCAAGTAACGTGATGCAGTCTTGACACTTGGGTAGCGGTCAATCACAGCTTGAACATCCCGTAGGGTAGCAGCGCAGCTGTGCTGCCCGTATACGCCCAGCATGGCTGGGCTGCTATCCTTGATTCAAGTTGTTCACCAACATGTTGACCGATACAAAGTCTTGCCACTTGGCATGTGACACCTGACACTGGCTATTGCCACGTGAACTGCCGCGCCTCGCTAAACGGACTCTCGATTTTTCCCTCGCGCGTGCCGTCGTCTTTCACGTTCGTCACTTGCAGCACGATCACATCCCACACCAGCGTCGTGTCGTGCCATGTCGTCGGCAGCCGATACGACGGCGTCTTGAGCCAGACGCTCTCGATGCGCGTGCCGTCGAGCGTGCGCAGACGGAGCACGTAATATTGATCGTCGCTCAGCGCGCCGACGGCAGTCCAATTCATCACGATCACGTCGTTGACTTTGTACGACGCGCCGTCGGGCGGGAAGAGCAGTTGCGGCGCACTGAAGGCTAGTCCCTGTGTCGGTGTTGAGGTCGGAAGCGCAGTACTCGTCGGCGTGGGCGTGACAGTCGGCGCGGGAATGATCAGTTGCTGACCCACTCTGAGGAACGTGTCGCTCAGCCCGTTCGCGCGCATGATTTCATCAACCGGGATGTTGTACTTGGCGGCGATGGCGCTGAGCACGTCACCGCCTTGCACGGTGTAGATGGTTGGCGTCGGTCCGCCGATGGCGATCTGCGTCGCGTTCAGCGTGGCAGTCGCCGTCGCCGTCGGCGTGAGCGTCGGCAGCGGAATGACAATGGTCTGGCCCGCGCGCAACGCTTCGGGGCGCGGCAAATTGTTCGCGCGCAGGATGGCATCTACGGTTGTGCCAAACTTTTGCGCGATACTGCCGAGCGTGTCGTTGGTCTGTACCGTGTATTGCACTGTCGCAGGACGCGGCGTTGCCGTCGCAATCGGCGTGCCGCTGACGACGGGTGCGCGGGTCGCTGTCGGCGCGATGCTCTCATTCGGCGTCACGGCTGACCGCGCGGCGGCGGTGCTGCTTGTGGGAATTGGCGTGGCATCCGTGGAACCGAACGAGCACGCGTCGAGCAACATCACGATCAGCAACAACCAACCAGCTTTCATCGTCCCTCTTTCAGTCGCAGCAAACTCCACGCGATCACGCCAATCACACTCAGCGCGGAAATCCATTTTGCCAGCCAATGAACAGTCGTATCCTCGAATTGCAAACTGACGTCGTGCTCGCCCGCCGGCACGTCCACCGCGATCAGTGCGTACGCTCCGCTAGGGTAGAGCGCGGCCGGTTGATCGTCCACACGCGCGCGCCAACCCGGAAAATAATACGTGCGGAATTGAATGGTCGTCGGCGCTGATGCGCGCACGCGCATTCGCTCCGACTCGCCGCCGTGATGCAGTGCTTCGATGCTGGCGTCGCCGTGAAGCACGACTGCTTTAGTCAGCGGGGCATTCGCCTCGTACTCCGCGACGAGCGGCGACGACGACGGCTGCGCGCTCGCCCATGTCATGTAGCCCGTGCGATCTTTGTAGCTGACCAACTCAAAGTCCACCGCAGCGCGCGCGCTTTCGCCCGCCACGGAGCGCGCGGTGTACTGCGGCAGCGCGTAGTTGTAACTGGCCACCACGACGACAAGCATGAGCAAGAAATGGTGAACGGTGAACGCTGAACCGTGAACAGTATGATGCTCACGGCTCACTGCTGGCTTTTCACTGCTTACGGCCTCGACCGCTGCGCCAGCCAGCCACGCGAGCGTGATCGTGCTGAGCGCGAGCAAGCGCCACGGGAATTGCACGAGCGCGGCGATGGAGACGGTGTTCCAGAATGGCGCAGAGAGCGGTGACATCAGCGCGACGACAATGACGCTCGCCAAGAAAAAAAATATTGTCGTGCTAAGTCTGTTTGTTCTCGCAGACTGCAACGGTTTCAGGATCACAAGCGCGACGACGGCGGCGACGATCGGCATCATGCCGAGTTGAAAGCCCATGTCGTCATTGAGCCATTCGTCGCTGTAGCCATAGCCCCAGAACGGCGAGAAGAATTGATTCAAAAATACAAAATGTTTTTGATAATTATACGCGACGCTCGTCCATTGCTCGACGACAATATATTTTTGTTCGAGCAGCATCGGCAGCCAGAAGATGGCGGAGAGCCCAAGCGTCAGTGCCGCCGCCATCACTGCGAAAGTGAGACGACGGAGGTTGCCCGAAGTCTTCCGCATTCGGTCTTCTGTCAAGCTTCGCGCAAACACAAACAGCAGATACGCCGCCAGCAGCAGCGCAAAGATGAACGCTGCGCCTTGATGCGTGAGCACGAGCGCGGCGGTCACAAGCGCGGCGGCGATGGCATTGCGGCGCGACGGCGTTTCCAGCAACAGTTCCCAGCGCCACAGTACCAGCGGAAACCACACGAACGTGAAATATTCCGCGACGGCAGAGCGCACGTACAGATCGAGTAAGTGATAAGGCGTGTACGTATAGACAATAGCGGCGAATGCAGCTGCTGGTTTCTGGAAATGATGACGCGCCCACACATACATCGCGAGTGTCGCGCCAATTGTTGCAGCGATGTCCACCAACTTCATGGCCGTCGTGATGCTTGCGCCGAATGAATGGAACGCTTCGCCGATGAAGTACGTGAGCGGCGCGTAGAAAATCCACAGCGGGTAGCCGTAGCCGAACGCAAAGTTGGGTCCCCAGCGTGGCCACCACGAGCCGCCGCGCATCACCTCGTCAAACGCTTGCAAGAAGAACAAGGAGTGCGGCGCGTCATGCGCCTGCATGAAGTAGCCCGGCGTGACGAGCGGCAGCCACGCGAACGACGACAGTGCCAGCAGAAGGATGACTTGCGAGTTGCGAGCGACAAGTGACGAGAGCCGCGTGAAGATCATCATCTGCTGTGCCTCGTCGTGAGTTGTCGTAATGTCCACAATGACCAGATGCCGACTACACACACGCATATCATCGTTAACATCGTTCCGATAACACGCGGCATCGTATCCTCGAAGCGCAGCAACAGAGAGTGTTCGCCTTGTGGAACTGGCACGCTGATCAAACCGAGCTCGCCCACGGTTTCGATGCGCAAGGATTGCGTCGGCTGACCATGCTCGCGGACGAGTATGTAGGCGTGCCAGCCCGGATACATAAAGCGATCAAAAGTGATATTTCCAGCCTGCTCGGCGTGCACCCAGATTTCATCGTGCACGCTCGAATGTCCGCGCGAGTCCACCACGATACCATTGGGCAGCAACGCATAGTCCACTTGCGTCGTCGGCGCTTGATTGCTCATGTACACCTCGGCGAGCGGACCCCACGTCGGAATGGTCTTGACCCACGCCGTCGAGCCTGTCAATTCACCGGCATCGCGCTGAAACTTCATCAGCCCTGCGAATGAAACCGGTCCTTCGACAGGCTCGATGATTTCGGCGGTCGCGTATGGGTAACTGCTCAGCAGGACGAGAGTCGCGAGCAACAAGGTCGTCAGATCCAATGTCCGGCTGCCGTCGTCATCGGGCCGCTGGATGTTCGAAAGGACGCTACCGGCGAGCGGCGCCATTGTCAGCGCGGCGAGCGCGAGCAAGCGCCATGGAAATTGCGCGAACGCGACGAGCGGCACGCGCTCCCACAAGATGGCTGCCTGCGGCAACATCATGAACACCAGCACGAGCGTGGCTATTTGAAAGAACACAAGTGACGCACGCCAGCGGCTGCGACGCGCGGCGACGAAAATCGAAAACAGCGCGAGCACGGTTGCCGCCGCGCCGAGTTGCAGCGATAAGTCGTCGCGCGGTCCCGCTTCGCTCAGTCCGTAGCCCCAATGCGGCGACAACAACTGGAAGAAATAGGTGAAGTGTTCGTGGTAATCGTAGTAGCCCAATCGCTCGCGCGTGCCCGTCAGGTATTGATCGGTGCGCACAAAATTCAATTCCGTGAGGCTAGGCAGCAAGTAGATCGCGCTCAGACCGATGCCGAGCAGCAGCGCGAGCAGCGGCGCAACGCCGACGTGAATCAGATTGCCCAACAGCGGAAACGCAGAACTGCCGGTGAGTTGGTTCAATGGCTGTGTGCGGTGCACCTTGACGAGCAATAACACGAGCATGTACGCGCCGAGCAGCAGCGAGAACAGCAACGCGACGCCACTGTGTGCCAGCGTCAATCCCGCATACGCTACGCCCGCCGCGATGAGTGCCGCGCTACGCGGACGCTCGATGGTTTCGGCGAACGTCCTTAGGCAGAGCGGTAGGAACACCAGCGCAACCGTTTCGGCGAGCGCAGCGCGCACGTACACGTCGAGCAAATGATAAGGCGCATACACATACACCAGCGCGGCAATCAAAGCGGCGCGTTCATTGAGCCGCGCGCGCACGAAGCCGAACATCGCCCAACCGGACAGGATGATGGCGAGACCAAACACGAGCTTCGTCGTCGTCACAAAATCAATGCCGAGTTTGAGAAACACTTCGCCCACGTAATACGCGAGCGGACTGTTGATGTTAAAGAAGGGATAGCCGAAGCCGAACGCAAAGTCGGGCATCCAGCGCGGATACCAGATGCCGTCGCTGATGGCGCGATTGAACTCGAACAGAAAATAGACCGAGTGGCGTGCGTCATGCGCGCCCCAGAAATAGCCGGGCGCAAAGAGCGGACCCAGCGCGAACAAAGACAGAAGCGTGAGAAGCGAAAGTGATTTCATCACGGACGGTGGGCGGCAGATGGCGGACGGCAACTTGCTATGGTCCACCGTTCACCGTGCGCCGTCATGGCGCTATCAACACGCGATCATCGCCATTTGTAGTTGCCATGCGGAGGCCATCGCGGCTGCGATAGAGACCGACCTCGATGCGCAAATTGGGTGGCGCATCGTTCGGGATGGTGAGCGCGTACTCATCCCGCAGCAGTTCGCCGCGCTGCCAACTGCTCGTCGGACGCGTGCCGTTCGCTGGCGGCTTGTCGCGCTGCGTCCAAATCTTTTGCTGCGCGTCCACGACGTGAACGAACACGGTGTAATCGTCGCTGAACGTGCCGAGGTCTTGCCACAGCAGCGTGACCGTCACTGTTGTGCCAGCGCGCAGCGGCGGTGCCTGCGCGTCCACCAGATACGCTTCATCGCTAAAGCGCGCGACGGGCGGCTTGGTCGGTGTGTAATCGTAGCCGCGCGGTTCGAGGTGTGCATAGATCGCGAGCACACTCAGCAGCACGATGGCGGCGAGCGCGGGCAGCGATTGCAACTGCGGCTCGCGCGCGACGAGTGACGCGCTCAACAGGCATGCACACAGACCCGCGACGCCGAGCAATTGCCAAGGCTCGTTCAACAGCGCCGACCAGTTCCACCACGACGAGAACGGCGCGATGCTCAACAGGATGCACGCAAGCGCAATCACGCCGAGCACGATTGCATCGCGTGTCGGATGCAGCACGAGTGCGAGCACGCTCAACCCGACGGGCACGATGCCGAGTTGCAGTGGCACCGCGTCGAGCCAATCGCCGCGACTGCCATAGTCCCAGCGTGCGGAAAATATTTGAAATAGATAGGCTTGCGCTTGCGATGGATCGGGCGCCAGTGGCACGCAAAGTCTCCACAGAACCGCGGCCAGCAATCCACACAGACACGATGCGACGACCAATCGTCGGCGCGTGCGCAACTCGGCGAGGCGCACGCCGACGTAGATAACCCACGGCAGCAAACCGAGAAACACTGACTCGCCAATGTCGCCGCGTATGTACAAGGTCATCAGCGGATAGGGCAATAGCGCATATAGCGTCGCCGCAATCGTCGCCGCCGCCTCGTCGTACAGGCGACGCGCGAGCGCGAACATACCGAGCGTGCCTGCGAGCAGCGCGAGCGCTTCGACGATTTTCCATGCCACGTCGGGCGCGATAGCGAGCCGCGTGAGCAGCATCGCCATCAGGAGCGGCAGCGCGCCGATGCTGCTGCGCGCGCTCGGCACGTTCATCAGGGCGTAGAGCGGCGTGAAGCCGTTATGCGTTTGCAGTGGAGCGGGATAGGAAAGCGGCGCAAGTGCGATGAGCACGACGAAGAGCGTGACGAGCAAATGGGTTTTCATCAGCAATACAAAACCGATGCAGCGTTGCCTGCATCGGCGGCGATATTATATCACAGACGATAGCGATGGCTTAATCGCGCGCCGCCGAGCTGAGCGACGCGCCGATAGTGCGCGCAGCGAACACTGGCGCGCGCAGGCGCGTGGAGAGCCAATAGATGAGAGGGGGCAGAAAGATAAGCAGCATCGCGCTCGCGTTGAGCACGAGGCTGTCGCCCTGATTAAAGAAATCGAAATTCCAGAACCATGCAAAGTCAAAGATGAAGTAATCCCAAAGCGCGCTCCAACTGAACACGACGGCGAACGCTTCGTCGGCGCGCGTGGCGAGTGGCGCGAGCGGCACGACCCACACCAAATACCACGGCTGAAACCAAAACGTGACCACGACGAGCAGCAGCAGCATGACAGTCAGCGACGAGCGCGCGAGCGAGATGAATGTGCCGTTCACATTCCAGAGTACGCGCACGTAGGCGACACAAAAGATCAGCAACGCAGCAACGCGCACGAGTGACTTCGCCGCGTCTGCATCCATTCGCAATTCAAGCGTATGCCACGCGACGGCAGCCGGAGAGGTCGTGAACAAGTCTTGATGAGCGATCAGAGTGGCGAATGGATTATCACCACTCCACAGCGGAGCATAAGCAAGCAGCAACACGGCGAGTGCCGCCACACCTGCGCTCACGACGAAGCGCGCGCGCATCCTCCAACTCGGCAGCGCACGCAAGACGGCGATGCCTAACACGGGCGCGAGCGCAAGCGCGGGTGCTTTGATCAGTGCGCCCATCACCAGTGCGATGACGCTCGACACAAAATACTTTCGCTGAAAGCAACACCATGCGATCAGCACGCACAGTATCATCAGCACGTCGTTGTGGCCATTCATCGCCATCTCGCCGAGCAGCAACGGGTTCCAGGCGACGAACACGAATGCGCTCAGCGCATCGCGCGCTCGCTCGTGGCGCACGAGCCAATACACCAGCACGCCGCACGCGAGCAGCGCGAGTGCTTCCAGCAGCTTGAAGCCCAGCAGACTGAGCAGCAAGTCGCCGCCTGCCAGAAAATAAATGAGCGCGCTGAGATAAATCCATATGGGCCCATACGGCGAGGCGGCGCTGCGCCACGCGATGAACTTGAACCACGTATCGCTCGCGAACTCGTTCGGCACATGCGCGGCCGGGCTGACGTGATAGAACGCGAGCATCTTGCTGTGAAAGGCATAGTCGTACACATCAATCGCGCCAATCGGAAAGGTGAACACGAGGACGAGACAGAATAGTACGGGTGCCGCGAACGCGATCCAGCGCAGCGTACGTGCGTCCAAGGTGCGCGTGAGCAGCAGTGCAGCGACGTACAGGACGAACAGCGTCGTGTGCGCAGCCATGAACGCGAGCGCGTCGAGTTGCGCGTGCTGTGTTAATTTGCCCAGATCGAGCAGAGGTGTCGCGTAATATTGCAGCACGGGATAGGGCAGTGTGAAAAAGAAAACGTAGATCGCTGCACTCGCCAGCGCACAGAAACTGAGCGCGAGTGCGGCGGCGCGCGCGTTCACGGCAGCAACTCGCGCACGGACTGGATCACGTTGTCGAGCGTGTACGGACGACGCAGCACGCGCTGAATGCCAAGCGCACCGTAGTCCAGTTGATCGAATGAGGAAGTCAATACGATGACGATAGTCGGCGGCGCGGCCGCCCGCATTTCGCTAAAGAACGTGGCGTCGCGTTCGGCTTCTTCGGTGTCGTAGAGAATCATGTCGAAGGGTTTGATGCGACGACCCAGCCAGCGGTTCGTATACTTGCGCGTAATCGCTGAGGAGACGCGATAGCCTGCTGCCTCGAGTGCCGCTTTTAACCCGAAGCGCTGCCCATCCGTGCCGCCAATCAAGAGTATCTTCTGCATGATGAGTCGTTAGACGTTCGATGGTTGAGCGCTGGGCTTGAGCTGAAACAATTGTGCCTCCAATTCAAGCATAGCATAAAACAAAGAGACACGAAGGCTTGCACGCTTGCAATCTCCTTCATGTCTCCGCGAAAACCTTCAACGACGAACGACCAATGACGAGCGACTACGGAACCTTCGTACCGCAGTTGTTGCAAAACTTCGCGCCATCGGGCACGTCGGCGTGACAATTGGGACAACTCTTCACGCCGCCGATCTTCGCGCCACAGTTGTGGCAGAACTTCGCACCTGGAGGCAAAGACGCGCCGCAGTTGCCGCACTTCTGTCCCTGTGGCAATTGGGTGCCGCAATTGTTGCAAAACTTCACGCCTGCAGGATTTTGCGTTCCGCAGTTGGGGCACGCGACTGCCGCCGCACCGGCCGCCGGCATTCCACCCGCATCGCCCGTGCCGCCACCTTGTGAGGGGAGTGGGCCACCGACGTTGGCGAAGCCGCCACCGCCGCCCTGGCCACCTTGCATTGCTTGATTGAGCATACCCGCCATCGTCGCACCCAGTCCAATGCCCGCGCCGAGTCCGACGCCGGTGCCGGCTGCGCCGCTCGGATTGTTGGCGGCGTCGCCAAGTCCACGTGCCGCTTTGAATTGCAAGTACGCTTGCATGTTGCCAATCGCGCCCATACTCGCGCGCTCGTCAATCGCCTTCTGCGTTTCCTCAGTCGGCGAGATGGACGTAATGTACAGTGCCTTCATCTCGATGCCGACGGCGGCGAAGTCGTCTTTGATCGAAGCCTTCGAGGCTGCGCTGAGGTCGTTGAACATCGCAGGCAGGTCGAGGAACGAGCGGCCCTTGCTCACGCCGCCGAGCACATTCGTCAAACGCGAGATGATCATGCCGCGCAAGAAACCTTCGATGTCGGGCGTGTCGTACAGGCCGCGCTGTCCCACAATCGTATCCACGAACAGTTTCGGATCGGCGACCGCCATCGAGTACGTGCCGAAGCCGCGCAAGCGCACCATGCCGAGCTCCGAATCGCGCAGTGTGATCGGCTCGGATGTTCCCCATTTTTGATCGAGGAACGTGCGCATGTTGACAAAGAACACTTCGACTTTGAAGGGCGTCGTGCCGAACGGAATTTTGATTAAGCCGCCAAGCAACGGCAGGTTCGCGGTGCTGAGTGTGTGTCGTCCGGGTCCAAACACGTCGAGCGATTGGCCGTCGCGGTAGATGACCGCGCGCTGGCTTTCACGCACGACGAGTTGATCGCCGAGTTGGAATTCACCGCTACCCTGCTCCGGCTCGCGATGCACCATCTCGCTCGGCGAGCTGTCGGGATATTCGATGACGTTGAGTAATGCCATGCTGATTCTCCAAATTCTAGATTTTAGACTTTAAATTTTAGATTCAGTGCAAAAATCTAAAATTTAATATTTCAAACTACGTCGCGAGTCCTTGCATCGCTTCGACGCGATGGATCCACTTCTGGTTCAATTCTTCGGCGGCGGCGACGAGGCCATTGACGACGGGGCCGGGGTCTTGACCCTGCTGCGCCATCGTCGTGATCTGATCCACGATGCCGCGAATGCGACCGACACCTTCGCCGAGCGCCATATCGAATTGATAGACGCGATCCAGTTCAGGCTCGCGAATCTTCACCGCGTCGAACAATCCCGCGTAGCCCGTCGCGCCCGTGCGCAGGTGGTCAATCAGCAGTTGCAATTTTAGGTTGGCTGTTTCGAGCCGCGCCAAGCCTTCGATCTTGCCCGCTGCCATCAGTGCACTTTCCGCTTCGCCGATGCGATTCTTTTGGTCTTGATATTGGCGCATCAATCCTTCGCGCAACAGGCGATCCGATTGGCGGCGTAATTCTTTCTCCTTGTAGCCTTTGAAGCCGGGCACGAAGTCTTCAAGTTTTTCCAGCAAGCGTAAATTGCTTTGCACGACACTGCGCGGATCGTTGCTCATGTGATACTCCTCAATTGTGGTTAGCCGACAAACAATTCACTGCCGCAGAACGGACACTTCACGACGCCTTTGCCGACCACTTCGCGCTCGCCGCCGCAGTTGGGGCACTTGGTCGTCTTCATCTCGCCCGCCGTCTTTGACACGAGCAGTCCATCAGCCCAGTTTACATAGCCCGTGAACAGGCCCTTGCCGACCAGATCGTAAAGATAATTCTGCACTTGATCGCGCGTGAGTTTCATTTGAAGCGCGAGGTCTGCAATCTTCACACGCCCCTGCGTCTGCACGATGTCGAGCAGGCGGCGCTCCTTGTCCATTTCGGCGAACTCGGCCACTTCGCGCGTGCCTTTGTAAATGAGATATGTGCCGACGGCGAGCAGCGGCAACGCAATCACCTGCGCCAATGCCAGTCCGAGCACGAACGCCGCAGGCTGCAAATTCGCAAACGCGAGCCACAACAGCGCGAGCACTTCGACGACGAGCGCAGCGCCGATGAGAACGACGCCGATGATTCGACCATTGCCAGCCATAGAAAAACCAGTTTAGATTTTTGATTTCAGACTTCAGATCGAAAAGCGATTGAGGCTAATTCTACTTCACCTGATAGGCACGGTCAAAGCGCACGCAAATCTAAAATTGCGTCAGCCGACGCCGCCACCACCACCACCACCACCACCACCACCACCGCCTCCGCCGCCACCGCCGCCGCTCCAACCACCGCCACCGCCGCTGCCCGACGACGAGGGCGCGCTCGTAAAAACGGTTGACGCGGAATTCAACATGCTGGTTAGCCCATCGCTCATCGTTTGCAATGAGCTGGCCATGTTGTTGCTCATGCCTTGCAGCCCACCTTCGCCGCTCGGGTACGGCATGTTCTGGTTCACGGACTCCAATCCACCGCCGCTGCCGACGCCGTAGCCATACGACCGCCCGACGAATATCGGCGGATACGTTTGATACCATGAAGGCGCGGGCGTGCCGATGGCGGCGAACTTGCGCGTGAATTCGCTGTTGAAGCCGAACGCGATGGTGAAGGGCAAGAACTTCTCAAAAATCTCAGCCGCGTTTTGCTGGCCCGCTTTGATATACTTATCAATGTCCTGCAAGTATCGGCGGAATGCTTGCCACTTGGCTGCCGATTGCGCACCGGCTTGTGTGCGCGCGGGCATGCTTTGACCCGCGATGATGAGCGCGATGCCCACCAAGCCCAGTCCGAGAAATGGACAGATGGCGGTGTCGGCGTAATCGCTCAATACGCCAGCCATGATGAAGCCGATGATGCCCGCGGTGACCGTGAATGCGATGCCGACGCCAGTCCACACGCGGCGCGTCGTCTGCGGATTGGCACGATAGTAACCCTGCTTCACCACCTCGTCGTACATTTGCGACTCGATGATCGGCACGGCGGTATAAAATTTTTCACGCAAGTCGTCGAGGCTGCGCTCAGTGCGGTGCATGAAAATTTTCGCCAGCAGCGTGCGTTCGTAGTTGCGCAAGTCGCTATCGCCTTTGTCCGTGCGCATGAACGTGAATTCTTTATGCGCGCCGATGCCCATGAAACCTTTCGACTCGCTTTCGACGAACTTGACGTAGCCGCGCCGCGCCAGATCAACCAGCGTCGCCATGATGTCGCGCATTTCGGCGCGCTCGTCAATCATCGTTCCGATCACTCCGGGCGGCGTGTCGTCGGGCGGCTCGCTGATGAAGGTGGCCGCCAACTTGGCAGGCACGTCACGCCCGCGCAGATACCACAACAGATAGACGGCGAGCAGTCCGAGAATTGGAATCAGCACGCCGAGAAACAGTCCGATCAAATTGGCAATCGGTTTAATCGTATCAATGCGATCGGCGTTGTCCTGCCATTGCGATTTCGTTCCCGTGACGATTCCGTGTGGGAACTGCACGCGAATCTCTACGTCCGTGTCGTCGGGTATACTCGCGGCGTTGAACACAATCGTGTTGCCGTTGACGATCTGCCGCTTCACGCTGCCGTCCGCAGAGCCGTTCGAATACGCCTCGACCTTCAATTGATTTGGTGTGATGATGCCCGGCAGATGCGCTGTGATCTGCGACGAGCCGAGCGTGACGTAGTGCTTGGGGAAGACGGCTTTCCAATACAGTTGATCGCCATCTGGATAGTACCGCAATGCACCCACGACGGTGTAGCCTACCTTAAAAACTTTCGTCGTGTTGCTCGTCGAGGGATAGAACCAGCGAATCTCGAAGTCGCCGTCGTCGTTCGTGTGCGTGATGAAGGTGTACGGTGTGCCTGAGCTGCCGCTAAGGCGATACTGACGATTCTCGTCGGCGACGCTGATATTGACGATGCGGTCGAGACGCCCCGTCGGGATCGCGCGGAAGCCGAACGTGAACGAGCCTTGCACGTACTGATACTCTTGAGTCTCGACGATGCTCAAGTCGCCGTTCTGCTGAACGGTGATGTCCACGTCGTCGCGATTGAAGCGATAGACTTTCGACGACGACTGCGCTTCGACCGTTCCGAGCGTGAGCAGGAACAGAACCAAACTTAACGTGAGGACGCGCCAGCGGAGTTTCATAAACTCTCCATGAGGATGAATCACGGCTATTATAGTAGAAACAACTTGCGACTCCAATACTTTGACTTTTCAAAACAGTTCTCATAAGATGAGCGCAGCCGCACTGCACTGAATAATTCATGAGCACGGAAACGAATTCCCCTCCCAGCCTGAGCGAGCGCGAGTTGCAAGTGTTGCGCCTCGTCGCGACGGGCGCGACGAACAACCAGATCGCGCGCGAGTTGACGATCAGCGCCAATACGGTCAAGGTTCACCTCAACAACATTTTCTCGAAGCTTGGCGTGCAGTCACGTACCGAGGCGGCGTTGTATGCGGTGCGTCAGGGTTGGGTCGAGATGACCCGACCGGAATCCACCAGCGTGAATGATGCGCGCGTGCCGAGCACACCAGTTGCCGACGCTGTGTCAGCGGTACAACCGCAACCTGTTGAGCCGAATCCGCCTGCGCCTTCGCCTAGCGTCAGCGCGCCCACGGCAGAACCGGCGCAACATCGGCCGCTGCTGCGACAGCGCGTGCTCGTCACGGCGCTCGTCGTCGGCCTGCTGCTCGGCTTGATGATCTATCCGCTCGCATCTTCCACCGATGCGTGGCGCAATTATTTTGGTGCGCGCGTAGTCGTCAATCCACCGGTGCCAACCGCGCCGCCGCGTTGGGCAATGAAAGCCGCCCTGCCGTCAGCGCGCGAAGCGATGGCAGTCGCTTCGTTCAATGGGTTGGTGTATGCGATTGGTGGTGTGAGCGAAGGCAAAGTGCTCGATGGCATTGACGTATACGATCCCACGAGAGATGCGTGGAACGCCAAAGCGCACAAGCCCACGGCGGTGCAAGGCAGCGGCGCAGCGATCATTGGCGGGCGCATGTACGTGCCGGGCGGCTGTGATGCGAACGATCGACCTACGAGTGTGCTGGAAGTTTATGATCCTGCACGCGATGCGTGGCAGTCGTCGGTCGCTTTGCCGAAAGCCATCTGCCATTACGCGATCAGCGCCATCGAGGGCAGACTGTATCTGTTCGGCGGTTGGGATGGCAGCAACGTGATTAGCCGCGTGTTCGCGTTCGATCCGATGCGCGGCGAATGGAACGAGCGTGCGCCGTTGCCATCGCCACGTGCTGATGCGGCGGCGTCTGTCGTCAACGACCGCGTCTTCGTCGTCGGCGGACGCAATGGCGAGCGTGTCTTCGGCGATGTGTTCGTGTACGATCCGACTGCTGACGCGTGGTTATCCAAAACACCGATGCTCCACGCACGCGCGCAGTTTGGTTTGGTCGCGCTCGCGGGAAACTTATATGCGCTCAGTGGTGGCTGGGCGAATGCATTGCCGGAAAATGAGCGGTACGATACGCAGACGGACAAGTGGTCGCTGATTGAGAACGCGCCCGAACCGCTAGAGCGCGTCGGCGGCGCGGCTGCACTCGAAACAAAAATCTATCTGGTTGGCGGTCGTCGTGGTCGCGTGACGGCAAGCGTGCAGGAGTACACCGCGCTCTATCGCTTCTTCGTGCCAAGCGTTCCGGCCGTGCAGTGACCAATTCACAGTGAGCAGTGAGCAGTCAACGGTCCGTCTTACGGTTCAACGGTTACGACGCACTTCATAGAGCGGCTTCGGCAAGTTGCTTAATGCGCGGCAGCGTCTCACTGTTCCATGTGATCTGCGACAGTCCAAACTTCTTGCGCATCGTGTCGGGTGCCATGCCGTGCTTGTAATCGCGCACGGCTGCCGTCATGCGCAAACCCTCGAACGAAACACCTTCGGTCAGTCCGGCTTCTTTTCCTAAATTCGTCAGCACGTATTCCATGTTGCGTGCCGAGCACTCAAACAATTTTTGCTTGGGATGATACTGCGCGCGATACGCCGCGAGTGAATCCGCGAAATCTTTCGGCAGGGTGAGCCGCCGCTCCTTGCGAGCGTAGCGCGGATTGCCGTAGCGCACCCACAGCGTCGGCGCGTGCGGATCGGAGAGATCAATGTGTTCGAGCAGTATGCTAGCGACTTCACTCTTCTTCATGCCCGTGTGCAGCAATAGCGACGCGAGCAGATACGGACGCACATCGGGTTTGTCGGCGTTCATGCTCTGCCGCGCGACAGTGAGCAAGCGCGCGATCTGATCGTCATACAAAATTTTCGGCAGCGGATCCACTGAGCGCTCGTGTACCATAGGCGCGGCTGGATCAACGGCGATGATTTTGCTGTCGGTCAGCCACTTGAAATAAACTTTCAGCGTCGTCAGCCGCCGCTCCAATGATTTCACACTCGACTTGATCTCGCGCTCGTCTTTCAACCAGCGCATGTAGTTGCCGATATCGCGCGCGCTAATGCTGCCCACTTTACGATCAGCGCCGATGTGCGTCGCGAACAATTTCAGGTCGAGTGAGAATGCCTTGATCGTGTGCTGGCTCAGTCCGCGCCGAATCATTTCGTCGTGGAAGGCCGTCGCCGCAGCGACAAGCGACGATTGGCTCGTCGGCGTCCGTGTCTCGCTCAGCGGTTCGGCGCTCGCGTCGTCCTGCTTGACGGCAAATAAGGACAGTTGTTCGGCTCTGGACATAGCATGCTCCGTGCGAATGGCGGATGGCGGATGGCAGATGGCGGATGGCAGATGGCGGATGGCGGATGGCAATTGCATGTCAAGTCACAACCGATTTTACTGCATTTTGCAAATGTGGTTTTGTGTCATTGTGAGTTCATGCTATAATTTTTGTCGAACGGGCGCACGCTCGTTTGTCTGTGCAGGATACATCAGAATGGGCCGTTAGCTCAATTGGCAGAGCAGGGCACTCTTAATGCCAAGGTTGCAGATTCGACCTCTGCACGGCCCACTGTTAAAACGGATGGACGATTCCCATCCGTTTGTCCGTTTTAGCCCATCGTCCAGCCGGGGTGGTGGAATGGTAGACACGCAGGCCTTAGGAGTCTGTGCTGGCAACAGCGTGTGGGTTCAAGTCCCTCCCCCGGCAAGCCAGTGAGCCTTGTGCCGTACGAATGCGCGCGACGACACTGCGATGCGGCGTGGCACAAGCTGAACCGTAGGCAGTTAACAGTTGGCGGTCGGCGGTGCAAGGGGCACTGTTCACTGTTCACTGTTGACTGCCTACGTAGGGCTTTTCCAAAGTCGGTTGACAGGAGATGAAAAAGTGACCTCTTTCGGGTACACTGGCGTTGCCTAAACCCCAGTAGACCGAAGGAGGTCGAGATGCATCATAACACAGTCGCGGCATGGGCGATAGAAACGCCT
>JBBPZQ010000141.1:0-8452 GCA_038198935.1 Anaerolineae bacterium
AGCCACTTGCATCTGCTCCTGAAACGCCAGCAATACGGGAATATCATCAACGCGTTCGCTTCTAATACTCAATTCTGGGCTCATGCCCAGAGCTTAACCTAATCTTTCATTCTCGTCTAAAAATGAGCGAACCTTAAGATAGATTATAGAGTTCGATAAATTCGTCATTGGCTCCACTTGGACCGCGTGTTCTGAACTCACTGATTACGATAGTTGTCGAGACTGATGGGGCGGCGCTGGCGTTCTGCAAATCGGCGAACACGAATATCGCAAGGACAACGCTCGTCAGCGAGATGAGCAGCGATGACGGCAACGACGACAACGAACAACGCACTCGCATCAACAGATTGGGAATGGACATCTGACGCTCCTTCTGAGTACTCAAGTGACTTGCTTTGTTCCGCTCACGGTGCGGCGCATCATACCAAACTCTGCTGAATTGCACAAATTCGTTGTTCACACTATTGCCACGTGCAGCGCCATCGTACCCATCATGAGCAAACGATAGTGCACGTCACGGTAGCCGATTTGCAGCATCAGTTGTCGCAGCGGTTCGGCGGCGGGGAACGCGGTGAGCGAGTTCGGCAAATACGAGTAGGCTCGCAAGTCGCCCGCGACGATGCCGCCGATTAACGGCACGAGGCGATAGAAGTAGAGGTGAAACACTTCGCGGAAGACGGGTATGTGCGGGTGCGTGATTTCGAGCGAGACGACGCGCCCGCCGCGCTTTACGACGCGCCGCATCTCGGCGAGCGCGCGCGGCAGGTCAACGACGTTGCGCAGGAGGAAGCCGTTCACCAAACCGTCGAACTGCTCGTCGGCGAACGGCAATTGCAGCGCGTCGCCCGCCGCGAAGTCAATGCGGTGTTCGGAGAAGAGTTGCACGGCACGGCGAGTTGCGCCTAGTGCGCGCAGCTTTTGCTGTCCGACTTGCATCATGCCGAGCGAAAAGTCCATGCCGATCACGCGCGCGGTCGGGTGCGCATGGCGCACCGCGAGGGCGAGATCACCCGTGCCCGTCGCCAGATCGAGACAGAGCGCGTTGGCGGGCAACTGCAACTCGCGCGCGGCCAACCTGCGCCACGCCTGATCGCGCCCCATCGTCATCACGCGATTCATCAAGTCGTAACGGCGCGCAATGCGCGAGAACATGTGCTGTATGCGGGAAGATTTTTCGGTCGTCATGGCAAACGGGATACGTGGCGCGTGATTTGTAATTTTTAACTTACGGATTACGCATCACGCCTTAGACAGCAGCAGGCTCAACGCAAACAATATTCCGAACAGCAGATTCAACTGCGCCGTGCGCGCGAGCAGACGATTGAACGTCGGTGGGTCGGTGTTGCGCCACACATCGCGCGCGAGTCTGAATGCGAGCAGCACACTCAACCATGGCAGCGCGAACAACAGATAGCGCGTGCTCATCAGCCACAGCAGCAGCGGGATCGCATACGCGATCATCAGAAACAACACGAACTGGATGCGCGTGGCGCGCTCGCCAAGCCGCACTGCGAGCGTGTGCTTGCCCGCCGCGCGATCCGTTTCGATGTCGCGCAAGTTGTTGACGACGAGAATATTCGTGATGAGCAGCCCAACGGGAAGAGAAGCCACGAGCGCCACGAAATCAAACTCGCCCGTTTGGATATAAAACGTGCCCATCACGCCGACCAGTCCGAAGAAGACGAACACGAACAGATCGCCCAAGCCATAGTAGCCGAGTGGGAAGGGCCCACCCGTGTACGCGAGCGCAGACAGAATCGCCAGTGCGCCGACCACGATGAGGAGCCAGCCCGCGCTGAACACGAGATACAAACCAATGAGCGCCGCAACGCCGAAGACGAGCGCGGTGCTGACGAGCATCTGCCGTGCCGTGAGCAAGCCGCTCTGCGTGACGCGCGTGGGCCCACGCCGCGCTACGTCCGCGCCTTTCATGAAATCAAAAACGTCGTTGGCGAAGTTCGCGCCGATTTGTAAAAGCAGCGACACGGCGAGCGTGGCGATGAACAATAGCGGGGAGAATTTGCCGTCAGCGATGGCGAGCGCGGCACCAACCAGCACCGGTACCAAAGCGGCGGGCAGCGTGCGCGGACGCGACGCGATCAGCCACGCGCGCCAGAGTGAGCCGTTCATCGCGCAGGATTGTAACATAGTTTGTGAGTTGGTCAGGTTGTTTGTTAGAATCAAATCCAGCATGAAACTTATCCTCGCTTCGTCGTCTCCGCGCCGCCGAGAGATTTTGTCATACTTGAACATTCCGTTCGTCGTGCACTCCGCCGATATTGACGAGACACCACGCGCCGACGAATCGCCCCAGGACATGGTGCTGCGGCTCAGTCGTGAGAAGGCGCAAGCCATCGCATCGGCGAACCCACACAACGCCGCTGTCGTGCTCGCCGCCGATACGACCGTCGCGCTGGACGGCACGACCATCGGCAAGCCGCGTGATGCCGACGACGCCAAGCATATCTTGAAGTCGCTGCGCGGTCGCGCGCATGATGTCTATACAGGGCTGACGCTCGCACCGATGCACGCCGGCGAGTGTTGGTCATCCATTTGCCAAACGCACGTGCACATGCGTGAATATTCCGACGACGAGATTCGCGCCTACATCGCCAGCACGTCGCCGTTCGACAAGGCGGGCGCGTACGCGATTCAGGACAAAGCGTTTTTCCCAGTCACGCGCATCGAGGGCTGCTATCTAAACGTGATGGGACTTCCGCTATGCGAAGTGCTTCGCGGACTGTGCGCGCGCGGCGCGGACGTGAACGCGCGTGAGCCGGTGCTGCACGATTGTCTCGCGGCGTTTGGACAGCCGTGCTTCGTAGCTGAGGAGCCTTGATTCAAGATGAGTGATCCAATCCACGTGCTCGGCATCGCGGGCAGCCTGCGCAAGCAATCGTACAACCGCGCCGCGCTGCACGCCTGCGTGGATTTATTGCCGCCAGACATGACGCTCGAAATTTACGACATCAAGGACATCCCACTGTTCAGTGAAGATGTCGAAGCGCAAGGTTATCCCGAGCCTGTGCAGCATTTCAAGCAGCGCATCGCCGCCGCCGACGCGCTGCTGATCGCCACGCCGGAGTACAGCTACTCGATGCCCGGCGTGTTGAAGAACGCGCTCGACTGGGCGTCGCGTCCGTCCGCCAACACGCCGCTCAACGATAAACCCGTCGCCATCTTCGGCGCGAGCACGGGCCCGTGGGGCACGGCACGTGCGCAACTGCACCTGCGCCACTCGTGCGTGTACTTCAATGCGCACCCGCTCAACAAGCCTGTGGTGCAGATCAACTTCGCCGACAAGAAGTTCGACGCCGACGGCAAACTCAGCGACGAGACGACACGCCAGCACCTGCACACACTCGTGCACGCGCTCGCGGCGTGGACGCGACGCTTGCGCGGCTACTAATCAGTGCTGAGTGCTGAGTCCTGAGTAACGGGAACTTAGCACTCAGCACTCAGGACTCAGCATGATTCTCGGCATTCACCACATCACGCTCATCTGCGCCAACGCGCAGCGCACCAAAGACTTCTACACGCAGATACTGGGCCAGCGTCTCGTGAAGCAGACGGTCAATTTCGACGACCCGACGGCGTATCATCTGTACTTCGGCGATAGCATCGGGCGACCCGAAACGCTCGTCACATTTTTTGAGTGGCCCCACGCGGGTCCGTCGCTGCTTGGTGTCGGCACGACCCATCATCTTGCGTTCCTCAGCGAGAACACGGACACCCAGTTAAAATGGAAACGCTGGCTGACCGATCACGGCGTCGCAGTCACGGGCCCATTCAACCGCGTCTATTTCACTTCGATCTATTTCCGCGACCCCGACGGCGTGATTCTCGAAATCGCCACGCGCGGGCCGGGTTGGACGGTAGACGAAAGTGCGGATGCGCTCGGTGGACAGCTGAAGTCGCCGCCCGCAGACGTGCTGATCGGCAATCGCGAAGAGCAAGTGATTAGCAGCCGTATATGGCCAGAGCCGATTGAATCACTCGCACCCGACATGACGCTCTCGCAACTGCACCACATCACGGCGATTGGCAGCGACATTCAACGCACGACCGACTTCTACAGCGGCGCGCTGGGGATGCGTCTCGTCAAGCGTACGCTCAACATGGACAACCCGCACTCGCCGCATTACTACTACGCGACAGCCGATGGACACCCCGGCAGCATCATTACTTACTTCGCGTATCAGGTAGGCGGGCGCAGCACCACGACGACCATGCCGCGCGGGCGGCTCGGCGTCGGCATCACGCATCACTTCGCGCTGGCCGTCTCCGACGAGGAGATGCAGCTGCAATGGCGCGACCGCTTGCTGAGCAAAGGCGTGCAAGTGACGCCCGTGCTGGACCGTCAATACTTCAAATCAATTTATTTCCGCGACCCCGACGGACACATCATGGAGATTGCGACGAACGGGCCGGGCTTCTGCGTGGACGAACCAGAGGAACATCTCGGCGAGTCGCTCCAACTGCCGCCGTGGATGGAACACATGCGCGGCGAGATCGAAGCGGAACTGAAACCACTCCAGTAGCCAGTCGCCAGTAATCAGTAGCCAGACATTTCAATCTGACGACTGGCGACTGGCTACTGACTTCTCAGTTTTTCCCCGCACACTTCCTCAAACCCACAGCGCGCACAGCGTGCCGCGCTGTCGTGACTGCGATGCACGACGCGTGCGCGCTGTGCCTCGCGCATCTCCTTTAGCAGCGCAAGCAGCTCGACGCGTAAGGCTGACGTGAATTCGATGCGAAACGTTTTGTCGCGATAGTGGATGAAGCCGTATGGCGCGCTCGTGCCCAGTACATCTTCGACGAGCAAACAGTACGCCGCCAACTGCATGACGTGCGAGAGGTATGGTACTTGTGGTGCGGCGCGCGACTTGACTTCGACAGGAATGAGATGACGCCCGTCGCGCACCAAATAGTCGGGTTTGCCCGTGAGTTGATATGTGCGCGAGAACAGCGACCGTTCGTTGCGCTGCCACGCGCCGGTATCGGCATACACGACTTCGCCGACGGGCAAGCCGGCCGCTTCTCGTGCGCGCAACGCGACGAGCCACAGCGCGAGCGCAACGATGAGAATGAGGAAGACGAGAGCGAGGAGGAATTGGCTCATGCGGGATGCAAGATGCAGGATACAGGATACGGGCACATGCCTCGCATCCTGCATCCTGCATCTTGCTTCATTTCACCAGAAGCCACAGCGCCAATACGAGTAACGCGAGAACGAACAGCACAACGCTCAATCGCTGCGCGTGCTGAGAGGCGACGACGCTCGCGCCGTGCGTGCGATGCGTCTGGGTGCCCGCCGTCATCTCGGCGACGTTCTGCGACTCGTAACCATCTGCCTTGAGTCGCCAAGCACGCGCGCAGAAGACGTACAAGCCAATCTCCGACGCGCGGACGATCTGTTCATGTCGCGTGCTCATCGTTCAGCGCACGATCAACGGCAAGAAAAGTTTGAACAGCACGAACTCAAACGCGCCGATGTCGCAGATTGAAGTGCCATTCCCGTCACCATCAATTGGACGCGCGACGCCGCGCTGATCCGTTGGCGGGCAGCCATTGTTCTCGCCCGCGTCAATCGCCGGGCTGTCCATGAGCAGCGCACGTGTTAAGGCTGGCGGCCCTCCTGAGCCTGTCGAAGGACCACCGTTGTTCTGCAAGGGGCCCAATTGCGGATTGAGGCTGTGCAGATCAAAGCCGCAGTCGTTGCTACTGTCGAGATTGTGAGCGAGTGCGCTAATTGTGCCCGCGCAATTGTTGGGGCTGCTGTTCGCCACAATCGTGTTGAAGAAGACGGCCGAGCCACTCGTCTGGTGTACGCTGCCGCCGCTCAGTCCTGCGCTGTTGTCCGCGAACGTGCTGTTCACGACGGTGAGCGTGCCGCTGTTGGTGATGCCGCCGCCATTGCCGATGGCGCTGTTGCCCGAGACGGTGCTGTTAGTGATGGTCAGCAGGCTCGCGTTGACGAGCGCGCCGCCATCACCGCTCGCGCGATTGGCCGCGAACGTGCTGCCGACGAGGGCCATTCGGTTCGGCGGATAGACGTAGATCGCGCCGCCAGCAGTCAACGTGGTGTTGCTCAGAAACAGCGTGTTGCTGATGACGGTCACGCTGCTGCCGATGGCGAACATCGCGCCGCCGCTGCCGTTGGCCGTGTTGCTGATGAACGCGCTATTGTTGATCGTTAGCAGCGTGCTGGCCGCCCAGATCGCGCCGCCGCTGATGCCGTATGACATACCTTGGTTGTTGCTGAACGTCGTGTTGTTGATGGTGAAACTGCCGCCAACCGTGTACAATCCACCGCCGCTGTTGCTGCGATTGCCAACGAAGTTGCTGTCGGCGACCGGCGTTGTGCCATTGTTGTTCGTCAAGCCGCCGCCGTCGTTCGCGACGTTGCCGATGAAATCGCTGTGCGTCACGGTCACCGCGCCGTTGTAGTTGATGATCGCGCCGCCTCCATACCCCACGCCATACGGCGCGCTGTTGCTCAAGAATTGGCTGGACGCGACGTCCAGTGTTCCATAGTTGGCGACGGCGCCGCCCTCGCCCGCCGTGTTGCTGATGAACGTGCTGTTGCGCACGAATAGCGCGCCGCGATTAAAGACCGCGCCGCCTTGCGTGTTCATCAGAAACGTGTAGATGTTCGTATCGCGCAGCGTGAGGTTGTTCAGTTCCATGCGCACGCCGTTCGTCACGCTGAACAGCCGCGTGGCGTTGCCGCCGCTGAACGTGATCACGCCGCCGCCGTCAATGCTCACGTCGCGCGTGACGACTTTCATGCTGCTGAACATGATCACGTGATTGCCGACGCCGCAATTGAAGGTGACGTTGCCACCACTTGCGAGCGCCGCATCAATCGCTGTCTCATCGCAACTGCTGATAATCGAATCAGCATGTGCCGCACGCGGTACGGCCCATAGCGCCGCGAGCATGAGACCGAGCGCAACGCCAATGCTAAACGCGAGATGAACGGGCGATTGTTTCATTTTTCATCCCTCATCTTTCATTCTTCTACCTTGCAGCGCCGTTTTCAATTCCTCTTGCTTGATGGTCATCGTCACGTCGCCGCGCGTGCGCTCCAGCACACCGCGCACCATGTCGGCGGTGCGCCGCAAGCCGCCGGTGATCGCGTCGGGGAAGTCCACCGTGACCAGCACGCTGAAAATGTCTTCCATCCATTGCAGCGTGGCTTCGGCTTCTTTCGCGTTGCCCTGACGGATGAGATCGAGCGCGTGACGGCGCAACTCGCCCGCCGCTTCGCCCATGCCGTTGAGATACGCTGCGTACTCGACGCCCAACTCGTCGGGGTCGGGCAGCGACTGGCCCTGCACCAGTGCATTCACGATGCTTGCTTCCGAATATTCCTTCAGCGCGTCCTGCACGTAGCCAGCGTAGTACAAGTCGGGGTGCTCGCGCGCGCCGTCGCGCATGTGTGCAGCCGTCGCGCGCGCCTGCGCCAGCAATTTCGCCGACTCGTCGAACTCGCCGCGATGCGCTGCGCGGATGGTGTGCGCGCTGTGCTGGATGACTTGGCGGCTCAACCTGAGCGCCTGCTCGCGCGCGGCGTTCTTGGCTTCAAGTGCGCTCATCACTTTTTGTGCAATGCTGTCGAGGTCGGACATGCGGCTGTCCTCACTAGAATGGATTGTCGCTGACACGGGCGATTATAACATCGAATGGCAAAGCGAACGCCAAACGGCGGGATTCCGTTGCCAGAACCCCGCCGTCTGATTCGCCGTTCGAAATCGTAAGTGTTACGGCGCGAACGTCGGCGTCGGGCAGCTCGACGGTCCGGGCTGCACGAAGTTCACGTTGTTGTTGGCGCGATCAAGCGCGTTCTTCAACGCTTCCTGATACGCGCGGTACGGGCTGCCGGCGAGCGTGAGTCCGTGCAAGCCCAACTCGCTGTTCGCTTCGGTCATGACGGCATTGACCGTTGCAAAACCGTTCGGGTTGGCGCTGAACGTACCGGGTGCGTAGATGAGCGCACTACCGTTGACCTTGCCATTGAACACGTTCAGTTCCATGCCTGACAGTTGCGCCGAGAGCATGTACGCCATGTTCGTGGCATTTGCGTTCAACAGCCAATTTCTGAATGCAGCATAGTTGGCTGGATCGAAGGGGCTGCCATTAGGGTTCGTTAGGAAATAACTTCCCGACCAACTGTCATTGCGAGGCGCGTCCTTCGCGCCGACACCTGCGTCGAGCGACGCTGGCGCGTAGACGAGCAATCTCTATGCTGCGATATAGAGATTGCCACGCCCGCGAAAAGCGCGCGGGCTCGCAATGACAAGTTGGGAAGTTATTATTTTTCAAACCCTTAGAGCGTGTTTGGAAAATCGGTAAAATGGCGTGACGTGGGTAGAATGAGGTTATGACAACCCCAAGATTACCCTACGAGACTGATCTGAGCGAAGCCGAATGGCACCTGCTCGCT
>JBBPZQ010000142.1:0-24081 GCA_038198935.1 Anaerolineae bacterium
CACATAAGACAAATTGCCCACCCGGCCCAATGTTTTTCAACACGTGCCGGCGGGTGTAAAAAAATTCCCCCCCCCCCCGACGAAGCATCGCGGGGAGAAGTTGCGTCCTGGTGATTATTCACAAGTTCACAAAGTGTAGCATCCTGAGCCTGTCGAAGGATGCGAGTCATTGGAGAACGCATGGTTCGACAGGCTCACCATGCTTATTTCCAAGATGTGAATAATCACCAGGTTGTGTGTTATTGCACGCTGAACGTTTGGTCTGTAACTGAGGTAAGCGCGTCGAAAGGGTACGCGTTGAGGCTAACGGCGCTGATGTGGACGTTCCAGACGCCATACGGATTGGTGCTTGGCGTCGGAATCTGACAGAACGTATCGGCATTGCCCGTTGCTTTGCTAACGACCGTGAGCGTGCAGCGCACGGCGGTATTGAGCTTACCGACGGTCAGGCTCACGGAAGCGCCGTTCAAGTCCGCGCGATACTGATCAACGAGATGAATTCGCACCTGCACGGTGTCGTTCGGCTTGAAGACATTCGTCGGCGCGAACAGCTTACTTTTCGCATTGCTGAACGCGATGGCATCGGCGCGCACCCCGTTGGCGCTGATCAGGAATTGGTTCAGCGCGGCGTCCCAGTGACTGAACAGGTAACTGCCCACTGCCGGTCGCGTATGGAAATAATCGTCGTGGTTGCAATCAAAACGCTGATAGCCCAGATAGGGACAGACGTCTTGCGTCGGCGTGCCGTTGGTCGGGCGGCACATCAGATCGGCCTGATCTCAGCAGTGTCCTTCGCCCGTCGAGTGCGGTGCGGTCCCCTGCACCCCGCCCAACGTGTGCATCAGCTCATGCGCGGCGATCTCACCTGACCAACAGCCAGCATCTACGCGCGCATAATGCGGCGCAAGGTTGTTGCGATTGGCGGCATTGGGCTGATCATCGCTTTCGATGCCGCCGATGCCGCAATACACGTGGGCATCCACGAACACGAGGTAATCACGGTCGGTACGATCAAAGCCCAAGTAATACAGTTCGCCATTGCTGTTGCCGAAGCTATCGTCACCGCTGGGGGAGAGCGTCGCGCTGACGATGCTAGGCACGCAGCTGCTATCATGCGCGAAGCGAATATGGCGCTCGCCGCCCGTTTCCGCTGCGCTCAAGTTGAAGATGCGGTCTGCATCCGCCGCCCATTGCTGAAACGAGGCGAGGTACGCGGCATATTGATCGGGCACATCAGAGGCGTGCGCGTAAATGACCTGCACGCGCTTGCCGCTCGCGCCATCACCATCACAAGTAATCGTATTGGCGCTGCCAAGAGCAGAGCTCGCAACGGGCATTACGCTCTGAGCGATGCTGTGATTCGCAGGCGGCAGGTCGGGTCCATGGGTGCAATGCGTCTGACCGGGCGGAGAGAACTTCACTTTGAACGCGCCATCGCACGTACCGTCAAGAGTGCGTTCCAAGCCGTCGTACACTAGCCCACGCGACGTGTCATGACGTGGTGCGCTGCTTTGTGATTCCGTTGCGCTGACAGTGCTAGCTTCGCAGCTGAACTGAGCGACGCACGCAACTGCAAAAAGCATTAACGCCAGTTTGACACGCCGCGAATTGCCAATGTATCTGCTTGCCATACAACTCTCCTTGCGTAAAGTTCCCAACTTTCATACGCGAACGAGAGTTGTATCTTACACGCATGACTACAGCGGGTCAAAAAGCGTTCGCAACAAAAAAGGGAAACCCTCGCAGATTTCCCTTTTTGCTCGATCAGTCACGGGCTTACTGGACGGTGAACCCGTGATCGCGTGCTGAACCATTTAAGTCGGCACTGAACCCATTCGCGCTGATGCCATTGAGGTGCGCATCCCAGCTGCCGCGCGGAACCGAGTTCGATGTCGCGCAACTGGCCTGTGCGATGCCGCTGTTATCGCTCACGGCATTCACAACACACTGCGCCAAGCCATCTGGCCGATTGATAGCTAGCGTGACAGTTGCGCCTGCGACGACGGCGCCGCGGTCGTCCACGACCTGCGCCCGCACGACGACAGTGTCGCGTACTTTGAAGCTATCGGTTGCGACAAAGTTATTGCCTCTCAACCGACCCGTGACCAGCGACGATATGCGCGCCGCAGGTTGAGCACCGATCAGAAAGATGCTGTTGGCCACATTCCAGTGACTGGCGAGGTAACTACCGGCGGGCGGACTCGTGTGATAGTAGTCATCGTGGTTGCAATCGAAGCGCTGATAACCGAGATAGGGGCAGATGTCCTGTGTTGCAATGCCATTCGTCGGGCGGCACATCAGGTCTGACTGATCGTAGCAGTGTCCTTCACCCGTCGAATGTGGCGCGGTCCCCTGCACGCCCCCGAAGGCGTGCATCAATTCATGCGCGGCGATATCGCCGGACCAGCAGCCCGCATCCACGCGCGAATAATGTGGCGCGAGGTTATTGCGGTTTGCCGCGCCCGCTTGGTCGTCGGTTTCCATACCACTGATACCGCAGTAGATGTGCGCATCCATGAAGATCAGGTAATCGCGATCTGAACTATTGAAGCCTAGATAGTAAATTTCGCCATTGGAATTGGCGAACGTGTCGTCACCAGTGGGAGAGAGCGTTGCTGTCGCAATACTCGGCGCACAGTTTGCGTCGTGCACGAAGCGCACGTGTCGCGTGCCGCCCGTTTCGGCGGCACTGTTCTGGAAGATCGCGTCGGCGTCGGCAGCCCACTGCTGGAACGACGCAAGGTATGCCGCATATTGGTCGGGCACATCCGAGGCGTGAGCGTAAATAACCTGCACGCGCTTGCCGCTCACGCCGTCGCCGTCGCAGGTGACGGTCGCACTGGTACTGGTTGTGAGAGAAGGCGATTGCAGCGGCGCGACCGCATATGCGACATTCATGTTCGCGGGTGCGGGATCGGGTCCGTGTGTGCAGTTGGTGCGCGTGTTACCGACGCCTTTTAGTTTGAACGCGCCTTTGCACGTACCGTCCTTGGCGATTTCAAGACCGTCGTACACTAAGCCGCGTGCGCGATTGTTAGGGGGCATACCTTTGTCGGCTTCAGCGGGGGTGAGCAGCACGAACGGCGCGGATGCAGCGGCGAGGAACAAGACGAGCGCGAACCACTTTTTCATATGACACTCCCGTGTGGACTTCTCTCGATACAGCCGAAAGATCAATTCACGTGGAAGTGTCTGATCTCCATTCGGCGGCTCGGCGGCCAAGTCAGTTGCACGTAGGCCCGTAGCTTTGCGTCCTCGTCTTTCGACGAGTTTGCCATTATCGTGGAGAAGCCAATTAAATTTTGGAACACGAGCAGTATAGCGAGTCGTCCTGTGCGCTCATATAGCATCAAAGTCCCGACACGGGCATTTGCGCATAGGAATATGATGCTATCAACAAAAGAGACCTCGCGGGTCTCTAAGACCCGCGAGGTCTGCGATTGCACAACACAAAGCCGAGTCTGATTCAGACTCGGCTTTTGATCGTGATACGTTGCGAGTTAGCGTCTGCGCACGAACACCAGCGCGAGCGCGCCCAGCATCAGCATACCCGCCGCGCCCAACGCCACGACTGACCATTCGACAACGTTGACTGCGCTGAATGTCTCGGAGTTAGCCTCGAATTGGTCAAGCGTCACGGCAGTCGGTACTGTCACGGTAATGATCTTGAGGTTCGGTGCCGTGCCGAGGTCGCTGTTGTAGTGGTAGCTGCTGCCTGAGAAGTCATAGATCAAAGTCGTTAGCGTGTAGTTGCCCGCCGGCCCCAACACTGTCACGCTGTACACCCACGAGATCGGGTCGCCGCCGGCGTTACCACTTGGGTAATTAACCGGACCGATGCAGGAGCGATATGTGCCACTGGTGTAGTCATTGTCCCACCCGCAAGCATCCGCCCATTCTGTCGAGTTTGTACCACCCGCTGGTTTTGCGTAGTGAGCGAACATGGAGCGCACGCGGAAATTGGAGTTCGGGAAGTTCAGGAAGCCTTCCCACTCACCATAGCCGCCCGTCGCCGTGAAGCCTGTCACCGTAAAGTTGTAGGTGTTGTTAATCGCAACTGTGCTAGGACCCGTGATCGAATACACACCATTGCGATTCTGTGAGATCAGCTTCTCAACGTAGATCTGGCGATTAGCGGGAGTGATTCCGTCCAAGCTATCTGGTCCATTGCTGCTGTCAGCCAGAACACTGATGTTAAAGTTGCGAGTGGTGTTCCACGCAGCGGTGTTGCGTGTGATGGTGATGTTGAAATAAAAGTTCGCGCACTTACCCATCGCCAGCGATGCAGTCGAGTACATCGGGAGCGTGCCGGCTGTTAGGTTGATGAACGTGTTGGCGCTCAACCAGTTAAACGTTGCACGCACGTTAGTTGCGGCAACGAGACTCGTATTGCAGACTTTGACGCCCATCGGAAACTGATTTGGTCCTTCGGTCGCGGGTTTGTTGCTATCCAAGCCCATGACGGGCCAATTGACGATAGTCACCGACAGACCACCTGCTGCATTGGCTGAAGTAGGAATCAGCAACGCAAAGAGCATGGCGATGAGTGCGGTGGCACTCATCAGGACGAGCATACGAACGTTTTGACGAGACATTGTGTTCACTCCTGTAAGTGAATAAATGAAAACAAAACCGTGGCGACAGAAGATTTGTCGCTCACGGTGGGTTACGCCACTTGCTCCACCTGACCTAAGGCGTCCAGTTAATGGGTCGGGCTTCATCGCATCCGTGCAAAGTATTCAGTTGTCGCGCGCGCTGCATCAATTGATGGGGCAATTATGAAGGCTATGCTGGGGCAGGACAAGGGGTGTGCGGTAACAAAACGGTATCAAACAGCGGAATGTGGTGCAATGATCTGCACCGAGCAAAAGAGACCTGACAGGTGTTGCGCGACGTTGGGCAGGAGTTGCACTCCTGCCCACGCCCGCAGTGCGACGGCGTGCGAACGATTTGCGGCGCTCAATACCTCGCGCTTTTCAGAATCCCGATCTGCTTCTCCACGTTCGGCATTCCGCTCGCGCGCATGTCGGCGGCGACCGCATCCACGTCATAGGCAACGCGGCGATGCTGCAATTGCCATTTACCGTTGGTCCACTCGGCGATGCCGTAAGCAGAGCGCGGGTCGCCGTCGCGTGGCAAGCCGACGCTGGCGATGTCGAACAAGGTCTGTGCGCCGACCGTGCGAATATACGGGATGTGAATGTGGCCGAACGCGAGCACGTCGGCGCGCACGTCGCCGATCAGATCGCGCACGTACGCTTCGGGTCGGTCGGGGCGCAGGTCGGCTTCGAGGTCGCGCGGGTTCGCGTGAAAGATGAGCAGTTCGCGGCCCGCAGCGGGTTGCACGCTGTAGGCGAACGGCAAGCCTGCGAGGAACCGAATGCGCTCGTCGCCGATTCTGTCGGCTGACCATTTGGCGGCTTTCAGCTCGCGCGGCGAGTCACCCGCTTCTTCCACGATGTATTGATCGGTGTTGCCTTTCAGGATCAAACAATGCAACTCGCGCAAGCGATCAATACACTCGGCGGGCCGCGGACCGAACATGCACAAGTCGCCGGCCATCACGACCAGATCAAATGCGCCTTGCGCGCGCATGTCGGCGAGCAGCGCGTCGAGAGCGACGAGGTTGCCGTGAACGTCGGAGCAGATGCAGATGCGCATGTGTGTGCCTCCGTAGGATTCAGCGCTGTGATTCGCGGCGGTCGTTCAGCACCACCAGACTCGCTCGATTGCGCAGCGCTGCGCCGGGCTCGTTGAGTCTGCTCAACCAGTCGAACAAAGTTTCCGCCGGCGGGATCAGTCGCTTGTAAAGGTAGCGCGCGAAGACCATGCCGAACAGATCGTGCGCACCGTGCACGATCATCGGCACGAGCAGGTTGCCGCTGAGCGCATACAGCCAACTGAAAACGATGCTTTGCAGCACCGCCCACAGCGCGAGCAAACGAATGTTACGGCTGGCGTGCGCGAGCGCGAACAGGAGCGCCGTCGGCACGATGCCCCACTCCTGCTGCAAGACGCCGCGAAAGAATGTCTCCTCGCCCAGCGCGGCACACAGCGCGCCCGCGACGATGGTGAACGGCTGCACCTGCGCGAACATGGGACCCATCTCCGCGTCGAAGCGTTTGAGAAATGGCTGCACGCCGACGAACCAATTGATCATGTAGATCACGCCGTCGAGCGAAAAGATGAACGCGATGCCAACCAGCGCTAGCACGACCGCCGACAGATTGAACGATGCCGCCGCGCCGAGATCAATGCCGCGCACGCGCGCCCAGACGTTCGCGATGATCAACAGGGCAAGCAGCGCCAGTAGTGACGTCGTGGCGCTTCGTTTGACGTAGAAGAGCATGAGAATCTTGAAGTTGGTTGGTTTGATGGTTGGTTGGCTGGCTACCCCATCAGTAAACCAACCAACAAACCAACTATCATACCGACAAACTTTCTAACAACACCTCGTGCAACACACCATTCGTCGCAATCACGGGGCGCGTGGTTGGCAGCCAATCGTCATTCATGTAGTTCGTCATGCGCCCACCCGCCTCGCGCACGATCAGCGCGCCCGCCGCGCCATCCCACGGCGCGATGACTGGCTCCCAGTAGCCGTCCAGTCGTCCACACGCGACCCACGCCATGTCGAGCGCCGCCGCGCCGCTGATGCGCACGCCGCGCGTGCGTAGGGTGAGTTGCTGATACTCGACGATGTTGTCGCCCGACTCGTGCACGCCATACGGAAAGCCGGACGTGAGCAGCGACTCGATCAGCGTGCGCGTCGTGCTGACATGAATGGGTTCGTCATTACATGATGCGCCGCCGCCGCGTTGCGCGCCGAACAATTCGTCACGCGATGGATCGTAGATCACGCCGAGCAGCGGCTGTGAAGTTTGATAGAGCGCGATTGAAACGGCGAAGAACGGATAGCGATGCGCGAAACTGGTCGTGCCATCCACCGGATCAACATACCACACGAACGCATCGGGCGGCGCGGCGATTTGCACGGCTCGCGTCTCTTCGCTCACGATGATGTGAGCGGGATACCGTTCGCCGAGCGCGCCGACGATCAATCGCTCCGATGCGTGATCGGCCGTCGTGACCAGATCAATGGCTGCTTTGAAATCAATCGTGAACCCTTCGCGCTGATAGCGCATGAGCAGCGCGCCCGCCTCGCGCGCGAGCGACTCGGCGCAGGCGAGCGCGTCAGTGATGAAAGGGTCGGGTGTGGTGGACATCACTCATTCAGGATGCAGGATGCAAGATGCAAGATAGATGTCCCTGCATCCTGCATCTTGCATCTCATAGCGCGCATCTCGCATCCCGCATCACGCCTCATTGAGCGTCGCCAACAGCTCATCGTGAATCATGCCGTTCGTCGCCACCGTCCAACGGCTGAACGGCGACCACGCGCTCGCGTCGCGCTCGGTGATGCGCCCACCCGCTTCCGTGACGAGCAGTGACGCCGCCGCGCAATCCCACGGCGCAAGCCCGCGCTCCCAGTGCGCGTCGAGTCGGCCCGCCGCGACGTAGGCGAGATCGAGCGCCGCTGCGCCGCCGCGCCGCACACTCTGCGCACGGCGCGTCACGCGCGCGAACTCCGCAAAATTATTTTCAGGGTTGACGAGGCGATCATAGTGGAAGCCCGTCGAGACCAGCGCGCGATTGAGCGTTGCGATTTCCGCAACGCGCAGGCGCACATGGTTGACGAACGCACCCGCACCGCGCTCGGCGCTGAACAGCTCGTCGCGTATCGCGTCATACACGACGCCGAGCACCATCTGCCCGCGCTGCTGCCAACCGATGGCGACGGCGAACACGGGATAGGCGTGCGCGTAGTTGGTCGTGCCGTCGAGCGGGTCGGCAAACCACACGTCGTCGGCATCGTGTGCGCGCGCACCGCCCTCTTCGGAGATGATGCGGTGCGACGGGAACTGTCGGCGCAGCGCGTTCACGATCAAGTCGTCCACCGCGCGATCCACTTCGGTCACGAGATCGGTCGCGTGTTCTTTGCGCTCGATGCGCTCGACCTGACGAAAGCGCGCGAGGTGCAGCGCGCCCGCCTCGCGCGCGAGCGATTGGATGAAGGCGATGCTGTCAGACACGGCTCGCCCATTATACTATGATTCATCACGCTCAATCGCCGCAACGCAGAGGATTGCTGCTGCGCGTTGATGCGATGGATGAGTATGGTCTTGACTTCATTGCCGACAATGATGTGAGTGGCACTTCAAGCGCGAAATATGGAGGCGAGGAATGCTGCGCCATTAGAACTGCCCGACGCGGAAGCGGGTGAGATTGTGCGGCGGCTGCGGGCGGCGGGGTTGGTGGGATAAGGGCGCGGCGACAACGGATACGAGCATTGATACACCGCTCGACGGATAAACGGATGGGAGTCACTCCATCCGTTTATGCGTTGCTCATCCGTTGTCGCCGTTGTCGCCGTCAACCACTTTGCTGTGCGGCGCGGAACGCTCCCTGACTATGACCCCTTGAACGCCGAAGTCAGGCTCAACCCACACAGCACTCAGTGCAGCGTCATGCGGAAGCCGCGCGCGACGACGAGCAGTCCGAGCATCAGCGCACCGACGATGAGGATGTCTTCTTCGATGCCGGTGTTGGGCAAGTTGCTGTCGTTGTTCGTGGTCGAATCGTTCGGCGTGGGTGAGCCGCCGCCCGTGCTGCTGTTGTTCGATGAATCGCCAGCGCCAATTGCGCTGGGTGCATTCGTGCCGACGGCAATGGCGACTAGCGTCGTCGCATTCGCCGCGCGTGTCACGCTCGCGGCGGGCGTGACGTTCTGCGCAATCGCCGCGCGCGTGGCGTTCGCGGCTGGCGTGCTGCTCACGCTCGCCGCCACCGCAGGCGCGACTTGCGTGTTATCAGTGGGACGCGCGGTCATGCGGCCATACAACAAGTAGCCAAAGACGAGCGCCAGCCCGACGACCAGCAAGCCCATCAGTCCGAGCGCGATCAACACAAAACCGCGACTGCCTGCCGCGCCGCTCGGCGTCGGTTGTTCGGGTTCCACTTGCACTGGGTTGCTCATGTCTATCTCCTGTCAGTTGACGGCGGCTCGTTGTCGTCTGCAGTCTGCCGTCCATCGTCGTGTCACGCAATCGCTTCGAGATTGTTGATCGCCACCCACAGGCGGTCGCCGTCGCTCGTTTCGACTTCGACGGCGCGCGCGCGCACACCATTCGCAAACGCGCGCGTCTGCGGCTGCTCGCTCAGCATGCGTCCCATCGCGCCGCGCTGCTCGCCTGCGCACACGCGCACCTTCATCTCTTTTTGCAGCACCGCATGTTGCGGCACCAGTTCGCCCGTCGAGCCTTCGCGCGGCGTGAGCGGCACGACCAATTCGGGCCGCAGCGCGCCCCAGCGAGTTTTTAGGACGGCGCGCAACGATGCTTCGCGCCCGTTGTACAGTTTGAATACGTCAAACGCCGCTGCCGCCATCGCTGTGCCGCCGAAGCCTTCAGTCAGCATCACCGGAAACGACAGGTCGTGCGCCTGCTCGCGCAAACTGGACGGCATACTGCCCGCGATGATGCCGCGCACTTGCTGCGCCTCGGCTTGGCGCAGAGCTTCGGGTTCAATCGCGCCGCCGACCACGATGATCGTGCCGAGCATGCCCACGTCAATCAAGTCGGCGGAGAGCGTCTGCTCGCGCGTGTCGCTCAACAATTTCAATACGCCGTAACTTTCGCGGCCGTTGCCCCACGCGCCCTGCACTAGCGCGCCCGTCGCTTGCAGGACGACGCCGAAGCGCGAGGTGTTGGCGACCGTGCCGCGCACGTTCGCTGGCAGGTCGAGCGGCGACGGCGCGAGCTCGAGCAGCACTTCGCCGTTGTGCTCGGCAAGCAGCCGCCCCGCCGACGGCGCGCGGCAGACGAGGCTCTTGCCGATGAGACTCTTCTTGCGCGCGAGCACTTCGTCTTTCGCAAACGAGTCGCCAACTTTTTTCAGCATCAGCGTGTGCGCGTGGCGCGACGGCACCTTGAATAATTGCCCGATGTTGACGACGAACGGCGCGAGCGGCACGTAGGTGCGCGCGACCACGTCCATCGGCTCGACGCGATCACCCTGCTTGACGAGCGCATCACCCGGCCGCGGCAGCAGCCGCTCGCGCACCACGCGCGTCTGCGCCAGCGCGCGCGCGACGGGAAGGTAGAAGAGGTTGGGATCAGCCATGGGCAAAGTACCAAGTGTCAGGTGTCAAGTTTCAAGTGTCAAGTAACATGACACATGGCACTTGACACCTGACACCTCTCGCACCTTTCACTTTCCACTTTCAACTTCTTCGTCACGCTCCGACGTTATACAACCATTTCTGATTCAGTTCTGCGCGTTTATCGGCGTCGTTGGGAAGCACGAGCGGTCTGCCGCGCGCGTCAATGATCAGACCGACCGCGCCGCCTTCGGCGATGGTCGTACCCGCGCGCCCGCGCCCTTGCCCAAGATCAATGTTGCGCGACGGCTTCAATTCGAGCCGACCCTTCTGCGTCGTCGTCAGCGGCAGCACTTCGATTTCGCCCGCGCGCACTTCGCCGCTGACCGTGCCGCCGTCGTCGTAATTCAGTTTGTAAGTGACGACCACATCGCCCATACGCGCCGAGCCAATGGGACAAATCGCGGTGCCGAGTGAAACGATGCCTTCGCGCGCCGACAACTGCGCGGCGGCTTGCGGCTGCACGCTCGCGATCAGGCTGAGCTGCGCCATCAACGCGCCGCTATCCAGCGCGAGATTGACGACGCTGCCGGGCTGCAACGCATCGAGCATCAGCAGCACCGTTTGGCCCGCAAACGGCGCGTACGTCAGCGCGCCGCCCGCGCCGACCAGCAAATCAATCGGCGGCAATTGCTCTGCCAATTTTGATTTCTGTTTCGGCTGCCAGCGCTGCAATAAATCTTTTAAGGTGAGTCGCATCGCCTCGCGCGCGACGGCTTGCTCCAACAACAAATCCTCGCGCGTTTCGGGCAGCGTATAGGGACGCAGTGCTTTGTTTGCTAGCCGGTCCCACGCCTCGTCTTCGCTCATCAGCAGCGGCAGCCAACGCAGCACGTTGGCGATGCCCGCCGCGCGCGCGACGCTCTCGATGCTGTGGCTCACGCCGAGGTCGCTGCGCTGCACGCGATAGAACGTCTCGCCGTCCTGCACCGCCATCGTCGTCGTCGCGCCGCCGATGTCAATGCCGAGCACGTTCAACTCGAAGTGCTTCGCCAGCGCGCGCACGCCGGCGCCGAACGCCGTCGCCGTCGGCGCGATATGCTTCGACGCGGCGGCGGCGAGTTTGCCGATACCGGGCAGACGGTTCAGTCGCCGTTCAAGATACAACGCTTCGAGCTCAGTCTCAATAGGAAGTAAGTTCTCACTGTTCAACGTCGGTCGTACGTTGTCCACCACCCGCAGCGGCGCATGATCGCCAATTTTTTCGGCGACGGGACCGCGCGCGCTGGCGTTGCCCGCGAAGATCACGTCGGGCTTGGTCGCATCGGGCCAGGTCGCGCACGCCGTCGCCACCGCGTACGCGATGTTGAGCAGCGGCTCGTTCGCGCCGCGCTCGCTGCCGCCGGTGAGAATGATGACGGCGGGCGATTGTTTTTGCAGCGCGCTGATGCGCGTCGGCAAATCCCAACGCTTGCCATCGGGCTGATGATCCACCGAGAGCAGCGTTTCGGTCACGCTGTACGTCGTCGCCGTCGCCCTGCGCGCACTCTCGACGGAGTAATCGCGCATCAGTCCCGCGATGGCGACGCGCAGCGGCTCGGCGGCGCTCGCCGTAGCGACGAACGCATCCACGCCGCTGCCGTCACTGCGCTCCGGCGCAATGAGCGTGCCGCGCTCGTCGAGCAGGTTGCGCAGCGCGATCCGTTCGATGCGAGCGATGCACTGCTGCACGCCGAGCGCGATGTCTGACCACGGTGGTTCGAGTGTGGTCGGGAATTCTGCGCTGGCGATGATGCGGTACTCGCCTTCAACCACGTCAATCAGAACCGCCTTCGTGAAGGTGCTGCCCACGTCGGCGGCGAGGATGGATTCGATAATTGGAGATGACATTTCGGATTGCAGTCTGGACGGCGGACGGTGAAGGGCGGACGGCAATACGGCTCCGCCGTCTGTCGTCCACCGTCAGCGTATTGGTACTTTCAACGCATCCAACAAAAACCTCACGCGCTCGACGAACAGCGTGACGCGCGAGAGGGCCAGCCCTGCGAAGATCGCGCCGAAGGTGATCCACATGATGCCGCGTCCAAACGCGCCCCACGGCAGCAGTACGCCGTCGCGCGCACGCGCGAGCACATTGTTTCCGCCGCGCACGTAATGAAACGCGAGCAGCACGCCGAGCGTGCCGACGACCAACACGCTGTTGCTGATGACGATGCCGACTTGCTCGGTCGAGGTCATGCCCAAGCGAATGCCGTCAAAGAGCGACACGGCTGTGCGATTCAACTGCGGCATGAGCGCGCCGAGCAGTGCGCCGCTCAACGCGAGCCCCGCGCCGACGCCGAGCAAGAAGCCGACGGCGATGTTGCCGATCCACGCCCGACCCGGTCGCGCCTTCGTCCACAACAGCAGCCCCAACGCGAGCGGCAACGCCAGTGTGTAGTCGGGTGCGAGGTCGGCGCGCGCAAACGCAAACGGCGCCAGCGGCACGAGCAGCTTGCCAATCAAGACCGTATGCACGGCGACGACGACCGAATATGCAGCAACAGTGCCAATCAAGATATGCTGGGCGATGCGCCAGAACAAGTTGTCGCCGAAGATATACGTGAACACCATGAACGTCAGCAGCGCAGATATGAATGTGCCGACCGCATCGCTCGCACTCGGCGGCAACAGCCCTTGCATGAGTTCAAAGAGAGCATCCATGTAAAGACGAGAGCTGACCAGTCTGCGTTACGCCGCGCGACGCCGCAACAACGAGAACAAGATACCCAACACGATGACGGCGACAAGCGCGATGACGATGTACGAAATCGCGTCCTGCGTCGCCGTCGCGGTGGAGGGATTCGGGACCAGCACCTCATACTCAGCTGCGCCGCGCACGCCTTCCAGCAAACCGCCAATTTGCTTGCTGTCGTAAAACGGTTTGACTTCTGGCCCTGCGAGCGCGCTCACGCCGGCGAGCATCAGCTTGCCTGTCGGCCGCTCGACCTGCGCGACCCAGCGACTCACTTGCTCGGCGCTGTCGCTAAACACGATCAAGACTGCGATGCTGCTCAACGACTTCCAATCTTTGGTGAGGGGCCAACTGCTGAGGGGCTTGCCCGTGAAGTCACTCGGCGCAAGTTGCAGCGGACTATCCGCCAAACTTCGCAGCGCCGCGTCGCCGCTCGACCGATAGCCGAGATTGATGTGCGTGTCGCCGTAACTGTAGGGATAAGCAAATTGCGTGTTGGCTGGATTCAGTCCGTTCAACACATCCTGCGCAATCGCGCCGCCTTCTGGCACAAAGCTGAGCGCGATGATGTGCTGCTTGTTCTGAAGCAGGTGCAGCAGTGTCGCGCGTGTCTGCGGGTCCAATTCGGCGCGCGTGCCACCCGCGTAATCGAAGGCGACCAGAATCGTCTGGTTGGGACGCAGCGCCTCAATCGTCTGATAGTAGTCCAACGCGGGCTGATGTACCGTGATGGCAGCGCCGCGCAAGTCGCGCAAGAATGGGATCGGCAAGAACGCGGCAAGGGCTGCGGCGAATACGATCAGCACGAACAGCGCGAGCCACGAGGCGCGGAACGTGCTCTGACGCACTTGGCGGTTGAGCAGCACGGGCGGTGGCGGCGGCTGCGGCGCAAACAGTTCGGCGAAGCCGCCGACGGGCACAGTCGTCGGCGCAGGTTCGAGTTTTTCGCTCGCGTGCGCGCGCGCGAGCGACGGCTCAATTGGCAGTGCGCCGCGAATGCCGGCCAGCAAGCCGCTCGTCTCGATCACGTCGCCCGACGCGGTGGCGATGCCGCCCGGCCGCAAGGCTTGCAGCCACGCGGGAATCACGCCGGGCGCGAGCGTGTCTGCGCCGACAGGCGGTGCTGTCCGCTCAGCCGCTTTCGCCGCCGGCGCCGGCGGCTTGAGCCAATCGGGCAATTCCTCGATGGCGACATCATCCATTGACCATTCGGTAGAGGCCGTCGCCGGTGTGGGCGCAAGTTCGCGCAGCCAGTCGGGCAACTCGGCAGCAGCCAGTTCGCCCGTCGGCGCGGCTTCGCTCTCGGCGTGTGACGGTTCGTCGGACTGCAAGTCGGCCAGCCACGATGGCAGTTCGCTTGTCGGCTGCGCTCTTTCACTTTGCAGCGTCGCCGCTGTCGGCGTACTGCTATCGCGGAATTCTTTCAACCAATCGGGCAAGTCCGCTTCATCCGTCGGTTGAATCGCGTCGGGGGCTTGCTCCATGCTCGCAGTCGGCTGTGGTGAGAGCGCAGACGGCTGCGGCGATTCGCTCACTTCTCGCAGCCACTCCGGCAGCTCGTCTTCGTGGGCAGGCTCGATACTGCCTGCTGCACTCACTTCACTGGGTCGAGCCACTGCAGGCTGCATTTCGCTTAGCCACGCGGGCAATTCGTCCGCGTTCGGCGGCTCCAGCGGTTGCGAGGTTTCGCTGTGGGTCGCGCTGGGCGGCTCAATCACACTCGGCTCAGGCGGCACTTCATGTGAGGGTGCTGTCGCTGCGTGCAACTCTTGCAACCATGCGGGCATCTCATCGTCGCGCGCCGGTTCAATCGCGCTCGGTGTAACGATTGGCGCGCTCTCAACCGGTGCAGCGACGTCGGGCGCTTGATTCGTCGTGACCGTTGCACGCAATTGCCGCAGCCATTCAGGTTCATCCGATGCTGGTGTGGGCTCCGTGCTGATGGGGGCAGCGGCGGGTGTGAGCGGCGCTTCATCTTCGGGCAGGTCTTCAGGTTCAGGCTCGGCTTGCACGACGAGACGCGTGCCACAATTCGCGCAGTGGGTGCGCGTGGACGGATTCATGTCACCGCAGTTGGGGCAGCGCAGCAGACTGACATTCGACAAGTTCGTGCCGCACTCATTGCAGAACTTGCTGCCCTCGCGGTTTGCGGTGTTGCAGGTCGGACAATAAATCATGACGAGTGGTGAGTGACGAGTGGCGATTCAAATATCGTCACCCGACACTCTCAATGAAAGAATTTTTCTCGTTCGACGCCCAAGATGATGCGCAGTCCTGTCGCAATCGTGCCAAGCGCGACGCCGAGCAGAATGCCGCGCGCGCCTGCGACGGCCGGCACATCACGAATCCACTGCGACACGCCGACCAGTTCGAGACTGAGACTATCGCCGAGCGGCATCTGGCCCAGCAGTACGATCACGGCGACGACCAGCATGACGAGCACTGCGCGCGAGCCAGTCCGATACGCGCGGAAGGCAGCGCTGGCGATGAAGAAGACAAGCAGCGAGAGCAGCGTCGCTTGCAGCGGCACCTGCACGTTGCGAAAAATCCAGTTCAGCGACAGCGAGTTGACGCCGCTCAGCCCGGCGCACAAGACGACGAACACGGTCGCAAGCAGCACGAGGCTGTACGTCCAGCCTTCGATGCGCTGACGAATGCGATTGATATGAACGGCCAGCAAGTTCAGTAAGCCGAGCACGAGCGCGAATGCGAACAGGATACTCGCCCAATTCACAAACAGGCTGCTCAGTTGCGGCAAGTAGAGCGTGTTGAACACATCTACTTGCGTGAACTGGCCCAGCAGCACAATGAAGCCCGTGCCCATCATCACCGCCGTCGGCAGTACGCGCCGCGTCACGGCAGCAATCCCAGCGTCTTGAGTGCGACCACCGCGACGATTGCTGCGACGAACATCCAGCGCACGATGTCTTGCGCGAGCAAGCCCGCGACGTGCCACGATGAGCGCAGCAGGTATGCGCCCGCCGCAAATACATCTTCACCAATCAGCACGTCGTTCCCTGTTGCCAGCATAAACGGCAGCGCGGCGATGTTCGCCGTGCCTGCCACTTGCGCAATGTGGTTGCGCGCGCCGACTTCGCCCATCAGCAAATACTCATCACCGAAGCGGCCTTGCATGAAGTTAGCGGCGACGTAGCGATGGTCGAGCAAATCAATCACACCTGCCGCGTAGGTCGCGCCCGACGCGTCGCCCGTGCCGCCGATGAAGCGCACGCTGAGTGGATCGAACTCGACGAGTTGGTCTTGCGCTTTGAACGGGCGACTGAGCATTTCCTGCGCGAGCACCAGCGTCGTCGGACTGGCGGTGCTCACGAGCGGCAGGTTCGAGGTGAGCGCGGCTTGCTCGCTCAGGAATTCGAGTGTGCTCAGTGCGGCAACCGTCTCCATCGCGAAGTTGTCGGCGATGCCTGCCGTGCCGAGCGCAAGATGCACGGGCAGGCCTTCTTCGGCGGCTTGCGCCATTGAGTTGCGAATCGTGTCGTAGCCGGCAATATCGCGCAGCGTGATGTCGCCGTTGTCGCGCGCGCGCAGGTCGCGGATGAGTATAATGCTCGCGAACAGCGCGAGAAATGCGAGCCAGAATGCCGCCTCGCTAATCATGCGCGTCTTCTTGCAGCGCGGCGATCAATTTCGCGATGCCGTCCTCGTCGGACAGCCAATGCGCGAAGCGATGCAGCGATTCGTCGCCGATGCAGAACGAGAGTAGTGGCTGAAAGAAGATGGCACATTGGCTCGCGGCAAACGCGAGGGGGCGATTCAGTTCGAGGAAGAAGATGGCGGGCGCGTTCAGCTGCCGCTCGGAAAACCATTGCGCGACAGCAGGAAGCAGCGAGCGTTGCGTCGGGTCGCCCAGCATAGTGGCGGAAGTATAACACCAGTCGTCATGCATCGCAAGGTACTTTTGGCTGAATCCGGAAAAGCCCGCGATTGGAAAGCGCGCATGACGAGCCTGCGGCAGAACGTTCGCAAGCGCGGACAAGTTGCATTCGCGCAGGTGGACACTCGGCTAAAAGCCAATAAGGCGCTGCCCAACCGTCTGCCTAACGTACCAAGCAAAATTCCCACATCGTCGTCGAGCACGTCACTGGCCGTGACTGAACGCGCGGCGTTGGCGTGGGCGTCACGCGCGTCGGCGTGGCTGACGGCACTTTGGTCGGCGTCGCGGTGAGCGCGCTCTGTGCGACGGGTTGTGGTGCGATGAACGGAGTGCTTGCTTTCCAGCTTGAGGCTAGCGCGCGCGTGAGGTCGAGATATTGCGCGCCGAAGTTCGCGCTGGGTTCGACATACGTATTCTCGACGAACTCATTCCACGACGTAATCACTATCCAATCGGGATTCGCACTCGCCGCGCCCGCCCATGCGCGCTGATACCACGCGCCGCCCTCGCGAGCGCGTGCATAGCGACCGCCGCGCTCGACCAAACGGGTGTCGTCCCAGCCGGGCATCACCGTGCCGATCCACAGACCGCCCGCGCCGCGCACGCGGCTTGCCCACTGCTGCTCGGTTGTGCCGACATCGTTTGTCCACGCAATGTTATACAAATAGTCGCCGTCGAAGATGCCCAGCAGCGACATATCGAAGCCCTCGGCGATCCACATCGTCGAGTGATTCGGGTCCACTTGCGCGCGGATGCTCTGCCACGTCGCGCGTGAGTATTGGTTCTGTGCCCAGAAGAAGATGACGGGCTTGCCGTTCCATTTCAAATATGCAGATTGCTTCGCATGAGTAGCGAGCAGCGACGCGAGCGCGTTCTGCACGTCGCCTGCGCTGTGGAAGAACGGTCCCGCCGTCTCGACCAGCACGCCGACGCTGAAACTTTTCTGCCCTGCCAGCGCTAGCAGGGTGCGCAAATTCGTTTCGGTCTGGTTGAATTGCGTCGAGGGACCGTACCATGCCGAGACAAACGCATCAATGTTGGCGCCCTTCGCTTGCGCGATCTGCCGCGTCAGCACGTTTGCGTCGGTCGAGGTGTAGCGGTCTGGCGGACGGTCGGGGACTTTCGGATCGTTCCAGATGCTTTGATCGTACCACGGATAGTAGAATGCGAGCACCAGTTTGTTGGATGCCGCCGCACTTGCATGCGTGGCGATAAACAATGTGCCGATTGTCAAGAGAACTATGAGAACCCTCCGCACGCTTCACGCTCCGTGATACGAAAATGTGCCGCCGTGATAACGCGCGCATTATACGTGCGCGCTGTCGTCACGGCAAGATGACGATGGTCGTAGAGCGCCCCCTTACCCCAAATCCTCTCCCGCAGGGCGAGGGCTGAGCTGAGGGAGAAATGCTTGTCCTTGCTTCATTTCCTATTTTGCCCTGCTCCTGCACGATGCTACAATAGCGCGCGCCAGCAATCGGGTATTGGCACTTCACGCACGGGAGTTGCACGTTGGAAATCAATCGCATTCGCTTCGTCCGTAATCGTCAGCGTCGGCGTCAAAAAGACAAGGGCAGCAGCACGGTTTGGCTGCGCGTCGGCGTTGGCTCGTTCACGTCGCTCATTCTGCTCTGCCTGTTTCTCGTAGGCGCGAGCGTTGCAACTGCCGTCGGCGTCTATACCAACTATGCGAGCACGCTGCCCGCGGCGTCGGAGATCGGACGGCAAAGCAAGAGCGCATTCCGCACGACGAAGATTTACGACCGTACGGGCAGCATCTTGCTGTATGAAGTTTTCGATCCGCAGGGCGGCAACCGCACGTGGGTAACGCTCAACAAGATTCCGAAATACTTTCGCGATGCGGTCATCGCCAACGAAGACCGCCGCTATTACGACGACAGCGGCACGTTCTTCGGCATTGACCCGATCGGTCTTGGCCGCGCAGGATTGAGCACGCTTACGGGCCAGCAGGTGCAAGGCGCGAGCGGCATCACGCAACAACTTGTGCGCAACGTCGTGATGTCGCCCGACGAACGGTACGAGATCAGCGTGCAGCGCAAGATCAAAGAAGGCGTGCTCGCGGTTGAAGTCAATCGCCGCTTCAGTAAAGACGAAATCCTGGAGATGTATCTAAACACGATTTCGTATGGTCGCCTCGCCTATGGTGTGGAGGCGGCGGCGCAGGCGTACTTTGGCAAACACATCCAAGACTTGACGCTGGCGGAAGCGACTGCACTCGCCATCGTGCCGCAGTTTCCATCGGCGAACAGTCCGTGCGAGGACAATCCGTATCGCGACGATGCGCACGCCAAGCAAGAATTGGCGATTGACGCGATGCTGCGCGATGGCTACATCACTGACAAGCAAGCGGTGGACGCGAAGTTCATGCAAATCAAATGTTTCCAGCAAGTGTTCGACGTGAAATCGCCGCACTTCGTGTTCTACGTGCGGCAGTTGCTCGAAGAGCAGTTCGGCGTGCAGCAAGTCTATCAAGGCGGCTTGAAGGTCATCACCACGCTCGACATGAACTTGGAGAACGAAGCCGAGCGCATCGCGCGCGATCAAGTGGCCAAGTTGACGCAGGAGAAGAAGAACGTCAGCAACGCCTCGGTCGTTTCGATTGATCCGCGCACGGGCGAGATCAAGGCGATGGTCGGCAGTATTGACTACTTTGACCGCAAGATTGATGGACAGGTCAACATCGCGCTGGCCAATCGCCAGCCCGGCTCGTCGTTCAAGTTGTTCACATATTTGGCCGCGTTCGAGAAAGGCTACACGCCCGCGACGATGGTGATGGACGTGCGCGCCTCGTTCCCCAATCCGCCGAACGCGCCGTACGTTCCCGAAAATTATGACCGCACGTTTCATGGACCCCAAAGTTTCCGTCAGGCGCTTGCGCGCTCGTATAACGTGCCGGCCGTGAAGGTGCTGTCGCTCGTCGGTGTGAAGCCCGTCACGCAGTTGGCGCATCGGCTCGGCATCACGACGCTCAACCGCGATGACTACGGACTCGCGCTCACGCTCGGCGGCGGCGAAGTGAAGTTGCTCGACATGACGTATGCGTACGGTGTCGTGGCCAACAAGGGCGTCATGGCTGGCACACCCGCGCCGACCGCCGATCGGCGGCCCGGCTTTCGCGAGCTGAATCCTGTTTCGATTCTCAAGGTCGAAGACGCGAACGGCAACACACTCTACCAATATGACAAGCCCGAAGTGAAAGAGGTGCTCGATTCAAAAGTCGCTTACCTAGTTACGAACGTCCTGTCGGACAACAACGCGCGCGCCGTCGCGTTTGGGCCCAATTCGCCGCTCAAGATGTCGCGGCCCGCCGCCGCCAAGACCGGCACGACCAACGACTTCAAAGACAACTGGACGTTCGGCTTCACACCGCAACTCGTGACGGGCGTGTGGGTCGGCAACAGCAACAACGCTTCGATGGAACACTCGACGGGCGTGACGGGCGCTGCACCCATCTGGCACGACGTGATGGAGTTCGCCCTGAAGAACGTGCCCGCGCAAGATTTCGACGTGCCGAAGGACATCGTGAGCGTGAACGTCTGCACCACGTCGGGTTTGCTGCCGACGCAATATTGCAAAGATGTGACGCGCGAAGTGTTCATCAAAGGCACGGAGCCGAAGCAGCCCGACACGATCTGGCAAGCGTATCGCGTGTGCAAGCCGTCGGGCAAACTGGCAACGGTCTATTGTCCGGCCGATCAGGTCGAGACGAAAGTGTTCGCGAACTATCCGCCCGAAGCGGCGGACTGGGTGCGCGAGAATAACATCCCGCAGCCGCCGACTGATTACGACACGTCTTATGGTCCCAGTCAGACGGCTGGCGATGTGGCGCTGATTGCGCCGAAGGCGTATGCGTACCTGCGCGGCGTCGTGCCGATTCTCGGCAACGCGAAATCCAACGAGTTCCAATTGTATCGGCTCGAATACGGCGCGGGGCTCGATCCGTCGGCGTGGACGCAGATCGGCGGCGATCACAATCAGCAAGTGAATAACGCACAGCTCGAAACGTGGGACACGTCGAAGTTAGATGGACTCTATACCTTGCAATTGATCGAGGTGGATGGCAACGGCACACGCAAGTCATCGTCGGTGCAGGTGCAAGTAGATAACAAAGCGCCGACGATCAAGTTGCTCAATCCGACGGCGAACCAGCAGTACGTCATGGAAGACAGTGAGTTGATCAACATTCAAGCGGATGCGCGTGACAACTTGAGCATGGATCGCGTCGAGTTTTTCGTGGACAACCTGTCCATCGGCTTCAGCACCGTCGCGCCGTACACGCGCAAGTGGACGATCAAGATGGTGGACAGTCCGCCGAGGGCTGGCGAGCAGCCCGTAAAGAAAATTGAAGAAGTCACCAACCCCGACGGCAGCAAGAAACAAGTCGAGGTCACGGTGAGCGAAGTGATTCAGCAAGGCGGCCGTCTCATTCGCCGCTACAGTAACGGCATGACCGCCGTCGTGGATGCGACTGGCTATTACGAGACACATGTGATGTACGTCAAAGCATACGACGCGGCGGGCAACGTCACCGAGAGTCCACACGTCACGATTCAGGTGATGCACAAGAAGAAGAGTTGAGGCGAGGTATACGAGTCGGCGCGTTAACGAGAAAAGGGCGACTTGTAAGCCGCCCCTTCAGTACATTTTTTTCAGAAACGTCGGGGCGCAACATGCTGCGCCCCAATTTCATCAATTGAACAGCATCTGCGCACGCACAGGCGCTCTCTAGTATCGTCTTCGGTTTCCACCGCCACCACCACCGCCACGTCCGCCGTAGCCGCCGCCACCGCCACCACCACCACCGCGTCCGCCATAGCCGCCGCCACCGCCACCGGTGCGCTCTGTCTTGGGGCGTGCCATGTTCACCGTCAGCGCCCGTCCATCCACCTCGTGCTCGTTGAACATCTGAATCGCCTTCAGCGTCTCGGCGGGCGTCGCCATTTCGACGAAGCCGAAGCCTTTCGGCTGGCGCGTGTCGCGATCCATGATCAACACCACGTCCTTGACCTCGCCGGCCTGACTGAACAGTTGGCGCAGATCGTCCTCTGTCGTGTTGTAAGACAAATTGCCGACGTACATTTTCGTTTCCATGCTCATCTCTCCTTGTGATTGACAACACCTGATCACTCGTCAGGTGTGAGTCTCGTGACCTATGCGCGTGACTATTTATCACGCACAACTTCAACAGCAGTGCTCATCACGGCGCGCTGTGTTGCGCCGTAGAAATATCCAGCTCTCGTTCGTTATACCATTTTACCATGCCCACGTAGATTCTGCCGTAGGCTGCACCCGCGCGCACGTACAGTGTTGTGTACGGTTTGTTTCACGCGTGCAGTTACTGATGAAAGCAAGCAGAACGTTTATGAATTTACGATGCGGTGCGCCTCCATGGATAGCGCCGACCTACAATGGGCCTGATGGGGTATTCGGGATGTAAGTCAAACGGTGCTTCGTGTTGTCGCTGCCAGCGCGACGAATCGCGCGCGGTGCCCTCGCAACCTGGATGCGGACAGAACCAATGATTTTCAAACCAATCTGTCGTGCGATGAACCGCTTCACAGCGATAGCACCACGTCCAAGCGCGGTAGCGCTTGTGCGACAACGGGTGTACATACGTTTCGCTAAACATCGTCACGACCTTTCAGTACTGTCAGCCCCGTGCGCGCCACAGATTATCGTCGGGCATAGCGGCGCTGTGCGGGCTCAAAGCGCGGTCGCACAACCGTGCTCCCAGCATCGCTCATGCCCTCAATGCGGCGGCGCTGAATCCTTTGTTTCAATAGCGATTCAATCCTGCGCACCATATCTTCGTCACTCGGCGTGACCAGTGTGTAGGCGGAACCGCTGGCTTGCGCGCGACCAGTGCGCCCGATGCGATGCACGTAGTCTTCGGTCTGCATCGGCACGTCATAGTTCACCACATGCGAGACGCCTTCGACATCAATGCCGCGCGCGGCGATGTCTGTCGCCACCAGTACGCGCGCGTGTCCATGCCGAAATGCTTCGAGCGCCGCAATGCGCTGCGGCTGCGAGCGGTTGCCGTGAATGACGGACGCGCGAATGTTGGCGGTGCGCAACTGCTTGGCGATGCGATCGGCGCGATGCTTCGTGCGCGCGAACACAAGCACGCTCTGCATCTGCTCGTCGCGCAGCAATGTTTGCAGCAACTGCGCTTTGTTGTGCTCGGCGATGGGATACAACGCGTGAGCAATCGCTGTCGGCGCTACCGTTTTCTCAACTTGGATACGCTTGGGCTGTCGCGTCACTTCGGTGGCGAGGCTTACGATGGGCGCGGTCAGTGTCGCGGAGAACAACATTGTCTGTCGCTCGCGCGGCACCTGCCGCACGATGCGGCGGATATCGGGCAAGAAGCCCACATCCAACATACGATCCGCCTCGTCGAGCACGAGCACTTCGAGTGCCGCGAATGATACATTGCGGCGTTCGAGATGGTCGAGCAAACGACCAGGTGTTGCAATCACGACGTCCACGCCGCGCCGCAAATCTTTTTCTTGTTGAAACAATGCCACGCCGCCAAAAATGACGGCGATGCGCAGCGGGGTCGTCCTGCTGAGTTGTCGCGCGTGTTCAGCCACTTGCAGCGCGAGTTCGCGCGTCGGCGCCAGAATGAGCGCACGCGGCTGGTGTGAGCGCGCGCCGAGCAGACGATTGAGCAGCGGCAATAGATAAGCGGCCGTTTTGCCCGTGCCCGTTTCGGCGGAACCTAAAATATCGTGACCCGCGAGCGCGATGGGCAGCGCCGCAGACTGAATGGGGGTTGGCTCTTCAAAGCCGAGGTGTCGCACGCCCGTTTGCAAGCGTGCATCTATCTGAAAATCACTAAACTGCATCTAACTCCTGAATGCGGCACAGTATTTGCCGAGGTGAACGACCGCGAGGACACAACGGGTTAGCGAGGTAAAACAAAAATGCCACCGGGTACAAAACCGGGCGGCATGTCTAAACCGGATTTACTTGTCTCTAACAAAATTGACTATAACAGACATTGCTCGAATGAGCAAACGCGCCACACGCCTTGCGACGCGTATCTTACGAAAGACTCACCCTCAACCGCTTGAACATCACCTCGCGCGCGTGCTCTGCGAGCGTGTCGTCAATCGGCGCGAGCGGCACGCTAGTGACTTGGCGGATAAATTCTGCAACAAAATAGTTGCCTAAAATAATCGACTGTGCTACGGTTAGCCATCAAGTCCAGTCTGAACAGGCAGGTGAGCGATGCGCGGTCGAAAAGCCGATCCGTTTCGGCTGAAA
>JBBPZQ010000143.1:0-11728 GCA_038198935.1 Anaerolineae bacterium
CAATGGTTTCGCTGAAGGTGTCAATTTGAAAATCAAACTGCTCAATCGCCGTGCTTTTGGCTATCGCAGCTTCGACAGCTTTCGTTTACACGTCTTGGTCGCTTTTGAGCCGCGTTCCCGTCAAAGTCGGTAGAGCCGGAATGGCTCACGTCGGGTAATGCGGGCAGCAAGCCTTCAGGTTTGACCGCAACTACCAGTTTCTCTCAACCTGTAACGATTACCGTCACTTACAATGTGACCGGTACGCGACACTTGGACGCTAATCAACTTGCCATCTATCGGTGGGATGACAGCAACAACTCTTGGAGAGGGTTGACTTCTACCCTAAACATTTCCAGCAATCAGGTTGTGGCACAGACAAGTGACATTGGCAATTTCGATGTACAAGGTCCGCTCCTCTGTCCCGCAGATAACTTCGAGCCTGATGATGCCGTTGAAGCGGCAATAACAATTCCGACCGACGGCTCTCCCGGCAGCCGTTTGTTTGACATAGCGGATGACGAGGATTGGTTCCGCTTCGATGCGCTCGCGGGGAAAAAGTACGTGATCCAGACCAGCAACTTGGCAACGGGTGTTGACACCATAATTCAACTCTATGACCTTAACAGCGTTGACCTGCTCGCGTCTAATGACAACTATGGAAACACGCCCGCATCACGCCTCGATTGGATTGCGCCACTCGACGGCACCTACTTCGTCCGCGTCACGCGCGCTTCGGGGAGTGCGTACAGTTGCAGTGCGAGTTATCAATTCAGCGTGACGCAGTTGAATCAACTCTATTTGCCGCTCATTCGCCGTTAGGAGAAGCCGTACCTCTTTACAAACAGTGAACCCCGAAATCAGATTTCGGGGTTCACTGTTTTGCCTCAACGATTGCTGTTAAGCAGCAACCAATTCTGTAATGCCCTCACGCTCAAGCAAGTAATCCACCCAGCGCGGAAACGGATCGAAGTCAATCCCGCATTTTGCAGTTTTACTCTCTCGTCCGCAGCGTCGGGAACAGCACCACCTCGCGGATCGCGCTCTGGTCGGTGAGCAGCATCGTGAGGCGGTCAATGCCGATACCGAGTCCGCCCGTCGGCGGCATGCCGTACTCCAGCGCCATGATGTAGTCTTCGTCAATGGGGTGCGCCTCGTCGTCCTTGCCTTGTGACAACTCGACGAAGCGCGCGCGCTGATCAATCGGGTCGTTCAACTCGGAGTAGGCGTTGCCGCACTCCATGCCGGCCGCGAACGCCTCGAACCGCTCGACCACGCGCGCGTCATTCGGTTTCTTCTTGGCCAGCGGCGAGATGTCGCGCGGGTACTCGTAGATGAACGTCGGCTGAATCAGTTTCGGCTCGACGTACTCGCCGAAAATCTCCTCGACCAGTTTGCCCCACGTCGGCTTGCGATCCACCTTCAAGCCGAGCCGCTTGACCTCGTTCACGAGTGAATCAAGGGCGGGGAACTGCATGATGTCAATGTCCACTTCGTCGAGGATTGCGTCACGCATGGTGATGCGTTTCCACGGCGGCGCGAGATTGACCTCGTGCCCGTGCGTGTTGATGGTCGTCACGCCGAGCACTTCCTGCGCGATGTAGGGAATCATGTGCTCGACCAGATTCATCACGTCGTTAAAGTCCCAGTACGCCGCATAGCACTCCATCACCGTGAACTCGGGCAGGTGCGTCGTGTCAATGCCCTCGTTGCGGAAGTCGCGGCCAATCTCATAGACGCGATCCAAGCCGCCGACAATCAAGCGTTTCAAATATAACTCGTCGGAGATGCGCAGATACAAATCCTGATCGAGCGCGTTGTGGTGCGTGACGAATGGTCGCGCGGTCGCGCCGCCGTAGAGCGGCTGCAAGATCGGCGTCTCGACCTCGACGAAGCCCTGCGCGTCGAGATAGCGGCGCATCGCGCTCACAATTTGGCTGCGCTGGATGAACACACGCCGCGCGTCCTCGTTCATGATGAGGTCAAGGTAGCGCTGGCGATAGCGCAACTCTTGGTCTTTGAGTCCGTGCCACTTTTCGGGCAGCGGCCGCAGCGATTTGGCGATAAGCCGTAATGCGGTGACATGTACCGTGATCTCGCCCGTCTTGGTGCGAAACAGCCAGCCGTCCGCCGAGATGAAGTCGCCGAGGTCGAGGTCGTGACGAAAGAACTCGTAAGTGTCCGCACCAACGCCGTCTTGACGCACGTAGATTTGCAAGCGGCCGTCGCCGTCCTGCACGTGCGCGAACGACGCCTTGCCCATCACGCGGATCGCGACGAGGCGGCCGGCGATACTTACGCTAATTTTTTCGTCGGGGTTGCTGCTGTGCTCAAGCACGGCACGCGCGGCGGTGGTGGAGTGCGTGCGTTGCACGCGCGACGGATAGGGATCAATGCCGTTGGCGCGGATACGTTCCAATTTCGCGCGCCGCTGCCGTTCGAGGTCGTTGAAATCTTGGGGGGCTTCCATAGTTGAAGTGTCATGTGCCAAGTGTCAGGTGTCACGTGGCACATGACACTTGACACACCTATTCAGGTCGCCAACTGATTTTCACGATTTCAAACTTCCGCTCGCCGCCGGGCGTCTTCACGACGCACTGGTCGCTGGGTTTTTTGCCCATCATGGCTTTGCCCATCGGCGATTCGTTAGAGATGCGCCCCTGTGTGGGATTGGCTTCCGCTGAACCGACGATCTGATACTTGTCGGTCTCGCCGTCTTCTTTCACGGTCACGTACGAACCTAGTTGCACCGAATCGGCGGGTCCATCGTGCTCGATGATCTCCGCGGTCTGAATCATGTTCTCGATGGTCATAATGCGCCCTTCGAGAAATGCCTGCGCATTTTTTGCCTCGTCGTAGCCCGCGTTCTCAGAGACGTCGCCGCCTTCTTTCGCGAATTTAATCTGCGCGGCGACTTCGGTGCGGCGCACCGTACGCAAGTATTCCAACTCTTCGAGCAGCTTGCGCCGTCCTTCAGCCGTCAAGTACGTTTTCTTTTCGTTCATCGTGCATCTCCCGATAAAAACAAAACCGCCCGTGTGGGCAGCCATGCTGACAATTATGAGAGGGGCGAGATGTGCTCGCCCCTGCCTGAGGGGATTATAGGCGAACGTGTGCGTGATTGCAAATAGCGCATCAAGCCATCTAAAATGTTACCCTGCTCAGAGCACCTGAGCAGGGACAAGCCATGGGCCGACATAGCAATTGGGATTACGTCAAAGCCATCTACTGGCGCTATCGGCAAGCGCCGCAGACAATCAAGCCGCAGATGCTGGATGAGTTTTGTCGCGTGTGTGGCTATCACCGCAAGCACGCCATTCGCACATTGAACGGTCCAGCGCCACCCGACAAACCCAAGCCGGCCAATCCGCGACCGCGCGGCTGTATCTATGGGCCAGCGGCCATTCGCGTGCTGCGCGCCCTGAGGGCAGTGGCCGCTTATCCGTGGTCAGTGCGCTTGAAAGCACTCTTGCCGTTGTGGCTGCCGTGGATCAAGCAGCACTTCACGCTGAGTGCCGAACTGGAATAGCAGTTGTTGCAGATCAGTCCACGCCAGATGGATCGGCGGCTGGCACCGCACACACGCACACTGCGCAAACGCATCTATAGTCGCACCAAGCCTTGCACGCTGCTCCAGCATCAGATTCCCATCCGCACCGACCACTGGGACGTGAAGGTGCTCGGCTTCGTCGAGCTGGATTTGGTGTCGCACTCGGGCAATTGCGGAGACGGCGAGTTCATTTACACGCTCAACCTGACGGACATCTATAAGCGGCTGGGTCGAAAGCCGCGCGGTGATAGGCAAAGGACAGCAGCGCGTCGTCGCTGCGCCCACTTGATTTGCTCGCTGGACTTCGGCGCAGCCGCCCGCACCAATTGGCGCAGCGCGTTGACGATCTCGGCTTGCTCGACAGTCAACTTCTGTGCGATGTACTCGTCAACTGAGGTGCCGATCATCGGACTGACTTTCGGAATGGCTTTGGGTTGAGTCGGCATTGAATCTCCTACGAATTTGGCAAAGTGTACATCGCCTTACGCATGATAGGGCCCTAAGAAGCGCTCGCCGTTGAAATGGATAAGATGTGTTGGCGATTCAGCTATCCACACGTCCGTTTGCCAAGAGATCTCACGCAGGTATTGCGTCATTGCTTTGCGAGTCTCAAAGGCGGTTACGAACACGAGACCGGCTGTACAGTCGGCAAATAGTTCAGTGAGCTCATTGTGTCGCTTGAGATTGATCGGGCCATGACTCGTCACGGCTTCAATGATGACAAGCCAATCCTTTTGCGTAAAATGAACGATCACGTCAGGCATCTTGCCGTGTTCGCTCATCTTCACGCCGAGTCTTTCCAAATAAGCAATTTCTTCGCCGCGAATCTTTTGGCCCGCATCGCCCACGTATACGACAATGCCAGCGGGTGTAAATCTTGGACAAAATTCTTCAATGATTTTCTTCATCAGCTGATTTTGCCCACCACTTGACAAGCGCACCTTCTCACCCGAAGGCAATGTAACCGGTATCAGTTGCATTTCGCGCTCTTTAGCCCGGAGCACACCGAGGGAGTTAGCCGCCTTGATATATGAAGTCAAACGCCGCTTCCAGTCTTTAGTGCCGAAGACTCGGAACAACATCAGAGCGCTACTATCAAGCTGATAGCGTGTTTGGGGACTGTTTGTCGGTCGTGCAGGTTTATCGGGATTCATCACGACTAAACCAGACTGGACAAACTGGTGCATGGTAAATCGTCGAAACGTCTCGCGTGTATTGGGCGCATACTGCACGCCAAAGTGGTCGCGAGTAAAATTCATGATCTCGGTAATACCACGCAAAGGCGACGAGGCTTCAGACCAAGGTGTATCTGGTCTGAGATTCAATAGCGCAAGCAACGTCAGCGCTGACCGCTCGTTTTGCTGCTCGCGCGGCAAGTTAAGCATGCGCAGAATCTCGATCGCCTCATCAATAAGCTTTCTGACGGCAATTGGATTTAGTGAGCTGGATTCTGAAGCCATGATGTTCAACCGTTGCATTACAATTCTGTCAATCTCATCCTGAGCAGGTAGAGCAGCATCAAATTGCGCTCCTAGCTCTCGAAGTTGCTGCTGGCTCGGATACTTGATCTTGCGCAGGTCGGTTGCGTTAACCTGTGTATGCCCGTTGAATTGTCGAAAGTATTGATCTACTAACGTCGAATTCAAGAATACGGCCAAGCCCTTGGCCAGTTCAGGATTAAGTCCATCGCCATGCTGGTGAAAGTAGTTTAGGTGATTCTCAAATCCAATGCGAGTGGCCGTGACACAATTCGGGTCAAATATAGCAGCGACCACTCGACGCTTCTCCTCTTTCGCGCTGAATCTCTTTACCAAAACGTAATAACCTGAAGGCACAAGCAATGCTTCAGTCTCTCGGTTTCTCAGGAGTGCGTTAGGCTTTTTCGCTGAGTAGTTGGGCCACTTGACGGAACCATTCGATAAGTGCAGTGGATATATGAGCGGCACCGTCTTGCCCTGTTCTGCAAATGCCTTTAGAGCGGCCTTTGCCCGAAAGTCTACTACCCTGCCTGTTGAAACGGTTAGTCCTAGGTCATCGAGCGAAAAATTGAGCGCCTCCATCTGCTGGCTGAATTGATGACTGGCCTCGTCTGGAATGACATGAATAAAAAGCTCGGGGTCGTCTGGCTGGACGACTTGCGAGTGAGGGACTTCGCGTTCAGAGATGTAATCATCTTCGACATCGAAACTTGTCGAAACGATAACCTTACGCTTGAGCAAATCAGACTGACCAACTCTAACTGCTTTGAAAATGATATTTTCCTGCAACACTTCGTCGTCGCGAAAGGCTTGATCGCGTGACAACAGGATATGAATTCGTTCAAACGCAAAATCCTTCAGCAACGATTGTCTAAATGGAAGGAAATACGGGCCGTTGCAAAAGCTGCGCGGCGTAATAGCAATCACCTCACCGCAATCACTTACCAGCTTCAACGCGAGCCAGAGGAAGGCAGTATAAAGATTGCTCGTCTCTACGCCTATCCTTCTCAGTGTGTGGCGGGTGGACGAATCGCTCGTGACTTTTCGATAGGGCGGGTTCAGTATGGCTACATCCCAACTTAGGTCAGCGCGATCAAACAACTTTTTTTGACCTGAAATGATTTCTACGCTCTTCTCGATGAAATCACCTTGCACAATTTGGTAAGTAAAGTTGATACCCTTTGACTGACAATACTTGGCGCACTCATTTAGAGTTGAGCGAAGGAAGTTTACGAGCAAAGCATCAACTTCATAAGCAGTGACGAAAATGTTTTGTGGTGCTTTGTCCCAGCTTGCTAGCTCTTCGACACACGCAGCAGAAAGCGAGCCAACGCCTGCGCCCGCGTCGAGCAGTCTGATATTAGAGCGCGCTGTGAGCATGGATGCCATGAACCGAGCAATGGGAGAAGGTGTAAAAAACTGACCAAGCTCACTACGCCTCTTCTCATCAAGCACAAACAATGCCGGTTGACGGTAAGTATCGGCTAACTCTGTGAGGGTGTTAGGATCTGCCAGCGTTAGGCAATGCCAATCGGATGCGCTCATATTTGTAAATCGAGTTAGTCAACACAATTTCAGCGAAATAGGCCACTGCGACGCGGTATGTATGCCGCTCACCTACAGGTCGAATCTATGATGATCCCACGTACTTGTTAGGAAGGTACCGCGCCCAGTTGCTGCATCATGCTCAACTGATCGAAGTTGCCCCAATGCTCGACAATCTTTCCGTCGGCAATACGAAAGATGTCAATGCCCGTCCACGTTACTTCTCGCCCACTCGGCGCGACGCCCATGAACTCGGCACGATGCGTGCCACGACGCGTGAAGCGCACCACCACTTTGTCGTCTGCCACGATTATATCCTCAATCGTATAGTGCAGATCAGGCAGCACCTCGTAACCCGTGCTCATGATTTGTTTCAACGCAGCGATGCCGTGCGGCCAGTCGGGTGGCAGCGAGTGGTCAATGATTTCGGCGTCGAAGAATTCGTCGAGTGCGTCGAGGTTGAGGCTGTTCAGCCCTTTGTCCACGAAGCGTCGGATGAGGGTTTTGTTGTGTGCGGTGCTAATTAGGCAATACCTTTCGAAGCGCAGGATGGCGATTGACCTGCCATCCTGCGCGTGAGCGTTACGGCGCCAAGCCCAATTGCCGCAACCAACTCGCGGCGTCTTGATAGTTCACCAACCGGGTGAGCCGACCATCGCTGATAGTCCACACTTCACAAAAGCGTGCGCCCTCGGCGCGCTTGCCTGTCGGCGGGATGGCGCCTGCCGGACTTTGCAGCGGTCCAGTATGCGTGCCCGTCCACGTGCACTCGTTCACCACCTGATTGTCTGTGGCAACTTGATTAGTCACCATCACGTTCAAATCTGGGAAGGCATCCTTGAAGCCGCGCATGAATTGCATGAAGCCCTCTCGCCCGTGAAACGTCTGACCGAACGGTACGAGTTCCACGACGCAATCGTCGCTCGCGAGCGCGTCGGCTTTGTCGAGCTGGTCTTGATCGAACAGCGCGTACAGTTCGCGCGCCATTGCAGCATTTGACTCTGCGGACATAATCGTCTCCTCGTGTGAATGATACATCGGTGAAACGGAACGGTGGAGTGGTCAGTCAGTGTCGCTCACACTGGAGTCCACGCGCGTTGTCAAACGGATGTCGCCTCCTTTCGTACTCGTCGGTGATTCAGTCACGCGTCAGTTCCTCAAGCAACTCCTCGTGAGTGACGGTCGGCAACCGCAGCGAGGTCTTCGATGTCTTCGAGCAAATCTTCAAACTCGTTGATGTCCAAGATGACAGCCGTCTTCTGTCCTTGCTTGTCGGTGATATAGTGCACATCCATTTCATTCAGTGTAAACACACAGCCTCCATTTGCTAGCGCAACTGCGAACTGCTGTATCCCAGAATCCGCCGCGCGATGATGAGCATGTTAATTTGCTGAGTGCCTTCGTAGATGTCGCTGATCTTCGCGTCGCGGAACCATTTCTCGATGAGCAGCTTCTTCGAGTAGCCGAGCGGCCCGAGCAACTCGACCGCTTTCTGCGTGATGCGCGTGACGGCTTGGCCCGCTTTCGCTTTGCACATGCTCGCTTCGAGACTATTCGGCACGCGGTTGTCGTTCATCCACGCCGCGCGCTGCACGAGCAGCCACGCCTTCTTCCACTCGGCTTCCATCTCCAACAGGTCGCGCTCGACCGCGCTCAACGCATGACGCGGCTTGTCGTAGCGCAGCGTCACGGCCACTTTCGCCAATTCTTCTTTGACGCATTCGAGCGCGGCGCGCGCCACGCCGACGGCCGACGCGGCGACGGCTGGGCGCGTTGCATCGAATGTTTGCAGCACGCCCTTGTAGCCCTCAGTCGTCTGCTTCTGCGCGCCATCGGGCGAGCCGAGGATGTTGTCGTAAGGAATGCGGCAGTTGTCGAATACGAGCGTCGCCGTGTCGCTCGCGCGGATGCCCAATTTCTTTTCGAGTTTCGCAACCTTAAAACCGGGCGTACCTGCCTCGACGACGAAACTCTTGATGCCTGCTCGTCCCGCCGACGGATCCACCGTCGCCCACACGACGACGAAGCCGGGCGACTGCTCGCCCGCCATCCAGCCCGACGTGCAAAAAATCTTTTCACCGTTCAGCACCCACTCGTTCGTCTGCTCGTCGAGCACCGCGCGCGTGCGGATGGCAGACGTGTCCGAGCCTGCGCCCGACTCGGTGATCGCCATCGCGCCCCATTTCGGCTCGCCTTCGCCGAAGCGTTTCAAGAATCGCTCGCGCTGCTCCGGCGTGCCAGCCGCTTGCACGGCCGCGCCGCCGAGTCCGGATCCGGGAATCGAGAGATACAAGCCGACATCGCCCCACGACATGGCTTCGATGAGGTGCACGAGCGTGATGCTGCCGAGCGATGGTCGTCGCTCTCGTTGCTCTTGCCCATCGCCGTCAGTGCGCCGCGCACGCCCACCGCCCATCGCGTTCTGCTGCTTCGTGATCTCCCACATGAAGTTGACGAACTCCATCGGCTTGGCGTGCTCTGCCTCGCGCTCGTCGTACTCGCGCGACAGCGGGCGCATCATGTTCTGCGCGATCAGCATGGACATCTGCGTTTGCTGTTGAATGGATTCAGGCGCTTCAAAGTCAATCATAAAAACTCCATCTCAGATTTCCATTTTCAGTCTTTTGTCCTTCAATCTGAAATCTGCAATTTGAAATCTGAAATGATCTCACTCCATGCCTTCCTGATGGAAGTTTGGCTGACGTTTCTCCATGAACGATTGCACCGCTTCTTTGAACGTCGCGCGCTGCATCGCGTCGCGGAACTCTTGGTTCTCACGCACTTTGACGACGTCGAGATTGGAATCGTTGATGTGCGCCCACACCAACCGCTTCACCGCGTACAAATTCTCCGTGGGGTTGAATGCGATCTCGCTGCCGAGCGCAGCCGCTTCGTCGAGCAATTTCTCGTGCGGCACGACGCGGTTGATCAAGCCGAGACTGAACGCTTCGTCCGCCGAGTAGATGCGCGCCGTCAGCATCATCTCCATCGCATTGCCGAGTCCCACGATACGCGGCAGCAACGCCGACGAGCGCAGCTCCGGCGTGACGCCCGCGCGCACGAAGCGCGCCGACAACTTCGCCGCATCCGACGCGACGCGCAGATCACACGCGAGCGTCATCGTCAAACCCCAGCCGACCGCCGCGCCATTGATTGCAGCGATGATCGGCTTCGAGGTCTGCGCAAGTGTGAGCCACTCTTCATAGTCCACGCCGCGCCGCTCGGGTGCGCCCGGCCCATCGCCGCGCTGCCATGCGCTCATGTCCGCGCCCGCGCAGAAGCCTTTGCCTGCGCCCGTCACGACGATGGCACCAACGGATTTGTCCGCGTTCCACGCGCGCACCTGCTCGTACAACTCACTCAACATCGTCGGGTGCATCGCGTTCATCACCTGCGGCCGATTGAGCGTGACAATCGCCACGCGCCCGCGCTGCTCGCTCAGAATCATTTCGTATGGCATGCTGTCTCCAATAGCCAGTAGCCAGTCGTCAGCCGTCAGCCAATGCACTCGCACTCTGACGACTGACGACTGGCTACTGAAATCCTAAACAATCGCCATTCCGTCCATCGTCACAAAGCCGCGCGCGTTGCGCAGCCACATCTCGACCGGGTTATCGCGGATGTAGCCGTGTCCGCCGAGCACCTGCACGGCGTTGTCGGTGACCTTCAGCGCCATGTCGTCGGCGCTCATCTTTGCCAGATAACATTCGCGCGTCGCGTCCTGTGCTTTATCCAACTTCCACGCCGCTTCCCACGTCATCAGCCGCACCGCGTCAATCTCCAGTGCCATCTCCGCCAACATGAACGCCATGGCTTGCCGCGTCGCAATCGGCGCTCCGTATGTCTCGCGCTCTTTGGCATACTCACGCGCGAATTCGTACGCGCCCTTCGCCACGCCCACCGCCATTGCCGCGAGCGCAACTTTGGAGTGATTGAGAATCAGCTGAAAGTCGCAGCCGTTGTCGCCGCCCAAGCGATTGGCCGTCGGCACGCGCACGTTGGTCAGGAACACTTCGTACGTTGGCAGCGCGCGCAAGCCGAGATTGCTCTCGCGCGGGCCGACGCGCACGCCCGACGTGTTGCGCTCGACGACGAAGGCTTGCGTTTTCCCGTTGTCGTTCGCATAGACGAGCAGCAACTCGGCGTCGGCGGCGATTGGAACGAAGGCTTTGTGTCCGATCAAGACAAACTCATCGCCTGCCTGCGTCGCCGTCGTCTGCACGTGGTACGGGTCGAACTGCACGCGTGGCTCGATCAGCGCCGCCGTCGCGCGCACAAACTGGTCGTCCGCGAACTTCGGCAGATACTTCTGCTTCTGTTCGTCCGTGCCGCACACCGCCATGGGGAATGCAGCCAGCGCGGGCGCAAGGATATTCAGCGCGGCAGACAGATCGCCATATGCCAGCGCTTCTGCCCCGAGCACGCCGTTCAGTGCGGAATGATCGCCGAAGCCGCCATACTGTTCGGGGATGTTGCTCGGCACCAAACCGAGCGTCCAACCGGTGTCAATCAACGACGCTGGCAGGTCAGTCGTTTCGTCTGCATCGCGCGCGGCTTTGCGCAACTCATTCGTTGCAAATCTGGTAACCGTGTCAACCAGCAGTTGTTGTTCTTCAGTGAGGTCGAATGAGATCATGCAGCCTCGATGACATTGCATTGAACAGGATAGCGGAAAGCGGATGCGCTTCTGTATGCACGCATCCGCTTACAGCGAAGCGGCACTTTAGTGTCCGCTATCGCATCCGCTGACGTTGCGGCTTGATTTTACATCCATTCCACCGTCTGTTCAATCAGATCGCTGGAGCGCAAACGGTGACTCAAAAGTCATAGTGTGCGACAGGTGAGCATGGTCACTGCGTGGGCCGGTCGCGCAGCGCAGTAGCGTCGGAGTTGCGGCAAGCTCGTGAAGCCGAGCGGCGTGAGCAACCCGACGAGGAGGTTGTTAATGCTGGCCCAGACCTGTGCCGCGCGCGGATTGCACATGCGCGTGGCATCTTCATGCAAGCTCACATCGCGGCGGTAGTGCAGTCCATTCTCAATGCCCCAATAGCCGCGCGTCCAGTCGATTAACTGTAACGGTGGGGCTTCGGCCGCGCTCAGGCTGGTCAAGCCATAGACGATTTCCGCGCGCAAGGGTTTGCGCTGCCAATCGGTACTGATGCGTTCCAATTTGAAG
>JBBPZQ010000144.1:0-77285 GCA_038198935.1 Anaerolineae bacterium
CCACGCCTGATAACCGTGCCGCTCTGCGTCAAATGGTTGATCGTGGTTTTGCGCGACTGCGCCATCGCCGCGATCTCCTGCTTGGATTCTTCCATCAAGCAGGTTTAGTTGTTAAGCAACTTTGGTGAAAAGGAATAATGGACATGATGATTGGGCGGGAGTCTCCCTCATCCCGGGCCTCTCCCTCCTTCGACTGCGCTGCGCTCCGCTCAGGATGCAGCGGGAGAGGGGCGCATGGTCGTCGGGTCACCGTCTCCCAGCGGGAGAGGGCCGGGGTGAGGGAGAGATGCAGCGATTATACATCAACTCGTATTGTCATTCCCCACCCACCTTGCTATAATGCCCCTCGTTGCCCTAACGCCAACACAAACTCACTCGATGAACTTCCTCTCCCACCTCGAATGCCCCAAGTGCGGCGCGCAGCCGGATGTGAATGCGCCGCAGAATCTCTGCCCCGCTTGCGGCGCGCCGTTGCTGGTGCGCTATCGTTTGGATGAAGCCAAAGCACAACTCACGCCTGATGTGTTCGTAGCACGCGAAAAAAATATGTGGCGCTACCGCGAGTTGCTGCCCGTGCAGGACGACGCCAACATCGTCACGCTCGGCGAAGGCTTCACGCCGATCCTGCACGCGGCAAACCTCGGCAGACAAATTGATCTACAACGCTTGCTCATCAAAGATGAGGGCTTGAATCCGACGGGCACGTTCAAGTCGCGCGGTGCGAGCGCGGGCGTCTCACGCGCGAAAGAGTTGGGCATCAGCGAAGTGGCGATGCCGACGGCTGGCAACGCCGGCGGCGCGTGGGCGGCGTACTGCGCCGCGGCGAACATCAAGGCGCACATCGCCATGCCGCAGGATGCACCGGAGATCAACAAACTCGAATGTCAGTTGTACGGCGCAGAGTTGACGTTGGTCAACGGACTCATCAGCGACGCGGGCAAGTTGATCGCGCAGGGTGTGAAGGTGCACGGCTGGTTCGACACGGCGACGCTCAAAGAGCCGTATCGCATCGAGGGCAAGAAGACGATGGGCTATGAGATCGCCGAGCAGCTAGGCTGGCGCTTGCCCGACGTGGTGATCTATCCGGCGGGCGGCGGCGTCGGCATCATCGGCATCTGGAAAGCATTCAGTGAATTGCTCGAACTCGGATGGGTGCAGCCACATCCTGTGCGCTTCGTCGTGGTGCAGGCGTCGGGTTGTGCGCCGCTCGTTACCGCCTTCGAGCAGGGGCAGCGCGACTCGAAATTCTGGGACGGCGCGCAGACGATTGCGGCGGGCTTGCGCGTGCCCAAGGCGCTCGGCGATTTCCTCGTGCTGCAAGCCTTGCGCGAGAGCAATGGCACGGCTATCGCCGCAAGTGACCGCGAGATGCTGGACGCGATGGCGCTCGTCGCGCGCTGCGACGGCATGTTCATTTGCCCCGAAGGTGCGGCGACCATCGTAGCGGCGCAAAAGTTGCGCACACGCGGCTGGCTGCGGCCGGCTGAAGAGGTAGTCTTGATAAATACAGGAACTGGGTTAAAATATCCCGACGCGGCGCGCGCTGCAACGTTAAGGACTATCCACGAATCACACGAATCAACGCGAAGAGAACATTAGTGGAGATTCGCGTGATTCGCGGATCATAGAAAGTGTGCTCGACCAGACTCCATTCCATCGAATCATCTCATGTCCAATCGCCGCCGTAAGCAATCATCCTCACGCCTCATCGCCATCTTGTCCGTCGCGCAGCTCGTCGCCGGCATCGCCTTGCTGATCGCCGCGCTCACCTATGCGAGTCGTCCCACCTGCGCACAGGTGCTCAACAAATCAACGGGTGCGACAGGATTGCTGTCGCTGCTGGCCCATACGGAAACGAATTGCGTACAGGTGGCTGGCGTCGTCGCGACGACACAGCCAGTTGCGGCCGTTCCCGCAACAATCACTGCGCCAGCGGAGGCAGCAGCGCCCATTACCACAGCCACGCCAACGCGCGCGCCGACAGCGACGAGCGCACCCACCTCGCTCATCAATGAAGTGCTTGCGCCATTCAAGGACGAAGCGCAGCGCCGCCGCACCACGCGCGCGCTGCGCGAGACGAACTACAGTAATCGCGTTGACTCGTCGCTAAACACAGGACGCATCAACTTTTTATTCTTCGGCTTCGGCGAAACATACGAGCCGCCCTATCCGCCCGATTACAAAGGCTCGATCAACATCTTCTCGCTCGATCTGAAATCGCTGTCGCTCTCGACGGTCACGCTCAATCACGACATCCGCGCACCAGAGGTCGAGCGCTATCGGCAGAACACCGATCGCAAAAAGGGACCCACGAAAATTGACCAGTCGTATCCCGTCGGCGGGTTCGAGGTGATGCGCGCGACGGTCGAAGACGCAACGGGCGTATCGGTGGACTTCCAGTTGGCGATGGACGATGGCGTGATCAAGCGCGCGGTGGACGGGGTGTTCGGCGGTGTGGATGTGTTCGTGCCGTTCGACTTCGACGCACTGCCCGTCTATTTCGACGGCGTGAAGTATCCGGACTATCACTACGCGAAGGGCACGCAGAAGATGGATGGCTTGCACGCGGTACAGTTCATCAAGGCAGTGTACGAGGGTCCGTACGATGCAACCAGAGAATTGACCGTGCGCAAACAAATCATCATCAAAGCCATGCTGGATGCGACGAAGAAGGAATCGCTGAACCCGCTGTTCTGGACGAAGGCGTTGGGTTTCTTGCGCAGCGAGATTGATCGCAAAGGCGTGGTGTTCGATTTCGACGCGACGACCCTCATCATGCAGAGCATTCAGAACTTGGTGTTTCGCGCGGCGCAGGGCGCGGCGCTCACACTGCCCAGCGTGGGACAAAGCGTCTATGTCGTTGATCGGCGCAGCGGCGATGGCGGCGTCGAGTGGGTGACGGGCAGCACTAACCCGATCATGCAGCGCGACCTCGAAGATGGGGTATACGCCGACAAATCAATGTCCGTGCCGATGGGCAGCGCCGATCCGTATGCCGATGATTTGGTCGCAGACTATTGGACATCCGTGCGCGCGCTGATCAAGGACAGACTATCACCATAAATGCATCGAGACGTTGCAATGCAACGTCTCGATCGGGTTCAGTCATGCCAAAGTGCGGGCAGCCGTTGACCAGCTGCCCGCACTTTTTGCTAAACCGCTTGCTTGGACATCCGCTTCAAGTTGGCGACTTGATGCGGTTGTGGCATTCATCTGGCAGCAGGCACAAACCTAACAGACCAGGCCGCGCTTTCAACACGGGCGCGATGTTCTCATGCAAATCACTATTCCATGTCACGCGCTGGGCCGAACAGTGCAAAATCTGTTCATTTTCGGTTCAATTTACAATTAGAAATGAACGTGCTACAATTCGCGGCGTTCACTCAGCGCGGTCACAAGCCGCGCTTTTCATTGCTAAACACATGAACTGGTTCAAGGTTACGCTCCTCGCGCCCGACACGTGGCAAATCAGTGAGCCGCTCGGAAAGATCGAGCCGCGCATCGGCATCGGCACTGTCAATATGTTCCTCGTCGCCGGTCGCGAGCGCGCCGCGCTGATTGACAGCGGCATGGGTATCGGCGACCTGCACGCGACGGTGCGCGAACTGACGACGCTGCCCATCCTCGTCTGCAACACGCATTGGCATTGGGATCACAGCGCGAGCAATCACCAATTCGCGCAAATCGCCATCCATCAAATCGAATACGAATTGCTCAAGCAGGAGCAGAGCGTCAAGAGCATCCGCAAGCAAATGGCGCGCCCCGAAGTGCGCGCTATCCTGCCGCCCGACTTCGACCCCGAATCGTATCGCATCGTCGGCACGACGGCCACACATACGCTATGCGACACCGACAAGCTTGATCTGGGCGGACGGATGCTGCACGTGCTGCACACGCCCGGCCACTCGGCGGGTCATGTCGCCTACTTTGATGCGGACAACGGCATTCTGTTTTCGGGAGACACGGCATATCGGGGTCCGATGTTCGCCTGCTTTGAAGGCAGCGACCCGGCCGCGTTCGCGTGCAGCGCGCAGCGACTTGCGCAGATGGCCGACGGCGTGCAGTGCATCGCGCCCGGTCACAACGACACACTGGCGGGCGGCGCGTTCTTGCGCGCCGTTGCAGACGCCGCCGACGCCGCGCTCAACGCAGACGTGGCAGCCCTGCCGTACAACGATTTCATGCGCGGTCACGAGTTCAACGCCGCTGAGTTCTCAATCCTTTTGCCAAAGCCTCAAGCGGCGATCTGAAATCTGACATGGCAACGAATTGGTTCGACATTCGCAAGATTGCCGACGGCGTGATCGCCTTCAGCGAGCCCGGCCACTTCGAGGAAGCGATCTCGTATCTGGTCATTGGCAATGAGCGCGCGGCGCTGATAGACACCGGCATGGGCGTCGGTGACATCGCCAGCGAAGCGCGCCGATTCACCGCGCTGCCGTTGATGGTCGTGAACACGCACGCGCACTGGGATCATCGCGGCGAGAATTACAAATTCGACCAGATCGCGATTCATGCAAGCGAAGCAGACGATTTGCAGAACCCCGTCGGACAAGAGAAGTTGCGGTACAAGACACTGCCCGGCCGATTCACGCGCGCGACGCCGCCGACCTTTTCACCCTACGCTTGGCACGTGCCGCCTTCGACCGCGACCCGCATTTTGCACGAGGGCGACACGATTGACCTCGGCGGGCGCACACTGGATGTGCTGCACACGCCGGGCCACACGCCGGGCCACATCTGCCTGCTCGACCGCGCGCAGCGCTGGCTGATGACGGGCGACGTGTATTACCCTGGCACGATCTACACGCAGTTCGCGTACTCGGACTTCGATGAACTGCTCGCGACGGCGCAGCGTCTCGCCGCGCTCGAATCCGAAGTGGACTGGCTGCTGCCGTCGCACAACGCCACGCCAATGCCGTCGTCGGAGTTACCGAAACTGGCGGCTGCACTTGCGCGCATTCAGCACGGCGAGGCGAGCGGCTACGAGCGCGACGACGTCGAGTGGGGTAAGGTCAGGCGCTACGAGTTTGGAACTTTTTCTGTGATGACGAAGGCGTGAGCACGACCATGAATCTCAAATTAATGCGAAGCATGTTGTTTGGCATGATCGCGTGTGCGGCCATACTGGTGATGCTCGCTAACGCGCGCCCTGCCGCCGCTAACCGTGACGTGCGACCGAGCGCGACATGCGAGCCTGACGGCACACAGAGCAGCGGCGCGAAGTATCGCATCTGTATGCCATTCTTCGGTTGGAACCAAGACGTAGTTGTGTATGCACACGGCTACGTCACGCCATCCGCGCCGCTGACCATTCCCGTCGAGAGCGATACGCTGGCAAACGCGCTCACCAGTTTCGGCTACGCCTTTGCGACGACGAGTTACAGCACGAACGGACTTGCCATCAAACAGGGCGTGACCGATGTGATTGACTTGATCGCCACCTTCAAATCAGAACATCCAACCGTGAAGCACGTGCTGCTCGTCGGTTTCTCGGAAGGCGCACTCGTCACCACGCTCGCCACCGAACAGTACCCGAATCTGATTAGCGGCGGACTGGCGGCGTGCGGGCCCATTGGCGATTTTCGGAAGCAGGTGAATTACTTCGGCGACTTCCGCGTGGCGTTCGATTACTTCTTTCCGGGTCTCATAGCCGGCAGTCCGATCAGCATCTCACAATCGCTGATGAACAACTTTGAACTGACGTTCACGACGGTCATCAGCCCCGCGCTGCTGAATCCGAGCAACGCAATCAGCGTGACGCAGTTGTTCAGCGTGACGGGCGCGCCGACCGACGCGAGCGCGTACTCCGCATCGCTGCTGACGACGACGCACGATCTACTGTGGTACAACGTGTATGCGACGAACGACGCCATTGTTAAACTCGGCGGACAACCCTTCGACAACAGCACACGCGTGTATTCGGGATCGTTGAACGATGCGGCGCTCAATGCGAACATCGCACGTTTCAGCGCAGATGCTGCCGCGCTCAACGAAATACAATCGTATTACCAAACGAGCGGCGTTTTGCAATCGCCACTGGTCACGCTGCACACGACGGGTGATCAGGTCGTGCCGTTCTGGCACGAAGCATTGTATCGCGTCAAGGTGGCGTCTCACGGTAGATTGCCGCGCCTTGATCAGATCAGCGTCGAGCGCTACGGGCACTGCAACTTTACGATGAGTGAGGTGCGAAACGCATTCTATCTGCTGATCAGCCGGGTGAGCAATCCGCCGCCGTTCTTGCAGTTCTTACCATTGGTCGTTCGATAGATTCTTGGGGTCAAAGGTTATTGAATGTTACTCGTCGGCAGCACGAACGCGCAGGTCGGTTTCGAGCAGGGCATGAAAATATTGCGCGGTGGTGGCAGCGCGATTGACGCCGTCGAGGCGGCGATATGCGTGGTCGAGTCGAACCCCGACGATCACAGCGTCGGCTACAGCGGCTTGCCGAACATTCTCGGCGAAGTCGAATTGGACGCGAGCATCATGGACGGGCACACACTCGAAACGGGCGCGGTGTGCGCCGTGCAAAACTATGAGCATCCGATCTCGATTGCCAAGCAGGTGATGCTGCGCCTGCCGCACGTGTTGCTCGCCGGCGCCGGTGCGGAACGCTTTGCCAAAGAGCTCGGCTGCGAGACGCGCGCGCTGCTGACGCCCGAAGCGAAAGCGATTTTCGAGGGGCGCGTCACGAATTATAGTCAGCGCTACGCGACGATGCGCGATCTCGTGAACCGCGCGACCAAAGACCCGCAGATTGCCGCGAGCAACGCCGATTATCATGACGAGCAGTTCGGCACCGTCAATGTCATCGCGATGGATAAGCAGGGCAACATCGCCAGCGGCGTGAGCACGAGCGGCTGGGCATGGAAGTATCCAGGGCGCGTCGGCGACTCGCCGATCATTGGCGCAGGCAATTATGCCGACAACCGCTACGGCGCGTGCGGCTGCACGGGCTACGGCGAGATGGCGATTCGCGCCAGCACTGCGCACTCGGTCGTGCTGTATATGAAGATGGGCATGAAGCTGAAGAAAGCAGCGCGCGAGGCGATGAAGGATTTGCGTCGTCTCACGGTTCCCTTCCCGCCCGGCATGAACGTCGTCGCGATTGACGCGAACGGCAAGCACACGGCGATGACGACCGAGACGGAGCGCACAGTCACGTACATTTATCAGACGGGCAAGATGGATGCGCCGCAGACCGAGCCGCGCATCGTGGTCCCCTTAGGCAAAATATCAAACCGCTAAGACATGAAGGGCGCGAAGAAAAAATAGTTGCGTCGCGTTCTTCGCGGTTCACACCCGAAGGAGAGTGGAATGAATACAGATTTGTTGAAGCGATTAGTCGAAGCGCACGGCATCGCGGGACGCGAGGACAACGTGCGCGAGATCGTGATGGAGGCGATGCGCCCGCTGGTGGACGAGATGCGCGTAGATCACATGGGCAATGTGATCGGGCGCAAGCGTGGCGACGAGAACGTGAAGCTCGTCGTGATGGCGCACATGGACGAGATTGGTTTTCTGGTCAGTCACATTGACAAGAGCGGTTTCCTGAAAGTGCTGCCCGTCGGCGGCTGGGACGCGCGCACGATGATGGCGAAGCGTGTCGTCGTGCACGGTCGCGAAGATTTGCCCGGCGTGTTTGGCATCCCGAAGCCGACGCACGTCCTCAGCGAGGAAGAGCGCAAGCGCGTACTTGAAATCAAAGACTATTACATTGACGTCGGCTTGCCCACTGACAAAGTGAACGAGCTGGTCGAGGTCGGCGACTGGGTCACGATGTCTCAGGAGATGATGGAAATCGGCGACATGCTTTCGTGCAAGGCGATGGACGATCGCGTCGGCGTGTTCGTGATGCTCGAAGCATTGCGCAAGGCGCGCAACATCGCTGCCGATGTTTACGCGATTGCGAGCGTGCAGGAAGAAGTCGGTTTGCGCGGCGCGGCGTCGTCCGCGTTCGACGTGCAGCCAACGCTTGGACTTGCGCTCGACGTGACACTGGCGATTGACACGCCGGGTGTCGGCGAACACGAGCACGTCACCAAGATGGGCCAAGGCACCGCGATCAAGATCATGGACTCGTCGGCGATCTCCGATCCGAAACTCGTCCAGTTCACGCGACGGCTCGCGGGCGAGCGCAACATCAAGCATCAGATCGAAATCCTGCCGCGCGGCGGCACGGACGCTGGCGGCATCCAGCGCGCAGGCAAAGGCGCACCCGTCATCACCATTTCGATTCCGACGCGCTACATTCATTCGGTCGTCGAGTCGGTGCACAAGGACGACTTGCAGGCGAGCATTGATCTGGTTGCCGCGTTCATCGAAGAGGCGCACAATTTTGGACAAAGCGGAAACGGGCGAACGAGCGCGAACGAATCGAAGGAACCTGCCAAGAAGACTACGGCGCGACGAGCCACGCGACGGCAGCGTTGATCGTAGGGGAAACAAGCATGCTGAGCGGCATTGCTGAAACGCCGTCGAACCATGCGACCTGAGATAACCCGCATCCTTCGAGACGTCGTATCCATGTCGCTCAGGATGCTACGGCTGAGTTCACAGTATGCTATGAACGATACACTCAAAACTATCAGCGTCTTCGGCAGCCGACACGCGCGCGAAGGTGACCGCGATTACACGGAGGCGCTGCAACTCGGACGACTGCTCGCGCAGGCGGGCTATGCTGTGCTGACGGGCGGCTACGCGGGCACGATGGAAGCCGTCTCGCGCGGCGCGAAGGACGCAGGCGGACGCACGCGCGGTATCACCATGAGCATCTTCGACCCGACGCCGGCAAATCAATGGGTGGACGACGAAGAGAAGGTGCTGAACTTTTTCATCCGTCTCGAAAAGCTAATCTACGACGCCGACGCCTATATCGTTTTGCGCGGCGGCATCGGCACGCTGACTGAGGTTGGGCTGACGTGGAGTTTGATTCAGACGCAGCAGATTCCGCGCAAGCCGTTCGTATTCATCGGCGAGGCGTGGGCGCACATGTTCGAGGCGTTCCGCGCGCAGCTCATCATCACCGAACCGGACTACGACATGACGACGCTTGTGAGTACGGCTGAAGACGCTGTCGCGTATATTCAAAATCATTTGCGATAACAATTCAGACAAGGACGAATGACGACGACGAGCACGCATTCGTCAATCGCCATTCGTCCTTTCTGTTATGCTCTCAGCGTGTCATTCTGAGCAAAGCGAAGAATCTCTAAGGTAATACTCGTAATCGCATGTTGTCATGCAACCTATCCGCATCGAATTGATTGCATGATGACAAGATTTTTCCAAGCAGCACAACAGAGATTCTTCGCTTCGCTCAGAATGACATTAATGGCAACACATCAGTAAACACGCAGAGGAGAAATTGTGAAGCCCCAAGTGAAGAAAGTTGTGCTCGCCTACTCGGGCGGACTCGACACCTCGACGATTCTGCATTGGCTGAAGGCGAACTACCAATGCGAGGTCGTGTGCATGTGCGCCAATCTCGGTCAAGAGGAAGAACTAAGTGGTCTTGAAGAGAAAGCGCTCGCGACGGGCGCGAGCAAGTGTTACGTGCTCGATGTGCGCGAAGAGTTCATCACCGACTACATTTATCCGACCCTGCGCGCAGGCGCGGTCTATGAGCGCAAGTATCTGCTCGGCACGTCATTCGCGCGCCCGCTCATCGCGAAGAAGTTGGTCGAGATTGCGCAGAAGGAGGGCGCGGACGCGATTGCGCACGGCGCGACGGGCAAGGGCAACGATCAGGTGCGCTTCGATCTGACGGTGATGGCGCTGAATCCGAAACTGCGCATCATCGCGCCGTGGCGCGAGTGGACGCTGCGCTCGCGCGACGACATGCTCGACTACTGCGAGGAGCACAACATTCCCGTGAAGGCGACGCGCCATAAAATTTATTCGCACGACCGCAACCTGTGGCACTTCAGCACCGAAGGCGGCTCACTCGAAAATCCGTGGAACGAACCCGAAGATGGCATGTATGAATTGACGGTGCCGCCGGAGAAAGCGCCCGACACACCCTCGACTGTCACGATTGATTTTTACGAGGGCTATCCGACCGGCGTGAATGGTACGCTAATGCGCCCACTCGACATCGTGACGACGCTCAACAAGCTCGGCGGCGAGAACGGCGTTGGGCGCGTTGACCTTGTGGAGAATCGTCTCGTCGGCATGAAGTCGCACGGCGTGTATGAAACGCCGGGCGGCTCGATCCTGCTCGCCGCGCTGCAAGACTTGGAGACGCTCACGCTCGACCGCGACTCGCTGCACTACAAGGACGTGGTCGCGCAGCGCTATGCAGAACTGGTGTATTACGGTCAGTGGTTTACGCCGCTGCGTCAAGCGTTCGATGCGTTCGTGGACGTGTTGCAGAAGCGCACGACGGGCACGGTGCGCCTCAAATTGTACAAGGGCAGCGTCACGCCGGTCGCGCGTCAGTCGCCCGTCGGCTTGTACCGCGAGGACTACGCATCGTTCGGCGAGGAGAACGTGTACGATCAGAAGGACGCGGAAGGTTTCATCAAGTTGTTCGGCTTGCCGATGAAGATTCGCGCGCTCGTGGACGAACACGTGGCAACTACCGAAGGCGTGGACTACAGCAGGTTCAAGCGGGACTGAATGATGTCAGCCGAAGTATGAGAAAGAAGCGCGCAATCACTTTGACCCAGATTGGCGCGGCTTGCGGCGCTGCTGAGGATTGACGTTCTGCTCGTGAGTGATCTGAACAATGTGCTTCACGTCATCCATGAATAGTTCAAAATCACCGAGGTCGGAGTGCAGAATCTTGTGCACACGCTGCGGGTCAGTGTGCAGATAGCCATGCACGACCAGATTACGAAACTTGTTCATCTCGATGTATCGCCGAAAATGATCCTGACAAATCAGCCCTTTCTTGCGAATCACTTCCAGCGTCTCACGGTCATTAGTTGGCGCACCCAGGCCGAGACGCGCGATCATGTGAGCAAAAATGTCCAGCATGGCATCAATCGCCGTCTGCAAAAGATGCGCGGCGGCAAACAACTTGATTCGATCTTGACTGAATTCCTGCTCAGATTGATCGCGCAATTGATAGAGCAGTTCCAAGTTAGAGCTGATAAATTGCGTGCGTTGCTGAATGCGATCTAGATCAAGTTTCATCTCAGTCTCACAAGCCGAAGTAATCGTGCAGCATCATTTCGCGTCGTGGTGTGAAGTCACGATACGCGATCAGCGTGCGTTCGACGAGATCGGGCACACGAACATCGTCCTGCTGATAAAATATTTTCCCTGAGATGGCGCGGAAGCGCAGCAGCAGGTTCGCGCGATTGAGGTGGACGACGTCAACGTGGTCGGTGCGCAGCACATCCTGCACGGCAATGTCGAAGCTGAGTTCGTCTTTGAAATCGAGTGCGCGTTCCCAGAGCACGGCGAGGTCAATGTCGCTGCGCTCGGTCGCATAGCCGTCCGTCAGCGAGCCGAACAGCCACACCGCCAGCACGCGCTCGTCGGCGGCGATCAGTCGCTTGAGCGCTGGCAGATGCTTCGTGAATTGCCGTTGGGCATTGGTCTGTGTCATTGTGAACCTGAGCGTAGTTTAGCGTGTGTTGGGTGAGTCGTCAACGAATAGACAGCGAACGCTAAAGCGCCGCTTCGCTGTAATCGAATGAGGAACGCGCCATCCGCTGAAGGGGATGCCCGTGTGCGCGCTGGTTGCGCCCGCCCTGTAATCATTTAGCCAAATGTTGCTTTGTCGTTGATCCACTAACTTCCAATACTGTTCACCATTCACCGTTCACTTTCCTATGCCACTCTGGGGTTCCGCGTTCGCTAAACCGACCGCCGAGTTGATGAAGCGCTTCAACGACTCGTTCCGCTTCGATCGGCAGTGGTACGCCGAAGACATTCGCGGCAGCATGGCGTACGCGCAGGCGATTCAGCGCGTCGGGCTGATCAGCGAAGACGAACTGAAGCAAATCCTCGACGGGCTGGCGCTCGTGCGCGACGAGTTCGACGGCGGTACATTCGTCGCGCTGCCGAGCGACGAGGACATCCACACTGCCGTCGAGCGCCGCCTGACCGAACTGATCGGCGATGCGGGCAAGAAACTGCACACGGGTCGCAGCCGCAACGATCAGGTCGCCACCGACGCGCACCTCGCGCTGCTCACGACCGTCGCGCAGACGCGCGTGCACCTGTTCGACTTGCAGCGCGTGATCGTGGAGCACGCCGAGCAGCACCCCGACCTGATCGTGGCGGGCTACACACACATGCGCCGCGCGATGCCGATCCTGTGGGCGCACTACCTCATGTCGTTCTTCTGGATGTTCCAGCGCGACCGCGAGCGCTTCGACGACCTCGCCGAGCGTACGAGTATGCTGCCGCTCGGCGCGGGCGCACTGGCGGGCAACGCGTTCGGCATTGATCGCGATCAACTCGCGCGCGAGCTGGACTTCCGCACGCTGTACGAGAACTCGCTCGACGCGGTGAGCGACCGCGACTTCATCGCGGAGTATCTATTCGACGCCTCGCTGCTCGCCGTGCACCTCAGTCGCCTCGCCGAAGACCTGATCATCTATTCGACCGAAGAGTTCGGCTGGATTCAGATTGACGACGCATACGCGACGGGCTCGAGCATCATGCCGCAGAAGAAAAATCCCGACGCGCTCGAATTGATTCGCGGCAAGACGGGCAGAGTGGTGGGTTCGTTGGTTGGCTTGTTGACCGTTTTGAAAGCGTCGCCTTCGACATACGACAAAGATTATCAGGAAGACAAAGAAGGGCTGTTCGACACCATTGAAAATTTGCACACGGTCTTGCCGATTATGACGGCGATCATTCACACGCTGGTCGTGCGCCCCGAGCGCATGTCCGAGTCGCTCGACGATTCCATGCTGGCCACCGACTTGGCTGACTATCTCGTGCGCAAGGGACTTCCCTTCCGCGAGGGACACGACATCGTGGGGCGCATGGTACGCGATTCGCTCGAACATCAGCGTGCGCTGCGCGATTACTCGACTGCCGAGTTCAAGTGTTTCAGCCCGCGCTTCGAGGACGACGTGCACGATGTGTTCGATTTCCGCAGGTCGGTCGAGCGCCGCAGCGTGGTCGGCGGCACCGCGCCCGAAGCCGTGCGCGAGCAGATCGAGCGCGCGAAGATTTGTTTGGTGAAGGCAGTGGGGTGAGAATGGCGTCGGCTGGAAGCCGCCCTCATTGACAGCAAAGCCGTTTGGCGGGTTTTCCAATTTGTCGTCGTCGGTTTCAAACCGATGACATTTGAAAGGAAGCACATGACTCAACCAACAGCGCTATTCGCCGAGTTCGTTGAAAACTGGGAGCGATACCAATCCAATGTCGCACACACCGTCGCGCCGCTCACAAGCGAGCAACTCAACTTGCGCGCCGCGCCCAACTTGAATTCGCTCGGCACAATTGCCGCACACATCGTCGCGGCACGTGCTTATTGGTTTCACTCGGTGATGGGCGAAGGCGATGACGCGTTCGGCAAATTGCGAGAACTGGACGAGCAGGACACATATAACGCCGACGAGATCGTGCGCGGGCTGCAGACGACGTGGCACCTCATGCGCGAGTGCTTCGCGCGCTGGACAGCGGAGGACTTAGCCGCCGAATTGTTTCCACGCACGTGGAGCGGAAAGCAGTACATGCTCTCACGGCAGTGGGTGATCTGGCACATCCTCGAACACGATCTGCATCACGGTGGCGAAGTGTCGCTGCTGCTCGGCATGAACGGCTTGCAATCGCCCGACGTTTAGCATTGCACCCCTACATCAAGCGTAGTAAAATTTAGACAAGGCAGAGGGGACATGCGCCGCGCGCTGTCCCCTTAACATTGTGCAAAGGAGTTGGTCAACGCATGAGCACCAACGGCGAGCATCCGAAAGATGAAGTCAAGCGCGCACTGGTCGTGATGGCGCACCCCGACGATCCGGAGTTCGGTGTGGGCGGCACGTCGGCGAAATGGGCGCGCGACGGCGCAGACATTATTTATGTGATCGTGACCGATGGCAGCAAGGGCAGCGACGATCCAGAGATGACGTGGGAGAAATTGATTCCGCTGCGGCAAGTCGAGCAGCGCGCGGCGGCTCAGGTGCTCGGCGTGAAAGAGGTGGTGTTCCTACAACACCACGACGGCGAATTGGTGAACGACCTTGAGCTGCGGCGCGACATCTGCCGCGAGGTGCGTCGCTGGAAACCCGACGTGGTGTTCACGCACGACCCGACGACGCGCTACGGCTTCCCCGGCTTCGTTAATCACAACGACCATCGCGCAACGGGCGACGCGACGCTCGACGCGATCTTTCCGGCGGCGGGCAATCGCTTTTACTTTCCGGAGTTGTTGGCGCAGGGCTTCGAGCCGCATCAGGTTAAGCGCATCTTGCTGACCGGCAACCCGAACCCCGATTTCTTCGTGGACATCAGCGAAACCGTCGAGATCAAAATCGAATCGCTGCGACAGCACAAGAGCCAGATCAAAGACATTGACGGACTGGCGAAGCGCATGATGGAGCGCCACGCGAAAATCGGCGAAGCACAGAACATGAAGTACGCGGAAGCGTTCAAGCAATTGCAGGGGATGCGATAGCAACGAGTGTCAAGTGTCAGGTGTCAAGTCATGCTTGAGACTTGACACTTGACACCTGACACCTGAGACAGGAATTCAATCATGACCGAACCGATACTCCAACCCGAACAGAACGTCGAGGTTGTGCGCAAAGCGTTGACTGAGAAAGAAGAGAAGCTGCGCAAGTTGGTGCGCCAACTTGATCAACTCGGGCGCACCGAGTTCCGCGACCGCGCTCAGCGGCTGAAAGAAATGCGCAAACAGCGCGCGGAACTCGAAGACGAGATTGACCAACTGCGCGCCACCGTGAACGAAGCGACGCGCGCCGCGAACGAATTCCCACGCGAACCAGACAAAGACTCACTCTGAGCAGTCTCAGTGTCCCAATGTGCGCAGCACGTCGGCGTGTGCGGCGGCAGCGCTAGTGCTTCTCGACTGGCTTGAGTAGAAAATGATCCGCGCCGTCGTTGGTCAACAGCCGCACGCCGCTCTTCAGATCATACATCCCAATTTCAATCGAATATGAATTCAACACAGCGCCATCCGCAAGCTTGATGCGATGCGGATCAACGACCGTCTCGCCCGCCGACCACTCGCTCGTCGGGTATGCGCCGTTGTCGGGCTGACCGTCGTGCTGGCCCGCGGGCTTGCCGCTCGCGTCGAGCACGTGAGCGAACACCGTGAGGTTGAGCGGCAGTGGCTGCGCGCTGCGCCAGAACAATGTTACCGTGATGGGCGCGCCGGACTGAATTGTGTTGGGTTCCAGATTGTAGCCCACGAGTTCGACGCCGTTCGCGAATGTTTCATTCACGGGATGCTGCACGGCGGGTTCGGGTTTATGCTTGAACAAAAATACATTGCGTTCGTGCGCGATCAATTCGTGGGCGCTGCTGCGCTGCACTTTGGCGAGCGATTGATCGTCTTGCTCCGACCACCACGCCCACGCGCCAGAATCCACCAAGACGTATTGCGCGCTGCGCCAGTTGACAGGAAACCAATACACGTTGGGGCGCGCTGCGACGTGCGAGCCTAAGAAAAATTCGACGGACAGACTGGCGTCGAATGGCATGTGCGCAAGGATGTCGTTCACGAATGCGGACTTCTGAACGTCAACATCGTAAACGGGCGGCCACACATTGCGCGAGAACGGATACGGACCAAACCAGACGAGACCGAGCGCGCTCGCGAGCGGCAGCAGCGTGAGCACAAGACTCATGCGCTGCGCGCCGGTGCGTCGCCGTAAGAACGCGGCGGCTTCAATCAGCGCGATACTCGCGGCGACGACGTATGCCCAGACATGCCACGAGCCGTACTCCATCGGAATCGGATAGCCGACGGTCTGCGCCGCAAGTCCGGTGAGCAATTCGGGCAGCGCGATGAGCCAGACCCATCCGCCGAGCAGCGGCAGCAGTGCGAGCGGCACGAGCAGCGCACTGGCCAAGTCGAACGAGGCTTGCGCGATGGGTGCGAACATATCGGGATGGCGCAGCGCGACGATCCAACTCTGCAACGCGGCAAAGTAGTACGGCGAGCGTCCGCCGCCCGCCATCGGAATGACGACCAGCGTGGACACAACAAACGCCGCAATCGCCAGCGCGCTGAGCGCAAGCGCATGTCGCCGCCACGCTCTCCCTCGCAGCGCAATCACGACGCCGATGGCTGCCACGCTTGGCGCGAGACTCTCGACCGAGAGCAGCGCGAGCAAACCCATCAGCCAAAAACTGCGCGCGCGTCGCACATCCGCAAAATACAACAGGCTGAAGAAACACAACGGCGCAATGTTATCAGGGTGAATGCCATAGACCCAATCGCCGAGCGTGGCGACTTGCACGGCGGGATGCAGCAAGTACGCCACGGCAATCAGCGCGGTGCCCCACTCGTGCCGCAAGCGTCGGCGCGCGAGCAAGTACAATGGCAATGCGGCTGCGGCGACCAGCAGCGCATTCAGCACGAACAAACTGTACGGCGTGCGAAAGATCGCATACAGCGGCAGCATGAACGGCACGAGCCAATAGGTGTGCTCGGAGAAGAGCGAGCGTTCATCCCAGCCACTGTAAAACAAATGGCTGACCGAGGTGTCGGCGGTATAGCCTTGACGGATGGAGAATGGCTTGCCGTCGAGCGTGCTCTGCAGTGGCTGCTCGAAGAAGGCGAGATCGCGCAAGCCCATCCGAAAACCGTCGTACAGACGGAACTGCAGGACCGAGAACAGCAGCACAAACGCGAGCGACGCGCACAGCACGAGCAGGAACGGTTTGCGCCACAAGTATGTGCGCTCGCCGATCCACGATGGCTTGCTCAACGCGCCACCACTTGCAGGCTCGCAATTGGAATGCGGCCATCGGCGATGGTCTGGCCATTGTGCAGCGCCGCTAAATTTTTGAGCGGTTGATTGCGATACAGACCCGCCGTGATTTGGAACGTGCCCGTCGGCGCGTCGGCGGGGATGGCCAGCACGCGCGTGTCTTCGATCACTTCACCGACACGCCATTGCGATGTCGGCGTGAAGCCGCCGACGGGCGCGCCGTCGGACTGCGCGAGCAACCGTCCGCTGCGCGCATCCTCCATATGCACGAACGCGCTGAGATTCTCGCGTGTCTCGCGCCGCGCCAGCCACGTCAGCGTCACAGGCACCGAATCACCCGCGTGCTGTGGACCTGTCGGCAGTTGTACGGCAACTAACTCCGCCACGTCTTCGAGTTGCGCGTGAATCGGTTGCGCATGCGTGAGCGGGCCCGCCTTGAAGATGAGCGCCGCGCTGCACAAGACCGCCACGAACGCAACGCCGATCAGCCAGCGTCCACGCATCAGATACCCAAGCACGCTGGCCATCGCCAGCGAGAGCAGTGTTCCGACTTGTTCAGCGCGCGTTGATGCAAAGTCCACGTCGAGCACGCCGTCGCTGTGCGGCACGTCCGCGCTGAGCAAGCCCAAATCGGTTGACGGATAGGTTTGCAGTGTGCGCCCATCGAGCGTCACATGCCACTGTGGAAAATAGAATTGATGAAACCTCAAAATCGTCGCCGCATCGGTCTGCACGCGATAGCGGCGGTAGGTGTAGCCCGATTCGAGCAGCGTGATTTGCGGCGAGGCCAACCCGACAGGCGAAACAGTGTTCGTCAGGGGACGCGGCACCGTCAACGCGTCGTCGCTCACCCACCACGGCATGTATTCTTCCGTCCACGTGCTGCCAATCACTTGCTGTTTGAACTCGCTGTGCCACATCGAGAATATATCGCTCGGTGCCGCATTGATGCCGCGAAAGCGCGGACCCGGCATGACGCTGACAACGAGCAATGCTATCGCACACAGCGCGAGCCACGCATGTCGGCGAAACACAAATGCTGCGCTCAGCGCGATGCCCAATCCCGCGAGCACCATGAAGCGCCAAGGGAACTGCAAGAACGCCAGCGCGGCGCGCAGCACATTCCAGATCGGCAGCGATGCATCCACAACCATGAATAGCGAGAGCACGCTCAACCCGACAAAGAATGCGAATGGGCGCAACGCGGGCTGGCGCGTTCGCCAATCGCGCAGCAGCACGAATAGTGCCGCGAGCAGCAGCGCCGCGTCCGCCAGCGCGAGCGGGTGATCGGGATATCCTTCAGGGCGTTCGTAATCGAACATGAGTGAGGTCTGAATGAAGTTTGCGGTCGGCGCGCTGTAGTTGGCAAAGTCTGTGGTGAGTGGCACGTCACTCAATTCGACCCAGCGACTCTGCGCGGCGACGGGCAACCAATAGAACGCGCTCAGACTCAGTGCGCCGAGCAGCAACAGCGCGAAATCAAGGGCGCGCCCGCGCCACGACCGATGCGCATTCAACAAAGCGTAGTACACGACCACAGCGGGCATAAAGATCAGCGCGCTGATGCTGTGCGTGCAGATCAGCGCCGCCACGCTCACAATGAAGAGCGCACGCTGCCACGCGCGCATTCGTGGCGGCGCATCAGTCTGCGGCGTGATGCTGCATAAAATGAGCGGCAAGAAGACCCACGCCAGATGCTCGGCGAGCGCACCGCGCTGGAACGTGTCCACGAGGTGATACGGAAAATAAATGTAGGCGACGGCTGCCAGCAACGCCGCTGGCAGCGCGACGAAGCGGCGCGCCAGCAGATAGGCTGAGTAGCCACCGCCGATGTAGCCGAGCGCGAACGTCCATTTGATCGCATCGGGGAAGTCTGCGCCAAGCAGGTGAATGAGTTCGGCGGCATAGTAACTGAGCGGGCCGTAGTAACTCAGCACGGCATGTCCGTAGCCAAACGCGAACTGCGGGAAGATGCGCGGATAAAAAATGCCGTGCTGCAATGCGTCGTCGAGTCCGCGCAAGCGCCACAAATGCAAGATGCCGTCGTCGCTGAGAAAAAATGTCGCGGTTGCCAGGCGCCACACGGCGGGCAGCGTGAGCAGCGGGATCAACAGTAGTGGCGCGTAGCGAAGGTGGGGAAGACGATCGAGCGCGTGCGTGAAGGTGCGAGCCGAGATAGACATGCGAAGTTTGTGCGCGGGCGCGACGCAAGCCGAGTTGATCGCGATCTATGGCGCCGCACGCAATCATACACGAAGCACAGTCGAGCACAAAATAGTTTTGCCTTCGTGCAGTGTCTTGCGTTTTTCGCTTGCGATGGTAGAATGCTCGCAAGAGCTGAGTGGCTAATTCACGACAAAGGAATCATTGATGACTGTTACGACCCCGCGCGTCGCCGAGCGCGTGCAGCACTTCACCGAGTCGGTCATCCGCGAGATGACGCGGCTGAACGCGATCTACGGCGGCATTAACCTTTCGCAGGGCTTCCCCGATTTTCCCGCGCCTGACGAATTGAAAGAGGCAGCCGTCAAAGCGATCCGCGACGACATTAATCAATATGCAGTGACGTGGGGCGCACCGAACTTCCGCCGCGCGCTCGCGGAGAAGTACGCGTGGTTCAACGGCATGAGCATTGACCCCGACAAACACATCACCGTGACGTGCGGCGCGACCGAGGCGATGATGGCGGCGATGCTGGCCACGCTCAACCCCGGCGATAAGTTCATCGTCTTGCAGCCGTTCTACGAGAACTACTGGCCCGACGGCATGATTTCCGGTGCGCAGCCGATCTTCGTCACACTGCGCCCGCCCGACTTCCGCTGGGATGAAAAAGAATTGCGCGACGCATTCGCGCAAGGCGCGCGCGGCATCATCATCAACAATCCCAACAACCCGACCGGTCGCGTGCTCACGCGCGCGGAGTTGCAGTTGCTCGCCGACCTGTGCATCGAGCACGACGCGCTCGCATATACCGACGAGATTTACGAGCACATCATCTACGACGGCCGCGAGCACATCTCGCTCGCCACACTGCCCGGCATGTTCGAGCGCACCGTCACGATTAGTGGCGTCTCGAAGACGTTTTCGGTCACGGGTTGGCGCATCGGCTACTGCATTGCGCACGAGACGATCAGCAATGCCATCCGCAAGGTGCACGACTTCCTCACCGTCGGTGCGCCCGCGCCGCTGCAAGAAGCCGCTGCGATTGCGCTCAAGTTTCCGCAGTCGTATTACGACAAACTCAAAGCCGACTACACGCGCCGCCGTCACTTGTGCTTGACCGCACTCGGCGAAGCGGGCTTCACGTTCAACCCCGTCGAGGGCGCGTACTACGTGATGACCGACTTCAGCGCGTTCGGCTTCCCGCACGATGTCGAGTTCGCGCACTACCTCGTCAAAGAGATTGGCGTCGCGTGCGTGCCCGGCAGTTCGTTCTACATGCCGCCCGACTTGGGCCGTCGCCAAGTGCGCTTTTGCTTCCCCAAAAAAGACGAGACGTTGCTCGCGGCGGGTGAGCGATTGACGCGGTTGACGAAGGTTTGATGACATAAGCACGTAAATCTTGAATCAGGAGGATTCTCATGCCTGCTCGTGAGCATACGCTCGACAAAAGCAAAATCCACTTCAAATGGAACAAAGCGAATCCGCCCGCCATCGAGATCGAGTCGGGCGACACGGTGCATTGCGAGACCGCCGAGGTGACGAACAATCAGGTCACGCCCGGCTGCCCCGCCTCGGCGCTGGGCCAGATTGACTTCGCGCAGTTGTATCCGCTTGCGGGGCCGATCTTTGTGAAGGGCGCGCAGCCCGGCGACATGCTCGAAGTCGAGATATTGAAACTGGAGCCGCTCAAGTGGGGCTGGACGGGCATCCTGCCCGGCCTCGGCTTGCTCTCCGAAGATTTCACGCAGCCGTACATCCGCCACTTCGATCTGACGAACGGCTTCAGCGCGGCGCTGCGCGACGACATCCACATTCCACTGCAACCGTTCTGCGGCACGATGGGCGTCGCCACCGACGAAGAGGGCGACCAAGCTGTGCTGCCGCCGACGAAAGGCGCAGGCAACATTGACACGCGGCATCTGAACGTCGGCGCGAAGTTGTACTTGCCCGTCTACGTGCCGGGCGCACTGTTCTCGGCGGGCGACTGCCATGCGGCGCAAGGCGACGGCGAGGTGTGCGTGACGGGCATCGAGTGTCCGATGGCCTTCAGCCTGCGCTTCAACGTGCTCAAAGGGCGCACACTGCCGCCGTGGCGCTACGAGTTTGTCACGCCGCCGGGCGCGCTGCAACCGCGCTCCGACGCGAAGGGCTACTTCGCGCACACCGCGCTCGGCCCCGACCTGATGACGAACGCGAAGAACGCGGTGCGTGGATTGATTGATTGGCTGGAGCGCGAGAAGGGCTTGAGCCGCGAGGACGCGTACGTCCTATGCAGCCTCGCCGCCGACTTGAAGATCAGCCAAATCGTGGACGCGCCGAACTGGGGCGTGTCGGCGTATCTGGCGTTGAGTGTGGTTACGAAGTAGGACGCAACCGTTCGGGAAAACGATTCACGCAAAGACGCAAAGAACGCGAAGGGCGCAGGGCAGTTGTCATTGTGCCCTTTGCGAGTTCGCGTCGTTGGTTGCTCGACGCGTATGCACTCTGCCGCCTCAATCGTTTAATCTACAACGCGTAAGATTCTTCGGTGCGTTCGGAGTGGTGCTTGTGCTGGATGAGTTCATACACTTTTTCAAGCAAGGTTGGAGAACGTTTTTCCATACTCGCACTTCCTTTGGGCTTGACTTGTGAGGAAACTGGCTTATACTTCTGTGCCAGACGTTCCGTATATAAGCCATTCAGCGGAAACATTCCACCTATTTACCCTGTGGGGGATAATATACGGATGCGTCCACTTATTTGCAAGTTAGGCGGCTGGAGTAGACATTTGCGAAACTCAAGCAGCCTACGAGGAGAGTAATGGTGAAGAAGAACACGATCTGCCTGTGGTATGACCATGACGCGGAAGAAGCCGCGCGCTTTTACGCTCGGACCTTTCCTGACAGCACGGTCGGCGCGGTGCACCGGGCGCCGTCCGACTTTCCAGGCGGCAAGGCGGGTGACGTCCTGACGGTCGACTTCACGGTGTGCGGCGTGCCGTGCCTTGGCCTCAACGGCGGGGACACGTTCAAGCACAGCGAGGCATTCTCTTTTCAGATCGCCACCGACGACCAAGCGGAGACCGACCGTTATTGGAATGCGATCGTCGGCAACGGCGGCGCGGAGAGCGCGTGCGGCTGGTGCAAGGACAAATGGGGCCTGTCGTGGCAGATCACGCCGCGCGTCCTGACTGAGGCAATGGCCAAGGGCGGCGATGTAGCGAAGTGCGCGTTCGAGGCGATGATGGAGATGCAGAAGATCGACGTCGCGAAGATCGAGGCGGCCGTGCGCGGCGCGGCCGAGCTTACATGAGCCTCCAGCTCTGCGAGCATACGCTCCGTACTGCCCGAAAGCGCTGTTCGCACTGCACAGGGATAGGAATTTGACCTTGGGGGTCGTGGAAGTATGAGGTGGGATCCCGCGTGGCATGCGGCCTAACTTGTCGTTGCAGCGGACCGAGCCCGCGCGTCTGTTGGTCCCGGGTCTGTTACCATTCGGCGTGCGGGCTCGGCCGCTGAACTCGGACGTTAGGCCGCGCAAGGCGAGGAGATCGCTGATTGGCATGCGGAACGCCCCAGAGTACGCGCTCGATGGGATCGAGCGCCGATGGCTTGTTCCTCCGGGAATGCCCATTCCGAGCCGCGGCTCTGCCCACGAGATCGAGGACCACTTTGACCATGATCCACGAAACACAATTCTCCGGCCCCTCCGACATGTTTGCGATGTGCGATTTGAGTATCACGCTGCGCAAGAACGGGCTCGGCACAGAGCACAGCGGCGACCTGAATTGGGCCGCTTACATGCATTCACAGATGAACCCGCAGCGCGACACGCGGCTGTGGTGGGACGGCGCGGCGCTGGCCGCGTGGGCCACCTGGAACAACGGTCTGACGTTTGCGCTCAGCTATGCACAGTGCGAGAACCTGGACCTGCTGCGACGCATCCTTGCCTGGGCCAAAGACCACGTGCGGGCGATCAGCCCGGATGGCGTGCCGCCGGAGGAGTTCAGCACCGGCTGCTTCGCCAGCCATCTGCCGCATGCGCGCATGCTGGCAGAGCTTGGGTTTACGCCCAGCCAGGAGGGCTCGCTAATTGTCAATACACGCTCGTTGTCCGTGCCCATCCCCGATCTCGCGCTGCCCGCCGGAGTGGTGATCCGCCCACCCCAAGGGGAGCACGAGCTCGATCGCCGCGCGCAGCTGCATGCCACGGTGTGGCATCCCAGCAAAGTCACGCCCGAGGGCTACCGCATCACGCGCAGCGCGCCAGGCTATGACGCCACACTGGACATGGTCGCGGTGATGCCGGAGGGCAGCCTGGGCGCCTACTGCATCTGCTGGCCGGAGGAGGCCACCAGCACCTGTGAATTCGAGCCGGTGGGCACCCACCCCGATCACCTCCGTAAGGGGCTTGCCGGCGCAGTGATGTATGCCGCGATGCGGCGTGCTAGGGAGATTGGGCTGCGCACCGCGCTGGTGTATTGCAAGGAAGAGAACCTGCCGTTCTATCAGTCACTTGGCTTCAACCCGATCGACCGCGCGGTCGAGTATGTCAAACCGTTTGAAGACGTATGAGCACGTTGACTCGGCTTTGCCCTTGCGAAGCGCGGCCTAACACGCGCATGCAGCCCGACCGCTTCGCGCGCGAGATCGTTGGCATTTTAGCGCTTTCGTATGCAGCGCGCTCGCGGCGGCTGATGCGCAACTCGTTAGGCCTCTTCCATTATCATCACCTTCCTTTTTGACCCCGTACTATGATGCCGCTATCATCAGTGCGTGATAGGCCATGCCAGCACGCTTCGAATGGGATAAACATAAGGCTGAAGCCAAACGCCGCAAACACGCGAGAAGCCCGTTTCCATGAAGAAAACGGGCTTCGTCTTTTTGCTACCTTACCACATCCTCATCCTTCGCGCACCGCTCCGCGCAATCCCTTGACGCCTCACGCGCCCTGCCTTAACTTTGCTCCGCTTTCTCGATCTTCGCCCACGTGTCGCGCAGCGAGACGGTGCGGTTGAAGACGAGACGTGCGGGTGCTGAGTCGGGGTCAACACAAAAGTAGCCCGTGCGCTCGAACTGGTAGCGGCTGCCCGCTGGCGCACCTGCCAGCGACGGCTCGACGTAGCACGTGAAGATGCATACATCTTGTGCAACCTCGCCGCCGACTTGAAGATCAGCCAGATTGTGGACGCGCCGAACTGGGGCGTGTCGGCGCATCTGGCGTTGAGCGTCTTCACAAAGTGAAGCACGGAGAGGCTGCAATAAAATAGCGACTCCATCTGGAGCCGCTATTTCAATTTGAGTTCCGTCAAGTGAAGGAATCGTTCGTACTTCGCTTGATACTGGTCTCCGTGTGTAGAATGAGGCATGAGGCACCGCACCACATGCACCATGTTCTCAACCGCTTCGACGTAATCTTTCCGCAAGCCCACGCCCACTCCGCCGAGCATCGCCCCACCGAGCAGTGACGCCTCAATCACCGCAGACACGAGCACCGGCACGCCGAGCACGTCGGCTTTGATTTGATTGAGCAGCTCATAGCGCGCCGTGCCGCCGCACACACGCAGCTCCGTTATACGTCCGCCCGCGTTCGTTACCGAATCGGTTAGCAGGCGCAAGCCGAACGCGACGCCCTCGAAGACCGCGCGCAGCAGATGCGCATAGCCGTGATGCAGCGTGAGTCCGACGAACGCAGCGCGCAGGTCGTCGTCCCACAACGGCGCGCGCTCGCCGAGCAAGTACGGCAGAAAGATTACGCCATCTGCGCCCGCGTTAATTGTTTCCGCCGCGCTCAAACTTTGCTGCAAGCGCTCCGCGCCGCCGAAGGTGCGTGCGAACCAGTCAATGCTGCTGCCCGCGTTCGCCGTCGCGCCGCCGATGATGTACTGATTCAGCAGCAATCCTTGCCACGCATTAATGCCTCGCGCGTGCAGCGGCTCACTCCAACACAACCCAAAGCCGCCGGAGTTGCCGCCATAGTCGCACGCGCGCCCGACCTCAACCAAGCCTGTGCCTAAGGTCGTCGCGATCGCATCATACACGCCCGCGATGATTGGGATGCCTTCGCGCAAGTGCGCCGCCGCGCACCACGGCGCGCGCGTGACGCCAACTTGCGTCGTCATCTGCACGATCGGTGGAATCCAACGCGGATCGAGTCCTGCGCGCGCAAACTCATCCGCGCCAAACGGCGGATACGCGCCGAACTGCGACGCGAACGGCTGGCCCGCCAGACGCGCGGCGATAAAATCGTAGGCCTGCATCACGCGCGTGTGCTCGTCGAAAATGTCTGGACGCTCGCGATGCAGCCAACTGATTTTCGGCAGCAGCGACCAGACCGACACCTCGTAACCTAATCGCTCGGACAAGCGAACGCGCTCATCGTAAGCGCGCTGGTCCGCCCAGATGAGCGCATTCGTGCGCGCGCGCAATTGGTCGTCGCACACAACGAGCGAGGGGCCTTGGCCGACGACACAGAGCGCAGCAACTTGACCGACATCGTGCGCGGAACAAATTTCGCCGAGCGCATCACAGGCTGCGCGCCACCACTCGTCGGGGTCTTGCTCTGCGCCTCGTTCGCCGATACGATGCATCGCGTAGGAGCGACGCACAATGGCGAGCGGCTGGCCATTCAGATCAAACAGTCCTGCTTTGAGCGCGTTCGTGCCGAGGTCAATTCCTAAAAGCATGGTTGGTTGGATAGTTGGTTAGTTGGTTGGTTAGGGAATCGCAACAAACGAACCAACCAATCAACTTGCAAACTATCGTTTGTAGAATTCTGCATCCGCACGAAAGGGGTCGCTTGCGGGCGCGTTTTGGAGATACGCATCGAAGTTTTGCGCTGCGCGGTCGCGCTGATTGAGCGCGCGATAGGCGAGCGCACGCGCGTAATACGCATATGCCGCATACGGCGCTGGCACAGTCGCAGACGCATCGAGGAAGCGCGTGTAATTGTCAATCGCCAACTGAAACTCGCGGCGGACGTGATGCACGCGTGCGCGAAAGTAATACGTCGCGGCGTATGACGGGTCGTTGGCGAGCGTAGCGTTGAACGCCTCTATGGCTGTATCGTAATCGCTCACGCTATAGGCATGGATGCCGTCCTGCAATTTGCTCAGTGCGGGTTGGCGCGGCAGCGGCGCGGGCAGATCGCGCGTGCTGAAGTAGGCGAACGGAATGAGACGCGGCTCCAAGTCAACGGCTTTCGCGTAATCGGCGAACACTTGATCGGGCGCGTCGCCGCGCGCCTCACGCGCCGTCGAGCGATCATAATACGCGGCGGCAAACTCTGGATTTAATTCGATGGCACGCGAGTACGCATCAATAACCAGATTCGGGTCGGCGTCGAGCAGTTGCAGAACGACGGCCCGATAGAAGGTGAGCGCGTCAAGTCCAGCGCTCACCTTGGCCGCGTTGGCATTGTCTTCGGCGGTAGCGAAGGCATTGCGCGCGTCGTCGAGCCGATCCGCGCGCACGAGCAATTGCCCCATCACGAACAGCGTGACGTACGAAACTTCGTCGGGCAGACCTTCGCGGATGAGGAACGCGGTATCCACATTGGTCGGCGAGAAATCGGAGAGGCGCGGCACGCCTTGCGTAAACGCGCCGTCGGGCACGACGATCAGATCAGGATGGATGTCGAGGTCGTCGTACCAGCCCCACAACACGAACGTGGCGTTGTGCCGCGCTCCAATGACGCGCGCGGCTGTGCGGTCGCCGACGCGTGCCTGAGTCACGGCAATCGTTTCGATGCGCACGTCTTTTAACTTTGCCTTTTGCACTTCGTCGCTGAGGCGATCACGGATGCGCGTCGTGAAGTCAATACCGCGTGTGCCACGCCGATCGAAGTCGCTGAGCAAGATCAGCGTCTCGCCGCTGCGCGCGGGTGTGACGACGATGCCTTGCAGCGCGCGCACATCCTGAAAGATGTTATAGCCGAGCCATGTGAAAGTGGCGACACTCAAAGCGGCGAGCGCGAGGTTGCGCTGTGCTTCCTTGCGCGCGAGCCAGCGTGTGATGAACGCGGCGACGAAGACGTAGGCGACGACGAGGAAGATGTATGAGGTGATGCGGCTGCCCTGCGCAAACGTCAGCGCGGAAATGATGGCGAAGAGGAGTCCCGCATAATGCGAGATGTCGTCGAGTGTTTTGGTGAGCGAAGTCCAGAACGGATCGCTGTGCGGCTTTGCCATAGTGAGTTAGATTGTTGGTTAGTTGGTTGCGACACACACGAACAAACTAACCAACCACCAAGCTCGGTTCCCGCTCGCGCCCGCGCAGCCAGAGTAACGCGCCGGGCAGCGACGAGATGATGACGACGACTTGCATCATCAAGCCCATCGCAAACGCATGTTCGTCGCTGGTCGTTCTGCCGATGGTCGCGTACAAGACGACGAACGCGCCTTGCGTCACGCCCAGCCCGCCGATGGATGGGATGATGAGTGGCGCGAACACGACCACGGCATTGAACAGGAAAATGTATTCCAGCGGAACGTTTGCGTGCACGCCGAAGTTGACGAGCCAGTTGACGAAGTGCGTGTCAATCATCGAAATGGTCGCCAACACGTAGCCGATCACCAGCACGCGCCCGTTGTGGCGATACGGCAGCAGCGCATCGGAAAGTTTCTGATACGTCGGCAGCAGAATTTTGAGGATGGGCAAGTGAAAGAGATACTCGGCGAGAGCACGCAGGCGACGACTCAAGATGGATGCGAAGAGCAGCAACACCGCGAGCGCAATTGCACAGGTGACGAGCGCGAACTGTGTCATATCGCTGCGACCATATGCAAAAACGATGACGATACTCATCAGCGCGCCGCCCACGATGAACGCGAGCAGTCCGATCAGCCGATCCACGAACACCGATACGGCGACCTCGTGCGTACGCTCGGTGTAGCGCGCGATACCGTAGCCGCGTACGACATCCTGGCCGACCATCGGCAGAAAATTATTGAAGAACAAACCAATGTAGTAATGCGCCATCAATGCGCGGAACGGCACGACGATGCCCTGCGCGCGCAGCATCACGTCCCACTTCCACACGCTGAACACGACTGAGCCGAACCACAAGATTACGGCGGCGGCGAGGAAGCGATAGTCGGCGCTCGCGGCGATGGCAGCGATGCGCGCGGGACCGACGCTCCAAAACAGGAAGACGAGCAAACCGATGCTGATGAAAATTTTAAGAAAGGTGAAGACGTTCTGTTTCATACAGGCAGGACGTGGGACGCGTCATTTAGACTTCAGGGGGACGTAAGCCTTTTTGCAGCGCGGATCTCACCTCTGCTGCCATGTCACTCGATATCCCCGCCATCTCGAAGAAGGCAGTCAGTGGCTCGGGCGTCTCTGCTGCCCACAGCCATGCGGGCTTAAACCAAAATCCCGGCAGCACAACCGAGTTGATGCGCTCGTCATCTTCAGTGCCGAACAGACGAAAATTGCCTTGCTCGTCCAAGCGATAGAAGTCCGCGCGCTGACGATTGGGCCGCGAATCAATCAGCCAACACTCACGCACGCCGCCCGCTTCATAGGCGCGAAACTTTCGGTCGCGATCATGCGCGACGCTGCTGCGCGAGACGATTTCGATCACAAGATCGGCGGGCCCTTCGAGTCGCTCTTCGCTCAGACGCGGCAAGTTCTCACGCAGCAGCACTAAAATGTCCGGTTCCCATGCGTTGCCGTCGGACAGGCGCATCTCAAATGGCGCGATTTGAACGATACCCAGGTTACTGAGGCGCACGAACAAGTCGAGCAGTTCATGGAGAAAGCCAATCAACACTTGATGAAAGTTTCTTGGCGGCATTTGAATGATGACCTCGCCGTCCACCCATTCGGCATGCACGTCCTCATCCGCCCACTCAAGATATTGTTCATAACTCATGCGCACGCGTTTTAGTTCGTCACGCGGTGGCGCTTCGGTTTTCAATGTCACTTCACTTGCCATCGGTCACTCCGGCTCGCACACGATCTCGCTCCGACGTGGCAGGCGCGCGCGTCGGGTCGCCGTCGAACTTTTTCGTCGTCGTCGCGATTTCCCAGACTTCGTGCTTGCGTCCGCGCGCATAGTAGTCCCACGAGCCGAGCACGCGCGCGTACAGTTCGACGGAGCCGAGCACGAACAGCACGGCGACGAGCCTTAGCGCGCCCCAGATTTCTTCGACTGCAAGCCGCACGACGCGCCCGGTGTGAAGCGATGAGACGCGATAGCCATACTTGTGCCGCAGGTGCAAGTGCCCTGCATGATTGCGCCGCCGCTGCCGCACGAAATCGTTCACCGTCAGCGGACCCATGCTGAACACAATCGCGTCGGGCGCGTAGCGCACCTCCAGCCCGCGACGGATCACGATGGCTTCGACGAACGCTTCGTCCATCGAAACATCCGGCGGGATCGAGTCAAGCACCTTACGGAACGCGATCAATTCGCCGAGGCGCGGGATTTCGAGACAGAGCGTGTGTTCGAGCTTGAGGCGCAAGTGTGAGAAGTAGCCGATGATGTGCTCAGGCGTGTTGGCGGCGACCTTCTGCGCGCCCGTCATGCCGATGCGCGGGTCTTCAAATGGGCGCACCAATTTCTCGATCGTATCGGAGCGCGGCAGCGTGTCGGCGCTTTCGAGCACGCAGATGTTTTCCCGCGCGTTGCGCAAGAAGAGGTTGATGGCGGAAGTCTTGCCCTCGCGCTTCTCTTGCACCAGCAGCCGAATGCGCGCGTCGGAGCGCATCGCCTGCTGCACCAGCGGCACCGTATTGTCGGTGCAACCACTACACACGACGATGATCTCGCCGATGCCAACATGTATAAGGTCTTGTTCTTTCAACGCGGCGAGCAGCCTGCCGATGTTCTGCTCTTCGTTGTGCGCGGTGATGCCCACACTGCAAGGGAGGTACAGATATGCCATGCGCGCGATTATAGCACACAGTCGTCAGTCGCCAGTAATCCGTCGCCAGATTGCGCGTTACTGACTACTGACGACTGACGACTGCTTCACGGTTCTATCGCCAACAGCACGCTCATCAGCCGCTCGTAGTCGTTCTTCATGAGGCTGGCCACTTCGCGTGCGGCGCGTTCGAGCCAGAGCACGTCATTGCCGCGCGCGCGATAGACCTCGCGCACGTTGGCGGCGACGAGTTGATCGGCGGGCAGTTCGGCGCTGGAATTGAGCAGCAATCGAAAATATGACAGTTGATCGCTGAAGCGCGCAATCGTATCGTTGCTGCACAAGTGAATGGAATAATGCAGCGGGGGCGGCTGCGCGGGCAAGCGCTGCCATAGGCGGCCGCCTTCGGCATAACCGACCAGCGCCGCATCGAATTCCGTCCGCAGAATGCGCAGCAGCTCGGGATGATGATCGTAAATCGCCGCGTCGCTCACCTCGCCATTGCCGCGCCGCACGGCGCGCCGACTCGGATCCAGTCCCGCGGTGCGCCCGAACGCGACGACGGCGAACAGCGTGCGCGCGTCGCTCACGTTGATCTCGCACAGCGCGCCAAGCGGCGGCGCTTGGTTCAGCGCGTCGCTCTCCGCGACGATGCTTGTGCTGGTTGTCTCAATGATTTCGCCGATTCGCATATGACTCCAATCCTGAGTGCAGAGCGCTGAGTAGCAACGACCGATACTCAGCACACAGCACTCAGGACTCATAACTTCTCGTAAGCCGCTTTCGCCACTTCGCCCACGTGCTGAAGCCGTGCGTCCAGAACGGTCCGACTTTGCCGTGCCACGTCGCACGCGGCAAGTTTGCCAAGAACGACTGCGCGTCGGTGAATGGCTCGATCTCGATATATGCCGTGCCGATTTCGTATGGAATGTGCGCGTCGCTGCCCGCCACCGCAGGCTTGCCGAGTTGACGCGCATAGTCTTCCGCCATTTTATTCTCGCCTCCGCGCAGCACGCGCCCGTTGAGCACCTCGATCATGTCGGCGAGCGGTGCGACGCGATACAGCGCGTCGCGTTTGATGACCGAGCCGCGCACCGAATCGAACGGGTGCGGGATGTTGACCAGTCCCCCTTGTGCGCGGATGCGGCCAATCGTTTCTTCAGGCGACAGCCCGCGCGGAATCCATTCGTTCAAAAAGTAGCCGATGATCTCGCCCTCGCTCGTGCGTATCTCCTCGCCAATGATGACGGGAAAGGGCGCGCGCTTCGCCAACTCAAACGCGCCTTCGATGCGGTTGTGGTCAGTGATGGCGAGCGCATCCAAACCGCGCGCCTTCACGCGCTTGATGATTGCGTCGTAGGACATCAGACAATCTTTGGAGACACATGTGTGACAGTGCAGTTCAACTTTCATAGGTGGGGAAGACAGGTACACAAGTAGACAGGTACACAGGTGGGCGCGTGCTTAATTACCTGTGTACCTGTGTACCTTATACCTTGAGCACCTGCGCTTCAGGCTCAGCACTGAAGAAGCGACGGCGATAGGCGAACAGCGCAACTAAACCGATGGCAACGCCGAACCACAGCGTGCACAGACGTATGAGCAGCGTCGCGGCGACCGACAATTCTTTGGACAGGCCGACCAACAAGACCAGCAGCCCGCCGATGCTCGCATCCGCCGCGCCCAGTCCACCGGGCAGCGCCGAGACTGCGCCGACGACGGTCGAGAACGCAAAGATGAATGTGGCTTGCAGCAACAAGGTTGTGCTCGGCGCGACGCCCAGTCCGATCAGCACAAAGTAAAACGCCAGACACTCGCCTGCCCATGAGATGATGCCGAGCGCGACCGACGGCAGCAGATTGCGCCAGTGAAACAGGATGTACGAACTCTCGTACAACTCGTGCAGCGACTGTGAGATGCGCGACAGGATCGGCAAGCGCTCGCCCAACGCGATCAATTTGAGCGAGAGCGTGCGCGACTGCACGACGAGTGCTGCGCCGCCCATCACGACGATCAATAGCGCGAGCACGGGCCAAGCCGTCTGATAGAACGCGAGTCCGACAATCGAGAGCAAGATCATCGCCAAGCCGTCGCTGATGCGCTCGGCAAGGATGATCGGCGCAGAGCGCGCCATCGGCACGTCGTCCGTCACGCGCAGCATGTACGCCTTCAGGAACTCGCCGACCTTCGCAGGCGTCATCACCATGCTCATCGCCGACGCGAAGATCGAGAGGCTGCGCTCGACGGGCACGTGTGCGCCGATGAGACGCAGATACCAATGCCACTTCACGAAGCGCAAGACATAGTTGAGCAGGGTCAGCGCGAGCACGAGCGGCAAGTACAGCCACTCGAAGTGTTCGAGTGCGGCGAGCGTTTGCGGCAGGTCGGACACGAACGCCAGCGCGGCGATGACAAGCAAGCCGAAGACGAGCGAGATGATGATTTTGTTTTTGAGATCGGACCAGGACATGGAAAGTGGAAAGTGGAAAGTGATATGAGGCGTTCCACTTTCCGATTTTCGCTTCAGCCTATCAGTTCGGGGAATTCGCTTTCGATCATGGGACGCAGTTCGAGCAGCGCGTCTTGGAATGCTTGAATCGCATTGTTCACATCAGCGTCGCTCATGACTGTCGAGGTGTTCATCATGTTGCTGCGCGAGGTGAAGACGCCACGATTGATGAGCGCGAGGTGCAAGAGATTGCGCAACTCGTTCGGCATCGTCGCCGCATCGCGCGCGCTGCGCAATGGCTGTGTCGTCAAATGCACGCCGACGAGCGAGCCGAGTCCGCTCACTTCGCCGCGGACGCGTTGCTCGGCGAGCACGTCGCGCAAGTCGTCGCGCAGCGCATCGCCGAGCGCGTTCGCGTGTTCGATGCGCTCTGGCGTGAGGTTCTCCATCGCCGCGAGTCCGGCCGCCATCGTGACCGCGTTGCCGTTGAACGTGCCGCCGTGCGCAATCTTGCCGCCGCGCGGATCGAATTGAGCCATGATGTCCGCACGCCCGCCGAACGCGCCGACGGGAAAGCCGCCGCCGATAATTTTCGCAAATGTAGTCAGGTCAGGCTGCACGTTGAACAAGTGCTGCGCGCCGCCCGTATCTAGTCGAAATGTCTGCACCTCGTCCATGATGAGCAGTACATCATGCGCCGCCGTGATCGCTCGCAGTTGCTGCAAGTAATCGTGCTCAGCCACGATCATGCCGATCGAACCCATGAGTGGCTCGACGATGACCGCCGCGACGTCATTACGTTCATTCACGATTGCGGCGAGCGCCTGCGCGTCGTTGAATGGTATGGAAAGTGTCGCCTCGCGCGTGCCGCGCGGAATGCCCACGCCCGACGAAACTGAATCATGCGTGCCATGATAGCCGCCTTCGATCATCACGATCACGTCACGCCCGCTGAACGCGCGCGCGGCACGGATCGCTTGCATCGTCGCTTCGGTGCCGGAGTTCGTGAAACGCAGTTGCTCGACCGATGGCACGCGCTCGCAAATGAGCGACGCAAGTCTGACTTGATTCCCAGTCGGTGCTGCCCACGCACTGCCGCGTGCCATCTGCCGCTGTGCCGCTTCGACTATTGGCGGGAACGCGTTGCCGTGAATGAGCGACGTATAGTTGTTCAAGAAGTCAAGCAGCACGTTGCCGTCCACGTCATGCAGCCGCGCGCCTTCGCCACGCTCAATGTACGTTGGATATGGCGTGAAGAAGGTTGACGTGCGCGTGTCGCCGCCGGGCAACGCACGCTGCGCCTGCGCGAACTGCGCTGCCGATTTCGGTGTGCGCTGGCGGTAGGTCGCTTCAATTTGAGTACGAGTCAGTTGCAAGTTGGTCATGACTTTCTCGACAAACGTGAATGCTGTGAGTATAAGGTAATTCAAAACGCGCGCCAAACATCAGTCGCGCTTGCGCGTGAACTCGCGCAGCCAATACTCGATGTCGTTGTCCGCTTGGGGTTTGCGCTTCGGCTCAGATGGTTGCGGCGCGCTGTCGGCCGGCTCGCCGAAGATGCTCAGCCAGTATTCAATGTCGCTTTGCGCTGCGTCGGGTTTCTCTTTCTTCCGCGGCTTGGCGGGTTGTGCCGGTGCACTCGGTACGTGAGGTTTGGAAGTTGGAACTTGGGATTTCCGCGCGGTGGGTTTTGGCTCTTTGAAAAACTGCGACCAGTATGCCGCGTCGCTATCGCTTGGCTTTTCGCTCGCATCCACATCCACCGGCTTGGGCTTCGGCTGGCGCGGATTGTATCGCTCACGCAATTTCACGACGAACTCTTCCGAACTCAACGTCTTCGCGCCGCGCTCTTGCGCCGACTTGCGCACGGCGTTATCGGAACTGACGACAGTGACGCTGCGCGGCTTCTGCTCGTCGCGCACGATGCGCGCGATCACCGCGTCCGCCGTCGAGCCGCGCGGCGCGAAGCGCACGGCGATACCGGCGACACCGCTCCGCATCGGCGACCAGCCGCCACGTCCATCGCGGCTCGGATCGAACACGACGAGCATCGTCTCGTGCGGGTGCATCGCGTGATAGTTCTCGAGCGCGCGCAGCAATTTCAACTCGTCGTCTGGATCGCTCAACGAGACGTTCGGCATTTTGCCGATCAGGTTGTGACCGTCAATGAGCAACACAAGGCACAACGCAAAAGGCAGAAGATTGAGCCATGTAGCAATTCATCCTTCATCCGCCAGCGTTCATTCTTTCAACGAGGTGCGCCGTCTCATTCAGCCGCACCAACTGCAGCGTCGGCTCGAATACAACTTCACTCACCGAGCAGTTGTCCACGCGATACTTCGCCCACTGGGTCACATCCGGCTCGAACCACAGGCCGAGCGCGACCATCGTGAGCACACCGTGTGAAACGACGAGCACTGACCCGTCGTGGTGCGCGCCGATGTCCGCCAGTGCCATCACTACACGCGTGAGAAATTGCGAGACCGATTCGCCGCTTGGGAACGTTACGTCGTGCATGTTGCTCAAGCCGCGCTCAGCGCCCGCTTCCGCGACGAAGTATTGCCACAACTCGCGCTCGCTGCGCCCTTCGAGCGTGCCCAGATTCAACTCGCGCAAGTCGGCGCGCGCGTGCGTGGGCACGCCGAGACGTTGGCTGAGGATGTCGCCTGTCTGGGTCGAGCGCGGCAGAGTGCTGGTATAGATCACGTCAACGGGCGCGAGCGTCGCCACATAGCGCGCCGCTTGCTCCGCTTGCATTCGTCCCAGATCGCTCAGCGCATCGTCCGACCAACCGCGCATCACGCCCGTCGCGTTCGAGTCGGTGCTGCCATGCCGCACGAACACGATGCGCCTCATGCCACTTGAACCGCGCGTGAGATGATCGCGCTCGTCGGGCACACCTGCTCGCAGCGCATACACGCGATGGCGCACGGCGTCTCGACGGCAATCGTATCGAACGGCGAGATGAATGGCTCGCGCTGCAAGCACACTGCCACACACGCGCCACATTGAATACACGCGTGCCAGAGGACGGAGAAGGAGACAGCGGTGAGCGGCTTCGCCATATGATATGAATGCGTAACGCGTGATGCGTAAGGCGCAATCCAGAATAATCGCGCCTTACGCATCATGCGTTACGCGTTACGATTTAGACCTTGCGATACTTCGAGTCGGGTCGAAAGTAGTTGCCCACCGTCTCGAACAGCACGCGATCCTGTCGTTCAAAGTCTGGATCGCGAAAAATTTTTTGCTTGATGCGATAGAGTTCCGCGAGCTGGTGACCGAGCTGCGCCTGCCAGCGCTGCTGATACTCGCGCAGCACGTCGCGCGTGAAACGCGTCGCGGACGGCAAGCACCCTGCGAGAAACTCGCCTGCGATGCAGCCGCCGCGCAGCGCGGTGTGGATACCGCCACCCGTCAGCGAATTGACATGCCGCGCCGCGTCGCCGACGATGACGACGTTGTCGGCGACCATCTGCTTGAGCGCCGCCGCGAGCGGCACGCCGCCCCCCTGCACTTCGATCACCTTCGCGCGGCAGAACCGCTCGCGCATAAACGACTCGCGCATGAAGCGATCCAGGTGCCAGCGCGCGTCGTGGTCGGTCATGGTGCGCGCGACGCCCAAGCCCACTTCAGCCATGCCATACCCTTTCGGAAAGACCCATGCGTAGCCGCCGGGCGCATGCTCATGTCCCGTAATGATTTCGAGCAAGCCGTCCGTCTCGACATCTTCGACGATGTATTGCAAACACGACGCGAGGTCGCCGAGCGGAATCGCAACGTGCAGTCCAGACCACAATCCGACTTGAGACATGATGCCGTCCGCGCCGACGATCACTTTCGCGCTGACTTCATCGTGCTGACCGAACCGCTCCAACTGCACGCGAATGCGCTCGCCGTCGCGCACGAATCCGAGTGCGCGCGTCTTCAGCGACAACTCTGCGCCGCGTGCGATGGCCAACTTCGTCAAGTAGCGATCAAAGCGTTTGCGATCCACGACGTAGCCGAGCGGCTCGCGACGTCCGACCGCGCGATAGTCGAGCCGAATCTGCTCGCCGCTGGTCGAGTGCGTGAGGAATCCGTAAATCGGCTCGGCGATGAACTCGTCGTCGAACGGCACGTTACATTCGCCGAGCGCGTTCGCACTGACCGCGCCTGAGCACTGCATCGGCGTGCCGAGCTCGCTCTTCTTATCCACGACGAGCACGCGCAGCCCGCCTTGCGCCGCATAGCGGGCGGTAGTCGCACCGGCGGGTCCCGCGCCGACGATCACGACATCGTAATCAGAATCTAGACTCATACTGCATCTGAGTCGGGGCGAGGCATGTCTCGCCCCTACACCATGGTCTTCAACTCATCCTCGCTCAGTGTCTCAACGCCGAGCGATTTGGCTTTGTCCAGTTTGCTGCCGGCATTTTCGCCGACCACGAGGAAATCGGTTTTCTTGGTGACGGAATCGGTCACCTTGCCGCCGTGCTGCTTGATGAGCGCGGTCATCTGCTCGCGGCTCATGGTCGGCAGCGTGCCGGTGATGACAAACGTCTTGCCAGCGAGTTTGCCGTCACTGCGCGTGGCGCGACCATGCTGCTTCGTCTGCACATCGTACTTCACCAACTTCTTGACCAGTTGCTGCGCGCGCGGCTGTTTGAAGTATTCGCGCAACGCGTCCACGATCACGGGACCCAATCCACGAATCCCGTTGAGATCGTCTTCGCTCGCCTTCGCCAACGCTTCCAGCGAATCGAAGTGTTCCGTCAGCAATTCAGAGACCGTGCCGCCGACGTGTCGGATGCCCAGCGCGTAGATCAAGCGCGAGAGCGCGCGCGACTTGCTCGCCTCAATCGCGTTGAGCAAATTGTCCACCCGCTTCTCCGCGAAGCCTTCGAGTTCTAACAACTGAGCGCGTTTCATATGCAGCGCGTAAATGTCGGCAACGTCGCCGACGAATCCTTTGTCCACGAGCAGCGCGGACATCTGCTCGCCGAGTCCTGCGATATCCATCGCTCCGCGCGAGGCGAAATGTTCGAGCTGGCGCACGAGTTGTGCCGGACACGCGCTGTTCACGCAATAGGTGCCCGCTTCGCCTTCGCGCCGTTCCAATTTCTCGCCGCAGGTCGGACAGCGTCTCGGAAACTTGAACGGCTTCGAGTCCTCAGGTCGCAGTTCGAGCACCGGACCCAACACTTGCGGGATCACTTCGCCTGCGCGCTTGACGCGCACTGTGTCGCCTTCGCGGATATCGTTGTCGCTGATGTAGTCGGCGTTGTGCAGCGTTGCGAGCGAGACGACCACGCCGCCGATGGGCAACGGCTCCAGCACCGCGAATGGCGTGACGACACCGGTGCGCCCGACGTTGACCTCGATGCGCTGCAATTTGGTCACGCCGACTTGCGATGCTTGCTTGAAGGCAATCGCCCAGCGCGGCGCTTTGCCAACTGCGCCGAGTTCTTCGTGCATCGCGAAGTCATTGACTTTCAGCACCATGCCGTCGGCTTCGTAGTTCAATTGCTCGCGCGTTTTGAACCACCGTTCACTGTACGCAATCGCGTCGTCAAGACTGTCGCACAATTGCGAGTCTGGGTTGACGGGGAAGCCGAGCGCGCGCAAATATTCCAGCGCATCCCACTGCGCGCGCGTCACTAAGCCAGCTTGCTGCTCCATAATTTGATAGGCGAAAAAGCGCAGCGGGCGCGCGGCCGTGAGGCGCGGGTCGAGTTGGCGCACCGATCCAGCCGCCGTGTTGCGCGGGTTGGCATACGTCTTCTGCCCGTTCGCTTGTAGTTGGCGATTGAGTTCCGCAAACTTGTCTTTCGGAAAATATACTTCGCCGCGCACGATGAGGGTTTCGGGAATCTGAACCTCCACCCCAGCCCTCCCCCGCTTCGCAGGGGAAGGAGTAGAAGCCCCTCCCCTGTTCGCGTTTTTTGCGAACGGGGGAGGTTGGGTGGGGGTCGTGAGCGGAATGCGCAGCGGAATAGATTTCAGCGTCCGCAGGTTCGCCGTCACGTCCTCGCCTTCGTAGCCGTCGCCGCGCGTCGCGCCGAGCGTGAGGTTGCCATGCTCGTAGCGCAGTGCAATGCTCAAACCATCAATCTTCGGCTCAGCGACAATTTTAATTTTCGCATCGGCGCTGAAACGGCGCGCGACGCGCTCGTACCAGACGCGCACAGCGTCGGGACTGAAGGCATTGTCGAGTGAGAGCAGCGCTGCGGAATGGCGCACGCTTTTAAAAGCGCTCAAGCGCGTCGCGCCGACGCGCAGGGTCGGTGAATCGGCCGTCACCAGTTCAGGATGCGCCGCTTCGATCTGCTGCAATTCTTTGACGAGCGCATCGAACTCGGCGTCGCTGATCTCCGCTTCGTCAAGTGTGTGGTAGCAATAGTTGTGATAATTGATGAGCGCGCGCAATTTTTCGGCGCGCGCGGCGGCGCTGGCTGCCATTCGCGTCATCGTCCTTTAACTCGCGTGTTGCCGATGGTATAATCGTTATGACTCTGTTTCAGGAGCAGCAATGACTACCCCGACGACGTTGGTTGATCCCGATCAAACAATTGCGCAGCTGCGTGGCGCTCTGGGCGACGTATTTTCCGTCGAATCGTCCACCGTGACACGCACCAAACCGGAAGCGATTATCTTTCGCGGCAAATTATTGTCCGATTCGGATAGCGCCTTCGAGAAAATTCGCCCGCGCTTTGAGTCGCTCGGCTTCACGCCACAGATGGAGCACGCCGACGGGCGCGACATGGTCACGGCAGTACCGGGCATCGTGCACGCGCAGCCCTCAAACCCGCTGATCAATCTCGTGCTGTTCCTTGCGACGGTTGTGACGACCTTCCTTACCGGCGCAATGAGCGAGAACGACTTCAATATCGTGAACGGAATCTTGTTCTCGGCAAGTATTCTGCTCATTCTCGGCGCGCACGAGTTGGGCCACTACTTTGTTGCGCGCTATTACAACGCGCCCGTCACGCTTCCCTATTTTATTCCGATGCCGCCGTTCATCAGTCCTATCGGTACGCTCGGCGCGGTGATTCGTCTCAAGGCACCGTTCGTGAATCGCAAGCGATTGTTTGATGTTGGCATCGCAGGCCCGCTCGCGGGATTGGTGTTCGCCGTACCGATTCTGTTTATCGGACTAGCAACGTCGAGCGTGGGCCCATGCCCGCAGCCCGGCGCGTGTCTGCAAGAAGGCAACTCGCTCTTTTATGCGCTAGCAAAGTTTCTCGTGTTCGGACGAATGTTGCCGTCGGGCACGCTCGACGTGCAACTTTCGCCCGTCGCCTGGGCAGGCTGGGTTGGCTTGTTCGTGACGGCACTCAACCTACTGCCTGCCGGACAACTCGACGGCGGGCACATCATTTTCGCGCTGCTGGGCCGCAACGCGCGACGCGTCGGCTGGGTGACAGTCGTCGTGCTGTTCGTGCTCGCGCTGCCGGCGCTGCTGTTCCCCATCAACCTCTCGTTCATCGCGGCGGGCTTGTTTTATCCCGGCTACACCGGTTGGCTCGTCTGGGTGGCGATGATCTATTTCACGGGCGTGAATCATCCTGTGCCACTCAACGACATCTCTGATCTCGGCGTCGGGCGTCGCGTGCTCGGCGTGATCGCGATCATCATCTTCATCCTGCTATTCACACCGCTCCCATTTTCAATATCCTGAGTGTATGCGCACGACGCACGTTCGTCAAGCAGAGCAGTCGTATTCGTGAATCACGCGAATCTGAGCACCGTGATTTGCCATATTTACGGATCAGGGTTTGTCATGGATATTTCCAAGACCGACTTTCACGCGCAGGGTGTCGCACACTTTCGCGCGGGCGAATTCGCGGAAGCGCAATGCGCGTTCGAGTCGGCGTGGGCAGAGGCGCAGCGCGTGAACGACAAGCGGCGCGCCGCCGAAGCGGCGAACGATCTGGGCGTGACGTTCCAGAAGTTGAAACAGCGCGACAAGGCAAAGCATCAATTCGAGAGCGCGCTCGCGTTGTTCACGGAAGTTGGCGATCAGCAGCGTCGCGCGCAGACGCTCGGCAATCTCGGCACGCTGCTCGGCGACTTGCGAAAATTTACGGAAGCCGAATCACGATTGGAACAAGCCGCGCTGCTCTTTCATACGGCGGGTGACGTGCAGAACGAATCGCTCACGTTGAAATGGTTGAGCCGCGTGCATATGCAGCACGGCGACATATTCGGCGCACTGTTCGCCTACGAGCGCGCGCTCGCACGCCTCGAACCATTACCCCTCTCACAAAAATTGCTGCGGCGCTTCTTGCAGATTCCGCTGCGCATGATCGCGCGCCACTAAGCCGGCAAACGCGCCACTTTAGGTGCGGTTCGCTACCGCTGCAACACAGTCAGGACGCTCGCAGGGACGCCCCGCTGGTACAGTTACGCAGTGCCAAACGGCTCCAAGCAACGGCTATTGACTTCGCATGGTGCGGGTCATATGATTGAGAGCACAGGAGGGCGTATGCAAAATGTTTTTCACTTCGTGGCGGAGTCGATCCGCGAAGACTCGCGCGGCGGTATATCCGCTCACATCTATCCAGTCCAAACGGGTGCGGTGGGCGGCGTGCTCGGCGGCGCAGCAATGGTGATCGTCGCGATCATGTATGGATTGGTCAGCGGCCGAGGCATCTGGTATCCAGTAAATCTGATTGCGGCAGCCGTGATTCGCCAATGGCAGAACGCGCCCGCTGAAATGTTCATGCAATTCAATCCCACAGGTTTGATCTTCGGCGCAGCCATTCACATCATGTTGTCGGTCGTGATCGGCGTGCTGTTCGCGCTATTGCTGCCGACCCTGCCGGGTCATCCGCTTCTCTGGGCGTTCGTCGTTGGCCCCGTGCTGTGGTATGGCGCGCTGTTCGCGGCGCTGCCGCTCCTCAATCCGGTGATGGCGCAACACGTTGATCTGCCATCCTTCTTCGTCGCGCATTTCGTGTACAGCCTCGTCGTCGGGCTATGGCTGGAACGTGCGCCGCAGGTCAAACTGGCTGCATGACAGACCAGACAGCGTAGATCACAGAAAATTTGTGAGCTGCGCTGTCGCGTTTTATTGTCTATCAGCACTCCTCGCGCAGCGCGCGCACTTCTGGCAAGTCCAGAAACGATTGCTGCAACTCCGCGTCGCCGATCTGAGCGACGATGTACGTCAGTTCGTCGCGTGCGCGCTTGCGCCACTCGCTCGCTTCCTCCCTGTCGCCGCGCTGTATTGCCACGTTGTACATTGCGTCGTGAATGCGCCACAGCACGCGGCGCGTGCCGATCCTCTGCGCAACGTCTTTTGCCTCGCGTAGTAGCTGCTCGGCCTCATTCAGATTTTGCAGCGCCAATAGTGCAGTCGCCTTCAACAGCAGTGCGTCTGCGACGTACGGCATGACCCCCAGTGTGCGCAAATTCTCCAACAGTTCGTCCGCCGCTTGGATGGCGTGCGTGTAATCGGTTTGTGCCAGTGCGACCTCGATGTCGGCGAGCAGCACTGCGGTCCAGGCCTGCACGACCACGCTCAAGCCCTGCCGCATCGCGGGGAAATGCTCGCGCGCTGTCCGCGCTAGCGCCACCGCGTCGTTTAACTCGCCCGCACGCACGCACAGTCGCGCGTGTGCCGCAGTCAGCCACGGCAACAGTTGCGCGAACAGTCCCGCCTTCGCCTCCGTCTGCGCAAGCCAAGCGCGCGCGTGTGCGAGCGCGCCGAGTTCCGTATACGTCCAGACCATCTGCGCGGCAAAACCAACCGCCAGCACGTAGCCTACCTGCTCGCCCAGCGGAATAATCTGCTCCATCGTGCGGATGACCTGTTGGTACTCGCCGCGCTCGTAGCGCACGAATGCTTCCAGTTGACGATTGTTCACGACCTGCCAGATATTTTGACTGGCGAGACTCAGTTGCTCACCTTCTGTGGCGGCGCGCAGTGCCGCGTCGAAGTCGCCCAAACAGTAGTAGACCAGGGCGGTGCGCGCACAGTTGTCGGCGATCGGCGGCAGCACGTTCTGCGCTCGCAGCAATGCTCCCGCTTCTTCAAGCGCAGCACGCGCGTGCGACAAGTTGCCCGCGCTGAAGTACGCCATGTACAAGTCGTTGAGCACGAGCGCCGTCTGCTCACGCCAGTTCAATGCGCGCGCGAGCGCAAGTGATTGCTCGCCATACGCAACGGCCTGCCGCACATCGCGGTTGCCGAAAATGTACAGCAGCATCAAGTTCCAAAGTATTTTCGCCTCCGCAGCACGGTCGCCCGTTTCATGTGCGAACGCGAGCGCCTGCTGCGAAAGTGTCAGGGCTTGCGCGCCGTCGTGCGCGACGTTGCCCGTCGAATAGATCGTGGCGCGCGCCATTAAACCCGCCAATTCCATCGCGCTGTCGCCGCGCGTGCGAGCGAGTTGCTCCATCTCGACGTAATTGGCGAGCGCGGCTGTGTATTGCCCGCCATACTCCTGCGCCTGACCGCGCTGCAAGAACAACGCGCGCAACGACGAGCCGTCCGTCGTCAGCGCCGCGCGCTTGCTAATTTCCAGCGCGCGTGTCAAGTGCAGCACCGCTTCGCCGTTCGCGTATTTGTGCGCCGCGCTTTCGCCTGCGCGCGTGTAGTAGTGCAGTGCGCGCTGGTCGTCACCAGCCAAATCAAAGTGATGCGCGAGCAGCGGCGCGAGTTCGTCCAGTTGATTGGGACGATCGCGCTCAAGCGAGTGTCCGATCAACGCGTGCAAGTGTCGCCGATCCTGTTTGACGAGCGAGGCGTATGCCGCGTCTTGCATCAGCGCGTGGCGAAAGATATATTCCAGTTCTGGCTCGCGCGTTAGCAGACGGATGAAACCGCTCGCTTCAAGCGTGACGATTGAATCATTCATCCTGATTGCATTAGCGTTTGGACGGCGGGCCGCGCGAGAAACGACGTGCGCAGTTCGGGCGCGGCGATGTGCGCGGCGATGTAGGCGACGACCTCGCGTGCCTGCCCTCTTAACATTTGCGCTTCAGCCGCATTGCCTCGCCGTGCTTCGAGTTCGCTGAGACGCGCGAGGATTTGCCACAAGAAACGCCGCGAACCGAGCAGCCTTTCATTCGCGGCTGCGCGCGTGAATGTCTCGTATGCTTCATCGAGGCGGACTAAACCGAGCAGTGCCTCGGCTTTATGATAAAGCGCCCAGCCGAGCAACGCGCCGATGCTCGCCGACTCAAGTAATTTCACCAACGATTCTGAGCTGGTCAGCATATGGGCGTAGTCGGCTTTCGCTAGACCGAGTTCACCGTCCGCGAGTGTGAGATATATGTACGACTGCATGTCGCCTTCGTTCATGACCGAGTGCGCTTGCTGGATCAGCGTCTCGGCATCGGGCAATTCTCCGCGCAAGATGTGAACCATTGCAAGCATCGCCGTTGGCATCGCCCTCCAACTGGCAAACTGGTCTTCGGTGAACCTCAGTGCTCGTCGTGCATATTCAAGTCCGCACTGACTGTCGCCCAAGAAGGCATAGGCTAATCCAAGAATTGCAGACATCGCAATACGTCCGATACTGAATCCAGCCTGCTCGCCCAACGCAAGCGCGGCTTCTAGTGAACTGATCGCACGATCTATATCGCCAATGTCGAGGTTGATCATTCCGATGTGCCACAGCGAGTATGATTGATTCCATAGGTTGTGGATCGAGACACTAATGCGCAAGGACTCCTCAGCCAGCGCCAGCGCGCGCGCGTAGTTGCCGACCATTATTTCCATCCCGGCGCTGGTTGCGAGATTATCTGCGAGCATGGGCAGGTTGCCCAGTTCACGCCAAATCGCGCCCGCTTCGGTCAAGCCATCGCGCGCACGCTGCGGCTCGCCACTCGCAGTGTAAAGCGAGAGAATGTCATTGAGAATGTGCGCCAGTGCGTCGCGCAAATTCAATTCGCGTGCGAGCGCGGCTGCCTGCTCGCCATATGCCAGCGATTGCAACGAGCGTCCTCGAAACCTGTTGAGCAGCGCGAGGTTCCACAAGACCTTGGCTTCTGCTGCGCGGTCGCCGAGTTCGCGCGCGAGCGCGAGACTTTGCTCGGCGAGTGATTGCGCATCAGCCTCATCGAAGGCGGTGGTGGGTGCGGAGCGAATCGTTGCGCGAGCGATCAGCGCTGCGAGTTCCAATGCGCGATCAGCCTTCGCGCGCGCGAATGATTCCATGTCGAGATAATGCTGTAGCGCGCCCGCATAATCGCCGCTCACTTCCAGCACGCGGCCAAGTGACGTGAATATATGCAGCAGCGTCGCGTGATCGGCGTTCGTCCCGTTGGTAGAGGCGAGCGCGCGCGTGTAATGCATGACGGCTTCGGCGTTCGCGTACTTGCGCGCAGCCAAGTCGCCGGCGCGTGCGTAGTAGTGCAGCGCGCGCGCGTGATCGTCTGCTTCAAAGAAGTGGTTGGCCAGCACGGGCGCGAGTTCATCCAGCCGCTGTGGATAGATTCGTTCGAGCGACAGTCCAATCGCTTCGTGCAGCGCACGCCGCTGCTGCTTCAGCAGTGATGAGTACGCCGCGTCTTGCACGAGTGCATGTCGAAAGAGGTATTCGATTTCGGGAGTGGGGTGAGCGAGAAAAATCAAGCCCGCTGTTTCCAGTGCGCCAAGCTGGACATGCAGCGTCTTGGCTGTACGCTTCGTGCGGCGCTTCGGTGCGGTGCCTTCTGCTCTGCTCCGTGTCATGGCGCGACCTCGCTCGCTAATACCGCGCGCACGGCGGGCTGTGCGAGAAACGATGCGCGCAAGTCAGCAGTGGGTGTGTGCGCCGCCATGAAGTCAATCACCGCACGCGCCTGCGCGCGCAGCGTGAGCGCCTCAGCCGCGTTGTCGCGCTGCGCCGCCAGTTCAGCTAGAACACTCAAAATTTTCCACAATACAGGGCGTTGCTTTGACGCCTCGGCGTAAGCACGCGCTTGTTGCAAGACAAGATAGGCATCGTCATTGCGTGCTTGCGCGATCAGCGCGCGCGCTTTCTGCTGCAGCACCCACGGCAAGGCGAGGCGCAAATTTGTGACGCCCGCCGTTTCCAACATTTCGTCTGTCACCGCCAGCGCCTGCGACGGATTGCCGCGCGCCAACGCATATTCAGCAATCGCGCATACGACTAGGCTGCGGCTGTAATATTCACTGATCGTGAGATAGCGTTCGGCTTCGCGCAATGTGGCTTCTGCTTTGTCCAGTTCCCCTCGCATGGTATAGGCTTGCAGAAAGGCAGCTGCAGCGAATCCGCGCGCGTACAGAAACGCCGAGTTCGCATTCGCTTGTGCGATGTGCGCGTAATGAATGGCACTCTCCGTATCGCCCAAGTCCAAGTACGTCAGCGTCAACATCACGGGCGCGAACCAGAGCGAAAGACCAAAACCGGATTGTGCGCCGAGCCGCAGGACTTCTTCCAGCGCGCTCAGCGTCGCTGCGGTGTCGCCCAACTCGCGATTGACGTAGCCTAACATGATTGCGCTATAGACCAAGCCCCACAAGTTGTGCGTGCGCTCGCTCAGTGCGTAGGTCTCGCGCGCCAAGACGAGTGCGGATTCAAGTTGCCCGTCGAGGAAGTGGACATAAGACAAATTGTTGCGATTGTCAATCAGCATCGGCACGTTGTTCTGCGCGCCAAAGATCGCGTGCGCCTCGTCGAGCGCCGCCTCACCACGTTCGCGCTGGCCCACCGCCGCCAGACCTTCGCCGATGTCGTTCAGCACGTACGCCAACAACTCGCGTTCATTTAGGCGGCGCGCCAACGCTGCCGCCTGTTCGCCCACGCGCACGTGCTCTACCCAATCGCCGAGGAACTTTTGCGCCAACGACGCATTCCACAGCAACTTCGCCTCAGCCTGCTCGTCATCCAGCTCACGTGCCAGCGGAAGCGCCTGCGCCGACAAGATTTGCGCCTGCTCAGGGTCAAAGCGAAGCGTCGGTGCTGAATGGATCATCGTGCGTGCGAGCAGCGCGGCCAGTTCCATGCGGCGGTCACCGCGCGTGTGGGCAAACATCTGCATGTCCACGTAATGCGCGAGCGCGTCGTCGTAGCGGCCCGTCAATTCTAATGTGCGGCCCAGCGTGCTGAACAAATGCGTGAGCAAGGCGGCGTCGGCGGAATTTGATTTGGCAATGTCGAGCGCGCGACGATAGTGCATCGCCGCTTCGGGATTGGCGAAACGGCGCACGGCGAGGTCGCCCGCGCGCGTGAAGTAGTGCAGCGCGCGCGCGTGGTCTTCGCCCTCGTCAAAATGAACAGCCAGCACGGGCGCAAGTTCTTCGAGCCGATCGGGATACAGTTGTTCGAGCACCTCGCCAATGGTGAAATGCAGCATCCGCCGATTGTTTTTGAGCAGCGACGAGTATGCGGCATCCTGCACCAGCGCGTGACGAAACAAATATTCAAGTTCCGGCTGCGCCTGTGCGCGGCGAATCAGGTCAGAGGCTTCGAGCGCCACAAGCTGCTGATCGAGTTGCAGCGTGCGCTTCCGCGTCCGTGTGCGTGGTGTACGCGGCGGTGGTTTGCGGGCGCGGGTCTCACGCAACTTGCGCGCAGATTTGCTTGGCGCGGCGGCTTTTGCTTTTTTCGGTGCCATCAGATTGAATCAAGATTGACGCGCGCGCACTTTGACTTGCGCCTCGACCATACACAATCAGTCGTGCCGCCGTTGTCCGATGAGGATACATTATGGGCAGCCGAGCAGTTAACGACGAGCCACGACGACTGACGTGTGACTAGCATGTGTCCTCAGCCAACTTCATGCGTCAAACATAACGCGGCGACAAGAGGTAACTCCGTCGCTGCGTCGTCTCATCACTTGTCGCTTGTCGCTCACGCTTGCGCGAGCACTTGCTCCAACACGCGCACCGAAAACTGCCGCCCGATGACGGACGCGACCCGCAGCGTGCGCTTCACGTCTTCAGGCATGCGGTCAATGCGCGCGAGCAGTAAGCCTTGCAGATTGTCGGGAATCTCGACGTTCTCGATCTCCTTGCCCGCGATCCAGCCCTCGCCCTTCTTCACAATCGCGCCGCGATCAATCAACATGCGAATCACTTCCTCGACAAAGAAGGGATTGCCTTCTGCCTTCTGCAAGATGATGGTGCGAATACGCTCCGGCAGCGCCTCGATTTCCAGCAAGTTGGACACCAACTGACGGCTGTCGTCGTCCGAAAGCGGATTCAGATCAATTTCGGTGAAGCGGCCGTTCAACGATTCGCGCGCGCTGGTTATCAACTTCCAGCCGGGTGCATCGCGGTCGGGGCGCGTGACGAACGCGAACAGCATGCGCGACTCGTTCACGAGCGGCAGCAACTTGATCAGCAAGTCGGTTGAAGATGGGTCTGCCCAGTGAATATCGTCGAGGATCACGACGAGCGGAGACGGCGCGCTGATCGCTTGCAGCAGTCGCCGCAAACTGTTGAGGTATTGCGTTTGCAGCGCCTGCGGGTCGAGCAATTGCACGCGCTCTTGCGCAGCGCCGTCCAGCTGCAGTGAGAGCAGGTGCGCGAGATATGGATACACGTCCAGCGCATCCGCGCCAAACAAGTCAGCGCAGAGCGTTTGCAGTGCGGCGCGCACGTCGCCTTCGCTGCCCGCGACGCTCACGCCGAGCAGCGAGCGCAGCATGTCGGTCAGCAAATGATACGCCAAGCCCTGACCGTACGAGAGACAATGTCCCTCCGCCCACTGCACGCGGACAGTGGCCGTTGGAGCTTGGACGCCGGACTTCCACTCCGCGATCAATCGGCTCTTACCAAGTCCGGGTTCGCCGATCACGGTGACGACGTGGCCCGCACCCTGCTGCGCGGCGTCGCTCAAGTGCACGAGCGTCCGCAACTCGGCGTCACGGCCGACCATCGGGCTTTCGAGTCCGGCGACGCCGCGCAAGCGGCCGGGCTGCGCCTTGAGGCCCTGCACTTCATAGACGTGCACCGGCTCGCTCTTGCCTTTCACTTCAACCGCGCCGAGATCGTTCACGTCAACCACGGGCGCAATGTAGCGATAGGTCTGATCAGAGATCAGCACGGTGGTTGGGCGCGCCGCCGATTGCAAACGCGCAGCGAGGTTGACCGCATCACCCATCGCCGTGTATTCATACTTCAGGTCGCTGCCGACTTCACCCACGATGACCAAGCCTGTGTTGATGCCGACGCGAATCTGGAAATCAATCTTGTGCTGCGCAGTCACTTCGGCAGCATATTCGCGCGCGGCGTTGAGCATGTCGAGCGCAGCACGCACCGCACGCAGCGGATCGTCTTCGTGCACGACAGGTGCGCCGAAGAACGCCAGCATCGCGTCGCCCATCAAGCGCGCAATCGTTCCCTCGAACTTGTAAATGGAAGGCGAGAGCGTGTCGAATGCGCGGTTCATGATCGCCGTCCAGTCTTCGGGGTCCAGACGCTCGGCGAGCGCCGTCGAGCCGACGACATCGGCGAACAATACCGTGACGAGCTTGCGCTCACCCGCGAGATGCGCCGCCCGCATTTTGGTTTTCAAGGGCGCGGGCGTGGATTGCGCCAGCCGCGTATGCCGCGCTTCCTCGACGGCGGTCTTGTCGCCGACGGGCTGGCCACAGTTCATGCAGAAGCGCGCGTTCGGCGGCAGTTCCGATCCGCAGTTGGTGCAGCGCGCCTGTGCGAGCGAGTGCCCGCAATTGAAACAGAACTTTGCCTGAGCGGGATTTTCATTCGAGCAGTTTGGGCATTTCATCTCAGTAGGTAGCCTTGCCCGTTCTCGAAGCCGCATTCAATTCGAGTTGGGCTTGTCTTTGCGATAACCAACGCTGAATCGAGCGTTCGCTCTCGGTACTCTTACCGCCTTCAAGCAAACTGACCAATTCGATGTCCTCATCGAGGTCAGGCCAGTGAACCGTGTCGTCATCACCGCACAGTTCGTAATGATTGTGCTCGGCGGGCGTGCCGTGCAACAGACGTGGGAACCAAGCGAGCGGACACGACAGCACACGGCCGTCTTTAAGATAGACGCCGAGTGTAGAATCGGACACGTGAACGTGATCAATCTGCGGCGGGCGCCGAAGAACCAATACGCGCGCGTCGTCGGAGAGTGGGTCACGATGAGCAATCTCGCTGACGACGTGCAGTGGGATCGCCAGCGTGCGCTCATCGGCAAGTGTAATTAACAAATCGTCAGCATCCGTCGAGACGCTCACCGGTTCACTGCCGAGATACAAATTACTGAAAGTACTCATGCCATGCCTCGCGGAATTCTTGTCTGTGCTTCTCAACCATGCGTGCGATTTCCGTTAACTCGTGGAGTTTGAATCGCCCCGCTCGCGCCAACCCAACAGTTGGCTCTAACCAGAACTTGGCTTCGAGGCGGTCACGCCGAACGTGGATGTGGACTCGTTCGCTCGCTTCGCCTCGACTGTAAAAACGGAACTCATAGGGACCAATCTTCTGGATGAGTGGCATTCAGTCTCTCGGCTGCAAGCCCATAAACTTAGAAACCACCAGGAAGGCGGGAACGCGACACGAAGGCTAAGGCACCTTGTTTCCCCTGCTGCCCATTCGCTGTTACTCCTCTTCCTGACCCGCTTCCTTCTTGTGTTTCGAGATGACTTGCTCGGCGATGTGGCTCGGCACGTCTTCGTAATGCGAGTATTCCATCGTGTAGTAGCCGCGCCCTTGCGTCATCGAGCGCAGATCGGTCGCGTAGCGCTGCAACTCCGAGAGCGGACCGACTGCCGTGATGATGGCTTTGCCGCGCGCGTTGTCAATGCCCTCGACCTTGCAGCGTTTGCTCGTCAGGTCACCCATGATGTCGCCGGTGAATTGTTCGGGCACGGTCACGCTAATCTTGTAGTATGGCTCCAACAAGACGGGCAACGCCTGCGGGATGCCGTTCTTGAACGCGAGGTGCGCCGCCAACTTGAACGCCATTTCGGACGAGTCCACCGAGTGATACGAGCCATCGTACAGCACCGCGCGGAAATCTACCGTCGGGTAGCCGGCCAGCACACCCTTGCCGATGATCTCGTTGAAACCTTTTTCGACGGCGGGAATGAAGTTGCGCGGCACCGAGCCGCCAAAGACTTCGTCCACGAACTCGAAGCCCTCGCCGCGGGGACGTGGCTCGAAGCGCACCCACACATCGCCGAACTGCCCGCGACCACCCGACTGCTTCTTATGCCGCCCCTGCACCTGCACCTTCTTGCGAATCGTCTCGCGGTAGGCGATGCGCGGGGGCGCAGCCGTCAGGTCGGTGCCGAACTTCTGGTGCGCGCGGCGCAGCGCGATGTCAATGTGCGAATCGCCCATGCCCCACAAGATCGTTTCGTTCGTCTCGGCGTCGCGCTTGACGACCAGCGTTGGGTCTTCTTCGACGAGGCGCTGCAACGTCGGGCCCATCTTGTCGAGGTCGGCTTGCTTGACGGGGAACATTGCCACGCCATAGACCGGGTTGGGGAACGCGATGCCGGGCAACACGAGCGGGTGTCCCTTATCGCACAGCGTATCGCCCGTATGCACGTCGCTCAACTTTGCCACCGCACCGATGTCGCCCGCGCTCACTTTCTGCACGGGCGTCTGCTCTTTGCCGCGCACCTGATACAGTTGGGCGATACGCTCATCGTGTCCACTGCGTCCGTTGATGACGCGCGAATCCGAGTTGAGCGTGCCGCTCAGCACGCGAAAGTACGTCAGCTTGCCGACGAATGGATCAGCCAGCGTCTTGAAGGCGAATGCGGCGAGTGCGCCATTCGGGTCGGCTTTCAATTTTTCGGCATGGTTGTTCGTGGGGTTGATCGCCTCGAATTCGCCAGCGTCCAGCGGCGACGGCAGCAATTCGATGATCGCCGCAAGCAACGAATGCACGCCGAGATTGGTCGCCGCCGAACCGCACAGTACGGGAATCACTTTGCCGCTCTTCGCGCCCGCTTTCAAGCCGCGCCAGATTTCGCCTTCACTCAACGACTCGCCGCTGAGATATTTCTCGATCAGCGCGTCATCGCCTTCGGCGGCTGCCTCCATCACCGCTTGGCGATACGTTTCCGCCGAATCTTTTAGGTCGGGCGGGCAATCGCCATCCTTGCCGTCTTTACTGACCGCCTTCATGCGCGTCACGTCCACCACGCCGTTAAAATCGTGCTGCTCGCCCCACGGCAGATGCAGCGGCACGAGCGTGCCCTCGAACTTCTCGCGCAATTGGTCGAGCGTGCGCTGGAACGAGGCGTTGTCGCGATCCATCTTGTTGACGAAGACCATGCGCGGCAGCCTGCGCTCGTCGGCATAGCCCCAGCCCAACTCGGTGCCGACTTCGGGTCCCGACACCGCATCCACTACAAACACGACGGCATCTGCTACACGCACCGCGCCCTTCACCTCGCCTGCGAAGTCCACGTAACCCGGCGTGTCGAGCACGTTGACCAGATAATCTTTCCACGGTACGGGCAGCACGCTCACGCTCACCGAGATTCGCCGCCGAATCTCTTCGTGATCGAAATCCGAAACGGTGTTGCCCTCTTCGATCTTGCCCAGTCGCGTCGTCACCCCCGCGTCGAACAGCATCGCCTCGACCAGCGAAGTCTTGCCTGCGCTCGAATGACCGACGAGCGCGACGTTGCGCACCTGCTCCGCCTTCCGATCAGCCATGAGATGAATCTCCCGTCTAATGGATGTTCACTGGTGTTGTGTCGCTCCGCGATTATAGCATGAACGCACGACGAGGGACAAGCAATTGACTTGTATTTGCCTTGTCGTTATGATAAGCGCTGAGGAGAACCAGATGGAAAGCACCATCACTGAAATTCTTGACGACCTGCGCGTCGCGGACGAAATCACTCGACACTATGAGCGCCGCTACTGGCTGAGTTCAGCAGACTTCTATGCGCTCTATCGGCAAGGTCGTCTCGACGACGGTGACCATACCGACGATTTCTCGGAATGGTCTGCCTATTACCAAGTCAAACTCGATCGTGAGGCAGCACTGCAAAGACTCTCGCTCGAGCGCGTGCGTCAATTGAACGCTCGCGCCCCACTGGATGTCATGAGCATTGACCCTCGCGAGCCAGCCCTCTCGTAGTTAGATCGGGTATGGTGTATGCCGTTTCCTTCGCGTGCCGAATACGAAGCACTCATCTACCGTTTGCCCGAAACATACGGCAGACAAATTGTATCATCCACACTGCGCTTATATACTACCAGTGCATTGACCGGCCGACTCGAAGGTGAGGTTCAGCTTCTAAACGACGTACGCCTGCGTATCCGCGAATTCATTGACTACAGACTCGGCCGTATTCTCGATTACAGTTACACGCTCTTTCGCGGCGATGAGCGCATTGGCTGGTACGACGCACAGCCGCATCCTGAACTGCCCAAACTCGCTTCCACTTTCCCGCACCATCGTCACGAACCGCCCGACATCAAACACAACCGCCGCCCTGCCCCAGGTATTTCCTTCCACGCGCCGAACCTGCCGACACTCATCGCCGACTGTATAGCTTTGGAGCTCACACGAACGGACTAGCTTTCGTCGCGCTAGCCACCCTCACCCAACCCTCTCCCTGTGAGGGAGAGGGGGTCGGAAAGTCAGCCTCTCCCCGTTGGGGAGAGGACCGGGGTGAGCGGCATTGCGACCTGTGCTATAATCGCGCGCATGACCAGAGCGGCAGCCGCGCAGCGCAAAGCACTCGACAAATATTACGATACGCTCACGAGCATCCATGCGCAAGGCGTGACGCGCGAAATGGCGACACGTCAGGCGTTTGCGACGCTGCTTGAAACGCTCGCGCGCGCACATGGCTGGACGCTCATCATGGAGCAGGCGCTGGCGAGCGGCAAGCGTCCCGACGGCACACTGTTCGACGAGTTTCATATCCCGCGCGGTCACTGGGAAGCCAAAGACAGCGACGACGATCTTGACAGTGAGATCAAGCGCAAGAGCAAATTCGGCTATCCGCTGACCAACATCATTTTCGAGGACACACGCCGCGCGGTACTGTACCAAAACGGCACTGTCGCACTCGAAGCCGACATGCGCGAGTGCGAGCAACTCTCCGACTTACTGGCACTTTACTTTGCATACACCGAGCCGCACGTCGAGCAGTTCGATGAAGCGGTCAGCGTCTTTGAAGAACGCATCCCCGATCTCGCGGCTGCGCTCGAAAAGACGATTGAAGCGGAGCGCGTCAGCAACAAGAAGTTCATCGCGGCATTCAATGCGTTCCACGACATCTGCAAGACCGCCATCCGTCCCAACATCAGCGCGGACGAAATCGAGAAGATGCTCGTGCAGCACCTGCTGACCGAGCGATTGTTCCGCACCATCTTCGACAATCCCGATTTTGTGAACCGCAACGCCATCGCCGCCGAAATCGAAAAAGTCATTCACGCGCTGACCAGTCGCTCGTTCAGCCGCGCCGAATTTCTCAAGCGGCTCGACCACTTCTATAACGCCATCGAAGCCGCCGCGCAGACGATTGACGACTTCTCGCAGAAGCAGGCGTTTCTCAACACGGTCTATGAACGATTCTTTCAAGGCTACTCGCAGCGGCAAGCCGACACGTTCGGCATCGTCTATACACCACAGCCGATCGTGGACTTCATGCGCGCGAGCGTCGAAGCCGTGTTGGGGCGCGAGTTCGGCAAGTCGCTCTCCGACGAGGGTGTGCTGATCCTCGACCCCTGCACGGGCACGGGCAACTTTGTCGTGAACATCTTGCGTCATCTGAAGCCGAGCGCGCGCCAGCGCAAGTACGCGCGTGAGTTGTTCTGCAACGAGATCATGCTGCTGCCCTATTACATCGCGTCGCTCAATGTCGAGCACGCCTACTACGAGTTGACGAACGAGTACGCGCCGTTCGAGGGCGTGTGCTTCGTGGACACGCTCGGCTTGACGCAGACCTCGCAACTGCCGTTCTTCGGCGAAGAAAACTCCGAGCGCATTGCGCGCGAACAGCAAGCCGAGATTACTGTCATTATTGGCAACCCGCCGTACAACGTCGGGCAGCGTAGCGAAAACGAGAACAACAAGAACCGCCGCTACGACGAACCGACCGGTGTGGATACGCGCGTGCGCAGCACCTATGCCAGAGATTCACGCGCGACGCTCAACACCAAACTCTACGATCCCTACGTGAAGTTCTATCGTTGGGCAACCGACCGCTTGGCGGATCGCGACGGCATCGTGTGTTTCGTCAGCAACAATTCGTTCGTGGATCAGATCGCGTTCGATGGCATGCGCCAACATCTCGAACGCGACTTCACGGCAATCTATCATCTCGACCTGCACGGCAACGTCCGCAAGAACCCGAAACTGAGCGGCACCACGCACAACGTCTTCGGCATCCAAGTCGGCGTCGGAATCACGCTGTTGGTGCGCAACCGTGCCAACGTAGGGGCGATTCATGAATCGCCCCTACATGCGCGCATTTATTACCACCGAGTCCCCGAAAACTGGCGGCGCGACGAGAAACTCGCGTACCTCGTACAGCGGCAGAGCACGGATGGCCTTGAATGGAAACGGTTGACGCCCGACGCAAAACACAACTGGCTGACGGAAGGAATGCAGGCGGACTTCGCATCGTTCCTGCCGATGGGTACGAAGGAAGCAAAAACTGCATATCGGAAGCGCGTGCAGAAGCGAAAGGAATCCCATGTTGCTGACACATATGCAACATTTGGAACTTATGCACCTGGTGTCAATACGGCGCGAGATGGTGTGGTTTATGATTTTGACTTAGAAAAATTAGGTGCACGTGTTGAAAAGTTTGTCGAAGATTATGACAGCGAGGTATCTAGATGAGTTCGGGCAGGTCGTCCCAAAGACGTTGATAGTTTCGTGAATTATTCCAAGATCAAGTGGAGTCGCAACATTAAAAGGGACTTGCGTCGAGAAGTCTATATACAGCTAGACAAATCCTTCTTGCGTCAAGCGCTATACCGCCCCTTCACAAAGCAGTATTTATACCATTCCAATGTGTTGATTGATGAACTAGGAATCACCAAGTCATTTTTCCCTTCAACGCAGAGTGAGACGGAAAACATTGTTTTATGTGTGACTGGTGCAGCAGCAGGTAAACCATTTCATTGCCTCATGACAAATTGCATTCCAGATTTTCACCTCACCAGTGATACGCAATGCTTCCCGCTCTACACCTACGACGAAGACGGCACGAACCGCCACGACAACATCACCGATTGGGCGCTCGCGCAATTCCGCGCACCCTACGGCGAGCAAGTCACCAAGCAAGACATCTTCCACTACGTCTATGCCGTCCTACACCATCCGACGTATCGCACGCGCTACGCCGAGAACTTGAAGCGCGAGTTGCCGCGCATCCCGCTCGTGGCAGACCTGACAGGTTTTGAAAACCTGTCAGGTCTAGGCGCACGGCTCGCCGACCTGCACCTCAACTACGAGCGCGCGCCTGAATACAAACTCAACTGGATCGAGAACCGCGATATGCCGTTCTCATGGCGCGTGCACAAAATGAAACTCAGCGCCGACAAAACTTCCATCGTCGTCAACGACTCGCTCACGCTCGTAGGCATCCCACCCGAAACGTTCGAGTATCGGCTCGGCAATCGCTCCGCGCTCGATTGGATCATTGACCAATATCAAATCTCCACCGACAAGAAGAGCGGCATCACCTCCGACCCCTACCGCACCGACGACCCCGAGTACATCGTGCGACTCATCGGGCGCGTGGTGTCGGTGAGTGTCGAGACAGTCAAAGCCGTGCGTGAGATTGAGAAGAACGTGTTATAGGTTAGACCCATCCTCACCCCAACCCTCATCATGATGTAAGTGAGAAGGAACAAGCCACCCTCACCCCAACCCTCTCCCTGAAAGGGAGCGGGAGCACCAAAGCAAGCCACGCTCGTCTGCTTCGAGACGGCGCAACCCCTTGCATCTGACTCTCGCTTGCCGTATGCTAAAAATAGAATACGATGAACAGCCCAGACGGACACGAGCAAGCCGAAGCGCAAATCCTCGCGGCGCACGACGAGGACGTGAAGAGCGCGCTCAAAGAATCGCGCAGCGAACCCGCGCCGCCGCACGCGCCCGCCGAACAACCGAACGCCCTGTGGTTCGTGCCATACCTCGCCGCCATCGCCGTCTGCATTGCGCTATACGTCGTCCTCGATGCGCATCTCGTCCCCGCGCTCGAAAACAATATCCCGTTCTTACAGCGACTCACCACCGCGCTCATCATCATCGCGCTCGTGCTCGCGACGCAGCGAGCCGTTGCGCTATACCTCGTCAGCCAGATCGAGAGCGCGGCGTCGCGCTACAACTTGATACAAGTCTTGCGCCTCGTCGTCGCGCTGCTGATCGCGTTCGTCGCGCTGTCTGTGGTGGTCGTCAATTGGTATGCGCTGTTTGCGAGCGTCGGACTCATCTCGCTCATTCTCGGGCTCGCACTCAACCAGCCGCTCACCAGCTTCTTCGCGTGGATTTACATCCTCGTGCGCAATCCATATCGCGTCGGCGACCGCATCCGCATCGGCAGTATCACGGGTGACGTGATCAAGGTCACCTACATTGACACGACGATCTGGGAGATTCACGGCGAGTATCTGACGACCGATCACCCGACCGGGCGCATCGTCAAGTTCCCCAACTCGCAAGTGTTCAGCCAGCCCGTCTATAACTACTCGTGGCCCCTGTTCCCATACATCTGGAACGAACTCAAATTCTACGTCGCCTACAACAGCGACCTCGAATACATCGCGCGCGTGATGCAGGAAGTCACGGAAGCAGAACTGGGCGGCGCGATGCTGGAGCGGGTGGGCGTGTATCGCCGACTGCTCGCCGAAACACCGGTGGACGAACTGCAAGTGCGCGAGCGGCCGCATGCCTTCTTCCGCGTCAACGACAACACGTGGCTCGAAGCCATTGTGCGCTATCTCGTCCATCCGAAAGAATCGGGCAGCGTCAAGACCCTTCTCATTGGCAAGTTGCTCGCGCGCCTCAACGAGCACCCTGAAAAAGTCATGTTCCCCAAAGACAACATGCGTTGACCTCAAAGCTCTGGCAATGTTCGCAAAGATTTTTCGTTGTGTGCTTTGCGTGCTCTGCGTGAGACCAAAAAAACGAGTGACGAGATAAAAATCTCGTCACTCGTCACTCGCCACTCTTCGCTTCAATTAGCGCTTCGTGTATTGCTTCGCCTTGCGTGCGCGCTTCAAGCCGGGCTTCTTGCGCTCTTTCACGCGCGCATCGCGTGTCATAAAGCCGCTCTTGCGCAGCATGGAGTGCAATGACTCGTCGCTCTTCACAAGCGCGCGCGCCAACCCGTGCCGCACCGCGTCCGCTTGGCCCGTGGGTCCTCCGCCGAGCACCTTCACCGAAATAGTGAACTTCTCACGCGCGCCCGCCACATTCAGCGGACCCTGAACCAACGCGAGATCCATCGGACGCGTGAAGTATTGATTGTAGGGCTTGTCGTTCACCACGAACTCGCCCGTGCCCGCATATAAGCGCACACGCGCGACCGCGGTCTTGCGCCGCCCAATGCCTTCGATGTATGTGCCTGTCAATTCCGCCATGCTCGTTTCTCCTGATACTTTCGCTCGCGCAGCAGTCTAACTGCGGCGCGAACACGTTCACTTATTTCGCGTTCCAAACCTTTGGGCTTTGTGCATGGTGCGGATGCACTGCGCCGCGATAGACTTTCAGTTTGCCCATCAGTTTGTGGCTCATACGATTGTCGGGCAGCATCCCTTTCACGGCATGTGAGATCACGCGGTCGGGATGCTTCGCCAGCATCTCGCGCAGCGGCGTCTCGCGCAAACCACCAGGATAACCGGAGTACGCATAATATTTCTTGTCGTCGAGTTTGTTGCCGGTCACCTTGATCTTTTCGGCGTTAATCACAATCACAAAGTCGCCGTTGTCGAGGTGCGTCGCGAACGCGGGCTTGTGCTTGCCGCGCAAGAGCGTGGCGATCTGCGTCGCCAGCCGTCCGAGCGTCTGCCCTTCGGCATCCACTAGCCACCACTCGCGCTGGATTTCGCTTGCCTTCAATGCGTAAGTCTTCTGCATGTCATTCCCCTGCATCAGTCCGACGGAGTACACGAGTAGGCTTCGATTTTCCGTCGTCCGTCTGCGGTCAATACTCCACAGCCCACAAGCACAATCCTTGCGGCGTGGCTTTCCATTTCACCAGCTGCTTGTCGCGCGCGGCCAATAAGTTTGCAAAATCAAGCGCGCTGAGTTCACCTCTGCCGACCATCACAAGCGCGCCGACGATGCGGCGCACCATGCCTTGCAAGAACGCGTTCGCCCGCAACTCGACGATCACCCAATCCACTTCACGCCAGCAGCGTGCCGAAAACATTTCACGCACACTGCTCTTGTCCTTCTGCGGCGGATTGCCGAACGCGCTGAAGTCGTGCTTGCCGACGAAGGCTTGCAGCGCGTCGTGCATGGCACGCTCGTCGAGCAGCGTGTTCACGTGCCACGCGAATCGGTCGCGCAGCGGTGAGCGCGTGATACGGTTGTTAATTGTGTAACGGTACGTCCGCGCTATCGCCGAGCGCCGCGCATCGAAGTTTTCGGCGGCAAGGCCGAGCGACTGAATCGCAATCGCGTCGGGCAAGTTCGCGTTCCACGCGCGCTGCAAATCGTCCAGTGTATGCTGCCAGTTCGTCTGGAACGAAATCACTTGCGCGTGTGCGTGCACTCCAGCATCCGTTCGTCCCGCACCCACAACACGGATGCGCTCTTGCGTCACCCGCCCCAGCGCATCCTGCAGCGCACCTTGAATCGTCGCGCCGTCGCGCTGGACTTGGAATCCCTCGAACTCCGTGCCGTCATACTGCACAACGGCGATGATTTTGCGAAGGACTGCCATACAAGTAATACGTGATGCGTAATCCGTAATCACGCATCGCGTATTACGGATTACGCAGTCGCCTGTTCGTTCTCCACCAGTTCGAGCAGCACCATCTCTGCCGCGTCGCCTTTGCGCGGACCCAGTTTGTACGTGCGCGTGTAGCCGCCGTTGCGACCCTTGAACTCCGGCGCGATCTCTTCGAACAACTTCTTCGCCACATCCGGCTGCGTCAACTCGGAATAGACGCGGCGGCGCGAAGCCAAGTCGCCGCGCCGCGCGATGGTAATTAGCTTTTCGGCTTGACCGCGAATCGCCTTCGCCTTCGCTTCCGTCGTCTCGATGCGCTCGTTCTTGAACAACTCGGTCAGCATGATCTTGAACAGCGCCTTGCGTGCGCCGCTGCTGCGCGAAAGTTTCGTGCCCGCAATCTTGTGCCTCATGCTTCCTCTTCCTCTTCTTCGTCAGTCTCTTCGGCGACGCCTTCCGGGTTGACCATGCTGCCTTCGATGAAGCCGCGCTCTTGCAACTTCTCCTGCAATTCGATCAGCGACTTGCGGCCAAAGTTGCGAATGGACATGATCTCCTCTTCGCCCTTCGCCAAGCGGTCGAGCACTTCGCCGACCTTTGTGATGCCCGCGCGCTTCAGGCAGTTGTACGCGCGCACCGACAAGTTCAGTTCTTCGATGGGCATGTCGCGCCCGTCGCCTTCAATCGCGGCGATGGCGGGCCGCTCCAGCGGCACCAAATCTTCTTCGCGCATGCGTGAGAAAATGATGAAGTGCTTGGCGAGAGATTGCGATGCTTCCGTCACCGCCTCCAACGGGCGAATGGTGCCGTCCGTCCACACTTCAAGTTCTACGCGGTCGAGATTGGCGACTTGGCCAATGCGCTCAGGCTTCACCACGAAGTTGACTTTGCGCACAGGGCTGAAGATCGCGTCCACCGGAATCTCGCCAATCGGCAGTTTGCCGCGCTCTTCGGCCGGTGAGTAGCCTTTGCCCTTCTGCACGATCATCTCGACGGTCACGCGCGAGTCATCGGCGTCGAGCGTGAGCAAACGCAAATCCGGGTTCACAATCTCGACACCCGCGGGCGTCTCGATGTCGCCGGCGGTAATGGGTCCCTCGCCCACGCGTTCAGCCGTGAGGCGCACCGGGTCTTCGCCGTCCATGCGCAGCCGAATCTGCTTCACATTCAAAATTAACTCAATCGTATCTTCCTTCGCGCCGTCAATGGGCGAGAACTCATGATGCACGCCGTCCACCTTGATGGACGTGATGGCGGCTCCGTTCAGCGATGACAGCAGCACGCGGCGCAGCGCGTTGCCGACGGTGATACCAAATCCTTTTTCCAACGGGCTGATGGCGAAACGCCCGTAGTTTTGTGTCAATGCCTCAATTTCGATTTTGGGCAGAATAAGATTGACCAACTACAACCTCCAAGTAAAGGCAAAAGGATGACAGCTGAAGGACGGATTTCGTTTCGCATCATCCTTCATCCTTCCGCCTTCATCCTTTATGCGCTACCGCGAGTAGTATTCGACGATGAGCTGTTCGTTGAGCGTCGTGTCAATCTGGTTGCGCGCGGGCACCGCCAGCACACGCGCCGATAGGTTCGCGTCGTCGCGCTGCAACCATTCGGGCGAGCGGCGCTCGCGCAGCATGTCGCGCAGGTCTTTGAAATATTTCTTGTCTGCGCTGCCGGCCGCAACCGCCACCACATCGCCTTGCTTGACCAACGCCGAAGGGATGTTGTTGCCGCGGCCGTTGATTGTGATGTGCCCATGGTTGACCAATTGGCGCGCCTGTGCGCGCGAATCGGCCAAGCCCATGCGAAACACGACGTTGTCGAGGCGCTGCTCCAACAGCTGGAGCAGAATTACGCCCGTGATGCCCGGCCGACGCTCGGCTGCCTCAAACACGCGGCGGAACTGGCTTTCGAGTACGCCGTAGATGCGGCGCGCGCGCTGTTTCTCGCGCAATTGCACGGAGTAGTCCGACGGCTTGCGGCGACCCATACGCTTATTGCCATGTTGGCCCGGCGGATACGGTCGCCGCTCGACGGGGCACTTGGGCGTAAAACATTTTTCGCCTTTCAGGAACAACTTCATTCCTTCGCGGCGGCACAATTTACAAACAGATCCGGTATACCTGGCCATGATTCTCCTACTGCTAGTCGCTAGTTGTTGGCCATGAGTCGCTAGCCAGAAGTAAACAATGTGAGGCTAATAACCAATGGCGAACGTCTAAAGGCGACGGACTACACTCGTCGTTTCTTTCGCGGTCGGCAGCCGTTGTGCGGGATCGGCGTGATGTCACTTATCGAACGCACCTTCAAGCCCGACGCTTGCAGTGCGCGCAGCGCCGACTCGCGGCCGGGACCGGGTCCTTTGATGAACACGTCCACTTCGCGCATGCCCGCGTCCATCACCGAGCGCGCAACGTTCGAGGCGGCTAACTGCGCGGCATAGGGCGTGCTCTTGCGCGAGCCTTTGAAGCCGGCCGAGCCAGAGCTGGCCCACGCAACGGCGTTGCCCTGCTGATCGGTCAGCGTGATAATCGTATTGTTGAACGTGGACTGAATGTGCGCCTGTCCAAGCGGCGGCGCTTTTTTCGACGGGCGTCCGCCAGTGCGTGCGCCTTCAGGTCGTCGTGCCATATGAACTCCAATTCAGATTGCACATTTCTGAAATTCGCAATCGGAAATCTGACATCGTATTACTTCTTGGCTTTTGCCTTCTTGCGACCGGCCACCGTCTTCTTGGGGCCTTTTCGCGTGCGAGCGTTGGTGCGCGTGCGCTGCCCGCGTACAGGCAGGTTGCGGCGATGCCGAATGCCGCGGTACGACCCGATCTCTTGCAGGCGCTTGATGTTCATGCTGATCTCGCGCCGCAGATCGCCCTCGACCTTGTACTCTTTGTCAATCAGGGAGCGCAGGCGCGTGATCTCGTCTTCGCTCAAATTCTTCACACGCGTGTCGGGGTTGATGTTCAACGAATGCAAAATGCTTTGGCTGGCGGATAGACCGATACCATAGATATACATCAAGCCGATTTCGACGCGCTTCTCGCGCGGCAGGTCAACGCCCGCAATACGAGCCATACTTCCTCCAGATTATCCTTGGCGCTGCTTGTGCTTGGGATTCGTGCAAATGACGCGCACGACGCCATGCCGCCGCACGATCTTGCACTTATCGCACATTTTCTTGACTGACGCTCGAACTTTCATCTTACAACTCCTATCTGCTGCCTCACGGGTTTACGGCAAGATGCAAGACCTTTATTTTACCTGAGTTCGCAAAGACTACCAAACTAATTACAAGCGCGTTAGGATATCTGCCTCGCCATTGCGGATTGCAATCGTGTGCTCGAACTGCGCGCTCAGGCTCTTGTCTGCCATCACGACCGTCCAACCGTCGCGCATCTCGCGCGTCGTCTCGCTGCCGACAGACACCATCGGCTCCAGCGCGAACGTCATGCCGTTCACCAATTTCGCGCCGCGCCCCTGCGTGCCAAAGTTGGGCACCTGCGGCTCTTCCCACATCTCGCGTCCAACGCCGTGTCCCACGTACTCGCGAATGATGGAGAAGCCGTTCGCATTGACGAATGTTTCGACCGCGAAGCCGATGTCGCCAATGCGCTTGCCGGCCTTGGCCGACGCGATGCCGCGATACAACGCTTCTTCAGTCACGTCGAGCAATTTGCGCGCCATCGGCGAAATCTTGCCGACACCGAACGTCCACGCTGCATCGCCAACCCAACCATCCAACACTGCGCCCACGTCCACACCCACAATGTCGCCGTCTTTCAATACGCGCTTGCCCGGTATGCCATGCACCAATTCTTCGTTGACCGATACGCACGTCGAAGCCGGGAAACGGGGCCCGCCATTGCGATGTGGCTTGTTGAGAAACGGCGACGTTGCGCCGCGCTTTTTCAGTACCTCGACTGCCAAAGCGTCAATGTCCTGCGTGCGCATGCCCGGCGCAATGTTCTGGCTGAGACTTTCCAGAATCTCTGCGACGACGCAACCCGACGCGCGCATCTTCTCGATTTCTTCGGGTCGCTTTAGCGTGACCATCTACACTTGACCATCCAAAGCGCGAACGATGTCGCCGTAAACTTGCTCGATGTCCTGCTCGCCGTTGATTTCGGTGAGCAGCCTTTCGCTCCGATAGTAATTAATTAGCGGCCGCGTCTTCTCGAAATATTCTTTCAAGCGATTGGCGACGACTTCGGGTCGGTCGTCAGTGCGCTGAATCAACTCGCCGCCTTCTTTATCACACACCCCCGCGGCCTGCGGCGGATTCCACAGCACGTGATACGGCGTCTGACAGATTTTGCAAAACCAACGTCCCGCCAATCGCTCCAGCAATTTATCTTGCGGGACTCTCACCAACAGCACGCGGTCAACTTTTCCGCCTCGCTCCGCGAACAACTTGCCGAGCGCATCGGCTTGCGTGATCGTGCGCGGGAAACCGTCTAGAATCACGCCTTGTGCGCAATCAGACTGACTGATGCGCTGTCGAATCATGTCAATCGTGATGTCGTCGGGCACGAGATCGCCGCGCGCCAGAATCGCCTTTACTTGCTTACCTAAATCCGTCTCGCGCTTGATGTTGTCGCGGAACAAATCGCCGCTCGCCACATGCGGCAGGTGCAAGCGCTGCTGCATCAACTCCGCCTGCGTTCCCTTACCCGCGCCCGGCGCGCCCATGAGAATGATGTTCATCTGGGTCGTGAGTGTCGAGTCCTGAGTTTGCTCGTCGCTCAGCACTCAGGACTACTTTATAAATCCTTCGTACTGGCGCATCAATAACTGCGCTTCGAGCTGCTTCATTGTGTCGAGCACGACACCGACCACGATGAGCAAGCCGGTGCTGGTGATGACCATCGTGCTAGATTCGGTAATGTCGCGCATGAACCACGGCAGCAACGCGACCAGTCCAAGGAACACTGCGCCGACGAGTGTAATGCGGCCCAGTACCGCGTTCAGATATTCTTGGGTGCGCTTACCGGGCCGAATGCCGGGGATGAAGCCGCCCTGCTTCTGCAACGCTTCGGGCAAGTTCTGCTGCTGGAACGTGATGTTGGTGTACATGTACGTGAAGCCGATGACCATCACGAAATACATCAGCCAGTAAAAGTTGCTTTGTGTGCTGAACTGATACGCAAGTGCGCTCGCCAAGTTGCGCACCGAGTCGTTGTCGCTCACGGTAAAGTATTGCGCGAACACACCCGGCAGAATCAGCACCGACTGCGCGAAGATGAGTGGAATCATGCCCGCTTGGTTCATGCGCATCGGCACGTGTGACGACTGTCCGCCATACACGCGCGTCCCGCGCACGCGCTTACCGTAGTGAACGGGAATGCGCCGCTGTGCCTCGTAGATGAACACGATGCCCACGACGGTGATGACGGCGATGACAAGATACGCGATCAAGCCCGGCGGATTACTGGACAACTGCTGACTGATATTCTGCGGCACCTTCGCGACGATGCCGCCGAAAATGATGATGGAGATGCCCTGCCCGACGCCATCCTGCGTAATCAATTCGCCGAGCCACATGGCTAACATCGTGCCTGCGGTCAGCGTGAGAATCGTGGCCATGGTCGGCAGCAGCAGCTCCGACGTGAAGCCAAAGTTCGTCAGCACGGGTGCGCCGCCCGACGCGCGCGTGAGCAGCAGCGCCTGACCAATCGCCTGCAAGATCGCCATCGGCACGGTCAAGATGTGCGTGTACAGATTGATTTTCTGTCGTCCGGCATCGCCTTCCTGCTGCAGCTCCTTCAATTGAGGAATGATGGGCTGCACTAACGTCATCACGATGGACGCGGTGACGTAGGGATACACGCCCATCGCCATGATCGAAAACTGCGAAAGCGAGCCGCCCGATAGCAAATCGAACATGCCGAGAATCGGCGTGCGCGCGAACAACTGCGCGAGCGCCGCACGGTCAACGCCCGGAACCGGGACGTGCGCGAACAGCCGATAGATGCCCAGGATCAACAGCGTGAACAGCAGCTTGCGGCGCAGGTCGGGCAGACGGAATGCGTTAGCGACCGATTGAACGAAAGGCATTTGCATAAGGTGCTCCGATTTGCGAATTACGAACTGCGACTTGCGTTGTTCGACCTCACTGGGGTCTACTCAGCATGAAATCGCAAATCGCTATTCGCCCCTCGCAATCTCCTCTGCCGACCCACCTGCCTTCTGGATTTTTTCTTTTGCGGATGCAGAGAACGCGTGCGCGTGCACGGTCAACTTCTTCTGCAAGTCGCCGTTTGCGAGCACCTTCACGCGAGCGTTGGCGGACTTGATCAAGCCGGCCTCTTCCATCTTCTCCAGCGTGATCTCGTCGCCGTCTTTGAATGCGTGATCGAGTTCCTGCAAGTTCACCGGCGTGAACGGAACTTTGTGAATATTCACGAAGCCGCGCACGAACGGCAAGCGACGCACGAACGGCAGTTGACCGCCTTCAAAGTACGGCGGTTTTACGCCGCCGCTGCGCGAGCCTTGGCCCTTCACGCCGCGCCCGCTTGTCTTGCCCTGACCCGCCGAGTGACCCCGACCCACGCGGCGGCGGCGATGCGTTGCGCCTTCGGGCGATTTCAATTCATGTGCTTTCATGCTGAACATCCTCAACCTTCACGAGATGCGGCAATTTGTCAACCATGCCCTTTAACGCCGGCGTGAGCTCTCGCTCGATGGAATCGCCGAGCCGCCGCAAGCCGAGTGCGCGCAATGTGGCTTTCTGCTTCTGATTGTATCCAATCGCGCTCTTCGCATAGGTTATCTTAACTTTGCGCTCAGGCATTGGTGCTCTCCCGCCGCCAGAATGGTGACACGTCGCGAACAGACTTGCCGCGCCGCACCGCTTCGCTCTCGACATCTTTCATTGACTTCAACCCTTTAAGCGTAGCCGCGACGACGTTCAAGACGTTGTTGCTGCCGAGCGACTTTGTGAGCACATCGCGCACACCCGCCGCTTCGAGCACAGCACGCACACCGCCGCCCGCGATAACACCCGTGCCGGGCGAGGCTGGCTTGAGCAATACTTCAGCCGCGCCAAATTTGGATACAACTTCGTGGGGGATGGTGCTGCCAGAGACAGGTATTTTGATCACGTGCTTGCGTGCTTGCTCGACACCCTTGCGGATAGCCTCTGTCACTTCACGCGCGCGGCCGATGCCCATTCCAACAGTACCGCTGCCATCGCCGACGACGACTAGCGCTCGGAAGCCGAAGTGGCGGCCGCCCTTTACGACTTTCGACACGCGTGAAATATTGACCACGCGCTCTTCAAATCTGTCGTCGGGATCGCGCGGTCCATCCCGTCGGTCGCCTCGCGGGCCACGACCATCTTGACCACCACGATTCTGACCGCCGGGTCCGCCGCCGCGATTCTGACCACCGGGCCCACCACGACTCTGGCCGCCGGGCCCGCCACGCCCGCCGCCGCGTCCGCCGCCGCCGCCGCCACCACGTCCGCCGCCACCGCCTCCGCGATAACCACCACCGCCACCACCAGTACTTGGCCGCACCTGGCCCGCCACACCGCCGGTGCGCGGCGCACTGCGCGCGTCTGCTGGTCTTGTTGGTGAAGGATTCTGATTCGTCATCTGATCTCCTAAAATTCCAGTCCGCCTGAACGCGCGCCGTCTGCTAACGATTTGATGCGTCCGTGATATTTATAACCTGCGCGATCAAATACGACCTGCTTCACGCCCTTTGCCATCGCGCGCTGCGCCACCGTTTCGCCGACCAACTTCGCCTGCTCTAACGGTTTCGCGCTCGTCAGCTTCTCGCGCAAATCTTTGTCGAGCGTTGACGCGGCTGCAATTGTGCTGCCCTTGCGGTCGTCAATCACCTGCGCGTAAATGTGCTTCTCGCTGCGGAAGATATTCAAGCGCGGGCGCGTTGGCTCGCCGTAAACATTCTTGCGTACGTACTTGCGCCGTCGCTCGCGCGCCAACATGGTTGGATTCGTCTGCTTCATCTAAACTCCAGTTCAGATTTCAGAATTTACTTTGCAGATCGAAACCCAAGTAATCTGAAATCTGCAATCTACATTCTGCAATTATTTGGCTCCGCCCACCTTGCCTGCCTTACCCGCTTTACGCCGCACCACTTCATTGGCGTAGCGGATGCCCTTGCCCTTATACGGCTCCGGCTTGCGCACCCTGCGCACATTCGCAGCGACCTGGCCCACGGCGGTCTTATCAATGCCGCTGACGGTGATGTTGCGACCGCTCTTGTCCACCGCGAACGAAACGCCTTGCGGCGCTGGCACTTGGACCTGATGCGAGTAGCCGACCGAGAGCACGAGTGAGTTGCCGCGCACTTCGCTGCGAAAGCCGACGCCTTCAATTGTCAAGTCTTTCTTGAAGCCTTCGCTTACCCCCGTGACCATGTTCGCGATCATCGCGCGCGTCAATCCATGCAGCGCACGCACCTGCGGCGTATCGTCGGGCCGCTCGACGACAATCGTGTTGCCATCTTTCTTGATCGTGACCATCGGATGGAACTGCTGCGTCAGCGTGCCCAGTTTACCTTTGACCTCAACCGTGTGGTCTTTCAGATTGACTTGAACGCCCTGCGGAATCGCAACGGGCTTTTGTCCAATACGAGACATAACTTACTCCCTCGTGGAGACTAGTCGCTAGTCTCTACCAAACATAACACAGCACTTCGCCGCCGAGATTCTGGCGTCGCGCTTTGCGGTCGGTCATGATACCCTTCGAGGTGCTGACGATGCCGATGCCCATGCCGCTCTTCACCCACTTCAATTTTTGGCTGCCGCTGTACAGACGGCGGCCGGGCCGGCTCACGCGCTCTAGACCAGAGAGCACAGGCTGACGTCCCTCCACATACTTCAAGCGGATGCGCAGCGTCGGCTGCGGCTTGTCTTGATTGACGTCGAAGTCCTGAATGAAACCCTCCTCGCGCAAAATCTTCGCGATGGCGACTTTCATTTTCGACGATGGCATCGCCACTTGAGTGTGCCGCGCCGTCGTCGCATTGCGGATACGAGTCAACATATCTGCGATCGGATCATTAACCATTCTGTCTCCTTCACGTCAGTGGTTCAGTCGTGTACCCTGCACAGCACGCCTTTGGAGCACATCCAACGGCTATCGTGCAAGGTATGTAGTGAGAAATAATTCGTTCGAGCGACTGCCTGCTGACATCAAACCTTGTGAAACCGAACTGCCAACCATCACCACGTGAACGCCACACCCAACATCAGCCACACGAGCACAGTTCCCGTGTCTCACGCGATGGATGCGAGCTGTGAAGTTCACTCCCAAGCAATCTGCCAATCACAACTTGCCAATTGCTTGCACTCGCTCGCAAGACAATCTCACCACGAAGATTTCGTTAAGCCGGGAATCTTGCCTTCGTTCGCCATCTTGCGGAAGCAGATGCGGCACAGGTCGAAGCGGCGCATGTAGCCGCGCGGCCGCCCGCAGATGTGACAGCGGCTGCGCACTTGATTAGCATACTGACGCCGCGTTTCGCGCACGATGATACTTTTCTTAGCCATAATTCTCCTGATCTAGTCGTGAGTCATTAGTCGCTTGCAACTCTGGGCTAATAAATATCCAATGACTTAAAACTAGATTACCGTCCATCCTTGCGCGCGAACGGCATGCCCATCAACTGCAACATGCGCCGCGCTTGCTCGTCGTTGGTCGCGCCGGTCACGATGGTGATTTCCATGCCGCGCACTTTGTCAACGGTGTCGTATGGAATCTCGGGCCAAATGAGTTGCTCCGAGAGACCGAGCGTGTAATTGCCACGCCCGTCGAACGCTTCGGTCGGCACGCCGCGGAAGTCGCGCACGCGCGGCAGCGCGGTGCCGATCAGCCGTTCGAAGAATGACCACATGCGCTCGCCGCGCAGCGTCACCTTCACGCCAATCGGCTGGCCCTCGCGCACCTTGAAGGTCGCAATGGACTTGCGCGCCTTCGTGACCACCGGCTTCTGCCCCGTGATGGTCGTCATGTCGCGCACGGCGCTGTCAATCGCTTTCGCATTCGTGAGCGCCTCGCCCAAACCGATGTTCACGACGATTTTTTTCAGGCGCGGAATCTGCATCACATTGCTGTACTGAAATTCTTTGCGAAGTTGCGCCGCAACTTCGTCCTGATACTTTTGTTTGAGATAGCCCATCTTAGTCCATCACCTCGCCGCAGCGCCTACAGACGCGCACCTTGCGGCCATCTTCCGTGCGGAAACCGACGCGCGTCGGGCGGTCGCAATTGCGACACACGGGCGCGACGTTCGAGAGGTTCATCGGCGCTTCGCGTTCGATGATACCCGCTTGCGTGCGCACCTGTCCTGTCCGCTTCTGATGCTTCTTCACCAAGTTGTGTCCTGCGATGATGATGCGGTCTTCTTTGGGCACAACGGCGTGCACGGTCCCGCGCTCGCCCTTCTCGTCGCCCGTCAAGATTTCGACCGTATCACCCTTTTTCACTCGTGCAGCCATAATGACCTCAGTCGTCAGTAGTCAGCCATCAGTCGTCAGATATTGCGCACAGGCGGCTGACGACTGATTAGCTGGATACTCTTCACAATACTTCAGGACTCAATGATACAATCTTCATAAAGCCCTTTTCGCGCAGTTCACGCGCGACAGGTCCGAAGATGCGCGTGCCCTTGGGTCCACCGGCATCGTCCAGAATAACGGCCGCGTTTTCGTCGAAGCGAATGAACGAGCCGTCCTTACGTCCGTACTCTTTGCTCGTGCGCACGATAACGGCTTTCACCACGTCACTCTTCTTCACGCTGCCGTCGGGTGCGGCTTGCTTCACGGCGGCCACGATCACATCGCCCACGCCCGCGTAGCGCTTGCGTGTGCCGCCCAGCACTTTGATGCACATGATGACTTTCGCGCCCGTGTTGTCCGCGACGCGCAGGCGAGTCTGTTGCTGGATCATGCGGGCCCTCCTTCTGAAATCATGTCATCTTGCGCCGCTTCGGTTTCGGTGCGCTCGATGGGCCGCTCGCTCTTAGTCGGCGGCAGTTCCACTTCGGGTATTGCGAATACCTCACCCTTTTTCACGACCTCAGTCACGAGCCAGCGCTTGTCCTTGCTCATTGGACGCGCTTCGACGATGCGCACCGTGTCGCCTTCGTTCAGTTGGTCTTCGCTATGCGCCTTAAAGCGATTCTGCACCTTGATCACTTTGCCATAGAGCGGATGGCGGCGCGTGCGTTCGATGAGCACCACGACCGTCTTCTGCATCTTGTTGCTGACCACGCGCCCCGTGAATGTGCGCCGTCGTTCTTTTGCCATTATCTCGTCTCCTGCATTTTCTTCATCTGGCGCGCGCGCTGCTCCGTCATCAGGCGCGCGATGTCGCGCTTGACCTGACGCATCTGACTCGTATCTTCCAACTGGCGCGTCGCAATTTTCTCACGCAGCTTCATCAACTCTTGCTTGCTGCTGTCGAGTCGCTCGGCGAGGTCGGTGTCGTTGAACCCGCGCACGTCTGCAATCTTCAACATCACTCACCTCCCGCCAGCAGCTCTTCGCGCACGACGAATTGCGTCTTGATCGGCAGCTTCGCGCCGGCCAATTTCATTGCTTCACGTGCTGCCTCTTCGCTCACGCCCGCGATTTCGAAAATCATGCGACCCGGCTTCACGACGGCGACCCAATGATCCACTGCGCCCTTGCCGCCGCCCATACGCGTTTCAGCCGCGCGCTGCGTGACGGGATGATCGGGGAAGACGCGCACCCAAATCTTGCCGCCGCGCTTGACGTAGCGCACCATCGCGCGGCGCGCCGCTTCGATTTGGCGCGCTGTCATCCACGTCACTTCCATCGCCTGCAAGCCGAACTCGCCGAACGAGACTTGCGTGCCGCGCGTCTCGATGCCGCGTCGCTTGCCGCGATGAAACTTGCGATGCTTCATGCGTTTTGGTTGCAACATGTCAGTCCTCAGCAGTCAGTCGTCAGTCGCCAGTCGTCAGGCAGTTCAACCTGACAACTGACGACTGGCGACTGGAAACTTTTTCTTACGCGCCTTCCGTCTCCAGCAAATCCGTCGTCTGAATGCGCGCGGCGATTTCTTCGGCGGTCGGCGGCAGAATTTCACCTTTGTTGATCCAGACCTTCACGCCGATGCGGCCGAAGGTCGTCAAGGCTTCGGTCTGAGCGTAATCAATGTCCGCGCGCAAGGTGTGCAGCGGGACCGAACCTTCGATCACTTTGTCGCGGCGCGCCATTTCGGAGCCACCGAGGCGGCCGGCGCACACGATCTTGATGCCGATCGCATTCGACTTCATCGCGCGCTGCGCCGCTTGCTTCATCGCGCGCTTGTGCGCAATGCGCCGCTCAAGTTGGCCCGCGATGGACTCGGCAACCAGTTGCGCGGACACTTCGGGATGCTGAATCTCTTTCACGTCAATATGCACTTTTTTGCCGGTCATGCGCTCCAAGCCTCCGCGCAGCCGATTGACGTGTTCGCCCTTGCGCCCGATGATGATGCCCGGCTTCGCCGTATGAATCGTGATTGAGACTTTGTTCGGGTAACGGTCAATCTCGACATCCGCAACGGCTGCCTGTCCGTTGGCATTCACCATGTCGTGCACCATGTTGCGGACGGCGATATCCTCGCGCAGCAATACCTTGAAGTGGCGACGGTCGGCATACCAACGCGCGCGCCAATCTTTGATGCCGCCCAGACGAAAACCATAAGGATGAACTTTGCGACCCATGTTGTCTCCAGTTGGTTGGATAGTTCGTTCGTTTGTTCGTTGGTTGTGTCTAACCAACGAACAAACAAGCCAACTAACGAACTCACTCCCCGTCCCGCTCACCCAGTACAACCGTGATGTGTGCCGAGCGCTTCAAGATCGGCTTGAAACGGCCGCGCGCGCCGAAGCGCCGCCACTTGCGCATGGGGCCCTCGTCGGACTGAATGCGTGCGACATATAAGTCGCCGCGATTCAAACCAAAATTTTCTTCCGCATTCGCCGCCGCCGACTTGATGGCTTTGGCGACCGGGTCGGCTGCCGCTTTGTGCAAAAACTTCAACTGCGTCAGCGCCTCGTCCACCTGCTTGCCCTTCACCAAGTTTGCCACCAGCCGAACTTTGAACGGCGACATGCGAATATATTTTGCGACTGCGCGAACTTCCAGCTCTGCCATAGTCAAACTCCAGTTGGTTAGTTTGATGGCTTGCTCATTTGTTGGAGCGTTAACCAACAATCCAACCGACGAACAAGCCCGGCTAACTTACACCCGTTGCCTTCTCTTTCGACGCGTGTGCGCGGAAGTGGCGCGTCGGCGCGAACTCGCCGAGCCGATGCCCGACCATGTTCTCGGTGATGAAGATCGGCACATGACGACGACCGTCGTGCACCGCAATCGTATGCCCGACCATTTCCGGTGAGACCTGCGAGGCGCGCGACCACGTCTTAATGACACGGCGCTCGTTACGCGAGTTCATCGTGTCAATTCTCTTCATCAACTTCGGGTCAATGAACGGACCCTTTTTCAGTGAGCGACCCATCTGTTAATCTCCCGTGTTCTGCATTAGCGGCCGCCACGCCGCCGCACGATGAAACGATCGGTGCGCGGGTTGTTGCGCGTCTTTTTACCAAGTGTTGGCTTACCCCATGGACTCTTCGGTCCCGGCAAGCCAATCGAGGCTTTGCCTTCGCCACCGCCGTGCGGATGATCGCGCGGCGTCATCACCGAGCCGCGCACGGACGGGCGTTTGTTCTTCCAGCGATTGCGGCCCGCTTTGCCCAACTTCTGGTTGCTGTGGTCAATGTTGCTGACCTGACCAATCGTCGCCATGTTCTGAATGCTAACGTAGCGCATCTCACCCGATGGCAGACGAACGGTTGCGCGCTCGCCTTCCTTCGCCATCAACTGCGCCGACGTGCCAGCCGAGCGCACGATTTGACCCCCGCGCCCCTGTTTCAACTCGATGTTGTGAATCTGTGTGCCGACTGGAATGCTTGCAAGCGGCAGCGCGTTGCCTGGCCGCAGATCCGCTTGTGGACCCGACATCACGGTGTCGCCAACTTTCGTACCGAGCGGCGCAAGCATGTAGCGCTTCTCGCCGTCGGCATAGTGCAGCAACGCGATACGTGCCGAGCGATTCGGATCGTATTCGATGGTCGCTACTTTGGCGGGAATGCCGAACTTGTTGCGCTTGAAGTCTATGATGCGATACTGCTGCTTGTGGCCGCCGCCTTGATGGCGCACCGTGACCGCGCCGCGAAAGTTTCGGCCCGCACGCTGGTGTTTGTCGGTCAGCAGCGGACGATGCGGCTTGTTCGTCGTGATGTCATCGGTCGTGACCGAGACGTAACCGCGTCTGCCCGCCGATGTCGGCTTATAAACTTTGATTGGCATTGAATGAACTCCAAACCCCTATGCGTACTCGCGCAAACCGCGAGCGAGCTTTGCAGGAGCAGCTCGAAAACTCACACGCCCTCAAACAACGTGATGCGGTCACCTTCTGCCAGAGTGACGATCGCCTTCTTCCAGCCGGGCTTGACCGTCGGATAGCGACCGAAGCGGCGCGGCTTGGCCGGCATGTTCATGACGTTCACGTCGGCGACGCGCACTTTGTACGCGCGCTCGACGGCTTCCTTCACCTGCAGCTTGTTCGCCTTCTTCGCCACCTCGAACGCGTAGCGGCCCGAATCGGCGGCATCGGTCGTCTTCTCGGTGACAATCGGGCGAATGATCACATCGAACGTGTGCATGGCTTACTCCGCAATGGCTGGCTGTTCGTTCGCCCCTGCGCCATTGCCTCCGTAGGTTTGCTCGATCATCTGAATCGCGTCGCGTGAGATGATGATTGCCTTGTGACTCAACAGGTCAACCACATTCAGGTACTTCGCGCTCAAGGTTTTGACTGAGCCGAGATTGCGGCACGAGGTTACGACATGCTCTTCGCTACCGGCCAGCAGTACGAGTGCTTTGTCTTTCACAGCCATGCTACTCAGCAATTGCGTCATCTGTTTCGTCTTCGGCGCGCCGAACTTGAATTCGTCAATGACGAAAATCTCGTGCGCCTTTGCCTTCGCCGACAGCGCAGACTTCAACGCGAGGCGGCGCATCTTCTTCGGCATCGCCTGCGCATACGAGCGCGGCGTCGGCCCACCGACGATGCCGCCATGCCGCCAATGCGGCGCGCGGTTGTCGCCCTGCCGCGCGTGGCCCGTGCCCTTTTGCTTGTACACTTTGTGCGTGCCGCCCGCGACTTCGGCGCGCGTCTTCGTGGAGGCGTTGCCTTGCCGCTTGTTGGCGAGTTGCCGCTTGACCGCTTGGTGCATGACCGCTTCGTTCGGCTCGATGCCGAAAATGTCGTCGCGCACCTCGATCTCGCCAGCCGTGTCGCCTTGAAGGTTTCGAACTGGGATTCTCATCTTGATTGCCTCGCTATTCCAGCATTCAGTGCTCATGCGCTGTCATGTGCAGGTTACTTCGTTTGCATGTACATATCCCAAGCGCTGATTTTTTTCGATGTACATCGGATGCTTCCGCTGATTTGAGCAGGTAACTCTGGAGCGCCTAGATCATTTGCTGATCGGCCAAGTCTCGATGAGAAATATACATAGTCGGCTGCTCTATCGAGACTAGAGATATTCAGCTCGATTAAACGCCAGTTTTCAACCTGCTGTCGCCGACTCGCAAGATAGGCCAAGAAGTCCTTCGAGTCAGTCAGTGCAACAGGGCGCCAACCTGTGGCGGCGCTACCATAGGGAACCACAGCGTACCACTGGGTTTTATCGGGTGGATTACCAGGCACATCCGACCCTAACAGCAAACTGTTAAGCTTTGTTTGATCTCCAGAATTAAAAGCGCCAGCAAATTGGCTAACCAAGCTTGCAATGTCATGCGGCTGGCAGTTGGCCGGCAGCCGTTGAACAAGCGACTGATTGTATGTGAGAGTTAGTTTGTCGCCTGCAATGATGATATCTTCCGCAATAGTTCCGCTCTGCGCGCTTGGCGCCACGCGAGTTGGGACAACCAGTGTATGGTTGAGTTTGGCTTGAGCCGTTGCTTTCAATTCGCGCATGAAATCAGGCGTCTGACCATTGGTGGTGAAACTCACTGGCGTCCGTTTCCAATCTGTGTAGGAGACGGTCTGGCCGTTGATGTCAAGCAGCCCCCAAGGACCCCACCTGACTCCGTAACTTTGGTTGTCCCCCGATTTGGACAACACAAATAGGAAACGCTCGCCAGTATGGGGCATTGGGACAAGATTTCCGAAAGCAATATCCCGTGCCGCGCTTCCATTGAAGCGAAAAATGATGGGCTGGTTCGCCGCAATAGTTCCGTCATCTAGGACGACATCCACAACACGGAGTGAAAAGTATGTGAAAGGCAACTCTCGAGGAGTCGGGACGTTTCGATTATCGTTGGGTCGGGAAGTCTGATTCAGCGGGCCCTCACTGGTCTCGCGGATCACAGAGCCAAGCGTGCCTACAATGATCAGATCGGCAGTGTTGACAAGTTCTGCGGTACTCTGCGGGCGCTCGACGAGCGATGCAAGATTCTGGTCAGTTTCATTACTGAGCGAAGTCGAAACCGGCGCGGTTACCATTGTTGAGACCAGTGTGGCGGCTACTATGCCAAGCAACGTCGCCATTGCAACGGAAATGATCGAGAGCCAAGTTCTCCCCAACGCAAGTTTAGTTATTTTTCACCGCTTAGAGCTATAGGCGTTAAGATAATGATTTAGAAATTGGCAGAGCAACCTTCCGAACTCTCAAAGACTTCGGAGGTCTAATCCTCCAAATCATTTTCTGAAAATCTATAGTATATGCCTCAGTTGAAATCTTCTTTGCTCAGACTTACTGGAAGTCCAGCATCAGTGATGGCTTTGATAACGTCCATCGCATAATAGCCTTCTGGGAGCGCTTACTTTTTCTTCGCCGCTTTCCTCACCGTGCGTTTCATCTCGCGCAAAATCACCAGCGCGTTCGAGCCGCCCGGCACGCTGCCGCGCACCGCGATCAGGTTGCGTTCGGCGTCCACCATCACGACGCGCAGGCTCGGCTGCGTCACGCGATCCATGCCCATGTGACCAGCGCGACGCAGACCTTTGAGCACACGCCCGGGGGTCGTGGTCGCGCCGCTGGAGCCGGGCGCGCGCTGTCGGTCGGATTGACCGTGCGTCTTGGGCCCACCGCGGAAGTGATAGCGCTTGATCACCCCCGCGAAGCCTTTGCCTTTCGAAATGCCCGTCGCTTGAATCACCTCGCCGACCACGAACACGTCCGCGCCCAACTTCTGTCCGATGCTGTATTGCGACGCATCGTCCACGCGAATCTCGCGCAGGTTGCGCACAGCGGGCATGCCCTCAATCGCGGGCTTGCGCTTCGGATGCTTGTCGTCACTCTTCAACATTCCGAGGTGGCCACGCGCCGCTTTGGGAAGCGTCTTGCGCACGCGCTCTTCGCGCACCGCGCCAAAGCCGATCTGAATCGCCTCGTAGCCGTCTTTCGCTTTCGTCTTGACTTGCGTCACGTAGCACGGACCCGCTTCAAGCACGGTCACGCCAGCCAACTCAGCGCCGTTCTCACTGAACAGCTGGGTCATCGCCAATTTTTTTGCAAGCAGACCTTTCATAAGAACCTCACGACCGAAGACAGATAACCGATGACCGAGGTCCATCGCGTCCGTCTCCCGTCCTCCGCCTACCGTCACAACTTAATTTCAATATCCACGCCCGCCGGCAGATTCAGTTTGGTCAAGTTCTCAATCGTCTTCGAACCGGGCTCGACCACGTCAATCAGACGCTTGTGCGTGCGAATCTCGAATTGCTCGCGCGAGTCTTTGTCAATGAACGCCGCGCGCTGCACCGTGAACTTTTCAATCTGTGTGGGCAGCGGCACGGGACCGACGATAATCGCGCCCGTCTTCTCGGCGATGTCACAAATCTGCTTGACCGATTGATCAAGCACGCGATGGTCGTAGCTCTTTAGTCGAATGCGAATTCTCTGCTTGGCCATGATTTCCTCAATCAACAGAACACCTGACAGGTTTATGAACCTGTCAGGTGTTCATGTGTTATTCAATAATCTGGGTAATGACACCCGCACCGACGGTGCGTCCACCTTCACGAATGGCAAACCGTCCACCTTGTTCCAACGCCACCGGCACGATCAACTTCACGTCCATCGCAATGTTGTCGCCCGGCATCACCATC
>JBBPZQ010000145.1:0-18161 GCA_038198935.1 Anaerolineae bacterium
CCAGAAGTGGACGATGCCCATTCGTGACTGGCACCGCGCCTTGCAGCAATTCGCCATTGTGTTCGAAGGCAGAGTCTCGTTACCCTAACCAGCACGCACTGACTCAAGACCATTTACACAAATTACTTGACACCGTCGATTCTTCGTCGCTTCGCTCCTCAGAATGACATTCAGTTACACACCCTCAATCACAACCATGTTGCTCTTCGCGTGCTGATGGCGCAACGTCCTCGCGTCCGCGTACTCTTGCGAGTGCAGCCACTCCTTTGCGCGCTCGACGCTGTCGAATTGTAAGATGACGAGCCGCTTCGGCTGCCACTCACCTTCGAGCACTTCGGTCTTGCCGCCACGCGCGAGGTACTTGCCGCCATACTGCGCGATGCTCGCGGGCGCCATCTCTCGATAGCGAGCATAACCTTCAGCATCTTGCACGTCAATCTCGACAATTACGTACGCTGACATAGTTTATTCTCCCAGTGCTTGCGCAATCACTTGCGCCAACTCATCCAGTTCCGCGCGCGGCGGATGCTTGGCGGCGGCGCGAATGCCCAAGCGCTTGATGTCGTCATCCACATAGCGCGCAAAGATGTGTGTATGGAAGTGAAAGACTTCCTGCATCGCCGCCGCGCCATTCGACTGCCACAGCTGAATGCCATCAGCATTCACGGCGCGCTTTGTCGCGATCGCGATTTTGCGCGTCGTCTCCATTACCGCAGCCAGTGTGTCCCGATCAATGTCGAAGAGGTTGACATAGTGCTGCTTCGGAATAATCAGCACGTGCCCGCGCGTCGGCTGATTGATGTCCATGAACGCGATTGTGTGCTCGTCTGCATAGACTTTGCTCGCGCTTATCTCACTACGCGCGATGCGGCAGAAGATGCAGTCGTCGTTGCTCATTGCGCGAAGACGGCGACCGCGCCCGCCGTGATAATCAGGTTCAGAATCGCAAGCGGCATCAACACCTTCCAGCCGAAACGCATCAACTGGTCGTAGCGCAGACGCGGCAGCGTTGCGCGCATCCATGTGAACACAAAAATAAAGATCGCGAGCTTAATGACGAAATATAAGACGCCCAGCAACGGGAACTGCTCAACACCCGGCCCGTTCCAGCCGCCGAAGAACAGCGTGACGGCGAGCGCGCTCTGCACCATCACGGCGATGTACTCGGCGAGGAAGAACAGCGCCCATTTCATGCTGCTGTACTCGGTGTGGTAGCCTGCAATCAGTTCCGATTCGGCTTCGGGTAAATCGAACGGGGCGCGGTTCGTCTCGGCAATGGCGCAGATGAAGTAGATGATGAAGCCGAGCGGCTGCAAGATGATGAACCACAGCCCCGACTGCGCGCGCACGATGTCGCCCAGACTCAGCGTGCCGGCGATGAGCAGTACACTCACCAGCGCCAGTCCGAGGGGCAGCTCATACGAAATCATTTGCGCCGCCGAACGGATTCCGCCGAGCAGCGAATACTTGTTGTTCGACGACCAGCCTGCGAGCGTCACGCCATAGACGGCGAGCGACGACATCGCGAACACATACAGCAGACCAACATTGATGTCCGCCACGTACAGGTTGACATTATAGCCCAGCACGTTGATGCGGCTGCCGAACGGAATCACGGCGAACGCGGCGATGGCGACGATGGCGGCGAGCGCGGGCGCAAGAAAATACACGGGTACATCCGCGCCTGCGGGCGTCATGTCTTCCTTAAATATGAGCTTGAGGATGTCGGCGAGCGGTTGCAGCAAGCCGAACGGTCCCACGCGATTGGGACCCAAGCGCGACTGCATGAACGCCATCACGCGCCGCTCGACGAACTGCACGTACGCGACGGCCGTGATGATGATAAACGCGAGCAGCGCGACTTTGATGATGACGACGAGGAATTCTTCGGGCATATGGCTGATGGCATATGGCTGATGGCGAGATGCTATCTGCAATCTGCCATCAGCCATCCGCTAGCGGTCCACTTCTCCCAGCACAATGTCAATACTTGCAATGCACGAGATCACGTCGGCGACGTAGCGACCTTGCACCATCTTGGCGAGCGCCTGCAAGTTGACGAACGAGGGCCCGCGGAAGTGGCAGCGCACGGGACGCGCCGTGCCGTCGCTGACGATGTACACGCCGTACTCGCCTTTGGGCGATTCAATCGCCTGATACACTTCGCCTGCCGGTACTTTGATGCCTTCCGTGAAAAATTTGAAGTGATGGATGAGCGCTTCCATGCTCGTCGCCAGTTCTTCGCGCGGCGGCGGCACAATCTTGCGGTCGGCGACTTTGATCGGTCCTTCTGGCAGACGATTGAGCGCCTGCTTCACGATGCTCAAACTTTGGCGCAGCTCGCGCACGCGCACGAGATAACGATCGTACACATCGCCGTGTGTGCCCAGCGGCACGTCGAAATGATATTGATCGTAAGTGCCATACGGCATATCGCGGCGCAAGTCCCAATCCACACCACTGCCGCGCGCGATGGGCCCGTTCGTGCCGAGCGCAATCGCTTCTTCGGGCGTGAGCACGCCGATGCCGCGCGTGCGTTCGAGGAAGATCGGGTTCTTGGTCAACAGTCGCTCGTACTCGTCGAACCTCGCGGGGAACGCGTCAATGATTTTCTGCACTTCGTTTTCAAACGCGGGCGGCACATCACGCACAAGTCCACCAATCCAGAAGTACGACCCCATCATGCGCGCGCCCGACACCAACTCGAAGATGTCGAGCAGTTTCTCGCGCTCGCGCAGCGCATACAAGAACGTGCTGATCGCGCCGAGGTCCATGCCCTGCGTGCCGATCCAGACGAGGTGGCTGTTGATGCGTGTAAGCTCAGTGAGGAGTACACGGAGGCATGCCGCGCGCGGCGGCACTTCCACGTCGAGCAGTTTCTCGACCGCGAGCGTGTAGCCGAGATTGTTCGAGAGCGGCGCGAGGTAGTCCATGCGGTCGGTGACGACCAATGCCTGCTGATATTGTAACGACTCGGCCGTCTTCTCGATACCGGTGTGCAGGTAACCGATGTCGGGTGTGGCGTTCACGACCGTCTCGCCGTCCAGTTCGAGCAGGAGGCGCAACACGCCGTGCGTGCTTGGATGGTGCGGACCCATGCTCAGGATGAGATGCTCGTCGGGACCTTCTTCGAGCGTTACGCCCGGCGGCGTTGGAATGTAATCGGCGAGACGTTGGGAGGTCATGGGTGAGTTGGATAGTTGGATGGTTGGTTCGTCGGCTCTTCTTATCTAACGAACCAACAAACTAACTCCGCGCAAACTTCTTCTTGCGCTGCACGCGCTCGAAGTTGTGTGTGAACTGCACTTCCTCGAAACCAAGCGGATAATCTTTGCGCAGCGGATGTCCCTTCCAATCTTCGGGCATGAGGATGCGCCGCAAGTCGGGATGACCATCAAAATTGATGCCCATCAGGTCATACACTTCGCGTTCCAGAAAATCTGCGCTTGGCCAGAGCGGCGTGACGGACGCGACGTGCGGCTCGTCGGCAGGCAGCCCGACCTTCAGCCACACGCGATGCTTGTTCGGCATCGAGAGCAGTTGGTAGTTCACGACAAAGCGCAGGTCGTCGTGACGCTTCTCTGGGTCTTGTCCGCTCGCAATGCCTTCGACTTGCATGCCGAGCCGATCCACGCACGACACGTCCGAGAGGAAATTGTAGCGCAGCGTGGGCTCGTCGCGCAGGAATTGGCAGACCTCGACGATGCGGCTCGGCTCGATCCAGACAAACGCCTGTTTGCGAAACTCGACGACGTTCCAGATCACATTGCCGAATTTGCTCTTGAGAGCCTCAACAACGGTCGCGTTATCCATCACTTCCAGTCCAGCACGCCTTTTTTCCAAATGTAGACATAGCCGACCACGAAGACACCGATGAAGACGAGCATCTCGACGAAGCCAAACCACTTCAGTTGTTTGTACACCACTGCCCACGGATAAAAGAACACGACTTCCACGTCGAAGATGATAAACAGCATTGCGATCAAATAAAACTTGACGGGGAAGCGGATGCGCGCCGTGCCAATCGGCACCATGCCCGACTCGTACGACATTTGCTTGTTTGGGTTCGGGTGCTTTGGACCGGCCAGCCACGAAATGGCAACGCCGCCGATGCCAATCGCGGCGGCGACGATAAACATAATCAAGATGGGGAGATAGTCAGCCAGCATAGGCGAAGAGAGAATTTCAGCGAAGGTAAGTGAATCGTATCACAAAAGGTACCAGAATTCAATCAGAATTTTATAGAATGCCGTCTATCTCGCGGATCTGAACCTTGCGGACGCCGCGCAGTCAGTCAGCGACACAGTGAGCTAACCCGAAGTACCATCCATGCGGCGTCGGCGAACGGCGATTTGGCCACGTTCAGCGCGGTCGTGGGCAGTTGGTAGTTGCGTACCATGATATGCTGCCCATACGTCGCTCGGAGCACGAGGGGTTGGGCCAGAATGAGTGCTTTGCGAAGTTGCCGGAAATTTGTTTATGCAGCAGTATTGACAAAGGTGCACACTTGTTGTATTATTCCGCCCGTGAGTTTGTTGCACGAGGACCTGTTCGAGGCACGATTTTTCATCTAAACCGTCTGGCTAAGCACGTTCAGCCTGCGGTTTTTTTTTGGGGCTAGACCTATGGCACGTTTCGATTTGCTCCATCCGTTGCGCTTGCTTCGGATTATTGAACCTATTGCAGAAAGGAGGGGAGACACTATGAGCATGGAAATGGGTACGGTGAAGTGGTTCAGTCCTGCAAAGGGCTACGGCTTCATCTCTCCAGACCCGGATACCGCTGGCGCCACGAAAAAAGATGTGTTCGTGCACTTTTCGGGTATCCTCGGCGACGGCTATCGCAATCTGGAAGAGAATCAGCGCGTTCAATTCTCGGTTGAAGACACGCCAAAAGGTCCACAAGCCGTCAAAGTCACACGCGTGTAAGCCATTATTGGGATTCATATACACAAGCCCCGACTGAAGTGCGTCGGGGCTTCTCCTTTTCAGCGCACAGGTTGCAAAATCAATACGGCACGGTTATCATTAGGCGTGATGGCAAGCAAAAGTATGGAGCGACCCGTTCGGCTTAAGTCTCCTCGCAAGACCGCAAAGAAACTTGAGTCGCAAAGCGCGCTCGACTACGCGCACCTGGCCATTGACGGCGTAGAGAGCAAAAAAGGCTCCACCATCGTTCTGCTTGACGTGCGCAATCTCTCGATGTTCACCGACTACTTTCTCATTTGCAGTGGCGACAGCGAGCGACAAATCAAAGCGATCTCCGGCGGCGTACAGGAGGCGCTCGATAAGAGCGGCATGAAGCGCGTGGGCCACGAAGGCTCCCCTGAATCGGGTTGGGTGCTGCTCGACTACGGCGACCTAATGATTCATATCTTCGCGCCCGAGCAGCGCGACTACTATAAACTGGAAGAACTGTGGAAGGAAGCGCCGAGGGTGGTGAAAATACAATAGTCAGTCTTCAGTTGCCAGATTGAACCACTGCAATACAAAGCCCGCATGAGCCAACATGCGGGTTTATTGCTTCAATGATCTGATCGTCGGGGTTTCCCCTCTGCTAATCCGTCGGGGTCGGGCCAACATGCGCGTTCATTGCTTCAACGATCTGGTCGGTTGCTGTGTCTGACGACTGACGACTGGCGACTGACGGCTGCTAGAATAGCACGTCCTCGTCCGTGCGCTTGTACTCTACCAGCGTATCGCCGCCAAACCAGTGCGCGATCTCGTACTCGGCTTCTTCGGTTGTGGACGAGGCGTGGATCATATTGTGGATGCTATGGCGCAGCGCGTTGGCGATAGTGGGTGATGCGGTGGAGAAGTCGCCACGAATCGTGCCGGGCGTGGCGTTGAGCGGCAGCGTGTGGCCCACCAACTTACGCACGACTTGAATTGCGTGTCCGCCTTCGAGCACAATGGCCACGATGGGACCCGACGTGAGATATTCGACGTTCCAGTTCTTCACCATCTCGCCAATCTGCATCGCATCGTTCGTGCCAACTTCTTTGAGCGGGTCGCGTCCCTGCTCGCCGTAATTGGCGAGTGACTTCTCGCCCATGCCGCGAATCCAATCGGGGGTATTCGGATAATGATTCTCCACGAACTCGCGCGGCGGCTGCACGACTTTCAGCGCGACAATTTTCAAACCGGCGTTCTCGAAGCGCGACAGAATCTGGCCAACCAATCCGCGCTGCACCGAGTCGGGTTTGAGCAGAACGAGCGTGCGTTCGTAATACGACTGTGTAGGCATTCATCACCCCATTGATAATTGATGCAATCATTTTACAAGTAAACGAACAGACGGGTAAACGAGCGCACCGCTCGTATACCCGTCTGTTCGTTTACCCGTACCGCATTACACTAGCGCGCGATATTGTTCGATTGCCTCCGGCAAGCGGCCCGCGCGCGTCAGTGCATCGGCCAGCAGCACACGCATCCCGCGCTCGCTCGGCTGTTCCTGAATCATTTGTGACAGGTCGTCAATCACTTGCGGCAACAGCGGCGTGGCCATTAGCGCTTTGTATTGCTCCGCGCTCTCATGCAGGTCAACGTCACGCAGCGTGCGCGCGAGGTCGAGCCGCGCCGCAAATTCGGCGTTGCCTGTCGGCAAGGTCTGCGTTTCAATCGAAGGCGGCGCAGCACTGTCGTCGAAGTATGCCGTCGCTTCACGCGGCGCGCGCGTGGGTTCGGCGGTCATAGGTGCTGACGGCGGAGTAGCGACTTCAGGCTGCGGCGCGATGCGCGCGGCGGCTGCCGTTGCCATCGGTTGAGGGGTGGCAGACTGCTCTGCTTCTGTGGGTCGCGCTTCGGTGCCCGCTGTGGTGAGCGCTGATATCGCTGTCGGCGCGGCGCTGATTGCCGCTGTCGTCTCTGCGTCAAGTGGCTGCGCTTCCGACTGGGCCACCTCGGTTGTCGGTTCCGCTTGCGTGCGGATGGCTTGCTCCGCGAGCGGCGGTTCATCCGCCTTTGCCACTTCAGACACAGCAGGTTCAGCGCGCAAGTCTGCCAGCACCCGCTGCGCCTGCGGATGTCTCTTTGCCAATTGCTCGACATCCGCAATGGCTTGTTGCCTCAGCGCAGCGGGTGCGTCACGCAAGTGCGCATACTGCTTCAGCGCCTCGTCCACGTCCATGAACTTCCACGCGCGCGCGAGGTCGAGGCACGCTTGATATTGCGCCGCGCCAGTCGGCACCGCTTGCGACTCGACGGACGGCGGCGCGCTGGAATCGTCTAGGTATGCAATCGCTTCGCGCGGCGGCTCCATCGTCTCTTCGGTGACGATCGGCTCTGTTGGCGCGGGCACTTCCGTTCGAGTTTCATCCGCCATTGGAACGAATTGCTCCATCGCCTCTTCGGTCACGACGGGTTCGGCAGGCGCGGGTGGTGCTGGCTCCGGCTGTGCCTGATCGAGTTCGTCGGGCGCACGCTGCCTCGCGCTCTGCAACTGCTCCAGCACCACGTGCACGCGCGCTTGCTCGGCGTGCGTGCGCGTCAGCGCATTCAGGTCGTCAATGGCTTGTTGCCGCAACATCGCGTTCGCGCCGCCCATCAATGCGTATTGATCGAGCGCGGAGTCGAGATCGAGATCGGCGAGCGTGCGCGCGAGATCGAGCCGTGCCGCATACTCCGCTTCGCCCGTCGGGGCGGCTTGTGATTCGATGGATGGCGGCGCGGCGCTGTCGTCGAAATAGGCAGTCGCTTCGCGTGGCGCACGCGGCGGCTCGACGACGGGCGGCTCTGGTTGAGGTGGCGTGGCTGGCGGTGCGGCGACTTCCGGATGCGCTTCGCTCATCGGGGCGCGCGGCGCTTCAGCCTCGGCGGACGCAGGTGGAACGACAAGCGCAGAGCCGCGCAACTGCGCCATGATTTGCTGCGCGCGCGCATTGCTCGCTGCCAGCGGCTGCAAGTCGGCGATGGCTTGTTGCCGCAGTCCCTCGCTCGCGCCGTCCATCATCGCGTACAGTTCGAATGCGGAGTCAAGGTCAAGGTCTTTCAGTGCGCGCGCGAGGTCGAGCCGTGCCTGCTGCTCGGCGTCGCCTTGTGGAATATCTTGCGTTTCAATCGAAGGCGGCGCAGCGCTATCGTCGAAGTACGCCAATGGTTCGCGGGGTATGCGCGGCGGCTGGACAAACGTCGCGGGAGGTTCGGGTTCGGCGGGCGCGAGATTGCGCAGCCATTCGGGCAACAGATCGGCATCGCTCGCCGACTCGGCCACGGGTGACTCTGCGGCAGCAGCCGATTCAGGTGGGATGTGCTCCGCGTCAGCCGTGACGCGTTTGTCTCGCAGCGCGGCGAGCCAATCGGGAGCAACTTCACTGACGGTTGGCGATTGTGCTTGAGTGGTCTCAAGCGTGCTTGGTTCCGACTCCGCGCGCAACAGCATTGGCGAGTCGGACAACTCGGCTGCTGTGCCGACGCTCGGTTCGGTACTCGTCGGACTCGGCTCGTGTGTGATGGGTTCCGTCAGGATGCTCGGCTCAGCGACGGTCGTGTCCGCCGTCGGCGAAGCCGTTTCAGTCGTCTCGCCTGCGGGTGTCTCGCTCAACGCCTTCAACCAATCGGGCAGGTCACTCGGACTGGCTTCGGCTTCGGCGGGCGCACTGGTCGGCGGTTCTGTTGTTAGTGCTTCGGAGCGGAGCGCCTTCAACCAATCAGGTAGGTCATAGTCAGATGTTGGCTCTGCGCTAGGCGCAGGCGTGGTCGTCGGCGCGGGCATCACTGGCGTTTGCGCCAGCCAAGGCAGCGCGCTCTCCACATCTTGCAGCGACGGCTGCGCGCGTGCTTCGATTTGCGGTGCGGCAAATAGCACATCGTCGTTCGGCGATTCAATCGTGACCGTGCGCGGCGCAAGCGGCGCCGGCTGATTGAGCAATTGTGACGCGAGTTGATTTTCGGGATCGAGACTCTGCGCCTTCTCAAACATCGCGCGCGCGTCATCCTCGCGGCCCGTCTCGATGTAGATGTCACCCAGAATCAGGTTCGGCTTCAGCGCGTTCGGCAAGATGTTGAGCACGCTGCGGCATACGTCGGCCGCCTCGCGCATTCGCCCGCCACGATAGAGCGCCTCCGCCAACGCGACTTCGAGATCGAAGCGGTCGTGCGCGCCCTCGCCGTTGCCGCCGACGCTGTTGAGCGCGGCGCGCAGTTCGCTCGCGGCTTTATCGTATTGCTCGCCACGCAAATAAATGCGGCCCAATGCGGCGCGCGACAACTTGATGCGCTCGTCGCCGTTCTTCTTTTGGCTGGCGCGCGCTTTCTTCAGCTCGTCGCGCACTTCAGGATGATTCGGCTCCAGTTCGAGCGCACGCTCCCATTGCCAGATCGCTTCGTCCAACGCGCCGATGCCTTCGGCGACGACACCCAGCCCGACGCGCGCGGTGAAGTTCTCGGGGTCTGCGCCCAAGACGCGGCGGAACATGTCGCCGGCGTCGTCGGGCCGATCGGTTTCGAGACACGCCTGCCCGAGCAGTGCATACGATTGAACGCAGCGCGGATGGGCACGTAGCGCATGTTGACACATGCCGATCGCGCGCTCGTACTGCTCGGTTTGAATCAGGTCTTTGACGTGCGTGAGGTAATCATGCAGAGGAATGGTAACCATCGCGCGTATATTAGCGAACTAACCGTGCGGGGTCAAGTAGTCTGAAAGTCATGGTGAACGAGCAACCGTGAACAGTGAACAGTCAACAGTCGTAAAGGACGCCGTTCACCGTTCACCGTTCACTGATTGTATAATGAGCGCGTGACTCTCCGCCTCCCGTTCCAGCAACAGGTCTCCGAACTGGCACGCGCACGTGAGATTGTGGACGTGATCATGCGCAACGGTCTCGGCGCGCTGGCGCAGCAATGGGAATTGACGCGCTTCTTGCCGCGCGGCCGCCGCGCTGCCTCAGCGCTCGACGGCAGCGCACCGCTTGACGAGCGACTCACGACGGCGCAGCGCATCCGACTGACGATTGAAGAACTGGGTCCCACGTTCATCAAGTTGGGCCAACTCGCGGCGACACGCCCCGATATTTTCCCGATTGAGTACGTGGCGGAATTAGAAAAATTACTCGACGCCGCGCCGCCCGTGTCCATCGAGCAAGTGCGCGCCGTGATTCAATCCGAGCTGCAGGCACCCATCGCCGCGCTGTTCGCGGAATTTACTCCGACGCCGCTCGCGTCGGCGTCCATCGGGCAAGCGCATCGTGCGCGGTTGCACACGGGCGAGCGAGTCGTGGTCAAGGTGCAGCGTCCCGATATTGAAAGCGTCATCGCCGCCGACCTCGACCTGCTGGTATCGCAGGCGCGCTTTCTCGAAAGCCGCTCCGAGACCGCGCGGCAATTCAACTTGGTCGAGCTGGCTGAAGAGTTCGCGTATGCGTTAAGACAAGAACTGGACTACACGAGCGAGGGGCGCAATGCTGACCGCTTCCGCCGTCACTTCGCCGACGATCCGCGCCTGCTCGTGCCGAAAGTGTATTGGCATCTCACGACCAAGCGCGTCATCGTGAGCGAGGAAATCGTCGGGCTAAAGATCAACGACCTCGTGCGACTGCGCGAAGAGAAGTATGACCTGGCCGCCATCGCACGCATGGGCAGCGAGTTATACATGCAGCAGATTTTCACCGACGGCTTCTTCCACGCCGACCCGCACCCCGCGAACATCTTCATCGTCGGCCAGCAGATCGCGCTGATTGACTTCGGCACGGTCGGCTATCTGAGCGATCAGTTGAAAGACCAACTGGTGGATCTACTCGTCTCGCTCGTGCGCAACGACGTGGACGGCATCGCGCTCTCGCTGATCCGACTCAGCGGCAACTCGCGCGCGAACGAGGATGAGCTGCGGCGCGACGTGCAGCGCTTCATGATCCGCTACTATGGCTTGTCGCTCAATGACGTGCGCGTGAGCGACTTTCTCGGCGAAGTGTTCCGCATCGCCAATCGCCATCGTATCAAACTGCCGTCCGACTTCGCGCTGCTGGGCCGCACGTTGGCCATTCTTGAAGGTGTTACACGCCAACTCGATCCGAACATCGTGCTGGTCGAAGTGGCGCAGCCATTCGCCACGCAGTTGGTGCGCGAGCGCTTTTCGCCGGAGCGTATCGGCAGCAGCATGGCGCGTGCGCTGCGCGAGACGAACGCGCTGGCGCAGTCGCTGCCGCGCCGCCTCGACAAGCTGCTGACCAAAGTGGAGCGCGACGAACTGCACTTGAATTTGTCGTTCACCGATGCGGAGGTCATCACCAACAAACTTGACGTGATCGCCAATCGGCTCGCGTTCGGTCTGATTGTCGCCGCTTCGATCATCGGCTCGGCGCTGCTCATTCAGAGCGGGCGCGCATTCACGCTGCCGATCCTCGGTGTGGATTTTCCGATTGCGCAAGTCTCGTTCGTGATCGCCATGCTGCTCGGCGCAAGGTTGTTGTGGAGTATCGTGCGGTCGAGAGGCATGTAACACATCGGCCTTACCACTTCTGCTCGACCCACTCCGCTTCATTGCGAATATCGCGGTCAAACCATAAGCGATTCCACCAGACGTTGTCACCCGCAATGCTCCGCTTCACGCTGGGGCTGCCCTGCAAGCGCCGCGCTACGATGATGACGAAGATGACGATGCTGCAGAGCACCGCGCTTGGCGACTCGCCGAAGATGTAAGCGAGCATGGGCCAGAGCACGAACGCCAGCAGTGTCGCGTTTGCGCCGCGCTGGAACACACCCCAACCAATCAGGATGATGACGCCTGCGAGAATCGTTTCGAGCGCGCCGAACATGAACAGTACGCCGCCCGTCGTCGCGATGCCGCGCCCGCCCACGAAGCGCAGCCACACGGGCCAGTTGTGCCCGGCCACGGCCGCGATGCCCGCGAGCACTTGCGCCTCTGCCGAGAATCCATAACGGCGCAGGATCGCAATCACTAGCGCGCCTTTCACTAAATCAAACAGCAGCGTCGCGATAGAGGGCAACTACCCGACTTGCGTCGCCACGTTCGAGCCACCCACGTTGCCGCTGCCCACCGTGCGGATGTCCACGTGCTTGGTCGCGTGCGCGAGAATGTACGCTGTCGGGATCGAGCCCATCAGGTAGCCGCAGAGGCTAGCAGCCAGAGACTCCATCAGACTCTTGCAATCAATCGTTCACGCCACGCCGGACGGCGCGCCTGCGCTCGGCAGCACGTCTGCCGTCACGCGCGCTTTGACGAACTGCACGGCGACGACGGCAAGCAGCAGGAACAAGCCCGTGACGATGAAAATCATTCGATACTGCAAGCCGTACAAATTCAAATTGATGAGCGCGCCTGCGACGAGAATGGACAAGAACGTGCCGCCCGTCTCGGCAGCGGCGGACAGTCCGGTGAACTCGCCGACGCGGTCGCCCGGAATCAGGTCGGCGAGATAGACACCGAACAAGACCGTCTGCGCCGTGTTGCCGAACGCGAGAAAGACGAGATAGAACAAAATCTGCGGGATGTTCATCGCGAACGCCGACAGCAGCGCGGTCACGCCCATCACACCCAAGCCAAGTGCGAAGATGCGCTTCTTGCCGAAGCGATCACCCAAGAAGCCGCACGGCGCCGCCCACAGCAATTGCATAATCAAGAAGGCGAACGAGACGAACAGTGCCACGCTGCTGGCGTCAATCTTATCCAGTCCGAGTGTCGTAAGGAATGGGAAGGCGCTCAGCATATCCGACCAACCATTCAGACCGATCTCGTCACGGATGAAGAGCGTGAGGAATGGCGCGGCGGCGTTGATGCCGAATTGATACAGGAACTTCACGCCGAGCAGCTTCGTCGCCTCGCGCTGCGTGTGATATAGGTCGCGCAGGTATGGAACAAGCGCGCCGAATGAGCGGCGCGGCGCGGAAGCGGGCTTGCTCTTGTGCGCCCAGTGTGGCAACTCGCGCGGCTCGCGCACGCCGAGCGCGACGATGCCAAAGCCCACGACCAGTCCAAGCGCGACGACGAGCCACACGAGGAACGGCTGCTTCGTCCACAAAAAGATCGAGAGGATGAGCAGCGTGCATTGGCCGAGAAAGCCGGCCAATTGCGCCCAACCATTTTTGCGTCCGCGCTGCTCGGACGAGGTCACGTCCACGAGCAGCGCGTAGTACGGATCAATGCCGATGTTGAAAACGAGCGAGAACAGGAAGATGGTGCTGACGACCAGCCACAACTGCGGCGGCTCGTTGGGCGTGGCGGGCGTCGGCAGCAGTCCGTTGACGATGAGCAGCACAGCGACAATCGGCATCGCGGCGAGGAAGAATGGCGCGCGCCGCCCGACGCGCGTCCAGACGCGATCGCTCGTCGCGCCGACAATAGGTTGGATGACCGATTGCTCGAACGAGCGTGTGCTGCTCAACCAGCCGATCAGGATGTTGTTGCTGGTAAACTGCGAGAGATACAGCGAGAGGATGAACGTGTTGAACGCGAAGTACAAGCCTGCGGCGAACTGGCCTGCGCTGTACGCAAACGTGCGCGGACGAGAGAGATGGGTCATTGTGATCTCCGAAATGCAAAGACCTCGCAGGTCTCTGAGACCCGCGAGGTCTGCGCTAACGCTCCTGGATCTTCCACGCGACGATCAGTGTGCCGACAACGACGCTCACGGTCGCGATGAAAAGCAGCGGTGGGAAGCCGGCCAAGTCAATGATGGGTCCCAGTAAGCCCGCGAACACGCCCGCGCCCGCCGACGCGAGATTCGACAAGCCGAGATACTTGCCGCTCGCCTCGCGCGGCGCGAGTTGAATGCCCAATGCCCAGTTCGACGTGAGGAACAGTCCCTGCCCGATGCCGACGGGCGACACGAACAGCAGCACATCTAACACCTCGAAGCTGCCGATGCTAAAGATCGGTTTGCCGGTGGCGAAGATGGTGAGGAAGATGCCGAGCGCGTTCAGCACACCTGCGAGAATCGTCAGCCGCTTATAGCCAACGCGGTCGGCCATCAAGCCGACAGGCTGCGAGGTGATGAGAATCATCGCCACCGTGACGACGAGCAGCCCGCGCACGATGGCGTTCGGGTCGCTCGCATGCACGAAGTTCTTAGCGTAAAGGAAGGTGTACGTCGTCAGCACGGCGATGCCGGCCGACATGAGCAGACGCGAGATGATCCACCAAATAAATGCGGAGTCACGCTTGCGGTCGAGCGTGACCATCTCTCGCAGCGTCGGCTTCTGCGGCGCGGCGGCAAGCGCAGGCTGCGCGCGGCATTCGTCCACGCCGAACCATGTCAGCGCCAACCCAACAAGCAGCACGACGGTGACGACGACGAACGCTTGCAGCCACTCGCCGCGCCCCAGTTGAATGGTCGCAATGAACGCCGCGAGCAAGTACGCGCTCATCTCGGCGATGCTCTTCGCGCCCGAGGCAGCGCCGCGCCGCGAGGTCGGCACGAGGTCAGGAATGAAACCTTGATAGCCGGCCTGCGCGATGTTTGAGGTGAACTGCAAACCGACGGCGGCAATGAGCAGCCACAAGAAGTCGCCCGCGATCAAGCCCGCGAAGAATGTGAGTGCGATGAACACGAGGTCGCCAAGCGTGCCGACGAGGATGAACGGCTTGCGCTTGCCGAAGCGCGTCTGCGTGCGGTCGCTCCATGAACCCGCGAACGCTTGCACGACAATTGCGACGAGCAACCCGAGGTAGCGCACCACACCCGTCGCCGTGCCTTCGAGTTGGTCGGGCACGACGCGCACAATCAACTGCGGTGTGGCAATCGTGCCGAGCGCGGTGCCGAAGTACGACAGCGCGAAGGCGTAGATGCTGATGAAGAAGTAGTTACGCCGCCGAAACGGAAGCGGCGCTGCCGTCGCGCCGAGCGCAACCGAATCCGTCGCCATCACAGTCTCCTCATAAATTGGCGTCTCGTGCGCGAGATTATACCCACTCGCAAGAAATGTGCAAGGCACATCGCTCAGGACAGACTAGAGGACGGATGACTGGTATTCTTAAACGATGGTGACATCTGGCAGGAGCAAGTTCAAGGGTAACGCGCGCCGAACGCCAGTATAATGAGAGACGAAGTTGGATGGCGCGGCGCGGTGACCGCGCCCTGATGCTTGCACGAGGTTTAACAAAATGGTTCCATACACAGTCGTTCAACCGCAGTTTGTTCAGACTGCATCGTTTCAACATTTCAAAGCCGACGCATTCCCTGTCATTCATCCGGTGCATTGGCTGCACAGTCACTTCGCCGTCGGCGGCTATAGTCCATTGCAGCGGCTGAGTGGAATGCTCACCGCGCATATGACGAGCATCGCGCCACGCAACGGCTTCACGTGGCATCCGCATCGCGGCGTCGAGATTTTCACTTGGGTGCTTGAAGGCACGCTGCATCACGAAGACAGCACTGGCGGCAGGGGCGACATCCGCGCTGGCGAGTTGCAGCGCATGTTTTCGGGCGCGTATATCGAACATCAAGAACTGAATCACAGCGATGATGCCGTGCGCGTAATTCAGATTTGGTATATGGCAGACTTGAAGCGCCGCACGCTCGCGCCGCATTACCAGCAACTGAGCCGCGAGCAACTGCCGATGCGGACGGTCGGCGACGCCAACGTGTTCAGCCTCATCGGCGACGATTCGCCGATGGAGCGGCACATGATCGGCCAGCCGCGCCTCACGGCGACGAGCGTGAACGCAGGCGGCGCAACCTCGCTCGACTTGCCGCGCGACGGCGAAGACTTGTTTTTGTATGTCACCGACGGCGCTGGGTCTGTGGCGTGTGACGGCGAAAACATTTCGCTTGCACAATACGACGTCATCCTCGCGCGTGAGGACGCCGACGCGCTCGCCGTGCGCGCCGCCGCAGCCGAGTCGCTGCACTACTTGAGTTTCTACCTGCCGCGCTTCCTCAATTGAATAGGGTAGGGGCGCAGTATCTGCGCTCCTGCGACGAGATAGAGTACAGCCGACTGAATTCAGTCGGCTGTTTTGTTCTGCGCATCGCTCGTGTTATCATCGCGCGATGACTTGCGCTCGCTGGTTGGCTCCGCTCGTGTTCTTGGGCGCGCTGGCACTGTACGTGCGCACGCTCGCGCCGTCAGTTGCGTTCCTCTTCGACGACTCGCTCGAATTTCAATTGGTCGGATACAAACTCGCCATCGCGCACCCGACAGGCTATCCGCTCTACACGCTGCTGCTCAAACTATTCACGTTCATCCCACTGGGCGATGCCGCCTATCGCGCGAATCTGCTGTCGGCAGTTTGCGCCGCGCTCGCCGTCGCGCTCGTATATTTAATCGTGCTGCAACTCACGCGCTCGGTATTCGCCGCGCTCGCGTCCGCGGCGATGCTTGCCGCCTCGCCTGTATTCTGGTCGCAAGCGGTCATCGCGGAAGTATATGCGCTCAATGCGCTGTTCGTGGCGGCGATCATCGGCGTGGCGAGTGGCGAGTGGCGAGTGAAAGACGACGGACGACAGCCTGACAATTCGTCACTCGTCACTCGCCTCTCGTCACTCGCGTTCTTGGTCGGTCTGGCGCTCACGCACCACCGCACGATCATCCTGCTCGCGCCGGCGCTCGTGATATTTGTGGACTTTGATCCTTCGACTTCGCACAGGACAAGTTTGCGATCTTTGGTTGAACAATCAAAGATCACGCCAGAGCGCGAAGCGCGCTCTGGCACTGTGCCGGTCGCTGTATCAGCGAACGGCGAAGATCAAAGATCAAAAATCATCCGCCCTATCCTCACCCTTCTCGTACCTCTGCTGCTCTACCTCTACATCCCCCTGCGCGGTTCGGTCGGTTCGCTCGACGGCACGTACCAGAACACCCCCGATAGTTTCGCGCGCTGGGTGCTGGCCAGCAACTACAACCTCTTCCTGACGCAGAATCCATTCAACGAGAACCACGCAACGCTGTTCTTTGCGAACTTGTTCGTGGATCAATTCGGCTGGCTGGGTGTTGTGCTCGCGCTCGTGGGACTGGCTGCGCTTTTCAAAGTGACGAGTGACGAGTGGCGAGTGACGAGTCCAATCTGGTCGCTCGCCACTCGCCACTCGTGGCGCGCGTGGTTCTTCGCCGTCGCCTTCCTCACCTACCTCGCCTTCGTGCTCGTCTATCGCGTGCCCGATGTCGAGGTGTTTGCAATTCCGGCATTTTTGATTGAAGCAATCTTGATCGGCTTCGGTGTGAGCGCGCTGATGCAGACGAGCGGACGCGCGCGTGTACTGGTATGCGTTCTGTTGTTGCTCGCACTGGCATTGAACTTTTACGCCAGCTTTCCGTCGGCGTTCGCCGCGAATGATCTCAGCCACAAAACGGACGTGCGTGACTACGGGCGCGACATCATGGCGCAGGACTTTCCGTCGAATGCGACACTGGTCGGCATTCTCGGCGAGATGACGTTGGTGCGCTACTTTCAGGAAACGGAGCATCTGCACCCCGAGCTCGTCACCCTCGCAGCCGACCGTGACGACGCGCGCATGGCGACAATTCAACAAGAGTTGTCGCGCGGTCGCGCCGTGTTCATCACGCGACTGTTGAACGGCTTGCCTGAACAATATTCGCTCGGCGCGTGGGGGCCATTGGTGCGCGTGTTTTCTGCGCCGCAGAGTGCCGACTTGGCACCCGATGCGCCGCGCGTGGGCACGATCAAATATCGTGTGGATGCGCTAGCGCAAGCGCAACCGCAGCTCGTGCGCGTGCAATTGGCTTGGCAGCCGACTGCGCCGATCACGGGTGACTTGAAAGTTTCGATGCGCTTACTTGACGGCGACACGTTGCTCGCGCAGCACGACGACTGGCCCGTGCACAATGCCTATCACACACAGTTCTGGCGTGCGGGCGAAGCGATTCAAGACGTGTACGATGTGCGCGTACCCAGTGCGCTGTCGAGCACATCAGTGCGTGTGTTACTGATCGTCTATCGCGCCAACTCTGGCGCCGAGGTTGGACGCATCCACGTCGGCGATGTTTCGCTGGGCGAAGCACGCCCGTAGCGCGAAGGCACTGGTTCAGTTGAATAGGACAGCGGATTGAGCGCTCATAGCAGCCACGCTTGCGTGCGCGGTGGGCCAATGTTGCTGAATGAAATCCGCTGTCCTGCGTGTGATAGGTCGGATCTCAAAGTGCAGAGCACGTATAGCGTGCAGAGCGGTGAGCAGCGTCGGCTGTATGGCTGTGTCCATTGTCGCTGCTATTTTTCTGAGACGTATGGCAGCGCACTGGCGGGACTGC
>JBBPZQ010000146.1:0-2735 GCA_038198935.1 Anaerolineae bacterium
CGCACGGGTATGACGGACGGAACTCGTTTTCTTTGGTTGTTCAGGTGCAGCATCTAATGGGGCCATGCTTCTCTGATACATCAGCATGGCGCGAATCACAAACTTGACAGTTTGACCGTTACCTTAACTTGTGACCAATGTGCTAATTGGTATGTTGATTGGCGCAACCTATGGCGGGCTAAATATTGGTGTTGTAGGGACGAAGACCTCGCCCAATGAAGGGATTCGGCTATCACTACGAAATGCTATCTGGACTGGTGTGCTTCTTGGGTTGATTGGTGGGCTGAGTGCTGGGCTGAGTGCTGGGCTGAGTGCTGGGCTGAGTGCTGGGCTGAGTGCTGGGCTGAGTGCTGGGCTGACTGCCGCCCTCTGGTATGGCGGACTCGATGTCATCCAACATTACACTCTGCGTCTTATCCTCTGGCGTACAGGATCTATGCCCTTGAATTACGCTCGCTTCTTGGACTACGCTGCTGAACGCATTTTTTTGCGCAAAGTCGGTGGCGGCTACATCTTCATTCACCGACTGCTAATGGAGCATTTCGCTGCGATGCGTGAAAACAACAAAGGAACATCGTCAACGAGATAACATGTGGCTCAAAGGCAACCTACCCAAGTAGGAGCGGGCGCGATACCTCACGCCGACCCATCCACCCGCCGCAAGATGTGCGAGACCTTGCTGCTCGACCCGCCATAGCCACGCCAATACCCCATTGAAGTGAATGAACTGAAAGCGCACCTGAACCGTCGGATGCGCTTTTATGTTGCATTCGATAGCCGTTCGTATTACGATGCAAGGCGATGGACAAGCAAATGGTTCTAGCCGCGCGGGCGGCACGCTATCGGCGGCGGATGGATTTGCGCGTGACGACGAAAGAACAGGCGCAGGAGTTCGTGAACGACGTTGGCTTCTGCTTTTTGTTCCCGATTCAAAACGTCGAGATGCCATCGCTGTGGGATGCGATTGCGGGGCGCGTGAAGAAAACATCGCCCAAGCATCGCGGCTACGAGATCGAGCGCACGTGGGGCTGGAAAGATGAGTCGCTGGGTCAACGCTGGTGGTATTACGGCAAGCTGCTGCGCGCGAAGTCCACGCTGGTCAGTCTCGACTTCCTGCATAATTTCTACGCATTGAGCGAGAACTTCGGCGACTACGAACACGATTATCTTGATGAATACCGCGAGGGCAACCAATCAGTCGAGGCAAAAAATATTTATGAGGTGTTGTTGGAACAGGGCGCGATGCACACCATTCGCTTGAGCAAGGAAGCGCGCATGGCGAGCGAAGGCAAGCGTCGCGCGCGCTTTGATCGCGCGCTGACGGAGTTGCAAGTCGGCTTGAAGGTGCTGCCCATCGGCGTGGCGCAAGCGGGCGCGTGGCGCTACGCGTTCATCTACGAGATTCTGCCGCGCTACTATCCGCACGTAGCAGAGCGCGCGCGTCGCATCACGCGCGAGCAGGCGCGGCGCAACGTCGCCGCTCAATATCTGCACAACGTCATCGCCAGCACGCCGAAAGACATCGCGCGCGTGTTCGGTTGGCCGCTCGCCGACACGCGCACGACGCTCGAAGCGCTTGAGGCAGACGGGCGCGTGGCTGTGGACGTGAAGGTGAAGGGCATGCGTGAATTGCAAGTGCTCACGACCGCAGCGACGTAGCAATGCTACGTCGCCACGACCCATCATTTCATCGTAGGGGCAAAGCATTCGCGGCAGGTCACAGGCAGACCAGCGCGCCTTGCGAATGCTTCGCCCCTACTGTGTCATTGGGAGCGTTATTTGCCACGAAGCAGTCTCCCCGCCTTTGGAGGGAGATTGCTTCGCTTTGCTCGCAATAACGTTGCCCAATTGACGACGCGCACCCGCTCGCCTATACTGTAGCCAATGGCTCGCACGTCATGTTCGATAGCCCGGCTGCGTCTCGCACTGCTCGGCGCGCTGCTGTTCTATTTGACGCTGCCCTATTGGGGCACGGCATGGCACAGTCTCGTGCCTGAGCACGAGCACTGGTGGATCGGCGGCGGTGCGACTGATACCATCAGCGCTCCGAATCTGTGCAGCCTCTGCACCCGCACAACGAATGAAACGGTCGTGCACGCGTTCAATCCGCTCTCGGCATTGCAGTTCTTCTCTCTCATGATTGGCTTCAGTGTGTTGGTGTTGCTGCACATCCCAACCGGTTTTTCCATTCGCTTGCTCCCTGCCGTTCTCTTCCTTAAAACTCCGCTGCTCGTTCCGCTCGATCCTCCACCGATGCGTTGATGGATTGGCGCGTGATTGTGCGCGCAAAAAAACATCGTACGTATGTAGGCGCATCAATTCAAACACTTGGAGGATACATGAAACGCTCATGCGCGTTCGCATCGCTGTGCATTTTGGCTTGGCTGCTCGCCGCCGTTCCGTTCGCATCGGCGCACGCGTTCATTGACCACTGCGCGCCCGCCGTCGGCTCGACCAACGCGCAGCCGCCAAAGGAAGTGCGCTGCGTATTCACCGACGCGGTGGATGCCAAGCAGGCAACACTGCAAGTGTTCGACGCAGGCAACAACCGCGTGGACAATGGCGATTTGAAATCCGACCCAACTGACCGCGACGCTAAGAGCGTGTTTGGAAAATCGGTAAAATGGCGTGACGTGGGTAGAATGAGGTTATGACAACCCCAAGATTACCCTACGAGACTGATCTGAGCGAAGCCGAATGGCACCTGCTCGCTCCATTTGTGTTGGCCCCGAAAA